>NZ_JASNVZ010000001.1:0-581572 GCF_049311085.1 Sphingomonas sp. 3-13AW | reverse complement strand
ACGTCCGACGATCTCACTGGCACTGAAGCGAGCATTGGCCGTTGAGCGTCCCCCGGTTGATCGGGGTGAACCTGGCGCTGCCAGAAAGGCACTGGGCGGCGGCCTGAGTGCCAGTGCAGCTTGCCTCCGTCATATACCCGTAGCCGGCAATGTAGGTGCACCCGAAGTAGCTCGGGGGGCCATAGGCGCAGGTGTAATAGAGCGGCCTCGAGGTTACTTGCACGCCTGGAGCATAGCCCGTCGTGCAGGCCTCCGTTTTCGTCGCGGCCTGGTTCCGGTTCACGCACTCAGCGGCCGCGACCGGTGCACCATCGGACCGGATGCACGCGGTCATCGATTGCGTACGCTGGTTGTTGCTCTGACATGCACCCCACGCCCCGTAGGAAGCGGTGTAGCCGCACGCGAGCGTGTTCGAATAGCTCTGAGAACCTGCGGGCCGTCCCGCACCGCACGGTCCATCATCAACCCGGGTCCCATCCGAGCGCTTACACCAGACAGCACGCGTCTGCGTACCGCTCGTGCAGACATTCTGCTGGGCCGACCATCCATCCGCCTGCCAGCTATATCCGCAACCCGTCAGGTTCGACGTCGTCGTCGTTTGCGTGGTTTTGGTACCTCGGCTCGAACACTCGGCGACGGGAACCGCTGTCCCGTCCGAACGACGACATCCGGTGGCCGTCTGCGTAGCAGTGGCGCTGGTCGAGCAGGTGCTATTGTAGCTCCAAGCCGACCATCCAGAGACAGAATAGCTGCACCCGTCGTACACGGCCGAAGTCTGCCCTTCGCTGAGGCTGATGCCTCGATTGGTGCACTCGGCATTCGCGACGATCGCCCCGTCGGCCCGTCGGCACTGGTAGGTCCTCGAACGTGCAGCCGAAGCTGAGCAGGTGCTGCTCCAAGCGGACCAGTTGCCCGGGTTCACTGCGCTATAGGTGCAGGTCGAATAGTCCGCCAGCGACTGGGTGGCCCCCGGCTTCCCGGAGCCACAGTTGCTGTCGGCGACGGTGGTGCCGTCCGAACGCTGGCACCACACCGTACGGGATTGAACCGTAGTGCCGCAGGTCTGCGAGGTCGTCGTCCAGCCGCTGTACGCCCACTTGAAAGAGCATGCGCTGTAGTTGGTGGCGGCCTGCGTCACGGCAGGCTTACCGCTGCCGCACTGGCTGTCTGCTACCGAGGTCCCATCCGACCGCTCACACCACACCGAACGAGTCTGGGTCGACGCACCGCAAGCCGCCGCCGCGGCGCCCCAAGCACTCGACTTCCAGGAGAAGCTGCACCCGGAAACCTGATACGCGGACTGCGAACTTACCGGCTCGGTTCCGGCACAGGAGGTATCGGCGACCTTTGTGCCATCCGACCGCTTGCAAGAGACCGTTCGGGTCTGCGTGCCCTGACCGCACGACGTCGACCAAGCACCCCAGGCCGTAGCGTCCCAGGTGTACGTGCACTTGGAATAATCCGTCGCTGCCTGAGTTGCGGAAGGCCGTGATGCGGCTGGGCAGAGTGAATCTGCCACGCCCTGCCCATCCGATCGGACACACGCGACGGTTCGCGATTGCGACGTGGCTCCGCACGCGGCGACCGGCGCCCCGAACGTGCCAGCCTGCCATACGTAGCTGCAACCCGAGGTTTGATAGGCCGACTGGGTAAGAGCTGGCTTTGTGGAAGCCGTACAGAACGTGTCCGCTACGGTCCGACCATCCGAACTCCGGCAAGTCGCGGTCCGAGACTGGCTCGCCTGCCCACAAGTCGATGACCAGGCGCCCCACGCCGACGCAACCCACGCATAGGTGCACCTGGAATAATCCGTCGCCGCCTGGGTGGTCGATGGCTTGCTCGCTGCGGGGCAGAAGGTATCGCCAACAGTCTGCGCGTCAGATCGCAGGCAGGTGACGGCCCGGGTCTGCGTGGTGGCGCCGCACGCCGCGGCCGGCGCACCGAACGCGCCGGCCTGCCAAGCGTAAGTGCAACCGGACGTCTGATATGCAGACTGGCTCAGGGTAGGCTTGGCAGACGCCGAGCAGAACGACTCCGCGACCGTTCGACCATCTGAGCTGCGGCACGTGGCCGTCCGTGTCTGGGTCGCATTGCCACAGGTCGACGACCAGTTACCCCAGCCCGAAGCAACCCAAGCGTAGGTGCAGGTGGAATAGTCGGTTGTGGCCTGAGTGACAGGCGGCTTGCTTGCTGCAGGGCACAGCGCATCAGCCACGGTCTGCAGGTCCGAACGACGGCAGCTGACGCTTCGGGTCTGGGTGGAGGCACCACACGCAGCGGTCGGAGCACCGAACGCGCCCGCCTGCCACGCGTAAGAGCACCCCGAGGTCTGATATGCGGACTGGGTCAAAGCGGGCTTCGTCCCGGCCGAACAGAAGCTATCTGCCACAGTGCGCCCGTCCGAACTCCGGCACGTCGCGGTTCGGGACTGGCTGGCCTGGCCGCAGCTCGAGGACCACGCGCCCCAGCCGGACGCGACCCAATCATAGGTGCACCTGGAATAATCGGTTGCCGCCTGTGATGCCGGGGGCTTGCTGCCAGCTGCGCACAGGTTGTCTGCGACCGACTGGCCATCAGACCGCAGGCAGCTCACCGTCCGGGTCTGAGTGGTAGCGCCGCAAGCGGCCGCGGGCGCACCGAACGCGCCCGCTTGCCATGCATAGGAGCAACCTGACGTCTGATATGCCGACTGGCTAACAACAGGCTTGGCCGTGGCACCGCAGAAGCTGTCGGCGACCGATCGGCCGTCCGAACTCTGACAGGTGGCGGTACGAGTCTGGGTCGCCTGTCCACAAGAAGATGACCAGTTGCTCCAAGCCGTAGCTGTCCAGCCGTAGGTGCAGGTCGAATAGTCTGTGGCGCTTTGCTGCGTCGCGGGCTTCGTAGCGGCGCTGCACGATCCATCAGCAACGGTCTGACCGTCCGACCGAAGACAGGTGACAGGCCGGTTCTGTACAGTCGCTCCGCAGGCTGGAACCGGCGCTCCCCATGGTGCTGCCGCGTTCCAGCTAAAGGAGCACCCGCTCGTCTCGTAGGACGTCTTCGATCCGGCCGGCTTTTGCCCCGTACAGGAAGTATCAGCGACCGTACGGCCATCAGAAGAAGCGCAGGTCACGCTGCGCGTCGAGGTGGCGTCTCCGCACGACTTGGACGGAGCGCTCCACGCGCCCTCACGCCAGGCATAGGTGCACAGCGAATAGTCCGTGGCTGCCTGGGTCGCGGGTGGCTTGGTACCGCTCGGGCACAACGCGTCAGATGCCGTCTGGCCGTCGGAACGCAGACAGGAAATCGACCGGCTCTGCACAGTAGCGCCGCATGCGGGAACCGGCGCCCCCCATGAAGGAGACGGATTCCAGCTATAGGAGCAGCCGCTCGTCTCATACGTCGACTTCGATCCGGCGGGCTTCTGACCCGCACAGGAAGCGTCGGCAACCGTACGACCATCCGACGACACGCAGGTGACGCTACGCGTAGAGGTCGCGTCCCCGCACATGTTGGAAGGCGCACTCCAAGCCCCTTCCTTCCACGCATAGGTACAGGTCGAGTAATCGATCGCTGCTTGTTGCGAAGCCGGGCGCGAGCCCAGATTGCACAGTGTATCGGCAACGGTTTGACCGTCCGATCTGGTGCAGGTGACCGAACGGTTTTGAACCGTCGCGCCGCAAGCCGCAACCGGCGCACCCCACGGATCCGACGCATTCCACGTGTACGAACACCCACTCGTTTCATAGCTGGACTTCGAGGACGTCGGCTTCGCCGCCGTGCAGAATGCGTCAGCAACATTCCGCCCGTCGGACGAAACGCATGTCACCGAACGAGACGATATCGCATCCCCGCAGCTATTCGAAGGAGCTCCCCAGCTTCCTTCCTTCCAGCCGTACGTGCAGGTGGAATAGTCGTTCACTTTCTCCTGATCGGCAGGCCGATCGGCTGCGTTGCACGATCCGTCGGCAACAACGTCTCCGTTGGACCGGATGCACTGCACCGCACGAGACTTTACAGATACACCACACGCCGGGGCGACAGCACCCCATTCTTCTGCCTTCCACGAGTAGCTACAGCTTCCGTATTGATCGCTCTGCTCCGTCGTCCGAGGCATCGCAGACGACGCCTCGCAGAAGAGGTGGGCGACCTCATCCCCGTTCGAACGGACACAGGTTACCTCGCGTGACCGCGTAGCATCCGTCTCACAGGTCGACGACCAGGCGCCCCAAGGCTTCTCGACCCAGGTATAGCTGCACTGTCCGTAGCGGTCCTCGCTCTGGGAGCCCTGCGGCTTTGCCCCCGAGCTCGCACACTCAGCATCCGAAACCTTCTCACCGTTCGAGCGCTCGCACCACACGCTCCGCGTGGAGGTAGCACCAGTCTGGCACTCGTCAGACCACGTCGACCATTGACTGCTCTTCCAGTCGTACGAGCAGGTGCGGAGATCCCGAACCGACTGCGCGGTCGGAGGCGTCGGCGTCGGGCACTCAGAGTTGGAGACTACCTGCCCGTCACCGCGGACGCACGAAAGGCTACGCGTCTGGACAACATCTCCACAGCCGGCAACGTCCGACCACTCGCCGGCGGACCAAGTGAAGGAGCAGCCTTGCACATCGTAGCAGGCTTGGATGGTTTCGGGCTTTTCCGAGGTGCAGTTCACCTCCGGAGCCCCCCGCTTTCCATTGAGCGTGCACTGCACCTGCCGGGTCTGCTGTCCGGCCCCGCAGCTATTTGAACACTGGCTCCAGTCCTCCGGCAGCCAGGTGAAGGTGCGCGTCTTGGGGTCCAGCGAGCGACGCATCAGCACGACGCCCGAGGAGGTCTGAGCCTGCGCCACCTCGGCTACGCCGCAAAGCAGCAAAGATACGACGGCTATATATCCAAGACGCATCGAGCCAATCCCCACCCACGCAAACCAACCGGGGAACCTTATTCCTGGGGCGACTATTTGTCATCCTGAAAACCGCGATACTTTCGCGAATACTTTGGTCGTATTGCCTCTGTTGACGACGCCCGACTTCCATTTGGCAGTGCCCGGGTTTAAGGATGGAACCGAGACGAGTATCGTCACCGGCTGGAACGCTGTTGAGAAGGGATCGCATATGATCGGTTACCTGCGCATAATCAGAAACCTCTCCAAGCGGCGCAGGCAGGAGAGCCGACATCAGATGATCATTCAGATACTGGGATCTCAGGAATTAAGCGCGTGCGAGCTCGCGACGAAGTCCAGCGTGTCTTGGTGCCACCTCAAGCCGCTCCTCCCACGCATGGAAGCAGACGGGATATTGACGAGCCGTCCTCAAGATGGACGGCTCGTCGCCAAGGATCGTCTCTATCGCGTGAATACTCGCCCAGACGGCCGTTAGGCCTGCGCCTTAGTGTTGTGCACGATCTTGATCAGGCGGTTCGCGATCTGCCGACCGCGCGGCGTCAGAGCGTACTTGTTGGACCGCAGGTTCATCGGATCCTGCTCTGACTTCACAAGCCTATAGCCATCCGTCTTCCGGCGGTTTCGCTCACCCAGGTCGAGCACGTTGCGGCTGATTGTCGGCACTTTAGCCCCCATGATACTCGCCATCTCTGTGAGGTTCTTGCCCTCATTGAGGGCAACCGTGACGAACGTGTGCGCAAGGCTCAATGTTGCCACCGGCGAAACGGCCGCCCGGAACTCTTCGAGAATTGCGCCGACCTGTTTGAGGGCCTCACGCTCGCCATTCACCTCAGTCATCATAATTACCTTTCGCTCAATCGACGCCTGCATAACCACGCGCACCGGGAATCTCAGCGGCTGGCCCCAATCCCCGCAGCTGCCAACGCCGCGGCCATAGCGCCCTTCCGCGGACCGGAAAGCTCAGGGGTGGTTCGTTCGGCAGCTTTCGCGGGCTCCTTTCGCAGAGAGACTTCCTCGTCGGACCGCTGCGTGGGCTGCCACGCATAATGATGGTCGCCGTATCCCCGGAAGCGCCCAACTTCGGCGATGGCCCGCCCCATTCGGTCATACTCTCCACCTCGCTCGACCTCGAGCGTTGCAGCGACACGATCGAGCAGCATTCCCATGCTGTTGCCGCTCGAAGGCTCGGCAAACATGACTTTCTCAGAGAGGCTCGCCCGATCTGCGTCGGGATCACGCACAACATAATGCTGCCCCTCGGGGATCGCGTGAAAAACCGCGGAGCTCACACCCTCAAACATCGCCTGGTCATCGTCCCGACGGATAGGGTGGGGGTTCACTTCACCAGGCTGCAGGGTCTGCCCGTACAGCGTTCCCATTTCCGGGATGGTGTAGTTGGCCACAAACCGGTGATAGCCGCCCTGGCCGGTAATCGCGACTTCCGGCCGACGCTCGCGCATATCGCGGGCCTGCTCCACCAGTTCCGCCGCCAGGTCCTTATCGGACAGAGCATGCAGCCGCGAGGCGTAAACCTGCTGCGCCGAAATCTCGAGCAGAGACTCTGGAGAGAGCATCTTTCCGAACTTTCCACCGTCGCGCGGCGGCAACATATGCCCGGGCGACCAGTACGGCACGGGGTGATGCCCCATCTCCGATGTCTTCTCCAACATGCGACGTGCGACCGGATGTGTCCCGACGGCGTCCGGACCGACGACGCCAGAAACGGCGCGTGTTGTACCATCAGGCCCAGGATAGGGTTCGACACTGCCGTCGGGGCGCGTCGCCTGCTTGATACCTTCCTGGCGCAGCATGCGATCGAGCATGACCGCGGCCAGATTCCCCTTCTCGGGCGGGCTGAACAGCGCGCTGTCCCGGAACTGCCGGCTGCCATCTCGGACGGCATGAAGAATGGTTTGGGACATGTCATCAACCGTCTGCTCCGGGCCACCGCGTCCCCGCATCCGTTCACTGTGCTCAACGATTACGCGCTGCTCGTGATCGTCGATCGGCACGCCCAGCTTATGGGCCATGGCCGGCACAATGCGGTTGAGGAGCTCACCGACGGCCCCGTCACGTTCGGTAATCCCGGCACCCTGCCGAAGATCGCGCGCGTACTCGAGCGTCTTTGCCGCCAGAGCGCGATCGGGGAGGCCGGTTAGAAGAACGACGTCACGTTCACGATCTACGGTGATGCTGCCTTGACCACTACCGTTGTCGGGCCCCGAAGTCGGCAAATCGCGGTCAACCATCGTCTCACTCCATCGTCCAGATGAACGAAGTATCCGAGTTTCGTATGGCGAAATCAACATCCATCCTAAAATGCAGGAGATGAACAATGAACGCATCTCAGATCAGCCACCTCATCGACACCAAGACCTTCCGTGAGACGCTGCCGAACACTGAGGTCCGCTACCTGTATCGCGACGCGTGCAACTACAAGCAGTCCGCGCAGGCAGTATTGGAGGGGGCACTCCCCCTGGAGCAGGCAATCGCTGTCACCTCTGCACTCGACGATAACTGCTGGTTCGTTCCGTCGGGGGTCGGCCTTGAGGACCTCCAGGAACGATTTGGTACCGGGTGGGATAAGGATGCCGACCATCTCTTCCACGAACTGGTCGCCCTTTCCCTTACCGAGGCGGAAGCCACGGAGCAGGAGACGGCGCAGACCTTTCATGATCGGTTCCTCGCCGCCGACTGGGCGCAAGACGAGGCCAGTGTGATGACCAGGTACGCCTGACCGGGAAGCACGTGAGGATAAAACCCGTGGAGGGAAATGAATGAGCAAGATCATCTTCAGCAAGGTGGAAAAGGGTCTGCCCCACCCGATGTACGACCTGCATCACAGCCGGGAGTTCATTCGGTGCGACCTGGCGCGGCCTAAGGCGGAGTTGGAAGCAATCGCAGCGTTGATGACGACTGTCGTCTGGATCGAGGATCCTATGGTGCTCGATGCCACGCTCTACATCAGCAGTCGGTATAACGTCCCCTTCGAGTTCGAGGAGCGGGCCCTCCATCCGCTTCTCAAGATCGCCCGTGATGTCTTGGCTGAGGGCACCGCCGCACTCCCCGTTGAACTGACGAAGCCTTGGCAACGTCCCGAGCCGTGCAAGGATCTCTGGTGTCCGCGGCCATCGGCATATGTCAGCGCTCCGGAGGATCCGCAGAAGCTGGTCAAGTATGCCATGCCCGCGGGCTGCTACGAACCAGCCATGCTCGTCAGCGAGATTGAGGGCCGCTTTGTCGGCTTTTTCCTTACTTCGGACAGGCACAGTCGTCCGGAGAAGAAGCTCGCAGCTTCCCTTATCGCGTTGTCCACCCCAGAGGCACGAGTGGAGCCTACCCCTGAACATGTTCACGGAGACGTCTACGTCGGAAATCCAATAGATGGCATCGAAGGCATCGGCGCGGCGTGCCTGAAGGTTGCGATAGGCACTATCGCGGCGATGAAGGACAGGGTTCGTAGGCTCCTGTACGAGGGACATCCGAGCGCCTTCCTGGACGAGGATAACGACGCTCGCGACGTTCTACTAAGTCTTATGGCCGAGGGAGCCACTCTCGAGTGCACACCCGCCGAGGACCGTTCTGATGACTTCTTCGATCTCGAACCTTACGCACGGTACCGGTTCGCGGACGGAACCGAGGCGCCATACCATTTGGTCCAACGGCTCAGGCAGGCGGGGTTGGTTCATCCCGCGGACGGCGAGTGGGGCCGCTCCTCCACGTTCGTAGCAGCAGACTGCCTCCGGAAGTCGGCCTTGCAACCGCGCTCTGAAGCGGTGTCTTTCGACTTGTTCCAGAGCGGCTGCCGTTTTCGGAGGTATCCGGATGATGGTGAGCGCGAGTGCTCAGCGCCGAACCGCGGCGGATGCAACGCCGACTGCATGGCCGAGTACTGCCCCCTCCTTAAGCGGGTGTACGAAGCGGAATACGGTGACAGTTTTCGCCGTTTCGGCTCGTTAGTAGACGAGCCAGCCTTCGAATTTCATCATCTCGACCAGCGGCCCGACCCTCTGATGGCGGCCATTCATCCAAATACTCGTCGTTCGTTCGCCTGGCGAAATGCAGGAAGCGACAGGATGTTTGGCATCATCAATCAGGTGCTCGGGTCACACCTTACGTACGGTGTTCCGCTCCTGGTCGAGGCCCTACACGAGGCCGCGGTCGACCGTGCGGTTGCAGAGGGCTGGCTTGCTGTGGATGACCGCAACGCTCTCGGCGCCGTTGTCAGGGTCACGGACAAGCTCCTGGGTGAGGTGGATCGCCAACGCGAGGCGCGCGAAACAGTCACCGTCGCTTGAGCCTGAGACCATATCAACGAAGCTGAAGGAGAAAAAGGAGCCCAGCCAGCCGGGCCCGCGTCTCCTCTTTCTTCCCCTCTCCTCAGTGCAGCACCAACGACAGTCCGCCGGCGATGTGAAGGTCGGACGCTAACCACTCGACCGCCGTCGCGGCCAACCGGCTGATTCCAACGAAGCGCGCCCGCCCTTATCGCCGCTTCTCGGCGCAGCGAGCCTCTGGCTCCGCCCCGCATCGTCGATGATCTCTCGGCCCTTCGGCCTACGTTCTTCAAGCAGCTGCGCGGCGGGGAGATCCGCCGGTCCGGTGTGCAGGGAAGCAAAGGACGGCCGAGATCTGTCGAGCGCTTTGCGTGTCGAAAATCACAATTTTGGAGAAGAGCCATGCTGGCATTCGGAGGAATCCCGAGCGGCTATGAGCGGCGGGGCTACCAGCAGCGCTGCACGGTCCGAACTCGCGAACGGCTGAAGGTCGAAGGCTCTGCCCTGATCGTCATGCCGACGGGCAGCGGCAAAACCGCAGCGATGGGCTTCACCATCGCTGAAGAGATGATCGAGACGGTCCTGCCAAAGGTCCTGATCCTCCAGGGATCCGATTTCCTGATCCGACAGAACAAGAAGACGATCGGCGAGCTTACCGCTCACCTCGGTGCAGCGCTGTCGGTCGTCAAGGCGCGACGCAACGACTGGACCGGGGACATCGTTTTCGGCACCGCGCAGTCAGTCTCCAAGCCCTGGCGCCTGAAGCAGATGCCCTTCTTCACCCACTTGGTAGTCGACGAGGCTCACCATGCCGCCTCACCGACCTATCGCGCGATCATCGAACGCGCCCGCGAGATCAATCCAGACGTTCGTATCCTCTTCTACACGGCGACGCCGAACCGTTCGGATGGGCAGACCCTTGCCTTTGCAGCAGGGATCGCGTTCCAGATCACGTACTCGGAATTGATCGACCTTGGCATCCTAGTGCCGGTCCGTACCTTCACCATCGATACCGGCTTCAAGGCAGATCTGGAGAACATCCCGCTCGTAGGCGCCGAGTACGACATGACGTCACTTGGCAAGCTACTTGATAAGCAGGTCCACCACGATGCCGTTATCGACCACTGGGTCGAGAAGCGCTGCAATAATCGCCAGACGGTAGCCTTCTGCCCAACCATTCCGCATGCCGAAGCGCTTGCACAGGCATTCCGTGATCGCGGCTACGTGGCTGAATGCGTCCATTCCAAGAAGGAGGAGGAGAACGAGCGCATTCTCGGTGAGTACGCTGCCGGACGCATCCAGGTCGTCATCAACGTCATGATGCTTGCCGAAGGCTGGGACGATCAGCGGACCGCCTGCGTCATCAACCTGCGCATGATGGCTTCGGAACTCACCTTCCTCCAGGCAGTCGGGCGAGGAATGCGCAGCCTCGATCCGCTGCGGTATCCGGGCGAGTCCAAGACGAACTGCATACTCCTCGATTTCACAGGGGCAGCAGAGCGGCACCGTTCCATCGAGGTACGTGTCCTCGAAGAGCAGGAAGCGGCGATGAGGGTCGAAGCCCACCCTCGCCCGGCCAACGACAACAGCAACATCTTCCCGTGTCGCCCCAAGGAGGTGGTTCGACACTTCGGGATGCGCGAGATCGAGATCATGCGCCAGGCCAAGCCGAGATTCGTCCGCGTTGCGTCGGTTTGCGACGCTATGGTCGCACGTAACCAGAACGCATGGGCCGGCGCATTCTGCCACGGTGGAGAATGGTACGCGTTGTCGCGCGTCGGCAAGGACACCATCACCGTTCTTGGTTGCGCAACGTCCAACGAAGCTATGACCTGGTGCGATCGCTTCCTGATGGCCGAAGCATCGGGCTCCTGCCGTGGTCTCGAGATGCGGCCGCCGACAGCGGACCAGAAGAAGGCGCTGATGCGCTACCTTGTCGATGCCAAACGCTTCAAGAACGCATACGAAGCGGCCTGCGTCCTCGACGTCACCGAAGCCCGCACTGCCATCAAACATACGCTGGGCAAGGTTCGCGCCGCAGCGTGACGCGGTGGCCGGAGGAGATCACGCCATGAACCTCGGTCGCGCTGGCAGTCGCATCGTTTCAAAGAACTCGAGCCAAGGGTCGAAGAGCAAATCTCGGCCGGGCCGCTCGCGCTAGTCGGTGACGGGGAGGACTGCTGTTCGTCCACAACACCTTGACCGGCGCGGGGCTTCGATCACAGGTTAAGGTCAGCACATCTCGGGCTGCACCATATGGCACGACGGGTCAGTCCAACGGAGATCCGCCTGTTATCGCAACTTCACGCGTTCCTGACCGACGGCGAATTGCTCGGGCAGTGCGGGCACAGCTTCTACGCTTCTGCCTGGAAGCTGGCGCGGCCCGACAGCTTTGAACTTGCGGGATGAGGAACGATCAAAGGAAAGAATATGACCGTGATTCCCGAGTGGTTGGCCGATCACCTACGGGCAGCCGAGACGCCACGCACGGCCGCTCGTGACCTGCTGTTTCACGGGACGATCGAACCCTTCGATGGACCGCTCCGAGCGACCTGCTGGGAAAGGCTGCTCTGGTTTGCCGAGGAGCCGGAGATCGCACAATCTTACTGCGCGCAAAGCGGCTCCGAGGTCTTGACCGGCTTCGCAAGCTATTCGCTGGACGACTTCTTTATCCCGCACAGTAGCTTCCACGAGACAATCTTCTCGGCGATGGGCTTCAACGTCGCGCACATGGAGGCCGAGCGAAACCGTTACGGCCGGATGGACTCATACAGAGTCCTTGATAATCATCCCAGCAACCGGGATGCGAAGAACTTCCTCGAGAGACTGGGCTATACCTTCGACGGCGAAACTGCCTGGATCAAAGTGCGCCTGCGGGAAGGCGGGCAGGATGAAATCATGCCCGCGTCCTGGAAGACGAAGGGCCGGCTATTCATCGCTCAACGCCCCAAGGATCTTCGGCTCTATGACCTCCAGAGCACGGAGGACGGCGGACTGACAGGCCGGCAGTGGATGCGCACCGACCTTTTTGAGGAGCTCGCGACCTCCGGTGACTGGGACGGCATCATCATTGACGACATAAATCAGTCCAAGAAGCTCGGCCATTTCGGACACCGGTCGATCGGCCTGTTCCAGCCGGTACTTCAGCGCCTGCCGACGCACGTCGTTGAATGCGTCAACGCAGATCCGTTCGATACCTGGCGCGGACCCGAGGGCTCAACCACGCCGGAATTCGATGCGATCCATGACACCGCGGCCGCCGCTCGCCACAAGGCCGCTGCCTGATTATCCCAGGCATGCCAAACCGGGGTACCAGCACCTCAGATGGCCTCCCTATGTCGGATCAAAAAACGTCAAAACTTAAGGAGAGAAACACGGCTTCACGCGTTGAGGCAGGCTAACCAGGGACGGAACATGAAGCAGTTCATCGCCTTCGTAATGCTCGGAACAGCAGCCTTGGGCTCAGGCATGGTGCTCGCAGCTCATGTCGCAATACCTGAGGTTCAAGCTTCAGCGCTTGAGGCAGCGACTCCCCCGCCCGCTGCGCGATAGTTCCTGAAGGCTCCGAGGCATCGTTTCTAGGCAGCGTCGCCGGCTACCTCCCCAACCCTCTATCCAAGAATGCCTCCTGCCGTGCCAGAACCCGTGGCACAACCATGCATCGTCCATCACCGGCAGGAGAAGCAGATGAAAAGAGTGCCGCTGCCCGACGACCTGGTCGCCGAGGCCCGTGCGATGCATGAAACAGACGCGCGGGGATACCATTCATGGTCCCACCCCCTGGACATGCTCGAAGCCTCGCAACCCATTCGAGCGCTACTTCACGACCGGCTGGCCATCATGGCAGCGATCATACTGCACGACATCGTCTATGATCCTCGCCGCGCAGACAATGAAGAGAGGAGTGCTCTTTTCGCTGAGCGACGTCTCGCTGATGTCGTTCCAGAGATCACCGTCCAGCGCACGGCCCGGATGATTAGGGCAACTGCGAAGCACAAGCCTCACGAGGGTCTTTCGGACGAGGATCTTTCTGATACCAGCCACTTCCTCGATCTTGATCTCGCCGTCCTCGGCGCCGACCAGATGAAGTTCGAGCGGTACGAAGCAGGCGTACGGCACGAGTACCGTCACGTTGAATGGAGCGCCTACGCAAGAGGCCGGGCGGCCATTCTCGAAGCCTTCCTAGAACGACCCCACATCTACTTTACCGACTGGGGCCGCTCCACCTTTGAGGCACGCGCCCGACGCAATCTGATGCAGTCTATCGGGCGCCTACGCCAATCCGTGTGATCGCCATGATCCCGTTGGATCGTCCTTCCGACGGGCTATCTCACGCAATAGGAGACCGGCCCCCAACAGGGAACTGAATATGTTGGAAGTAACAAATGCAGAGTTTCACCCGCCCTTCGACATGGCCCCGCACTACCGGCTAGAAGCGGGCTCAGTTAAAATTAAGGACCTATCTCTCCTCGCCGCAATGTCGAGTACCGAGAAAGAGAACTGGTTCCCAATCAGGGCGCCGTCGACCGACGCCCGCTACACATGGTTCGGAAACAGCAGAGATGCTCTGACGGCACGGGTCGAGGACCGGTCTGGTCTTTCCTGGTCGGGACATATATACGATAGCCTAACAGCTAAACAGCTCACTACGCTATCCTGCCCGATCGCGTTCTTGCTGCCGGAGCCAACCAAGCAGGATTAGCTACATGAGCATAGGTATCGCCATGCTGGCGGCCGCAGCCGCCAGCCACATCCCGGCCTGCCCCCCGGTTTCCGACCTGTCGAAGACAGCCCCTGTAGCGCTCCGTATTCGCCGCTCAATCCCACCCTTGCTCACACTGTGGAAGGTGAAGCTGGGAGAGAAGGAGGTCCTGGCCTCGACGTCCTACTTCATCGTCGATGATGTTCCGACTGCCTTCCACGTGCTCCGATCTGCCGGCGTTCCGGGGACCACCCGGCTCTACGCCGCTTGCAACGCGCCCTGGGGCGAGGTCATGTGCGCTCGCGACACTTTCCACTCATCGGGTGAAGCCCCAGTCGTCTTCGTTCGTCGTCACCGGGACAGGACGGTCCTCGTGGTCCGATACGAAGAGAACCGTGGACGCCGTTACGAGGTCCTGCGCCTTGACCAACTCACGGGCCTCAAGAAGGTCTGCGGTTGAGCCAACCAATGAAAGAACCGAGAGATGCAGCACGACCGCGAGATCGAGCGTCAGTTCCGTCTTCTTCGGCCCGCAGCCATCATCATCGCTGAAGCAATCTCCAAGGGCACCCTGCTGACGTCCTATGACATCTACCAGGCCTACCTGCCGGACACCGGCGACTGGACAGTTCGAGTACGTAGGACTGTATCCGATGGCCAGACTGCGCCGGTGCATGAGCAGACCTTCAAACGCACGGTCGCGGGCATCGAACGCATCGAATTACAGACGAAGCTTGATCCTGCGAGCTACGCCCTCATTGCCCAGCACTGCGGAGCGACGTTGCACAAGCGACGTTCTGAGATCCTGTTCGAAGGTCGGGTATGGGAGGTAGATGTCTTCCTGAACCCGTCTCTGCAGGGTCTCGAGTTGGTGGAAGTCGAAATTCCTTCGGCGCACACGCTTGTGCTCCAGCCGGACTGGGTTGGTGAGGAAACCAGTCACCAGCCGCAATACCGCAATGCGCACCTCGCGAAGAGAATCGCGAACGAGGAATCTCCCTGATGATCAGCAACCAGACACGCCGATTCTACGCTGAGCACGGCTTAACCGCCTACCTTGAAGTCAAAGGTGAAAGTCAGGATGGCAATGCCTCAATCATCGACCTCATCACGGACCTTCTCCACCTGGCGACGCACGATGGTCACGACCCGGACGCGATCGTCCGTATGGCCTTGATGCACCGTGAGGGCGATCTCGATTCAGAAGATCCTGCACCGGGAACTTAACTTCGGACCCAAAGCAAGCTGGCCATGGCGACATTCTCTGAAGCAATCATTGACGGATACCACAGCCCGCTCGTGGACCTCTATGGCGGCTGGCTCCAGCGCTACGGTGAGGATGGCTGGACGAGATACGCCAAGAAGCAACAAGCGGCCGTGGCCATTCACGGAGCCAGCTGAGCCTGCGCCACGTCCAAGTGACCGACGGATGCGCTTAGACGAGCAAGTTTGCGCGGAAAATGATGGTAGGAATTCCTGGCGACCGTGTTAGTCATCCTGAAATCAGGGAGTTCGGAATTCTACAGCATGGACCGCGACACGAATGGGATCACTGAGGCCCTTGGAACAAGAGAAATAGATGCCCGCCAACGTGTCTCCGCTCTCGTCGAGTTCCACACAGGCGAGGGGCGTGATGCAGCCGGCCGTCGGCATGAAGACGTCCTGAAGCTCGACGACGACCATCTTGAGTGGACCTACGACTGGACGCAATGGACTTTTCCCGACCGGGACGGGGCCGGTCCACGCGCCCTGGTACCGACGCTCAACGATGACGAGGTCTCGCTCCTCAGGAACTCTAGCCTCGCAAGTGAGCGCATGGCCCGTGCGCTTTTCCGGATGACGTCCTTCCTCGAGGGCGGCACGCGGTGGCTTCGTGAGAAGGACTGCAGCCACGCGCGCATCGCTCGCGCCATCCGAAGCAGCAGGCTCATCCTGGGCGACCAAGCCGCGATCGACTTTCGACGCGGAGTCTTCGAGATGATGATCCGGCGATCACACCGCGTCGGACTTGAGGCCCTAACCTCTTGGCGACAGGCGTGAGAGAAATACAGGTGAAGAGATGAGCGAAGAGATATGGTCCTGCGCCGTCGCACTCCGGACCCGTGTTCCGATGGCTGCCCATCCTGACAGTGCTTTCATCGGCGACGGATTTCACGCGCCGACATCCCTAGCTCGACACTCACATGCACAATGCCAAGACTGGGCTTCGAACAGGGATGGCCGCCGGCACACAAGCCGGCGGCCTTCCGGGTCAGGTGTCGGCAGCGTCAGCTAAGATGCTTTGCCAGGTGCTTGTTCATGTCGAACATGGTGACTTTGTCTTCGCCGTGAAAAATCGGGCGCAGCTTGTCATCCGAGAGGATCTCGCGCTTGTTCGCGGGGTTCTGAAGATCCTTGCTCTTAATGTACTCCCACATCTTCGACACGACGTCGCCGCGGGAGATAGGCTCGGACCCCACAACTGCGGCAAGTTCGGCCGAGGGGGTCAGGGGCTTCTTTAGAGCATCACCAGCCATTGTCTTGTTTCCCTTAAAAGATCCAGCCGTCCATCGGCAGGAACAATGCAAGAACTGTTTTAGTACCCGACGTCTCTCCCATCAAGCCTTATCCCCCATTTCACCAGAACCGGCGGGGCAGCGGCATCACGGGACGCCAAGGGTGCGCCAAGGAGACCCCTGTGATATCGCTTCGACACCACAACCGCACCGGCTGCAATCCGCCGTCTGCCTTGGTCAACTCGCTCCCAAGCATCGAAGAACGTGCGGCGATCGCTTCCCAATGGGCTGCCTCCACGCATAGGGCGCGAGGGGTAAGGCGGGTCCCTGATCGACCCAGGCCACCGTCCGCAACCCGAGCGCAGCTGGAGCGTGCGGTGTCGGCCGTAGTCGACCCCGTTCTCAAGGTCGTGGGTGACGGAGGTGTCGATGCAGCAGACTTGCGCGCGTTCGCGGAGCGGTTGCTACGGCGACGCTGACCTGATTTGGCGTCGGTGGGAACCGCCAGTCACCGAACCCACGCGAGGGCAACTACACGCCTACTCGGGCGCCAAGTGGCCACACCCCTTCGTCCCCACCGAAGCAATGGAAACCCAGAATGACGAGCTTACCCGACCGCATTGATGGAGGCCTGCTTGACTGCGCTCAGCGCATCAGCGACTTCATCGATGGAGCGCTAGCATTCAATCATTGGGCTGTAGCGCGCGCTCTGCTAAGATGTGGCCTCGCCTGCTTCATTGCATCACCTCTAGTGGCGCTTCGCATAGAAGGCGCAGGGGCCTTACCTGTCGCACTCGATCTGTTCCTCTGCTGCTTCTGGTTTTTCATCTACACTGGGCTGATGACGAACTTGAGGGAGCAACAAGCGAGCCCCTCCCTGGGGCGTGCCTTGCGAGTGATCGAGAGCAGAATCCGGCGGCTTGATCTACTCGTCACGGCGGCGGTCTCCGTCGTCCTATCCATTGGCCTTGAATTATCCGGCTTCATTTTCATTCTGGGCGTCTTCGCCATGCACCTACATTACTATTTCAAGGCGGCGGACCTCCCTCCTCCTTCCACCTCTACTAAGCCTGCTTTTCGGCCCTGAACGAGGACGATCGCCGAATCCAACGAAGTAGAGACAGACCAGCGCCTCCGCGCGGTCCTGTGCCGGAGCAGCATTCTGCGTCGTCAGCGAATGCACGAACAAGGAGAAATCGAATGGGCCGACGCCTTGCAGCGGTTGCACAGGGGGTCCTCGTGGCAGCGGGCGTTATTAGCATTCTGAGCCGACGCCAGGGGACCTTCACCCCCGAGCCGCGGGACGACGTCCTTCGTCATGGATCGCACACTGAGGCAGCCGCCGCCAAGCTTGCCGTCCAAACGGACGATCAATGCGATGATCATGCTCCACACCCCTCCGCGCCCCTTCCCTCGCCCTTCTACGAAGGCGAGGGCAGCCCGGCCGCGGAACCGCTCTCCGAAGTTCTTCCCCGTCTGGTAGACCCCTACCTGGTTGACCCGGGTAAGAAGCTGCAGTTGCGCCTTGCGCTACGCGACGTTGCAGGGGCCCTCGAGAGGGGAGATCTCCACGAGGGCACCGTGGTGGTCGACCTCGCCTGGTCTCCCGGCGCCGGCGTTCTAATCGATCTGGCGATCGCGGTGTTGGCGACCTCCAGCTACGTCCGCATCAATGTCTGCGACCTCAACGGGAACCTCGTGGCGCCGGAACTCGATGTTCACCTCCGCGGCAATGACGTTCGAGTGCTTCCGGACCAGACCTCTCGGGTGGTCGATCTCGAAGAACGGCGGTCCGAAGCCGTGGTCACGAAGCACAAGCTCAAAGCGATCGCCGAAGGGCGGCCCGTCCATCCTGGCGACGCATCAGCAGTACTAGAACGCTGCCGCATCATCAGGTCTCCGTTCGACATCGAGCAGGACATGCACCTTCCCAGGTGAACATCCACCGGTTCGTCTGGACCGTATCACGCAGAACATTTCATAGGGGAAAAGCCGTGTACACGCAGGAAATCGCGGTGCTCCCACTGTCCTCCAGCGGCGTTCTGCTGATCCGTTGCCGAGCAGCGTCAGGAGAGTGGACCATCAGGATCCCGCGGGCGAAGGCTTGCAAAGAGGTTCCGGACGCACGGACGTTGCTACACCGAGACCTCAACCTCGACATGCAAGCGGCCCCCCTCGACGAGCGGCCCGAAAACTCCACGCTAGCTCTCTATAGGGCGATGATCCCCGCCCGGGCGCGACCACACAGTCGAGCCGGCGAACAGATTATCAGGATGGACTTCGAATCCTTCGAAACCGAGATCGCAGCGGGACGTATTTCCGACCTTCCGACCATTGCTGCCTGGATGCGCCACCGACTGCTTGAGGGCGAGAGGACCAGGCGCCGACGTGCAACGACCAGGGTCGCGTGGACGTCTGAGCAATTGGCGAATGTCGAGCGAATGTGGCGAGACGGCCGGACCGGCGGCCAGATAGCCAAGGAACTGGGCGTCACGCGCAACGCCGTCATGGGGCGGATCCATCGGATGGGCCTGCTCGGGCAAGGGGGCATCCCGAAGGAAGTCGCCCGAGACAATGAAATGCGGCGCGAGCTCCAGTCCGAATTCGAGGCTGCCTACGGACGGGCACCCGTATGTGGCCGCCGAGGTGATGCCGCAATGCTCGTCTGCCTGGCGGCCGTACGCGCCGGACGCTCTCCCAACGTGGTGGCACGCTGGTCCGGTGTTCCGGTGCACGAGGTTATGGAGATACTCTCCAACTACCATGACAAAGGTATCTGGCTGTCCGATGACCCACCTCCCAATCGTTGGTCCGGAGACGGCCGGCTCTTGTCCATGATGCTCGATGCAGAGGTCGCACATGGGATCTTCAGGATGCAGCGGCTGAGCTGACCAAATGACGCTATCCCGGCGAGATCGGGTCGGCATGAAGTTCGCCCTGCCAGAGTTCTGACCGAGCTCTACGACCACCTTCAGCGCCTTGTCGCGCCACCATTCTGCGGACTCTGACAACATGATCAACGATGACCGCCTGTTCGCCGCGTTCGGCCGCAGGGGCTGAAGGATGCGGAGTCACACAGCGCCGCTACTCATCTCAGGACCTGGCCAACCTCACGCTCTCGACAACATCCCCATCCGCGCACGTCCAACGCTCGGGGACATACCCTGTGACCATTGCCGCGGGCGGGGCGCATGGAATGAGCTGCTCCACCTCGACAGCTTTCGTTGCCGCCTGGCTGTCTGCCAGGAGTGTGACGGGCGTGGCTGGACAGCTGCGGACGGGAACCGCCTGGTCTCGGAGATCATCTTCAAGGATGGCGTGCCAGCCTGGGTACAGCGGCTTTCGCGGCCTGACCCTACCGCGCCCGACGCGACCAACGACGCAATGCTGCACCAGGAAAACACGGCCGCAGCACACGGCTGAGAGAAAATCGGTCTCGCAAGGTCGGAGGACCACCGACAACAAGAAAGGCAACGAGGGATGGAAGGAAAATCGCTACCCCCTTCGGACGGAAACGGCCGCCGAATGCGGACGATCGAGTTCGACGAGGCCGACGCCCCCATGCTGATGGCCGCAATGCGGCTCGCAGCGAACACTGCGCTGATGTACGGCGAAGACCAACGTAATGCCATGCATCGCCTGCGCTTCTACAGGGACCTGTTCCAGCAGTTTGCTCCCGCTGAGGCGAGCCTGTTCAGTGACGAGGAAACCTGGACCGAGATTGCGATCGCCATGGAGGGTGCGGAGGCTTTCGAGGTTTCCTGGAAGCCGGGCTCTTGGCCCTGCTACGACAGGGGCCGGGCTACCGTGACGATCAACGATCGGCACTGGGAAACCGGCTACTCCACGGCCGTGACGCGAGAAGCCGCGCTCGGTCTAGCCAAAGCCCTGGCGACCATGGCACCTGTCACCTGTGAACTGCGAACCAACATCACCCTCGAAGGGCCGGCTTGACCTCAAAGCTTGCCGGCCGGAGGTTCGCACCCGGACCCTGCATCCCTCGTCGCCTCGACGCGGCACAGACACCGAAAGACATGATCATGACCGACAAGGCCCGCCCTCTGAACGCAACCGAGAAGAAGACTGCCGCCGAAGCCTATAACCTCATCTGCGTCGCCGTAGACGGTGGAACTCGTCTCCCGCGCCTGCTCGAGCAGGCATTCAAGGAGTGCAAGGCTGACTTCAAGAGCGCCGACATCGGCCGCTGGCACGTGATCGAAGCTTTTGTACGAGGCCATCGCGGAGACATCTCGCTCGCCGAGCTCCATCGAGAGTATGATGGCTACATGCACGCCGCCATCGTCGGTGCGGGTTTCCGCGGGGAGAAGCCGGAATATGACGTGAGACGGATCTATGAACTGGCAGACGTAATCGCCGACCAGCGCAAGGCCTGGCGCGCCCGAGCGTGATCGAGCCTGCCGTCCATCTGTCGGACTCATGGCGCCTTCGGCTGCAGCCTGAGTTCGCCAGCCCGTACATGTCGGACCTCCTGGAGTTCCTGGAGGAACGAAAGGCTAGGGGAGTCGAAATCTTCCCCCAGCCCAGCCACGTCTTCCACGCGCTCAACGTCGTTGCGCTGGACGATGTAAAGGTCGTGATCATCGGCCAGGACCCCTATCATGGTCCTGGCCAAGCCCACGGCTTGAGCTTTAGCGTCCAGCCGGGCGTTCGAACGCCTCCGAGCCTCATCAACATATACAAGGAACTCGAGAGCGACCTCGGCATCCCGCCGGCACCGACGGGGCATTTGGAAGCGTGGGCCAGCCAAGGGGTTCTGCTGCTCAACAGCGTTCTCACCGTCGAGCGAGGCAAGGCCGCCTCTCACAGCAAGAAAGGCTGGGAACGCTTCACCGACGCGGTGGTGCGGCTCGTTGCGGAAAAGGAGGAGCCGAGCGTCTTCATCCTGTGGGGGAACTACGCCCAGGAGAAGGCGTCCCGCGTGGATGAGCGCAAACACCTCGTAATCCGGACGAGCCATCCTTCCCCGCTCTGGCGTTCAGCCCACAAGGGGTTTTTCGGATCAAGGCCCTTCAGCCTGACGAACAAGTTCCTGCAGGAACATGGACGTAAGGGCATTGATTGGCGGCTCCAGCACCTGTAGGAGCTATCCAACAACTGGCCGAGCACAGCGATCCCGCTAGCGATTCGGCGGCTACGTGGCACATGCCACCCATATAGCTCGAACGAAACGCTGACGGTGCTGGCCACAAGCTCGCCTGCCGAGCAAGGACGAAAGGACACTAATGCCCCACCACGCATCGGTCATGGCGAGCCACGACACGACGCTGGTTGCCGTCGCGTTGGCAGTCTGCCTCCTTGGCTGTTTCACCACCTTCTCCCTTTCAAGCCACGCGCTGAACTCGCGGGGCCGAGACCGCAGCATTTGGCTGCTGGGTGCAGGCACAGCCGCGGGCGGCGCGATCTGGGCGACCCACTTCATAGCCATGCTGGCGCTCGATCGAGTGATGCCCATGGAGTACCACATTGTGGGGACCGGCGCGTCGATAGCGTTCGCGATCCTGGGCAGTTCTCTCGCGCTATCCGTCGGCCTGTGCCGTTCAAGCATCTCCAGGCGCATCGCCGGGGGGCTGATGCTGGGTGCGAGCATCGCGACCATGCACATCACCGGCATGAATGCGACGACGATGACGGTGGAGCATGTCCATTACCTTCCAGGAACCATCGCAGCCATCGTCGTAGGCATGGCGCTGACAACTGCTTCGTTACTCGCCTACAAGCAAGGGGACGCTGCCCGGAGATTAGCGGCTACCCTCTTTCTGATGATGGGTGTCGCCTCCGTCCACTTCGGCTCCATGGCATCGATGCAGGTCCACGGCGTTGGTCACGGGTCGGCGCACCCGGGCGGAACGGGACATTCGTTGTTCGCGACGGTCCTTGCAGGAGTGGTCCTGATCCACCTTCTCCTGGCTCAAGCCGGTCAACGTGTCGCGAGGAAGATGGATGCTAGAGAAAAGCTCGCTTCAGAGCGTCTTCGCAGCCTCGCCAACATGTCTCTCGAAGGGATCCTGGTAGTCTGCCACGACGGGATTGTCCAAGATTCGAACGAACGGGTCAGGTCCTTCATTGGCGAAAGTCCCATCGGCAACAGCTTGGCGGCCTATCTTCCAGACGTCTATCACGCCATCCGGCGAGGCGAAGCAGAAGCCATCGAAACTGATCTCATCGGCGCGGACATGCAGACCACACCGGTGCAAGTTTTCGTGCACCGCTCCAGTCATCTGAACGAGAGCGGTTGGGTCGTCATCATCCGCGATCTCACTGAGCGCCGCGAGGCAGAAACAAAGCTCCGCCACGTCGCCAATCACGACCCCCTGACAGGCCTCCCCAACCGGGCGCTCTTTCTCGACCGCTTGCAGCAGGCCATTGCCCGCACGACCCGTTCGGAAGATCAGGCTGCACTGCTCTACATCGATCTAGACGGCTTCAAGGTCGTGAACGACCTCTATGGCCATGCTCGGGGTGACATGCTCCTTCGAGATGTTGCTCGCATCCTGAAGAACGGCATCCGTGAAGGTGACACCGTGGCACGGATCGGCGGCGACGAGTTCGTCATCATCCAGGAAGGTAGTCAGCCCCGGACCGCCCGTATCACTGCGGCCAGACTGATCGCCGCACTAGCCGAGGAATACGGCGAGGGCTGTAGCGACGTGATGGTAGGCATGAGCATCGGCGTCGCGGTTGCTCCTCACGACACGACTGACCCTGAAGAACTCATCCGCCTCGCGGACGTGGCCCTTTACCGGGCAAAGGCCGACGGCAAAAATACGGTGCGCTTCTTCGAGCGCGAGATGGACGAAGCTGCGCGCGAACAACGGCAGCTCGATGCCGATCTTCGTGCGTCTCTGCGCAACCGCGAGATCAGCCTTGCGTACCAACCGCAGATGAATGCGGCTACAGGGGAAATCACCGGCTTTGAGGCGCTAGCCCGCTGGAATCATCCTATCCGCGGCAGCGTACCACCCGATGTTTTCATTCCACTGGCCGAGCAGACGGGCTTCATCACCGACTTGGGCGCATGGGTGCTGCACGAGGCCTGCCGCGAGGCTGCAAGCTGGGCCGCCCCCTTACGCATCGCGGTGAACCTGTCCGCCATCCAGGTTCAGTCCAGCAGCATCGTGTCGCGTCTGGAGTCCATCCTGACAGCGACGGGCCTTGATCCGGCCCGCCTAGAACTCGAGATTACCGAAACCGCGATCCTCTCCGACAGGGAAGCCACCGTGGAAACTTTGACGGGGTTCAAGGCACTCGGCGTGACGATCGCGATGGACGATTTCGGGACGGGCTACTCCTCTCTCTCGAGCCTTCAGTCTTTCCCATTCGACAAGATCAAAGTGGACAAGTCGTTCGTGGCAGCCATCGAGGCGGATGGAAAAGCGTGTTCGATCGTCAAAGCCGTTATCGGCCTCGGGCGCAGCCTGGACCTCCCCATCGTTGCGGAGGGCGTTGAGACAGAGCAGCAGCTAGAACTTCTCCGGGCCGAACGCTGCACCGAGATACAAGGATACTTGGTCGGGCGCCCTCGCGATATCGTGGCCTGGAGTGCAGCAACCGGAAAATCCTCGGATCAAAGGGCTGCCTGAAGAGGCCCGGCTACCATGCAAGGTTCTCATTCGGATCGTGACTACCGGACGGCCCGGGCTCGATCTGTCACGTAGGCATAGCCCGGGTCCCAGCGCACCTTGAGCAAGCGTAGATAGCTTCCGACTTCAAAGTGGCGGCTGTGACCCGGTCCGGTTCTGGCATGGCGCCTACCGCATTCCGTGGCCCGACAGATCACCGCCGCGAGCGCCGAGTAATCAGCCCCGGCAGAGCCGGGCAGCCTGAAGGCGCGTCCAGCGCCGCCCGGCGCCGCGTCCAGGGCGGACAAGCTCATCATCCCCACACCGACAAGCGACGCCTCACAGGAAATCCATCCTGCAGAGGCCTCCCTGTGTTCGACTGCAGATCATACGGCTCCGCAGCGCGACGGTCGCTACCATTCTATAAAGGGCAACTCATGACCGATTTCGCAGACCTGATGACCTCCGCCGGAACCCGCCCCCTCGCATCTCGCGAGCGCACGTCGGCGACGGCCAAGAGGAAGACTTTCAGTGCGCCGCCGCCCCAGGCGTCCGCCAGAACGCCGCCTTCGCCTGGCCAATCTAGTCTCCTGACACCTGCCCGCGCACCGGGAGCTCCTGCCTGGGCAGTCGGAGGAGAAGGCATGACGATCCTCGAGCGGGCGATGCGCGGGATCTCCCGCAACGGCACGCTGGCACGACCCAATGGCCAGATCATCATGCTCGTCCGCCGCGGCGACATGCTTGTCGATGCCGGAGATCCACCCGACATCATCACGCCGGCGGACCTCCTCGCACTAGCCGACCAAATCCAGTGCGAGATGATCATCATCGCATGGAGCGGGCGCAAAGTCGTCTTTCATCCGCTGAGCGGAGCCGCAGTCCTCACCGAGGATCCCAAAGCGGGATGACCGTGAGGGGCGGTCGAGCGCCCCCGCGCTGCCCCTCCGACGCACCCCCTCGCCAACGAAGGCCAGCAAGACCAGTCCAACTGCGAGCCTGGTCCCATCGAGGTTGATGAGGTGCGGACGTTCATCGATCGAGTCATCGATACGCCGACCGCGGATCACCCAACCCTAGCAAGCACAGAGGACGACCTCGCGCGCTCTGCAAACCAAGAACGGCACATCTCCACCATGGCAAATGCTCTTGCGCGGTCCTTCGACGCGGCCGCACGCGCTCGCCCCCTCATCAACCCCACCAGCAGCTTAGGCTACCTGCTTTCCGGTCATCATCACCGATGTTCGCCAGGACCCGTTCCTCCATCTGACGAGGATCTCAGGCTTGAGGATCCCGCCCGCCCGAATGTCGCCGACCTTCTACCTCCGGGCACACTCTTCCACACGAGCTACAGCGATGACATTTACATGGTCGGGCATCTCACGCCCGTCATCTATTATGGACGGTATCGCGCATTTTCGATCACCGGCTACCGCTCCGACGACGCGGGAAACTACGTTAAAAACCCGAACCGGGTAGGAACTTTCAACGAGATCGTCATTGACTGGTCAAACGGAGAGCCCTGCATCACGAAGCTATTCCGGGCGAACAAAGACGAGATCCACGTCGTCGGAAAATCATTGGCCGTTGACCGACGCGGGCAAGGTCTTCTTTTCTAGCCTCAGCCGTCACCCGCACACCCTCCCCCAGCAAAGGAATCAGATTTATGCCCGTTCAGAAGCTCGTTCTTCAATTCACCGTGATGTGTGCCACTGACACGCTGGAGGAAGCGGTTAGCGCGTACGCCGACATGGAGCTTTCAGAAATCGAAGAATCGATTTCCGTGGGAGAGGATATCGGTAGCGGCATCAAGATCATCTCATCTGAAACTCTCTCTTTCCCTGAGCAGGTCACGAAGGAGTTGATCGAGATCGGCAACGACGGCTCCTTCTTCGATTGCGAACTCGGTCGCCTCGTTGATCTGGAGGATCGCGCGGACGCAACCGATAAACCCGGAGAAGCCTGACGTGGCACGCGGTCCCGGCGGGCTTTCGCCGCCGGTGCTCCGAAGGCCGGCCGCGGCGATGAGGTGGCTGCAGATCTCGTGACGATCGACCGGGACGTCCAAGACTGATCTCTCTCAGCGGCTGGCGTCGAGATGTCATTAAGGGACAGCGAGTTGCTTTCCCGAGCGAACGCATCTCCTATGTCAAACACCTTCGAATTCCCAGGCGTGTCGGTATGGTGCGAATAGCAACATCTTGCACGATGGACGCATGAGCATCGCCTGCTACCTCATCAGTACAAGACGGCGAGCCTCCGAACACAGGAGAGTACGATGGCAACCTTATCCATCACCGAGTTTCGAGAAACCGGTATTTACAGCGAGGACCTCGGTCTCAACATACCGGGACAGGACCTGGAAGGTTGCGCTGGCCGCGTGTACCTCAACGCCCTTCACATCGAACACTGGAAGGACGCCCGCCACGGCAACGCTCCGACCGACGGACCTACATGGCTCCTGAACCTTGGCAACGCACAGCATCAGGGCGATCTGGCTGAGCTCGAGCTTGAGCTTTATCGCTGGGCAATGACGGACGGTAGTCTGGTCAGGGAAAACGACCCGTCCGGCGTTTCCCGCGAGTTTCCGGAGTTCTCCGCGTTCGATATACCGCTGCCTCTGTTAGAGGCAGAATGGACAGACGCGAGCTGGCACCACGACGCGATGCCGTTCTTCGTCCACACCCCTTCGGGCGTGGGAGTATGGGTCAACTATGCCGATCCCGCGCAGCGCGAGGTCCCAGACCGCTTCATCGCGGTCGCCCTCGAGTGGGACCGGGCTACGTCGTCCTGGATGCACGACACCAAGGGGAGCCTCCCGGTACTCTTCACCACCGACGATGAGGCAACACTCATCGCGTCGCTCACTAACTTCGTTCAGGCTCGGTCGCTCGCACACAAGTTCGCGCTCAGTGTCGAAGACCTCGGAGAGGAAAAACTGGCTGAGATCCGTCGGCGCAACGCTACACCGCCCTACGCCGCAGCCTGCGCCAGCCATGACTTTGTCGACGCGAACATACTGATGGCTGAAGCCTTCCAGGACGTTCTGCATCGGCCGTTCCTCCCGGAAGACAACACGGAACCCCCTCAGGACGACATAGCTCTGTGGAACCTGGCATGGGAAATCGCCCGCACCGAACGACTCCGTGCCGAGCCTTGAACAAGAAAGCCTTACCATGTCTAATACTGGCATGACCCAGCCTCAGCATCTCCCTCCGAACATACTTGGCCCGGCAATTAAGCCGGCCCAGGCGAGCGGAGGTGAGCTTGCGAGACAGGAACTACCGGAGGGATCAGCGTAAGCTGGCCATTCGTCGCGCGTACGCGCATGCTGCACGGATCGGCATTGAACAGAATCATCATTGGGTGCGTCGCTCCGCGACGACCCCCCAGTCGTGCAGCGGGCCCTGCTGCGGCAATCCGCGCCGCTGGTTTGGGTACCTCACGATGCAGGAGCTGCGCGCTCCTTCCTGGCAGGACTGGGATCTCGATCTCGAGGAATGAGCTTCAGATCCGCTGAGGGGCAGCCTATCTGCTCAACATTCCAGGGGCCGGCCGCGATCTGCGGGCCGGCCCTTCTTTCATTCCCCGCACGACCCCTTCGTGCCTGCCTGACACGCTCCGGCGGTCGAGCTTAGCCATGCGTCGCCCCTCGGCAGATGATGCTCGAGGAACAGCCGTTCACATCCTCAACGAAAGCAATACCATGAGCGCACTCGCGCATCTCCCGTCCTCCGCTGTTCAGACTGCCGCGGACCAAGGCTGGAACGAGGAAACCCTCGTCGTTCTTCTGACTGGTTTCATTTCACGTCAGGGCCTTGACGCTCAACTGACAGACTATCTCGCCACCGTCGCCGCCGAGGAGAACGCCCACCTCGGCACCAACGATGATGACGTCGATCCGTCGTAGAAAACGCTGCGCTCAACTGAGCAAGCAGTAGAATGTGATCCAGGCAGGAATGGAAAAATTAATTGGCTGCCAGCCGGGATCATGGCCTCTTGTAAAACTGGAGGCGAGTGCGTCACCTTCCCAAAATTCATACGAGAGAATGCAATGGCTAAGATCACCGCCGCAGTCCACAAGACCCTCAAGAAGCTCGATGCCGCGATCGCGATCGTCGCACCGAAGCGCGGCACGAACGCTGCTGTCGTTCTCGCCAATCAGCTGAAGACGATGCTCCAGTCCGCGCGTCCCTTCGAGATCAAGTGGGGCGATGATACGCGCCGCGTTAACAGCGAGAGCATCCGCATCCATAAGTCGACGATCACATTCGTGCTCGAAGATCAGGAGTTCGATCTCCAGCTTTCCGCGATCGACTATGTTCTCGTCGGGAACGATAAGAACGATGAGCCTCGCTATGAACCGGGCTTCTACGACGAAGACAAAGGCATCTCCTTCGTCGCTGTCGAGGTCGCCGCTGGCGAGCGGAAGGCGCGCAAGGCAGCCTGACGCCACTGCACACCGGCCTCGACGCGCCTGGCGTGGTTTTTGCGCCAGGGCCTCTTTCTCCCGGTGCGGATCTTTACCGTGGCTCCAAAGCCGACCGACTCTGGCCCGCCGAACGACGGCTCTGCGCCTGTTCCATCCGATAACGCTCGGCTAGCGCGCTACACGCCATCATCGTTAGTATTCACATCCCCGGAGCCGCTTATGTTCAGCCCTAGCCAGACCCTCGACTTCTCGCGTGCTGACATCGATAACGCGGTGTCGCTGGCAGCGTCGACAATCGCACAACGACCGACCATCGCCCAACTCACTGCCGCACAAGCCATCCTATCGGACTCCCTGGTGTTTCTCCGAGGTGACCTGGGCAGCGGCGTCAGGCTGATCCTCCAACTGGCGTTCGGCGCCTGGAAAATCTTGACCGCGAGCATTGAGGACCCACGAGCGGATGTGCTCGTCCTGGGTCCGACGGGCAAGGCGGCGCGACGGTTATCGGAGGTGTTCGAGACCGAAGCTAAGACCGTCCACGCTGCGCTCGAATACGACGCCCGCACGCGTGCCTGGGGGCGGCTGCGCTCAAATCCGCTGCACCACGGCCTCGTAATCATCGACACGCTACACATGCTTCCCGATGACGCGCTCTACGCCTTGATCAAGGCCTGTCCCGCCGCGCATAAGGCGATCGGGCACGACCCCACTTGCCTAGCGGCGCCGGCGGGACTGCCGAACCTCGGCACAACGATCCACCTTGATGAACGAATCCGGATTCCCGCCAATTGCCTACCGCCGGTGGCAGCAGAGATCGGCCTGCCCTTCTAGCCTCCGGGTCCGCGCCGATCGCGCGATCCTCTTCTGCTAACACCGAGCGGCACGCTGCTCGCTCGGCACTCGCCTCCTGAAAGGAAGATACGCGATGTTGTTCGCCTTGCTCGCCGCCCTCACACTTCAATCTGCCGCGGCGCAAGACTCAAAGGGCATTCCATCGGATCTCACCAGCGAGACCGAAGCTTATTTGGAGAAGCTTCGGGCGCGGAACCCCAAGAAGCTCGCCCGCGTCACCTCGGTAGACGACCATTGGTTCATGGTCCGCGTTCGGTTCCAGGAGGGGGTTGGGGAAGCGAACCATGCCTCCATCTGCACAGGCATAGGCGTGTGCCACCCGGTGCCGGCTGAAGTGGACGAGCGCTATGTTCGCCTGGCGCTGTCGGCGATCGAGCGGGTCGGCGGGTGCGCTGCTACGTTTGACCGCATCGAGAAAGTCCGGGTGTTCGCGAAGATCGACTGTTCCCAGAAGATCCGATGGTCCGATACGAACCGGTAGGATTGGACAAACTGGTGAAGAAGACGAGGGAGATCCAAGGCGGCGCCTACGAGCGAGGCAAGAAGGGCTTCGCTGATGTTGCACCCGGCTCCTGACGCACACGCGTATAGGCGATACATGATGGGCCGCACGAAGCCAGCAGCGCGGAGAGACTGATGACCGAGGAAGACCTGCTGCCTGGAACCCAATTGACGATCCGGCAAGCAACGAACACGATTAGTCGGGCCACCTTCGAGATCGAGGTCGAGATTGTCTGGGTGGAGAGCGGGAACGTCCACTATCGAAAGTCTGGAAGGTCGGCCATCGAGCAGACGCCCGTGGATCGTTTCCTCGAAATCGTGAACAACCCGCCGAGGGAACGGCACTAACGACCCAAGCCCGCTCGAGGTTGGTCGAAGCCGTCGTGTGGAATTCTCCAACGCCGGCTTTCTGATCCCATGCGACCAGAACCGTCCCGGCACGACCGGGAGGCTCTTGGGAGTGACGCGACAACGCGCTGCTCAGTGCCTCCGACGGACGCAATAAGAGGGCGACCAGAGCATGGCCACCTCCAAACCCACCTGCATCTTTGTGGTGCAGGTAAACGCCCGCGCTCGCGCTGCAGTGCCCCGATCGAAAGGATGAGATGATGGACGACGAAACTCAAGAATTTGGCATTCGCGTCAAGCGGGTCGGCACAAAGGAGATCGATCATCGCGAGGCGTTCACGGGCACACGGCGCGAGGTGGACAACCGGGCGACGGACATCTGGAACGATAAGTATTCCACGCAGCCCGGCAGGTTCAAGCTGTCCGTCTACCAGAAGGGCGTGAAAGCCGCCATTACGGTGATCGGCTGATGCCCCAGTTCATTGTCACCACAACGGCGAGGGCGCCGATCCGCGAACGCTGGTTGATCGAGGCCGACAGTGCGGAGGATGCAGCGGAACTGTTCGAGGACCACGCCACCGGCGGCGAGTATCCGATCGAGTTCCTCAACGATGCGATCATCGGCGACGAGCAAGACCGGGAGGTCGAAGGCGTCGTGGAGATCGGGGAGGCCCCTGTCCCCGCGCCGATCACCCGCATTGCGCGCTTCACGGGTCAGGCCTGGATCAGGGACCACGCGCTGAACGTGGATGGCGGCGTCACCACCTTCGGCATCACCGACGATGAGTTCGCGGCGGCCGGCGGCGATGACGCCAGCGATTACGACTCGCTCGCTGGTGCCGCGAACGCGCCCGCCATGGTGCGCAACTGGCCCGGACCCTTCGAGATCGAGATCCTCACCGACGAGGAGGCGATGCTTCTGCCCGACGACGAAATGCCGCCGCACCTGCGCGAGCAGCAGGCGAAGGGGGCGTTCTGATGTTCGCCCGGCTCCGCAAACTGCTGCGCCGCAAGCCCAAGCCGTCCACCTACGTCATCATCTACGACGTGTTGGATGCCGAAGGCGAGACCGCAACCGAGGAATACTACGGCTATTTCTCGTCGCCCGACGAGGCTCGGCTCGTCTGGGGTATCTTCGACAATGGCAGCGTCAAGATGGGCAACGTGAAGCTGTGCCTGGTGGTCGACAGTTGGGAGAGTGCTGATGGCTTTCGGTGACCTTCCGCTCGACGCGCCCTGCAAGCCCAACAAGGGCAAGGAGGGCGGCGCGTGCAACCGCCAGAGCTGCCAGGCCGAGCCCGCGCTCCACTTCAACCACGGCTCCTACGCCTGGTATTGCGGTGACTGCGCGCGGGACATCGGTGGCGACATTGTGAATCGGCAGAGTTGGCTCCTGCACAACTACCCCAAGTGCGGACACGCCATGTTCGAGACCCGCGAGGAGATCGACGCTCGGGAGGCAGCGGCGAAAGCGGTCGAGCCGCCGGCACCCCCTGCCCCGCCCAGCTACGCCGACTTCTTCCACGCTGGCTACCGCCCCGCGAAGTCCAAGAGCTCGAGCCTCCAACGAATGCTCAAGGCCGGGAGGCGGCGCGTATGAGCCAGATCCTCACCCGCGACAACATCGGCTGGAACGATCCGCCGGGGTTCGATCGGAGCCTGGGGCGCATGCGCACTCCCTCCGACGACTTCTTCGATCACCGTAAGGCAGTGCTGGAGCGGATCAATCGGTCGATGGCAGCCGAACGACGCAAATAACCCACCCGCGCGTCTAGCGTGCATGGTCAATAACACCCTCACCCGCGCAGCGGTGCGCGGTGAGAAAGGAAGAAGAAGTGGCGAATCGGATCACGCTGGAAGAACGCCCGCGCCGTATGGCGTGCATGGAGACCAAGATGCGCTACGCTATCATGGTCGACGGCAAGCCGTTCTCGGAACTCTACTTCAACATGCGCGGCTATCGCGGCTCGATCCCGTCGCCGCGTCCCGATGGCACGTTCGGCAGCCTGGACATCGGCGAGCGCCCGATCAGCGAATATCGTCGCGAGATCGCAGCTGCCAACCGGGAGCTGACAGCGCGACCGGCAGAAGGACGATGATATGCCACGCGAATTGACCTCAGACGAATACAACGCGGTGTGGGCTGGCCTTCGGCTGCTCGGCGAGGCGCTCGAAAAGGGTGACCTCTCCGGAGACATTGACCTCATTCGCACATGCGGCGGTGAGTATCCCGGCTTGGATGCAGAGGCGTGCCAGGCGCTCGCCGACGATCTGGCTGACTTTGCCACGATGAAGCTGGACTGATGTCGGACCTCACCACATATCTGCGCCGCACCGACGTCGAGGGCATGATCCAGGCAAAGGTCGATGCTTGCGCGCAGAAGATCGACGGCTGGCGGGCCGAGTTCGACAAGCTTCCCGAGCAGCAGCGCTACACTGAGCACCATCCCGTCGCGCTCCCCCTCGCCCGCCGCATCGCTGACATGGAGGCTCGCAAGTCTGCCCTTTGCGCAGCGCTCGCCGCGGTGAAGCTCTGCCAGCAGTTCACGCTGCACGAGGGGCGGGAACCAAACGAGGCCGACCTAACAGAGCCTCGCGACGCTGCCGGCGATACGTCGGACCCGGTGCCCGGCGCTGCAGCGACGAGCTCTGATCCGTCGGCCGTCAAATCCGTAGTATGCGTGAACGCCTTCCACACCGCTGAGAATGGCGACGTCACCTACTCGGGCGAAGGCGATCCGATCGAGGGCTGGTCCGTCTACCGGCGCATCCCCGACCCTCGGGGCAACCATTACCCGTTCGACACTGCGGACGATGACGAGTTCCCCTCGCGGGAGCTGGCGCTCAAGCGTGCCGACGAATTGGGCGCGCTCCACGGCGGACTCGAGATCCGGGAGTACTGACCCTTCTCGCCCGCGAACAACCGACCCGCACGCTTCGCGCGCGCGAGAATAGCACATTCATGCGCAGCGATGCTGCGACGAGAGGAAGAGACCATGGAGATCAAGGCCGAAACGTATAGCGACGACCGCGCAGTCGAGGTCAACTTCGATGCATTGCGGTGGTTCGAGCAGGCGAGCGATGAGGAGATCCTTGAGCTCGCCCGGTGTGAATGGGGCGGCGACTATCCCGCGGATGCCGTTGCTCAGCACTTCGAGGGCGCCCACGGCGAAGTGACCGAGATGTTTGAGCACATCGCCCACATGCAGAACACTCGGAACCCGATCGGCTTCGAGTGTCATGTAAATGAGGATGATGCGATGGCCTGGCTGCTGCAGAACAAGCCCGATCTGCACAAGAAGATCCTGGCCGACCAAGTCACCGAAACCGAAAGCGACCCTGAGTGCAGCGTCGGTCTCCATTCCTGGGTCAACGAAGTTGGCAGGTTGCCGGCGGACACTTCCTGCACGCGCTGCGGCGAGCTCTACGGCGATCCCGCATAGACACCCGCGTCTGTGGGAATGAGCCGGTGATGAGGTCGCGCGGTGAGAGCCGCGCGGACCGGAACTCGGAAACCGGGAAGATCAAGCGCAGCACTGACGAGCGCCTCGTGCAACCGCCGGAGCTTCTGCAACGATATCCGTGAAAACCGGGGCGATGCCGCCATCTCCCAAAGCTCGTGAAAACCTTCACGCTCGCCACCCACCATGGCGGGATCAACTCGAGAGTATGTATGACCGGAACCGCCCTAGCCACCCGTGCCACGATCGACGAAATCGTCGGCTATCGTACCTTGGCCGTCGAAAAGTTCGAGACGGCGATCGCCGCACTGGACGAGGCGTTCGAGACCGCGGCGAAGGCTGCGGGCGGCGCCCGCTTCCATGTCGATCGCGACGAGGCCGCGCGGGCGTTCTCTTTCGGTGATCGTTCGGGTTTCCTCACCTACCTGCGTCACCAGGCTGACCGCTCCGTCTGGGATTATCTCATCAGGGGCTTCGGCTTCGACAAGCTGATGGATCGCCAAGCGCACCAGGAATTCCGGGCCCAGTTGCTGAAAGATCCCCCGGAGGTAACCCACGAAACTGCCGAGGCCACCTTGTTCAAGCTGGTCCACGACGCCGATCGCCTCTTCAAGCGCGGCATCGCGAACGCCTTCGCGAAACTGGATCGACGCTTCCGGAGTCATGATGGTTTCAAGCTCGGAGATCGCGTGGTGCTTAGCGACGCTTTCTCCGAGTGGGGCAGCTGGAGCCACCATGTTGCTCACGATGAGACGCTGGTGGACATCGCCCGCGCCTTCATCATGCTGGACGATGACGCCCCGCGTGACGAGGAGGGCGAGAAGATATTACCCGAGCGACATTTCGGCATCGTCGCGCTCGTCAGCGAGCAGCAGCGCGGGCTGGAGCGTCGGGCGTTCGTGGTCGAGGACGATTACTTCCGCGTGAAGGCGTTCAAGAACGGTAATGCGCACGTCTGGTTCAAGCGTGACGACCTGCTGCGCAAGGTGAACAAGCTACTCGGCGAATACTACGGCGAGGTGCTCGGCGCCGGCGCTGACGCCGTGGAAGAAGACCCGCTTGATCGCCGTAGCACAGCGGTTGCGAAAAACATGGGCTGGTTCCCCACGCCTGAGAAAGTTGCGCACCGGATCATCAGCAACGCAAAGATGAACTGCGCTCCGGCGCGCGAAGGTTACGTGCCGCCACACTACCGCGTCCTGGAGCCCTCGGCTGGCGAAGGCGCGATCGTGAAGGCGCTGAGGGAGGCGATGGAGCGCAGTGGCGCCAGCTATGACCTGGACATGGTCGAGCTTCACCATGGGCGCGTCCAGACCCTGCGCGACATGCGCTTCGGTAAGGTGATCCACGACGACTTCCTCGAGATGCACCCGGACCCGATCTACGACCGGATCCTCATGAACCCGCCCTTCGACCGCGGTCTGGACGTCGACCACGTGGTCCATGCGGTCAAGTTCCTCGCTCCCGGCGGGTTGATCGTGGCTGTCATGGCCGCCGGCGTCGAGTACCGCAAAGATCGCAAGACCGATGCGTTCCGCAAACTGGTCGAGCGCATGGACGGTGAAATCATCGACCTCCCGGTCGGCTCGTTCGAAGAGAGCGGCACTGGAGTCAACACAGTGCTGGTCCGGCTTCGGGCACCTGCCCTCCACTCTTGAAACAGGAGGTCCCGCGTGGATCTTCGATCTATCTCAGCCAACGATACCAGGACGGACGCATGACCAAAGAGACAGTCGATCTGGCCACATTCCGCAGCGCCATGAAGGCCTTGGGCTATCAGGTTTCGGCTCGCTCCGGCTCGATGTTTATCACAGCATCGGTTAAGCGTGGGGGCAAGCAGATCAACGGCGGAAATGTGCTCACACCCGAGCACCTCGAAGAACACCGTGAGTTCTACAACTATAAGGCTCGCGTCTCTGTTCTCGACGGCAGCATGCGAGTCATGTTCTAGGCGGGGCTCCGCTAGCCAGCTATTCGGGCGCGACTACTCGAACCCGTCGAGGGGCGCACGAAGATCGTCGGTGGTGCAAACCGCCCAAGCTAAACTCACCCGCTCAAAGCCTGGCTCCCCAATTTGCCATCGGCAGTTTGAGCGTTTGCGTCAGCCAAGCAGCAGCAGGCCATCGTCAGGGACGAGCTTAAGGGCCATTGCGGCAGCCAAGGCGAAAAGTAGCCCCGAGCTCACCGCGGAGAAAGAAAACAGCCCCCAGCCGGTCATGACCATCATGGTCGAGCTTGGACGGTTCTGCTTACGGTTCAGTCGCATCGAGGACGCCACGAAGGCCGCCAGTATTGCGTACAGGAAGACACCAAGCTGAACCGCGACCACGTCCATTGACCAAACCTCGATGATGAGGGCATCGCCCTTAGCGCCCCTTCGAATGAGGCTCAACCATTTAAGGATGGATCGAGCCTGCGAGCCGTCCAGCGGCAAAGCTGACCCTAATCAGGATGGAATTCATGACGACCAACGAAGCTCTGCCCGCCTATGCGCAAGCAGATATCAAGCGTCAGCTACTCGCGCAGGGAGCCTCCGGCACGATCTACGCGATGGTCACGCCAGAGTCCGAACGGGCCATCATGCGGGTCGTGGATGGTCTTCACATCGACGACCTGGAAAGGTCAGGACAACCCCTGGACATCCTGCTCAGTTCGCGCCGCGGGGAGTGGCTGTCTCGCTACCATGAGCCATGGACCCAGAAGCAGGACGATATGCACGTCGCTTACTTCGACAGCTGGCTTACCTGGTCATCGCCAGTTGTGGATGTGGATGCATCTGCTTTCTCTCACAGGTATCCGACGGCGGGCGCCAGCGAAGCTATCGTGAAACTGATGGCCGAATATGCCACACAGCAGTGGGCCAGGGGTCGGAATCCCTCCGTCCATGTGTTCGAAGGGGAGTACGAGGGCTTCGCATCGTTCGCGGCCGCGCTGTCCGTCCCTGTCCGACGACATAGCCGCGACGACTGGTCCGCGATGATCGATCAGGTGGACGAGAACGGTCAAGTCTGGATCAGCCAGCCTTCCTCGATCGACGGAGGCGTTTGGCCGCGTTTTGACGAATTCCTCGGCACGATGGCCGCCCTCCGCCCGGACGTTCAGATCATCCCCGATCTCAGCTATGTCGGATCGGTGGCCGATCCGTATCAGATCGCGCTCGACTATGAGAACGTGCCGGCCTTCGTAATCAGCCACTCCAAGCCCTTCGGCGGCTACTACCATCGCTGCGGGGGCGCGTTCTCGCGAACCGAACGCGGGACGCTGTTTGGAAACCGTTGGTTCAAAAACCTCACCAGCCTGGCGTGGGGCGTGGAGATGATGTCGGCGAACGGCGTATTCCACCTCCCGCGCCGCTATCGTGCTCAGCAGGACATGGCGACGGCTCTCGTCGCCCAGCGCCTGGGCGTCGAAGGACTGCGGCCGGCAGGCGTCAACGTGCTCGCGACCGCTCCCGTCCCCGAGACCGCCAGCCCCCTTTTGTCCAGCTTGATCCGTGGCGCCGGCTCAGATCGCAAGCTGCGGATCTGTCTCACCCCAACTATGACGCGATTGATCGCGCCCGAGATGGCACCGTCGCTCGAGCACCTCATCCTCACGCGCGAGGACTGAGCCGTGCGTCGGATCCCGCCGCCCGAACAGATGACACGGACCTGGCTGCAGACGCATTTCGGGAGATCAGACGCTCCAGGTTGGTCAGAACCGAGATCAGCGCCTGATCAGGAGGAAACCTTTAGCAGAACCGGCGCACCGACCACGATGTGTTGGGGGTCTGCCCAGGAGGTAGTTGCAGAGCTCGGCAGCGATCGCGCGATCATGAGCGGCTACTTCTGCTCGGAAGACAGTTCGGCGGAAATGACGAACCATGCAGAAGGACACGACCTCGCGATCGTTGATGGACGCTTCCTGGTGGATGGATGGGCTGCTCATGTCGCCGAGATCGGGCCCTGCGTCCTGGACCTCGCCGATCCAGAGGATCTTGCTCTGGCAGGTCGCCTACATGAACCGTTCCACAGTTGGTCGATCAGGCCGGCCCTACTGCGCGACGCCACCTGATGGGGCCGCAGACAGCCGCCGCCCGGCGACGCAAGCCACAGAGGAAGTAACATGAACGTCGACAGCATCCTACTTCTGGCGAAGCCGGGCGAAATCGCTGATTACGTGATGGACTTGTGGTCTCCGGGCGGCCTCGTCGAGCAGAACCACCGGGATGGTGGTCTGGTGCATCAGATCGTGCAAAAGTTCGCGCGCTTGCCTCGTATCTTCTTTGATGCCTCGGACCAGAGGCTCGAATGGACCCATTTCTCCCCGTGGTGGAGCGCCATTCAGCTCGCGGACTACGAAAACCCCACCATCCGAGATCTCCGTTATCTCCACGAAATCTATCATGCTGCCACCATGCCCTATGCCCGCGGCATGAACGGAGCCACCATGGCGGCTCGCAACGCGCAGAATGAACGCGAAGCTTCGACGTTCTCGGAGATGGCCATCTATCTCGAGCTTCCGGAGCTACGTTCCCAATCGTTCGAGCATCCGATTTTCATGGACCGGTTTCTTTTTACTTCATCCGGCGATGGGAAGACCCCCAATGAGCGACTCTTTGAGCGCTGGCGCCATGAGCCCGACGTCGTGTTCCAGGAGCTTCTCTACGCCCGGCTGGGGGTCGTGCTCGCCTCCGACGACGAGGTCGATCCCAATGACCCGCAGATCGTCTGGCTTCGCCGCTATCCGGAGCAGGGGGACATCTGGAACGGAGTGTGGGCAGAGCGTCATCGACAAGTTGACAACGCTATGGTCAATCTTCGCGATCGTTGTGAGAGCATGGGCCGCGTCGAGGCGGCCAAACGCCATCTCGATTGGCTTATGAGCCCAGAGATCAGCGAAGGCAGTGATATCCCATTCCGGCGCGAGGCTGAGGCCTTTCGGACCACCTTCGACGCTCTGATCGCCTCCTACGACCGTGCCATGGAGGTGACGGACCAGAAGGCGGTTCGCCACCGCTGAATCATGCCGAGCGCGCGAGATCCGAAACGATCCCTGACGCTACTCGCGGGGCAGTCGGAGATGCGCCGTGCGGGGATGAAGCGTCGCCCGGTGAAGCTCCGGCTCTTTCTGCCGCCCAAAGCGCCGCCTGCGTCCTGTTCGCAAGTCCGAGCTTTCTCAAGATCGCTTTCACATGCACTTTCACGGTTCCCTCAGCGATCCCCAGGTCCCGAGAGATGAGCTTGTTAGCCCGGCCCGCCGCGATCCGCTCCAGCACCGAAAGCTCTCTCGTCGATAGGCACGAGTCCTCGGAGGCCGGAGCTCGGATCACGAGCAACCTCGCCGGCAGAGCATCGATGGCAGGGGTCGGAATGACCTTCTCGCCGAGCGCGATCAGATGAAGCGAAGCCAGCATCTGCTCGAGCGGCAGGATCTTTGACAACACGCCATCCGCCCCGCAGGCGATCGCCTCAACCACTATGTCGGAACAACAATCTTCCACCGCGATGACGATCTTCGCCGAGGGGTAGCCAGATCGCACGAACCGGCAAATGGCCAGCGCCTCGTCCTGATCTGCAGACGTCACGAGAACAAGGTGGTTGGGCCCCGGCGCGACGCATGCCGCGTCCGGACGCGTCTCGACAAACCCGAAACCGCGTTCCGAAAACGACCGCTTCAGACCCTCGCGGCCTATTTCATTGCTATCAATGATAGAAATTTTGTAATTTCTGTACATTGTGCGTCTCCACCTTCCCCACCGCATCCCCCGATGCGACCGGCACGTATGCCGATGACCTTCTCGCGCGCTTAACCATATTCGGCCAGACTGCTTAGCCTGCTGGACGCGCTCCCGTTACGAATGCAACCGGAAAAACTGAGTCATTTTATGTATATGATTCCCGCCCCTCGGTAACTATCCGTAATTCACGCAGTCGTGTGCGTAATATACGTTTGCGAATAAATGAAGAGGTTTATCAGGCGGGTCAGTCAAAAAACGGCTGCGATGGGTACCACTTGAGGGGTAGGCGCTTTCGTCCCGAATCGGGAATCGTAATCACGAAGTTTCGACCAATCCGATAAATGGTTCACTTATTTGTCAGGCTGCTTTCGGCAGATTCAATCAAGATATTGTTACGGGGGCTTTTTCTGGGTGGCCCCGACGATGTTCCATGTTCCCGCGCTTCGACATCCTGCTGCTGCTGGCATCCTGGTAAGCCGGGATCTCCCTCCTAGATCGGATTACCCGGGTCCTCGCGATCAATGTTCTGGCCACCCTGGAGGTCTCACACGCGGCTTGTCAGGCCTCCAATGCTATCCCTGCTCTTCCATCAACAAGGTGGCCGCCGTCGGCAATGCGTAGCCAAGCCGTCACAACGGATCCAGACCATGTCCCCTCCCCAGTTCCTCGAGCAGATGACCATCGCAGTACGTAACCAAGTTCTTGCGCGCTCGGGCCCTCTCGCTGGACATTGCGAGGAGGCAGCGGGCGACTTGGCATCCAGACTCGCCGACGTAGGGATGGAGGCGGAGCTTGTATGGGGCGAGTACGATCGCCCGTGCCCAGAGGGCTATCCTACGACCGGACACTCGTGGGTACAGATTGCAGGCATGATCGCAGATCCAACCCGCGGGCAGTTTGACGATGGGCCACTGCTATCTGCAATCGGGAGCCCTGACGCTCAGCCGTACCGCGTTCATCACACCATCCGCTATTCCGAGTGCGCCTAGCACCACCTTTCCTGAAACGCTGGGCGACCAGGTCGCGGGATCAGATCACCCGAAGGAAATTTCGATGCTCATGGCAACCTGATACCGGGCGAGGTTCATACGGTCGCCCTCCCGACCGGTTGCGGTGGGCACCGCATTGCTGGCGAGGCTGTCCGGATGTGGCAGGAACGTAATCCCGACCTAGCGGCACTCGCTATCACACATGTTGCCGGCCTGGCAGAGCAATGGCGGTCATCCGGGCTGGAAGCGAGCACGCTCACAGCGGCTGAGCGGGAACTGACAAACCACGGGACACTACTCGGCCACACGCTGCCCACGGTTGGGCTTGTGATCCTCGAGGCAGCGGATAATCGGCGGATCGAAGGTGTGCTTCAAACCCTCGCAGGAGCTTCCATACTCAAGATAGGCTGGAACTCCTGACGAAATCGCCGCAGGTCTAGCGCCCTCGGAAAAAGCGTCGAGGACCCCGCAAAGGGTCCGATGATCACTCGCCAGCAACACAGCTGGCCCGCTACCCGATTACCTTTGAACGGAGATCCTCATGGCTGGTATTCTCACCTTCCTCGTAGACGACACACTGCGCACAATCGTTCATCATGCGCGCAACTCCCCAACCCGCCGTCCCTGCTACGCCGAGTTGTACGATCCGGCCTGCCGGAAAGACGGCAAGGAACCCGACGGGGCGACCTACCCATCCCAGGACGACGTCGATCCGGCGAAGATCCCGGCCGGCTTGTGGCTAGTCAAAGATCAGGGCGTCTATCTGATGAGCCCGGGCGAGCCGTTCCTTAAGAACAGATCGGGCGACAGCGGCATGGTCGCATACGCGTTCGAAGCCGGACCGGACGACTACGACATGGCCCGCGCCATCATGGGTGGAGATGACGGCGTCGACAAGATAGGCCTCGACGTCTTCGAGGCAGCGATCAAGCTGGGAAACCCCAAAGTCTTCATCCACGTCAGCGACACTGAGTTGTCGGTCAGCTTGTAGGCCCGATCGAAAGGACATCCGCCTAAATGGCAGCAGCCCAGGATGTGGAAGATCTAACGCTCCGATACCTGTATGGAGAGTGCATGGTGATGGCGGCAACGCTCGGCCGCCGCTTCACTCTTCCGCTCGTGGCGATCCATGACTCGACCTGGACGAACGTTCCTCGGCATGTCGGCGTACGCACCGGAGACGATCGCTTCGGGGATGCTCGAGGACTGAACCTCAATACCGCATCCTTTCTCTCCGGATATGCCCAGGCTACTACGGAGATCAGGCCGATCACCATGGAGGCTATCACTCGGATATGGGGATCCCGCGTCACCTCCTGGTGGGTTCCAGACGGAGAGTTAGTGCGTCTCGGCCTCGATCAGCCACCATCACCGATAACGGGCCGAGGTCGTCGAGGCCAGCAAGCCTGCCGCGGCGGCGATCGCGCTCGTCGAAGCCGGCTTGCTCTGGCCGCCTGATCTGCGACGGATCCGGGTCTAGCGATATCGATCTCACGATCATGCTTCCAGAGACTGCCGGAAAACCAAGGAATCTGTGAGCGCTCGGGTCTGAAATCACCTAGAGGTGGATAGAAGCGCGGCCACTTTCCTCTTGGGGAAGCATCTGGCACACCGTTGCAAACCGCACGGCAGAACGGGCTCGATCGTTCAGCCTTCTATGGAAACTGGGGCCCTTCGATGACCGCCCACACGATCATAAATGTTCTGTTGATCGTGGGAGCAATCTTGGCCGGCATCATGTCCTACCTGGCCCGTGCGAGCGTCCCGACGCCCTCGAGCAGCACCCGCAAAAGTTCGAGAACGGACCACCCCTTCGCGAAGCAAGGATCCCATCGATCCTACAGACGCTACGCGACGGAGGGCCTCGGCAGAGATTACGGGACGCCCCCTCATGGCGGCTACGAGACGCGCCGGGACCGACGTCGGCCGGACGCCTACGATACCTTTGCGGAAGCCGATCGTCGTCAGCGATCTGCCGAAGAGGCCTTTGAAGAGTGGGCAGGGGCAAATGGCTTTGGTTCCTGGAGGGAATCCGTCAGAGATTCCGCGGCCACGAACACCCCGGCGGGGTTGCACTGGTCCACGGTTCTAGGTGTCTCAAAGAACGCCAGCACGCGGGAAATCCGGGCAGCCTATGCCAACACCATGCGGCGCTTGCATCCGGACGTCGTCGGGGAAGATTCTCTGACGACTAAACGGTGTACCGAGGCTCGCATTGCCTACGAAGAAGGTCGGCGCGAGGCAGAAGCAGCAGAACGGTTCTAGCTGTTGCGCCTCTCGACAGCGCTCAGGATCGAGATCAGCCGACACGTTCGACTAGCGGAATTACGAGTCCGAGGCTTAACATTGCCAGGGCAACGGCACAGGTGCCGCAGCGCTACCCACCCCGCATACCCGGCGGCTTGTACCGAAGGGGAAAACAATGGAAAATATTCTAGCGGAGACCATCTCTTGAGAAAGCTATCTCTCGATGATGCGCGTCAGTTGTTTGAACAGCTCGATCTTGTTCGTCGCGACGCCGTCAGTTGCGACGATGATCCCAGGCTTGTTTCGCCGCCTCTCGAGGAGCTTCGATGGCTGGTAAATCACGCCGGCAGGCTCGACGACCCACAGAGCCATCTATTCTCAGTTGGGTGCATGGCGCTTCGCGACGTGCGAATGCGTGTCCATCTGCGCTGGTGGCCAGCACAGGACCGAAAAGTTGGACGCGCTTTCGACTGGCTCCTTGAGCCCTCCCCTCGCGAGCAGGTTGGGAGCTCTCACCCCTTTCTCCAGATCTCGCAAATCAGGTGGGGCGCAGACCTTCCCGACCTCCCCCGGGAAGTGTGGATCACCCACGACGAGGTCCACCGGTCCAGCGGCACTCTCGCTGCACGCGCTCGAGCAGCAGTCGCCGCACGATACCCAGCCACCATCGAAAGCTGGCTTCTGCGGACGGCGCATGACTTGGTCGCCGACCCGGACGCAGTCGTGGACTCGGCAGCCGCGCGATCGGCAGGCTGCCGAGAGCGGTCGCGCCCGGCGCAGCAGTGACATAACGAGGCCGGACAAGAACCGAGGCCGCACAGACTATTCTCGCTTCGACGCGGGGCCGTGACCGCCACCCCCTCCCCTACGCCCGACTGGGGCGGCTCAGCCGTATATCCCGCCGCTGATCCCTTCATCCTCAAGGAGTGACACGATGACCATGATGAACAACGGGCTCCCCGACCTGATCGTCTGCACTGCGCCGGATGGAGACCGTTTCAGCTGGAGCCTCGTCACGATGGACGAGCAGCTCTATCTCACCTCGAAGCAGCATTCGCTTACTCGCGGGACAACCCCGAACCACGAGACGCGCGGCGAGGCTCGTCAGGCGGCCGGCGCCGTGCTTATCGCCCTCGTTGAGGAGAATGCGCGCGCAGAAACTCAAGGCGAGGTCGTTCCGTTGAGCACGTCGACCCAGCCAAAGCCGGCGCGGCTCGCCGCCTGATCAGCGCGGCGCCCGATCGGCCCCATTCCGCTTCAGATGTTTGACGCGCTCGTGTCCTATCCTATAATACTAGGATGACACATCAGAAACCGGCGATAGCCTGCCCGAAATGCGACAAGAGGTATGCAGTGTCCCCCGCGTCCATCGGCCCAGATGGCCGAGCGGTACGGTGTGCGCTTTGCCAACACGCCTGGGTCGCGCTCCCTCAGGACGTGCGTTCCAGCTCCGCTCGTATCTCCATTTCGGAAACGGACGAAGATCGAACGCCATCCCCGTTCGTCGCGGTGCCAGCCGCGGAGGCAGCTCCGGCTATCATCGCCCCCGCAGAGGCTGCCACTTCCGCCGCCCCTGCGCAGGAAATTCATGCTGACGCTGCACAGATCGTTGCCCCCACCATCGCGGACGATGCCTCCTACCACTCTTCCGCGCCCCGGTCGGATGTGGGACGGGACATCGAATTCGCGCCAGGTGAGGACGCGCCAGCCTCACGCCGCAAGGGCCTGAGGTTCATGTCCGCTGTTGCTGCCTTCATGGTCTTCGCGATCGCCGGAGGCGCAGGTGTCGTCGTTGCCAGTCAACCAGGAACAAACCCCCTCGGGACGCCGACTGTCAGGATGGCCATCCCCGAGAACCCCGCTCGTCAGCAGGCAACTGGTGGCCAGGAATTCATCACCATCGCAGAAGTTGCCGGCACTGGCGCGTCTCCTGGTCGCCTACCCGACCTCAAGGCGACCATGCGCGCGCCGGATGGGCGCGTCATCAAAGAGTGGTTGATTTCGCCGCCTCATGGCAAGGGTCCGCCGAGGCACATCACCCGTGTGCCGATCAGCGGTGCCGAGACGGAACGCCCCGCGCCAGACCTCGCGATGTTCGGACGGAACGGGCAGTAGTAGACGGCTGGGGCAGCTGTCTCCCGCTGCCCCAGTTTCAGCCCCCAAGGGAGACACTCATGCCATTTCATCGTACGCCAGCCGAAATGGCAGCGGACGCGAGCTTTGCGCGATCGCCGGCCGGAGAGTCCCTCTCGCGCCATCTTTTGTGGCTCACGCCAGATGACCTGAATACCATCGGACCAGAGCCAGAGAAGCCCGCGCACCGCGTGGACTATAGCGACGTCGACGCCGTCGCCCGGCAACGCGAACTGACCACCTGCTGGCAAGACTGGTGGCACAAGGTCTCCACCCGGGTTGACCTTCGCCGCCGGGAAGCGCTGGTCGATCCGGTCTGGGCCTCCGAGTACGAGAAGCTCCTCCGGGACCGCCGCGCAGTAGCCCCTTCCGAACGCGCTGACATGGAGGCTGCATGGGCGGCCTACGACGCAGCCAATCCAGAACGAGGACTAAGCGTCGAGGAAGTCTCCCGGCGCAACGCCGCCTCCGAGCGACGATCGTCGCTCGTGAAGGAGTATCACCTGACCAGAAAGGCGGCTCCTGAGCATCCTCGCCTCCGCGAGATTCTGGCTGAAGTCCGCGAGTGCGATCGCATCAGCGATGACCTCTATGCGCTCGGCCACAGCCGTGCCCCCTTCAAACACCCAGCCTGAGTATCACCCCATGAAGAAAGCAACTCTACCAGCGGGCGCCCGGGTCAAGGGCCACTCGCTCGCGTTTGCCATCCTGCGCAAGTGCGGAGTGAACCCCGCAGCGGCCCTCGCCGGCTCCGCCATGTGGCCGGACTGCTACGCTCCGGATTACATCGAGAACGACCACGGCGTGCTTCGAATGCGCATGCCTCTCAATAAATCCCGGCAGGTCATGGTCGCCATCAACGGGGACGACGTTTGCATTTCGGCACGTGATCAAGCCTTCCCGGAAACCGCGTTGCTCGCCCTGCCGGGCATGCCCATCGTCCAGGTGCTCGATCATGTCCTCTTCACCGGAGAGGAGCACCGGGTCCGCTCCGCAGAAGCTTTTGTTCGCGATGAAGACGGCAGCGGAACGCACTTCTTCCTGGAAGGCGACGAAATGGAATACGTCGCCCCGTGAAGTCCCTCCTGTAGACGGCACCTCGGACGGCGCTCGCCGACTGCGGCTACCTGCTAGGAATCAGGCAGTCGCCGCTGAGACGCCATCGGGCCGTCTTCAGAGGGTGTCAGGCACCCCGGGGCGCTCGAAAGCTCTGGGTCAGCAGACCACAAGGAAAAGCAGTGTGATTGAGATTATGATGGGCGTCGCCATCGTTCTTCTCCTGGTAATAGCACCCGTCGTAATCCTGGGACTTGTGTGTTCCCGGGACGCAGGCTTCGAGAAGCTGACACTCTCCACGGCAAGCACAACGTCGGGCATAGCGCTCCTCCTCCTTGAGCGGATCATCCGGCTCGGGATAGACAGTGCTTCCGCAGTTCTGGGTGTCATCTTCGTCATCGGGACCGGTGTGACCATCTGGATCCGAGCAAGCCTCACCGAACACAGCGCGCCAACAAGACAGGGGACAGCGCGATCGCCACAGGCTCTCGGGCCGAGCATACCCGCTATCGCTGCCCTTCGGCAGACCTCGCCCGAACCGGACCTTGAATCGATACAGGATGTGGTCGACATTTGAGCACGGCCGCCAACAGTGCGCCTCGAGACGGCTGGACGTCCGAGGACCAGCCGCCCCGTCAATCCGGGCGAGAGCTGGTCCGCAACTTATGACGTGAGCAGGCGCGACACCCGCCTAACTCCTATCCAGCAACGAGGGATCAGCCAGGATGTACAGTGACGGCTAGATTGAGATGGCCATCAAGGCCGGAGCCATCGATCGTTCTGCGGCGGAACGGTTGCGGGCGTCAATCGCGGACCAGCTATCAGTGTTCTGGCGGGATCTGCGTCGCGTGCTGCTGAACGTCCTCCCCGGACGACTGCAGATCCGCTTGCCGCAAAGTGCTTCCAGCTGAGGCCAGCGATAGATTGGCAGCATGTAGCCAACAGATCCGATGCTGCCATTCTGAAACTGCGCGCGCTTTGGCTCTTTATACTGGACAGGTCTGCAGCGCCATTTTAGGGAACCACCGTTCTGCTGCTGCCGACACCGTACTTTCACAATGAAAACAATCCCGAAATCGGAGGATAACGAATGACCACGTTGGACGTCGCCTAGACAAACGCTTCGACCATGCGACACGTGAGCATGGCATCTATGAGAAATGGGAGGCCGACGGCGCTTTCAAGCCGTCTGGAACGGGGACACCGTTCTTCATCCCAATGCCACCCCCCAACATAACCGGCAGGCTCCACATGGGGCATGCGCTGTTCTCGACCATTCAGGACACCACCATTCGCTATGCGCGAATGCGTGGACACCAGGCTCTGTGGTTGCCGGGCTTCGACCACGCTGGCCTTGCCACCCAGGCTAAGCTCGACGCTGAAATGATCGCTGCCGGCCTTGATCCGGAGGGCCCATCGTTCGAGCCGTTCGCTGAAGCATATCGTCGTCGGCTTGGTGGAGAAATCGAGACCCAATTGCGGCGCACAGGAGCTAGCTGTGATTGGTCACGGCGCCGCTTCACCATGGACGAAGGCTACACGCGCGCTGTGGAAGCAGCCTTCGACATCTGTCGCTCGCGGGACATGCTATACCGCGACGGCGAAGACTGGTACCTGAGAATGGACGGCTTGGCCGCTCGCCTGCTGTCCGAGTTGGACGCTGGGAACCTTGAGATCCAGCCGGCCCGCGGCGAGGCCATTCTTCGGGAGTTCCTTCGGAACATCGAGCCATGGTGCATCTCACGTCAGATCCGCTGGGGGCATCGGATTCCGATAGAGGGCGAAACGGCGGTGCTCGACACCTGGTTCTCATCGGCTCTCTGGCCGTTTGCCACGCTCGGCTGGCCCGCTGACACCCCTGACATGCGGCGGTTCTATCCGGCGACGCTGATCGAGACCGGTGATGACATCCTGTTCTTTTGGTGCGCTCGCATGCTCATGATGGGCTTGCTGCTCACCGATACCCTCCCCTTCACCCGTATCCTCATGCACGGCATCGTGAGGGATGCAGAAGGGCGCAAGATGTCGAAGTCGCTCGGCAACGGCATCGATCCGCTAGGCATCATCGACAAGTACGGAAGCGACGGTATGCGCATCGCCCTCCTCGAGGGCTGTGCCCCCGGGACCGACCTGCGCATACGTGATGAACGCCTGCAAGCGGGCCGCGGCTTTACGACAAAGTTATGGAACATAGGCCGTTTCGCGCTCTCCCACCTAGAAGAAGGGAACAGCGATCACGAAGACGACCGCGAATTGATCCGACGTGCATCAGCAACTCGTCGCTCGATCGGAGAAGCGATTGAGGCTTTCGATCTACACCTCGCAGCCGCAGCGGCACGGCGGTTCCTCTTCGATGATTTGTCGAGCTGGTGGATCGAAGTGTCCAAGGATCGGCTGCGTGCCGGTGATGCATCAGCGAAAGCCTGCATCACCCAGGTGCTCGACAGGACCCTGCGGATGTTCCATCCTATAACTCCCTTCGTGACTGAAGAGCTTAGGTCCGCCATCGGCGGGCCACCGCTCATTACGTCGTCATGGTGATCATAAAGGGCGGAGGCCCACCTCTCCGCCCACCTTTTCAAGGACGCCCAGATGCCGGCCACTGACGCACTTCGTTCCGCAACGCACCTCGATGTGGAAGCGCTCGTCCGCTACTGGGAAGATGCAGTCATCAACGGCACCATAGACGCTGACGGGGCACTGGTACCGGGCCGGTATGACGATCTTTGGAAGATCCGCATCGATCTCGCCACAGGCCGTGTCGAAGACTGGCCAGAAGGCGTGGAAGCGGAAATCCACTACAAAGTCTGTGATGAAGGGCAATACTGGCTCTCAAACGCAGCTGGAATTCGCGTTGCCAAGTGGCGCGGATATTACGTTCCAGACGAATTTCTGACTCATGGGACTGAAGGCTTCGGGGACTATATCATCCTCAGCATCTCGGGCGCCGGCATGATTAGGGACTATCGCAGTCCCCGGATCGAAGAAGAACGATGGGCCGCTGCCTAACGCCGGACACTACCTGCATCTACTCCTCGATTAGCTCTTCCCAAGGGGAAAACATGGTCAACCTCAGCAAGATTCAAAACGCCGTCGCTTGCCGCGAGTGCCGGGCCCATATCTCCCCGAAAGCGCCGGCCTGCCCTCACTGCGGCGCCCGCCAAACGAACGGCACCGAGAAGAACCGTGTCGTCGCTGCACTGCTCGCCTTCTTTCTCGGCGGCATCGGCATCCATCGCTTCTACCTCGGCCGCTCCGTTTCAGGGGTCCTCTACCTTCTCTTTTGCTGGACGTTCATCCCCGGCTTTCTGGGGTTGATCGAGACCGTTCGCCTTCTCTTGATGTCCGACGACAAGTTTCTCCGAAAGTACAGCTGACCGACCACCTCACGGGCGCAACCGCGCGACCGGACCCATACATTGCAGCCGGAAGGAGTACCCATTGTCCGATCTCTCGGAAAAACTCGTCGCTTCAATCGGTCCACACCGAACCGCCGCCGAGATGGCCCGCGCGGCCTATGAGGCGCTTCGGGAAGCGGCCGCGGCTGCCGACATGGATCCGGACTTCGAGGTTGTTTTGCGGCCACCCGGGCACGATCGCCACCATGGGAACCTAGCCTGTTACTGGGTCGCGTGGGAAGCTGGCCCCTCCAATTGGGCCTATGCTGCGCAGCGACACATTCGGGATAGCACTGGCAAGACCGTGCGTGCGCCCCACAGCTTCAGCCTTGATTTCGATCCCCGCCAGGATTGACCGAACTGCCTCACTCGAGAGTTCCTCTTGGGAAAGGGCGGCAGCCGGGTTCACCCGCTATGGCGCAGGGTCACCCGCGAGTAGCTGGGGCAGTTCTGCCGCCCCCGTTGCCGACGATGGGCTCCCATCCTAGACCGGAAGGCGAAAGATCGGCGTCGCCTTCCCGGCGCAGTTGATCAGCAAAAGGCGGGGAATCGATGAAAAAGACGAAGCAGAAGGGAAGCGACGAGAAGGCGTTCGGCTGGGTGCCGTTCTACCGCGAGTTCATCTCGGTCAGGAACGTCATGATTGTGCTGGCCTGCCTAGTCGCAATCCTCATAGCCACCATCATCTTCATCAACTATCCGAAGGCTGATGCCGCCTACGCGTTCAGCAGCGTGGCGACGCCCTACTACTTCTTCATCGCCGTGCTTCTGAACGGCGGCATCGGCATCCTGGTTTCGCTCATCATCTCGACGATCATCCTCAGGGACCAGCGCTTCGAGGTGCAGCTCGACCTGGATCGGCGGATCGATGCGATCTCGAAGAATGTCTTCGCCGGCGCCCTCGGGATGAAGCTGCCCAAGGGCTATGTCGACCTGGCAGTCAGCCAGATCCTCTCTCCCTTTTTGGTCCGTGAAAACCTTCAGGTACAGATCACCATGAAGCCGGTCGAAAAGGTCGAAGGCCTCGTTGGCGATCGCAAGTTCGTCCTTCTTCAGAACAAGGCTTCGTGGACCAATCACAACATCTCGTCCGAGGAGAAGACCTTTCCCGTGGGTGTACGGCTCCCAAACCCAATGCTCGGCCCCCTGATCGACCTCGTGACCCTCAGAGGCATCCGTGTCGCCGGCGTGCCCGTCGCAGACGACAAGCTCCGCGAACTCAACCAGATCGCCAGGCAGGAGGCCAAGGCTCGCAAGTCTGCCGAACTCACGATGATGCTCGATCCTGTGAAGATCGGAGCCGGGGACCGCGTCCCCGTCGAGTTCGACTACGACATCGTGAAGGAGGATGAGGATAACGAGATCATCCAGACCTCCGTGCCCACCGAGTCAATGAATCTAAAAGTGCGCGATCAGACCGGACGCCAGCTTATCATGATGGCGAAGTCGATCCACAGTTCCGAAATCGAGCCGGCCAGCCGCGCGGTGATCCACGACGGTTGGGCCGAATGGACGCTCAGCCAGTGGGCGTTCCCGCGCCAGGGCATCGTCTTCTGGTGGAAGTTGCCGAATCGAGAAGTGACTCTCGATCCGGAAGCGTCGAACTCCGTCGACGCCGACGCCGCGGGGCACGACCCGACCGAGCGCTCGCTTCCAGAGGCGCCGACTGCCGGCGGCCCCCAGAAGACGAGGTGGGCTCGGTGGCTCAAGGGACTCTAGATCCGACGCAGGCGCCGTTCGCTCCGATGCCCGAGTTGCGGAACGGTGAGACCGTTCCTATTAGGCATACAAGCAGTCCGGAAGGTGCACCGTGCACGGCGCAGGGACCGGCAACCGAAGGCACCACGGATCGTTGATGCCCGAGAGGCGAGAAATTCACTTTCGGGACAGCCAGTTTCTGATACGATTTGTCCAATGATGGGGAGAACGATGATGACCAAGACCATTCTGCGCCGGGGTGACGGCGGCACCGTCCTCTAAGCGTATCAACCCAATCCCAGAGCGGCGTCGGACCTCGAGTTCGGCGCCGCTTTGCGTTTGGTGCTGTGTCCGCCTTCTCGACACGGCACGGAGATCGAGTGCAGGACCCGAGGGCTGGCCTCTGATGGCAAGCCGGTCGAAAGGCCTCCGATGCACGCCAACCTCGAAAGCGAGCAGGTCATCCAACCGTTCTCCGATGACGATCATTGCGGGTTGATCCGGGTTGAGAAGAGGTGCTTCGCACCCTGACGTGATGACGCTGCTCGCCGACCGGGAGTGCAAACTCTGGCGGCACCCAATTCCGGCTCGACGACTCCGAAGGGCGAACCTTGGCGGATTTCCGCCGCAACCCCTTTTTTGGCGCACGCCTGGAAAACCGCCGCGTCCTACTGGCATCTTTTCCATGCCCAGCCCTGCGAGCAAATTATTTCCGAATGACAAGGGCCCCGTTGAACCGGTACCATGCGGAATGGCCTGCGGAGAAACCCAGCCTCCAGCGCCGCGTTGCGGCAACTCATTGTCGTCCCCCTCGTCCGAGCCTCGATCAGCATGTCTCGACGCGGGCATCCGACTTCCGAAAGCCTGCCAAGGTTGGCTGCATAACCTCACGGAGCATCGTTATGCGCACACTTGAGGAATATGCTGTCGAGCTCCCACCCGTCGCCTCCGCGGCAATCGACAGAACCGCCGGACAGGCTCTGATCCACTGCCCCGATGACGGCAGCGACATGCTTGTGCGAGATTATCTGTTCACGCCGTTCGGCCTCACGGCCACCCTCCGGTTCGACCCGAACGGTAGCATAGCGTCCAAGAAGCTCTCCGCTGGGAGCTGGCACGACCTGTTCAACGCGGCCATCGACGTCATCGCGACCCGGGCTGGCATCGACCCCAACGGCGAGGCCGACTGGATACGGATCGCGACACTGGTCTCGGAATGGCACTCGGTGCTCGATGACCCCGCGCTAATCGACGACCTCGCGTCCGAGCGGATCTTCGTAATCCCCGGGCTGGAGAACAACCCCTGTTTGCTTGAGAACGTCCTAGCGGGCACGGTCACAGCCACTCAGGCTCGCGCAGCCGCTCTGAACCCGAACGATTTCGAGAATGACAAGATACTGCGGACCCTCGGCGTCGTACTCGACGACACATGGTCTCTGGACGAGAATGAGCTCGACGCGGCGATCGCGAAAGCCGCAACTGAGCATGAGATCGTGCTTTTCGGAATCCTGGACGGTGACTCCCAGTTTCTGCACACGATCGGTTTGTCTGAGTTGAAGTGGCCAGAGATCATGGTCCGCAATCTGGACCCGCACTTGTCGCCATTCCTCCTTCGTACGATCGTCGGCATGCATGAGTTCGCCGGGATCGCCCCTTCCCCCGGGCGCATTCCCGAGACAATTATGCCTGGCGGTCTACGCCTCAAGGCTCTCGCCTCTCCCGCCGTACAGGAAGTCAGCCCACGCGCGGATTGCGGTTGCGGCACCTTGGAAGTCGTCTTTCCGCTATAACGGCCCGCTAGGAGGGATCCGCGGCAACCAAGCGGAAGCAGCGCGCTACACCGGACCAACAGCCCGAGACCTCACCTAGGCGCCTTTCCGCCTGCGTAACGAGTGGTTCGCCATCCGCGGCGGAATCCCGATTATCAGTGAAGCACGTCTGGATGGCTCCTCCGGCATGTCCTCATCCAAGGGGGGTGCGGATGAGGTTTAGAGGACGTTGCTGGGGAAGAAGACGCCGCTTTCGGGATGCCGGAGGATAACCTTAGCCCGGGTAGCACCGCGACGCGTCCTGCCAAGCCTTATGCGACGAGGTGAGTGGAAAACGGTGTCACGCGGCAGCTTGTTCGCTCGCCGAGGCTGGACCATCAGAACAATGGCTACCTCGCCAAGACGTGAGGCACTGCGGATCGTTCCAAATGTTGATATGATCCTAGTCGAGGGAAAAGCAATGAGCCGCAACTTGAGCATCACCCGAAACGTCCTGCCTGCGGAGGTGAGGACGTCTTTGGACCTCCTGCTGCAGGAGCGTTTGCCCGCTCTCCTGCGTCACGCCCTCGAGGCCGCCAGAGACGCCGACGCGGGCATGACCAGCACACCGCAGCACCACCTCTATGACGTCCTGGAAGGGCTTTACGCGCGGAACGCGCAGGAGATGCCAAACCTCAAGGCTGCCGTACGATCCCTGTACATGAAGACTCTAGCTCGCGCCGACGCTCAGACGGTTCAAACCTGCATTGTCCGCGAAGCCCTGGGGCTGGCGTCTTACATCGCAAGCGGGGGGACTAGCACTCAGATCGCAAGCCGGGTCGGCTCTCTGTGTGGAGCAATCACGGAGCTCCGGCAGGGGCCGCTTCTTCGTCGTATACGCCAGCGCGAACTCCTGAGGGCTGCCTGACGTTCTACGAACTCCCGTTCCTCGCGCCCATGCGTCCTGGAACTGCCTTCCACGTCCCCCGCAGCACCCGAACTTGGTTGGAGATGAAAATGATGAGCGCCCCAGGCATCATGAAGCCACAGCACGGTTTGCTCGAGGAAGCCGGGGATCAATGGATGCGCTCCTTGAGGGTCTCGGTAAGTTGCGAAAGCACCCGGCTTGAGATCGACGGAGCGAAGTTTGAGGCATTGATGCTCGCTATGCAGATACGTCATCTCGCCGTGCACCCTCGAAGCCGTGACATCATTCCAGGTTCGATGCCGGCGTCGCGGTTCTCAGCGCGCGTCGACAACTATTGGTCCTCGATCGAGGCACACGACCTCTGCGACGTAGCGCTCCAGGTGCAATCCATCTGCAGAGGTGGCGACATCGATTGGCGTCTGCCCTAACGGGCGGCGTGCACCTCCGGACGTCGGGCTTCCGAAGCATTTCACTAGGGAACTTAGATTATGGAAACGTACGGCTTCACCCACGCCACCGTAAGCAAGTCCAGCAATACAGCTGATTTCCTACTCCTCATTCATGCCTCAAGGGCAGACGTGCCTCAGAGCGAACCGGTTTTGATCGCGACGGTCGATGACGACCGGCCGATGCTCGCTACGCGCATACTTCGTATGCTGCGCTTCCGCGGCCTTTCAGTGCAGGCACCCGATCTCGAGCTAAACATCGACGAACCCGACATCTCCTTCTTGACCCTACGCGCATCCCTCCACGAAGACGGCAGCGAATGGACTGACCTCGAGGTTCGTTATGTCGACGGTCAGAAGACAGCCTCAGCCTCCTTCCCGGAGCAGTACGAAGCCTTCGCGTACGGGATGCTGGATCTCTTCGGCCCCAAGGAGCCGGCTTACCGGCGCTTCGCAATGTTCTCCTATTGGGAATATGAAGCGTCGGGCGGCTGGAACGACTTCGTAGAGTGCTTCGACACCGTGGAGCAAGCGAGGTCGCACTTCCGGTGGACGACAGCGGCTAATCATAGCGCCACTCATGTCGAGATCGTCGATCTCTCCACGATGACCAGTGTAGAAGAGAAGGTCATCCCAGCTCGCCACTCCTGACACTCTCAGAGGAAGGAAAAGAGATGGGCTTCGCTGATCACTATCCGCTGGCCGCTTTCGAGGCCGGCTATCGCGCCAGTATTCTCGGGGGGCCGGAAGTCGCGACGCACCAGGAGGCGGTGTTCTTTCCCGCCGTCGAGGCCCATCTCCTACAGCTCCGAGGCGAAGGACGGCTGGGCATGGCGAGCGGCCTTGCTGGCCGGGATGTATGGTCGGCTACCGCCTGGAACGAGATGATCGCGGTGGGCACCTTTTCCCCGTGGCTCACAAGCTTCCTCACGGAAATGGCTTTGCATGGCTCGCACTACAACGCGGAGCACGGGTCCTTGTTGTCCCCTGAAAACCGCGAAGCTGCTATTTCGCCCCACAAGCGGGTGGAGGCAGCGTGGAAGGACCTGTGCACCTTGATGGACACGGGCACGACGGAAAACCGCTTCCGCCTTGAAACTCTCGAAGACGGGCTCACCGGCGAGCGCTGCCAACTCGCCTTCGACAATTGGCACGCCAAGCTCCTCCGTTGGAACGGCAGTGCCTTCGAACAAGCACAGGACGCAGACGCCATCCCGCTTGCAACCGTCGAGATCGATTGCCCGTCGGGTGAGTTGGTCCTCTGCGACGCAATCACCGTCTGTGACGGCGCCTTTCACGATATCGTCGACCTCGGTGATCGTCGCTACACCACAGCCTCGCTGAACTCCGCTCAAGGTGCGCTCAACTACACGACCGCCGTCGCGGCCGATTACGGCTTCGCAGAGATCGCGACCAGCAACACCTCCGTCTCGGTCCATCAGAGGGGTGATTGCCTTCTCGTAAGCGAGATGTTTAGCCATGATTGTCTCGAAGGCACCGTTGCGCAGGCACCAGACAACCGATGGGTGCAGCGGGGCGGCTTCACCTGCGATCGCTGGATGACAACTATCGTTGACCGACAGGTCGCTGTCGCCCTGCTGACGCGGTCAGGCGTGGCTGACGCGGCCAGCTCCCTGGATGCGTGGATCGGCGACGAGATGGACGAGGTTGTCACGCTAAGCGTTACGCCAGGTCGCTACCGGGTCCATTTCGGGCCCACCTTCTCCGAGCGTTTCGACCGGTTCTCCGCCGGTGTTCCGGAAGGGCCCGAACCTTGGCTTTTCATGGAGCGCGTCGCCTGAGCGACTGCTGCGGCAGATGTAGCCCCCTCCCCAGCCCACGTGCTCAAACAAGCTCTTCGGCGTAGCAAACTCATCTCAACAGGAGCTTCTTGTGACACAGCCGGCATTTGACCCCGACTTTCTCCTTCGCCCATTCCGAGTGACAGTCGAGGGCTTCGACGCGTTCACCTTGCACGCCGCTTCCCGCGGCAAGGCACTCTCCGCCGCTTGGGATTCCTATAACTCGGCTCGCGACCCGATTTCCTTCGGCGAGTTCATGAAGATGGCTAAAGTCGCACGGGGCAGTGCGTCCGCAGATTTCGGTCGAGAGATCCGGGTGGCAGGACGGAGGGCGTTCTACGTCTCCTGGGACACCCACTACATTCAGTTCGCACTGCCCAAGGCGACCAGCTACTCAAATACCCACCCGCTCGACGCCACCACGATTTCTGGCGAGCCTCTCACGCGGTAGCCGGTTCCAGGCGACCGAAGTTCGACTCGGCATCAGCTACAATGGACCGTCACCACAAATGAAGAGGGCGATCACAGCGGACACCCGATGCAGGTGGGTCATGCGGCTGCAGCAGGCCGCAGAACTTACGATTGAGCCTCCGGTCGAAGACACCCCTGTTGTCGCCGACGCGATCGCGGAACGCCGCCTGGAGAAGCGCGCTGCCGAACCAGACATGACAGCTGGCGTCGTCGTCGAGATGAAGAAGCGGCGCCGCCGCTCGGAGACCGCAGCCTGAAGCAAGGATTGGTGCCCTCCCTCCGGAGGGCTCCCCTTTTTTAGACGCAGCATGACAAAGCCCCGATCTCTGTGCGGCGAGATGGCGCCGAATTCCCGCGCCCAGCCTAGTGCCCCCTGGTGTTTCTATGCGGCGGGAAGCCGGAGGGGTCACTTACCAGCATCGTATCGAACGAAGCTCGCATCCGACGCCAAGAAGGAAAACCGATGAAGGACAAAGCCACGCCCCCCGCAGCCCTCGCCGCCCTGCGATCACTGACCGGCGCATTGTTTCGCCATGGGCCCGATGGTAGCCGCGAATATCTATCGCTCGCGACGAGACTTGAAACCGGCATGTGGGCTGGGGTCGAGGATCGCGGGATCTACCCAGGCTCGGTCTATGGCAAGTTCTGCGGCACCGAGGTCGTGGTCGACCTATATCTGCACCTTATTGCCGGCGACGGCTCCGTGATCGAACTGCCCGTTCAGTGGGCCATGCGGACAACGTTTCGTCCGATCGCTTTGCTGGGGGTCCCGGGAGACGTGGGCGAAACGCCGCAGATCGCCTCTACCGCCGAAATGACCTGGCCCCAATACCGGTCAATTCACCGGCCGGACCTTCCGGGTTTCAGCCGCTTCGGCACCTATGTCCCACGTGCCGAGACGACCTTCGAACTCCCTGTCGAAGGGGTGAAGGGGTCGATCTACGAGCCGCCGCTGCTCCAGCCCTACCGTTACGCCTCGGACGAGAGAGCGGCGGAGCGCATCACCGCGTGTGTAAGTGCCGACTTTGACTACCCCTCAGACATTCACATCGGCTGTCCAACGGTGGACGACGCGGGTCGGCTCGTCGGCGTGACCGTCGGCATCGATCCGGGCAGCGAACGCAGCCACGTCGGCCTCTATGTCCCTGCCGACTTCCTGACGCCGATGATCGCGCTCGCACACGCGTCGAAAGCAGCCATGCGGCGGCGCGACCGTAGCTGGACAGGTATCGAGCTCGTCAAGTTTTGGAACAGCGACGTCATGTTCGATGACGAGTTCGAGGCGGAACGCCGGCCCGCTCACTACCAGGACCAACTGGTTAAGGCTGTGCTGCCACGCAAGACATGGCACGCGATCATCGACCAGGCTGAAACCGTCTCTCTCCCAGACCGGTCCGCGGCTTCGAATGCAGCGCTAGACGCGCTCAAGTCGATGGTCAGCAGCTGATGGCTACCGGGGCGGGCTAACCCCGTCCCGCGCCTCGCCGGACCGCGATCCCCCGGAATCAACTCGGTTCACCCGATCTGCCCGCATGCGCTTCTACGCCGTAATCGCGTACCGATGATCTCGGGTCCGTTGACGTTCGCTCTGACCCGGCCCCGAGGCTCCGCAAACGGGCTGAAACGGCCGAGCACCAGCTTGGAAGACCGAGTGCCCCGAAACCGATGATCTCGGTGCGCATCGCCGCAGCTCCGCCCTACCTTTATCGGCGATGCACCCCCGCGCGTCGGGAGCTTCAGGCCGGCTTCGGCCACTTTTGGCAGTAAGCAACCCAGCGCTCCATAAGCTTATCCCCGGTCAGGCCGTCCAACTCGTCACCCAGTGTCTTCCGGAACGCGTCCGCCAGCTTCGTGACGTCGTTTCCAGAGCCATGCTCAAGGGCGGCTCGGTACAGATCCTCGTAGCCCCACTGCAACGGGCCCGTTTTGGGGCTGGCACACGGGTCCCTTGCCGCGCCAGCAAGTGGGCCGGTGTAGAGCCCCCACCCCACACAAGCCGTGTCACATTCCCCCGGCCTCCGCGGCCGCAGATCATTCCCCGTCGGAGCGCCGCTCGCGCCCTTGCGCCTACCAAGATCAGACATGCATGGTGCTCCGTCCGCGGGTCGGCATTTTCGCCGCCCCGCCTCTCGCCGTCGATCATAACCCGGACGCCTGGACCAAGGCGGGGCCTCAGGCGCCAGAGCATTCCTCCGTGATCGATGATCTTGGGTCCGTCTCGCGCAAACGGGGAGAGACAGAGGGTCTGCTCTGCTACATAGGCCCACGGGGCGACTCTTCCCGGCGCGATTGTGGTCGACGAATCCTCGCCGAGCGACGATCCCGGTTCTGTCTGCTGATCCGCTGTTCCCACCAACATCAGACACATGCCTGATGTTGGTAGGACACGTCACCATAGTGGATGCGAAACGGCAGCAGTCGGGTTCTGCGTGGCTGCGACATCCCGCCTTACCGGCCACGTCGTTGTCTGATGTTGGTAGAATCCTGCGAGAACGGCAAGTCGACGGGCGAGTTGCAGCGCGCGACCCGCCTATATCGCCGGTTCCCCGTGATCCCGGGCCGTTGTCTGATGTTGGTAGAAACCCGGCTGAACGACGCCAACTGCCGAGATGGAGCGGTGCCACTGGGTCATCGCCTCTGCGCCGTTGTCTGATGCCGGTAGGAATCTCCCACAAGATCGAGCTTCGAGTTGCAGCGCTGCAACTCGAGCATATCCACGGCTCCACCGCCCTGCTCCGTTGTCTGATGTTGGTAGGGACATGCGCGCCGAGGCAGAATGCTGAGTTGCGGCGCTGCAACTCAACCATATCCACGGCGCCGCCTGCCTCCTGAGCCATTGTCTGATGTTGGTAGAAATGCGGGCCACCAAGGCCAACCGTCGAGTTGCAGCGCTGCAACCCGATGATGCTGATCGCCCCGCCTGCCTCCCGTGCCATTGTCTGATGTTGGTAGGACGGCAGATTTCGGGCGGGGCAACTGATCCCCGTTCACACTTGCGTTGTCTGATGTTGGTAGAAACCCACGAAACAGGGTGCCAGCGCCCGAATCTCAGCGCTCGCACTCGACCGTGTCGACGCGTCGCGCTATCGAGGCCGTTGTCTGATGTCGGTAGAAAGCCGGGCTGACCGAAGGCTAATCGCCGAGTTGCAGCGCTGCAACTGGCGCGGACGGCGGCACCGGCCGGTTTGTATCGGAGAGGATACGATCCTAGTTCCGAGGCGGAAGCGCCATCATCGCCTGCCACGGCCGTTGTCTGATGTTGGTGGGACCGCTGCGCTACAAGCCCCTCGCGCAAAGGCCGGGATCTTAGCGCAGGTCTGATGTTGGTGGTGGCATCAGAGACGCCCGACCCGCACGAAGCCCGGCCGCTCCGCGGAGGCAAAAAGAACGTCTGATGAAGGCACTCCCGCGCGCCGCTGCCGGCTTTGTGGTCGTATCTCGGCGACCGATCACAAGAGGCTGGGCTTGTATGACCGGCAAAAGCCTTCAAACGAGCGCAACAGCCGGGATCCCGTCGGCATTTCGCCCTTGCTCTTCATGAAGTTTCGATAGCTCTCCGCGATATTATCCACGTCGTAGTTGTTGCCGTGCTTCTTCGCGATAAGGAGGAAGGGCTCGGCCGCCACGGAGAAGCGAAGGCTTCCGCTGGGAAAGACCAGATCCACGTCTTCAACGGCGGCGAGCATCGGTGCCTTCTCAGCCTTCGGGACTCCCGAGCCAATTAACGGAGGAATCCCGGCGGACTGCACGATCTTTATGTCCGGCACGGGTCGCTTGGAGTTGTGCAGCCGAACCTTGTCCTTGCTCATCTCGACGCGCGCCTCAGGGTACACGCCAGATACAAGGTCCAGGTTCTTCCTGATCGTCTGCTTGATCTTGGCCGGGTTGCTGATGTCATTGCCCATATGCTCGGCCAATTGTTCGTAGGTCAGCTCGACCGGTTTCCCTTCCGGGATTCGTGGGAGGCGGAAAACAAGGTACGTGTACAGGTCGATCGCTGTCGGCTTCCTTCTGATGGCGTGGATCGCATTCATGTCGAACCGGACGGCGTGGCTCTGAAGATGCTCGTAAAATGCTTCCGAGATACGGAGCTCGCGATTAAAAGAACCGTCTGGATTGTTCATCCCGGCGTATTCGTGCGAGAGCTTGACCTCGTTGACCTTGAAAGCGCTCTCGGCTGTCTCCACGCTTCGGTCGTCCCATTGGATCATCCACTCACAAGCGAGCAGCCGATCCAGCTGTTCAATAAACATATCCGTCTGCCCCCTCACCCCGCGGCTGGCCGTTTCGAAGCCAAAGCGCCGCATCATGTCCCGGACGCTACCACCGAGGTACACGTCACGGGACTTCTGGAGCACTGCCTGAGTTAGGACAGTGATCAGGATGATCCTGGGATACGATCCGTACGGCACGCCCAGGTTCACGAGCTCCACGTTCCCGTCCGCCCCCCGCTTCAGGCGGGGCTTAGGGGTGATGGCGAGCGAGTAATTCCGATCCTGGCGGATGATCGGCTTAAACTCATTGCCGCCCTTCGGCCGTCTCGCCGGCAGCGACATCGCGCACAAAACGGAGTGGAGGAACGCCGGTGCGGGCTTCGTTCCATGCTTGTGGAAGGCCACGTCGAAGAGTTCTCCGTGCCCATGAGCCTCGGCGCGCCGGCGCACCTCCCCCGCATCCTCGGAGGCGAGCTGCAAAGCGTACTGCTTTCCATCCGGATCGGACCAAGCGCCCACAGTTCCAGCCATAGTGCCTCCCGACCCCTTCTGCTTCCGAATCAATGGCTGATTCGACCTCTCTCGACCGATACAGAGCCGATTTGAGGGTGTTTTGGCAACCCCATTGGCACAACGGTGGTCGGGTTCTTCAGAAAAGCGCCAATGGCGTGTCTGATGTTGGTAGGGATGCCAATCGTGAACGGGGACCCGCATTTCTGCTATCACCGATTTTAGAAGCAGAATTCCGGCGCCTTCCGGTTCTCTCGGTTGATGACTCTATAGGAAAGAATCTCCAACCATCATCAGACCGCGTTCGCCAACCCTCTTCAGACAACATTCCAACCCTGATCATGCAACGCTTCAACCATGATCAGACCAGACCTACCAACATCAGACTATCAGCCACCCAACGCGGGCGAGATCAGCGGTGCGCATCCTGCATCGGCGACGATCTGGACCATCCATCCGGTCAGATCGCCCTGAGCTATGATGATGGATTTTTGGAGCATTGAGGCCTACCGACGCAGCCTTAATGCAAATTCCGGCGATTATTGTCGACTGGCGCTTATTGACGTAAACAGGGGCCAATAAGTGCCAATGATAGGAGCGTCCGTGACCAATCCCTCCTCCCCCTCCCCTTCTGACGGCGAGGATATCGCCTACGACGAACAGCTGAGCGCAACTGCCGACGCGCGGGTTTCCCTTGACCCCGACGAGACGATGGAGCGGATATTCGAGCAGAGCAAGCTCGTCCTGGACGCCATCAGAAACGAGTCTATGGGCGAAACTGGCGGTCGAGCCGAGCCCACCTATCCGATCTCTCGGGCAGCCGAACTTGTAGGCCGATCGGACTCTATGATCCGAGAAGCCGAAAAGTCCGGCCGCCTTCCGGAGCCAAAACGAACGGAGAACGGACGCAGGGTAAACTACACCCTCAGCGCCATCAATCACATGCGCCAGGTCTTCGGGACCGCGCCACGTCGCGCGCCTGACGAGAAGACCGCGATCCTCGCGGTCCAGAACTTCAAAGGCGGCGTTGGCAAATCGACGATTGCCGTAAACCTTGCGCAGTACCTCGCCATAAAAGGCTACCGGGTATGCCTGATCGACTGCGACAGTCAGGCCACTTCGACCTCGATGTTCGGTTACCGGCCCGACCTTGACCTAGATGGCGAGGCCGACACACTCTACGGCTATCTTCGGTACCCCGAAGAGGGCGTGACCGAGCGGATGATCAAGGACACCCACTTCGATGGCCTGAAGCTCATCCCAGCGAACCTGGATCTCTATAACGCTGAGTACGAGCTCGCCGCGATCGTGGCGAAAGGGAGAGAAGAGGGCGGGCTGGCATTTAACCGTCTCAGCGCCGGCATCCAGTCGATCTCAGACCGCTTCGACATCGTTGTTCTGGATCCTCCGCCCGCTCTCGGAATGGTTTCGCTCGGGGTGCTGGCTGCTGCGAACGCGATGGTCATTCCAGTTCCCCCCACCATCGTGGACTTCTCTTCCACGGCATCGTTCGTCGGGATGGCTCAGGAATCCATGAGGATTCTGTCTCAGTTTCGCGCCAAGCCGATCTTCAACTTCGTTCGTTTGGTGGCGTCGAAGACTACCGAGAACAAGGGCATGCATAAGACTGTGCTGCGGATTATGCAGCGCGTGTTCGGGCGCTCCATGATCAACGCCACGCTGAAGGAGTCCGCTGAGATCGACAACGCGAGTGCGCGATTCAAAACGGTCTACGAGCTCGACAAGCCGATCTCCAAGCGCGATGTCCACGACCGTTGCCTTGCCAGCCTGAACGCGGTCTGCGGCGAGATCGAGCTTGAGATTCGGAAGACGTGGCCCTCTCATCACGAGGCTCTCCTCCAGGAGAACCTGATGTGAGCGCGCTCGAGAACGTCCGAGTTGCAGCGCTGCAACTCGTTGTCAGATCCGGAGTTCGGAACGGTCGGCGCAGCGGGCGAAACGTCAGTTGCAGCGCTGCAACTCGGGTCGGCAATGCACCTATCCGACCGTCTAAGCCAAGCGACGAAGATCGAGTTGCAGCGCTGCAACTGACGGAAGCGGAATGGGCGGCTCGCGGTGCTTACCCTCTCAGCAGCGGCCTCTCGGTCATCGGTGTGCTGGGCGTCCTCGGCCGGAGTTGCAGCGCTGCAACTCGCCGTGGGGCTGCAGCTCTCGCCTCGGTCCGGGGCAGTCAGCATGCTTCAGTTGCAGCGCTGCAACTCAGCAGCTACGCAGGCGTGACCGCCGCGGCGCCGAAGCGCGCAGGGGAGGGCAGTTGCAGCGCTGCAACTCGATCTGTCAGGATGCTGTTGGGCCGGCCGGCGCAGACTACAGCCGACCGAGTTGCAGGGCTGCAACTCGCGAAGCATCATGCTTCGGAGCAGCGCAACGGACTTATAAAGGAGCGCCAGTTGCAGCGCTGCAACTGGCCAATCTGGCGAGCGGAAGAGGGTGATCAGACCTCTCCCATCTTGCGGTTTGGGAAGGAGTGTCGGTAATGGCCAACGGTGGAAACAAAGCTTTCGGGGACGCGATCCTCGCGCGCGTGAGCGAGCAGTCCCCAAGCGTCGTTGATCAAGGACCCCACAATCCTGCTCGTTCCATTCTTGAGCAGCGGAACACTGCGCTATCTGGCCTCGCTTCGGGCAAGCAGCTGCCGGACGGCAACCTGCTTGTTGATCCGGCCCGATGCCGGATCTGGGTGCATCATAACCGTGACGCCGCCTGGCTATCCGAAGAGACTTGCGCGGACCTGATTGAGAATATCAAGACTGAGGGGCGGCAGCGCATTCCCGCGATTGTACGCCGCGTGAAGGACGACTCCGATTATGATTATGAGGTGATCGCAGGCCGCCGCCGTCATTGGACGGTGAGCTGGCTCCGCGCGCATCATTACGAAAACATCGACTTCCTGATCACGATTCAGAACCTCAGCGACCAGGAGGCCTTCCGCGTCGCCGATCTTGAGAACCGCGCCCGCAAGGACATCTCGGACATCGAGCGCGCTCGGGACTACCTTTTCGGTCTCAACGCCTTCTACGAGGGTAATCAGACGGTGATGGCGGAGCGGCTCGGCGTCACAAAATCCTGGCTCTCGCGCTATCTGGATCTCGCCAAGCTTGACGCTGAGATCATCTCGGCATTCGCTTCGCCCTATCAAATCGGCGTGTTCCACGCTGCACAGATTGCGCCCCTTCTGAAGAAGGAGGCGACTAAGCCGCTCCTTATCGAGGAAGCCCGCAAGCTGGCTGCTGAGCAGGAGGGAGCGAGAGCCACGGGGAGGGACCTTTACCCGCCCAAAGAGATCGTCCGTCGATTGGTGAGCTCTACCGAAACGAAACGCCCAGAGCGCAAGAAGGAGCCCATCAATCTTCTCAGCGCAGGCGGACGACCGATGATGACGATTACGCACGATGGGGCAGGCGGGTTACGCCTGAGGTTGATCCCAAAATCTGGAGCTACTCGGAAAGAACTCATGGAAGCCTTTGCTAAAGCAATAAGCGATTTGTGACCCATGCCACTGCCGTGCTGCGGTGTAGCCGTCGACTCTCTTCACTGGGCCGACGCTCGGAAGGGTCATGAAGAAGGCGCGCCTGCACGGCGGTGATCGTCGCGTGCTGAACGGCATCTTCTAGGTGATGCGCTCCGGTGCACCACGCGCGACCTGGCCGACCGGCATGGCCGCGCACCACCTGCTATAATCGCTTCAATCGATGGCGGCAGGCGGGGTTGTGGCCTTGGTTGATGAACGCCATCAGCGCCGCACACGACGGCGAGATCCAGCTGGTCGACATAGTAGAAGTTAACCGACCGTTCTGGAGGGGTGGGGGCCAGTCCGCGGCAAAGGATGCGCGCAACCCGGGTGCGGCGGACTGACCGCCTTCGGTCGCCGGGATTGAGTTGAATTCCCCGCCCATCCAATCCACATTTCCACTGTAACGGTCCGCAGGGATAACCATGATCCAGAACCGGTCTGCCCCGCTGCCTTCAGAGCTGACCCGCTGGCTCTCGATCAATCGGCTCGCAACTAGTGACCTCACAGAAGCCCTGTTCGCGGGCATTCAGGCGACCGGCTGGGATCAGGAGAGCGTTACCGAGCTCTACGAGGATCTTCTCAACACCTTCGCAAACGGATGCTGCTTTTACCTGGCGTCAGCTGTTGCCCGCTTCACCGGCTGGCCGATCGCCGGCCTCTGGCGGCGCGCTGGCGAACTCCGCCTCGTTCACGCTGTTCTCGTGAACCCCCACACCGGGCATGGCTATGACATTCTGGGAAGCCGCCCGCTCGCAGAGATCCGCGATGAACTGGCTGAGGTAACCGGATCGCTCAGCGTAACAGCCTTGGCGCCTATCGGCGACGAGTTCGACGAGACGGAGCTCGCCACCCTAGCAGTCATCGCTAGGGGTTTGCCTTGGATGCCTATCGCCGATCCGGAGCACGATCTTGAGGCATGGCGCCGCCATGTTCGTGCGTATGCTGATGCTCGGACTCACAGCTACTCCAGGTCGTGGCCTCAGCAAACAGTCCCGATGCAGAGCGTACCCTTTGTGGGCGCCGGCGCGTAGGGCATGATCACACGATGGCCTTCAGCGATGAGCGTCCGCCACGATGGGGCTGCATTGCCGGCCCCCTCGGCAAGTTCCCTCTCACATTTCTATCGCTGTTGCTCTCATCGATCGCGGGGGGTGGTTGTGAAGGCGATCCCGATCCAAACTGAGTGGTCGGCTACACCGCGATACGGCTCAGGCCAGCGATCCTCGCGGTCGCAGCTCTTGACTGCGCACTCGGCGCAAATCTGGTCTCGAAGTAGCGTTCCGACCTTAGGCATCAAGACCGCACTCAGCCGAATGAGAACGGATCGTGAAACCGCCGAAAAACGCGTTTTAAGCCCCTCTGAGCGCTGCCAGCCCCCGCGGGGCCTCCACATGCCGGGGAGGGGCGAAATTCGTCTCCAAGGGGCCTTTATGGGGGCCGCTTTTCGACCCCTTTCGCTCCCAAAAACGCCCAAATTCCCGATCGATCTCTAGCATCTCGGCCTCGAACCGCTTGAACACGACGGCCATCGGTTCAGAGACGGAGTCATCGCGAGCTCGGCCGATCATCTCGTCGGGCGCGAGCGCCAGGCCCGCCGCTCGTCCAGCCGACGCGCCGCGGGTTCGGAGAGCGCGTTCATAGAGGCTGTTGAACGAGACCGCGGCGTTCAGCGTCGACTCTCGGGCTCGCGCTCCGTTCACCGGCACATGTCTTCTGGTTCCCCACGGAGCGATGAGCCCAGCATCCACCAGGCGCTTCACAAAACGTCGCGTCACGCGCTCGTGCAATTCTAGCGACAGTTCGAGCCACTTCGCGTCGACCGCCGGCAGCACGAGATGCGCGTACACGATCTCGGGTAGGGCCGATCGAGCATCCGCAACAACGGCCGGACTGCGTGCGAACTCGAGGAAGACCGTTTCGAGGCCGTCGAGGAGGGCGAGGCCATTGCGCGCCTCTTGCGCCAGGCGCCGTACGAACCCCAGTTGGGCCCGCTCGTCCAGCCGGCCCTCCATCCTCAATCTCTTCGTTGCCCCGGTGAGGCAGGTCAGCCGCGATCGCGTGAAGCCGAGATCCTGCAGCCGATCGGCGACGACACCGAACACTGCGCCGAACTCGTCCGGCCGGTCCCACTCGATCGACGCCTTCAGATCCGCCGCGGCGCGCCTGATTGACTGCTCGCCGTCCAGGGAAGGGGAGGGGAGGGCGGCGATGGTTCGCTCGGCGTCTTGGTCGATCCGCCGTTCAACCATCCGCCGCAAATCCCAGGTACGCTGAAGCCTGCGAGGATCCCTCGCGGTAGTGATCGCCTCACGCAGTGCTGCGGCCAGCCCCAGCAGGCGAGATCCCTTGGGTTCTATGCTTCTGAGGACCGCTAACGCGCGAGCGGCATCACGCTCAGCATCTTCATCGATGCTGGAGAGGGGAGCGAGGTCCGCAAGCGCACGCCGGGCCCTGCTGCCCATAGCGTCTTCTGCGTCCCAATCCTCCTGCTGCTCGATCGCAGCCAGCGTCGCCGACGGCTTCCGTCCGACGAGGCGGGCGGCCAAATCTCCCAGTTCGACCCGAGCGAGGCACCGACGCCAATGCAGCAAACCGGTGCGAGCAGGTGCGTAGCTGTTGGGGGAGGGGAGGGGTGACCCCGTCATGAGGCTCAGAATATCGCCTTCTTGCGTTGGCGTCCCATCGACAGCTGCCAGCGCAACCCCCGCCTGGATCGCCGCTCGGACTTGCCACGCCTCGGCCAATGGACTGGCCGAAACCCTTGTATCCAGGCGGCCGATCAACAGTGATGCCTCTTCGACAGCCGCGATCAGGGTAGCGCTCGCCATCTCTCTGCTGCCCCTCCCTTCAGCGATCCGCCACCACAACCGGACAGAAACGGCGCACGTTCGGTCCGCGTTCCGGCCTCGTCCTTTTCAGGTATCCTCCTTTGGCTCTCTGGCGTCAATTCGACGGCTGCCGAGAAGCGCCGGCAGGCAGGGCTCCGGCGCTCTATCCGCAGATTTCCGGGAGGTGCGGCCGGGGCGCCGGTCGCGGCAACTTGGTCTAGACACGCAACCAAAACGTCCGTTAGGGTAAGGCCTATGGATGTGACGTTATGCCATCGCCGCTGAAGATCGGTCGCGCCTAGCCATGCGCGTCGGCTACGCCCGCGTCTCGACCGACGATCAGGACACAACCTCGCAGCGCCAAGCGCTGACAGCGGCCGGCTGCGAGATCGTCTATCAGGATATCGCCTCTGGCGGCGACCGCGCTCGCCCAGAGCTCGCGCGTTGCCTAGAACGGCTGAAGCGCGGCGACACACTCGTAGTTGCGCGCCTAGACCGCATCGCTCGATCCCTGATGCACCTGCTTTCCATCGTCGAAGACCTCGAGGGCAGGGGGGTCGCGTTCAGATCGCTTGCGGACCCATTCGACACCGGAAGCGCTCAAGGCCGCCTCATGATGCAGATCCTGGGGGCGTTCGCTGAGTTCGAGCGCCATCTGATCCGGGAGCGCACCAAGGCCGGTCTCGCGATTGCGAAGTCGAAGGGCAAGGTCGCCGGCAACCCGAGGATGCGCGCCAACGACCCAACTGCCATAGCGAGCATGCGTGCCAGCCAGGCTGACACCTACCTACAGCGTTCCCGCGAAGCATCAGTCGAATGGATCGACCTCGTTCGACGCATGCGGCCGCATGCGCCTTGGAACCGGGTCGCAGCGACAGTCTTTGCTCGCTCGGAAGCGAAGCATGGCCGGGGGAAGGGGAGGGGCATCGCTGTCGAGACCCTGAAGGCCCATGTGAAGCGCCTGGTCAAAGCCGGCGATCTCCCGCCGCAGGTGCTCGATCGCGCGCCCATGCCCGGCGCCGCTGATGCCGATGCCGCGCGCATTGCTCTTCGCGAAATCCGGATCGCAAACCCGGAGGCAAGCCTTCGGCGCCTGGCACTGCTTCTAACCGAGGCCGGGCACCTCCCGCCGCGCGCGGCGGCTTGGTCCGCCGGGACGATCAAGGCCAGGCTTGATCGATGAGATATCATCGCTTCCGCGCGCTTTTGCCGGTGGCAGGACATCGCAACCGCCGGAAAGCTCCCCGGTCCGCCGTGGTTTCCCTTCCGACTTGCCCATGGTAGGACGCTTTCAACCTCAACAAGCTCCGCCACGAGCCGTGGTTTCCCTACCGGTTTGCCCATGGTAGGACATAGCGGCGCGGTCGATGGCCTCCGTCTCGGCCGTGGTTTCCCTACCGATTTGCCCATGGTAGGACCCGCCGCCGACAACTATGAAATCTGCTCGTGCCGTGGTTTCCCTACCGATTTGCCCATGGTAGGACGCCGATGGTCCCCCGACATGCACGCCTACAGCCGTGGTTTCCCTACCGATTTGCCCATGGTAGGACATCCCGCACGTGGCAAGACGGCCCTGCGGTGCCGTGGTTTCCCTACCGATTTGCCCATGGTAGGACCTGCGACGAAAACGCACCCGAGTATGATGCGCCGTGGTTTCCCTACCGATTTGCCCATGGTAGGACTACATGAGGGCCGTGAGGCTGATGGCACTTGCCGTGGTTTCCCTACCGATTTGCCCATGGTAGGACTGCTTCGGTCTAAGTCGTTCAAACTGCTGTGATTTCGTCGCTTGAAGGACGCCGAAATCACAGCAGAACCATCTGTGCAGCCCCAGCTTGTTCCGTTTTCGGCGCCGCTCCTAACATCAACTCCATCCTACCATATTGCTTGTCCGTCACTTGAAGCGTTCTGACACTCCCCTCCTGGGGTAAAACGGCCCGGACGCGACCGATATGTTTGTCTACAGCATCTTGTCCTCGGCATACCCGTACGTAGACCGATAGTTGAAGCATAATGTAGCCGTCCTTTTTGAGAAACTGCCGAAACCGACTGGCTCTTCCGCGCTGTGGTTTAGTCCTCACCGGCAAGTCGAAGAACACCATCAGCCACATGAAGCGTACCTCTTCGGATTTTACGTTCAGCTGCATCTAGTCGGCGAGTAGCGTCGGAATATTGAGCCGTGTGGGGTCGCCGCTGCTGATCGTTCGGACCAAACTTGCGGCAACCGCTTCAGTTGCCGCAAGCACGCTCATCCGATCATCGACGAGCGCAACACTCTCGCTCAGGATACTGGCCATGAAACGACGATCTTCAATATTGAGGTCGTTGCCTTCCAGTGCAGTTGCGCGGGCTCGCGCCAATCGATCGACCAAGGGCCGAAACGGTTCTAACAAGTCATCAACCAGGTTGAACGGGTTCGTTCGTGAACAGTGATGAACCCCGAACGCGGGAAGCAGCCCAGAAGCCGCGCAAGCTCGAGCGAGAGCCGCACGCACGATCGCATAACCGTAATTTAGCAAGCCGTTTCGCCGATCGCCTTCGTGCCTCCTGAAATCCGTGAATAGTCGTTGCCAGTAGAATCTCGCCCCCTGCGCTTCCCGATTGTCCATGTCTCCGGAGCGCACCCTGCTCGACATGGCCAAGAGAACGCTGGCGCCATCACTCCCAATGCCGCTCAGGACCGCCGCTTGGTTTTCCAGCTTTGCCCTCACAAGCCTCTGCCAAAGCCTCTTTTTCAACGGAAGGCTCATGGATACTTGCAAATGCGCGATCGCAGCTTGCGCGTGATGTTGATGAAACGGAAGCAACAGGCCGGCCGGATGATGCTTCGCATCCGGCACAACGATAACGACTCCGCTTTCGGCAAGAATGCTCAGCAGCGAGCCGCTCACCAGTACTTGCGGCGTGTCGAGGATGATCCAAGCGACATCCTCGACCGGGAAACCCAAAGTTTCACCCGTCTCATCTATGTCTACACAGATCTGGCGGTAACGCTGAGTTAAGCGACAGGGCCTTGAGATGTGCAAACCGCGCCATGCCATGTGCGTGCCTCAGTCTTCACCTCGGAGCGATTCCCGAAGCGATCCACATTATACTTCTTCATCGTTAACAGTGTCTTGGCCCCTATGCTGCGGAATACATCCTTAGGGTCGTTATGCGCGAACAGGCTAATTGCCCCGGTTGAGCGATCTAGCCCTCCGAAGTAGCCTTCAATAATCTCACCCGACGGCTTCACGATCTCAACGAAATTCCGCGGGTAAAGGCTGAAGCGGAACGCGAACGTGGCATCGACCAGAGCCCATTCCTCCTCGCTCTTGCTACCCACGACCGCTCTAAGCGGCGGCGTCGGCCACTCCCGCTTGTTCATCGCCTGGTGGGGATAGATCGGCACCAGGTAGAATTCCTCTTTACCCCGGGCGTTCGGCCTGGTGAACACATCAACCCTCACCATCTCTCCGCGATCGGCAGTCCCACCCCGCACCTGAATGGCCGGCTTCGCTTTTGCGCGGACACGGACCTTACGGATCTCGTCGCCGGCTGGGGACCGAGGCAGCCTGTCGAGTGGTCGCCCCTCTTCAATCCACTTGCGGAGTGCTTCAATCAGGCCCTGGTTGCGCTCTGGATCTTTGATATCGGCCAGCCGCTTCTCCGGGAGATCAGCGATCGCCTTGCGCTCGTACGCAACGCGCACGCCGTCCCGTTCCTTAACCTGCTTGATCGTCGCGGCATGGCCTTCGCCGCGTGCGCGTCTACGTTCAGCTCGAGCCACGAACACATCGTTGTAAACCGCCTCCACTTCCCGACGGAAGCTCGCCGCATTGCCCCACGGCGGAGCGACCTGGCGCAAGGGGCGGGCGAGGCCGGCTTGCTCCCATTCCTGGAACGACCGGGTAAGCCGCTGCACCTCCCATTCGCTGACAGCGGCGACGACGATCGCATCGAGTGCATGATGGCGCGCGTCATCGACCCGCTTGCCGTCGACCTTCTTCAAGGATTCCACGCCCCAGGCATGGCGAAGAACTGCTGTAAGCGCGCCAGGGCGAGTGAATACACGACGTACCCCGCCCTTATCCTGCCGCTCGCCCACCGGGTAGAACAGCTTCACAGCTTCGGCGAGCAGCCGGCAGGCGTATCGGGTGTCATTCAGGTTGCGGGACCGGAAGCGCTCCTGTGCCTCCAGCGCGTTCTTCAGTGTGTAGTTCCGCTTCTTCGCCCCACGAAAGGCGCGGTTGCCTTCGATCCGGGCCACGAATGTATTCCAAGCCTCCACGCCGTGCGAGGCCATGATCCACTCGAAGGGGGTGCGTCCTTTCTTCTCCTGGTTCGCCTTAGCGACGCAGAGAACCTTATTCGCGAAGCTGTCATCGCCAAACCGCGACCATGGAAGAATGTGATCCACCTGGTAGCTGTTGTCTGTCGCAATGATAGCCGACGGTGGGATCGCCCTGTCGGTGTATGGGCACCGTCCTGCCTGTTCTTTCCACAAGCGGTATCGCAACAAGGTGTCACCGTTGACGTCCTCGATGTTCAGGAGCTGGCGTACTTCCTCGCGCTGGCGCTCCCGCTCGGCGGTGTTCTTGTCGATCCCTCGCTTGATCTCGTTGCGCTTCTCGAGGCTGTTGCCGACGTCACGGCCCATCTCAATGTGCACAGCCTCAGGTAAGCCCCAACGATTACGCATCGCCCAGACCTGTTTCAGGCCTTCCGTGAGCGACTTGCGAGCAACCGGGTTGGCAATCTCCTTGCCCATATCCTCAACGAGCCGGTTGAACGCCTTCTTGTCGGCAACCTGCTCTCGCCGGGACCAGCGAGAGGCTGAGTGATTGAAGCCGACACGCTCGCAAGCTTGGTCGTAGCGGAGGCCTGCCTGCAAATGAGGGATGAGCGCGCGCGCCGCCTTTGCAGAGATGTGGCCAGCCGCCTTGAAGCGGGAGAATGATCCGAGGACACTCAGAAGGCGGTCGACCGCACCAGCCGGCAGGTCGAGTTTGCCCAGCCCGGCCTCAATCGTCTCCGCCGTCTCGTGGAAGCTTATTACATGAGCGATCTGGTCAAGCTGCTCGGGCCTTTCCTGCAGCTGCGACCACAAGTCGGGGCCCAGTGCATCGCGCAATTTCTTCGTACCGTGCATCGCCTCGCCGGTGCGAGCGGTGATATCGTGCGCCTCGTCTTCCCGCTTTATCGCCGAGAAGCGAGCATCTTCTGGAAGCCCGATGCGCTTTCGCACCGCCTTTGCCGTGATCTTCGCTGTGCTCCCCAGATCGGACGCTACCAGCCCGATTTCCTCCGGCGTGAGGGGGCGCTCGCCCTCGGGCGTAACGATGCGCAGGTTGACCAACTTGCTCAGGAGCCGGAATTTCTCGAACGATGGCGAGAACCGGGCAGCCCTCTTTTCCTTCGGTTCGAACTGGCACATGCCCACCAGCTTCTCACTGTCCTGCATCTCCCTTTGGCGGAACGCGATCTCGCTGAACGCCTCCTCTAATTCGGGAGTGGCGGCCGCACTGCCCAGGCGGCGCTGCGCCCGGAACAGCTCACGGACCTCATGCTTCAGATCGTCCCGGCTCTGGGTCCGGTCGTAAACCCCGTCGCGATTGCGCTTACGCGAGGAGAAGTCCGGCTCGCGGTCGTACATCTCTCCAACCGTACGGTAGCGCCCCAGCCGCTCACGCGTCGCTTCGAGAGCCTTGAGCATCTTCTGGTCATCGCCGGCGGTATTGGCTTCCTTGCCCTTCTTCGCCGACCGGAAGCCTCGTCGCTTTGCGATATGGCCCAGTGCAACTGCCAGCTCCGCAGGAGAGAGCTCGTTATCCAAGCCGCGAGATCGTAGGTGCCAGGGGTCCAACCCGGCACCCTTGAGTGCATCGGGAGCCTGAGACTGCAACAACCCGCTGTCATGGAACAGCCGGCGGATCTCGGACATGCGCTGAGCGCGCCGGCGGATCACCCGGCGAAGAAGGCGATTGCCTCGCCGCAGCTGGTTCGTAGGCGTCCGTTCCTTGGAAGTCTCGGGCACGTCGAACATCCATGAGCCAGCGGCAACAATCTCGCCGTTAGCGACCTCCGATGTCGGATGCCGCAACACGGCCCATCCACAAGATGCTATTCCGAGATCGATACCAAAAACGAGGCCGCTCATTTTTATCCCCTTCTGCCTCTAGATAAGTCTTGACCACGGCAGATCAAACGCCCAACTATGTGCTTGGCAAATCGGTAGGGAAGCCACGGTAACAGAGCTTCACTGTGAAGGATCATCCCGCAAGGGAAATTCCTTATTGAAGCACTGATACAGAGGTTTCTCTGTTCTCTAGACCCTCACCGGGACACTGGTGGGGGTCTTTTGACTCGTCGGGAATAACCTGGACTTCGGCCGAACGGGTCGACCTCGTTCGACGAATGCGGCCGCATGCGCCTTGGAACCGAGTGGCCGCGACAATCTTCGCGCGATCCGAAGCGAAGCATGGCCGAGGGAAGGGGAGGGGCATCGCTGTCGAGACCCTAAAGGCCCATGTGAAGCGCTTGGTCAAAGCCGGAGACCTGCCTGCGCACGTGCTTGATCGCGCGCCCATGCCGGGCGCTGCTGACGCTGATGCCGCGCGGATTGCTCTTCGCGAAATCCGGATCGCCAATCCAGATGCGAGCCTTCGGCGCCTGGCCCTTCTTCTCACCGAGGCAGGCCACCTCCCCCCGCGCGCGTCCGCCTGGTCCGCGGGCACCATCAAGGCGATGCTCGATCGCACGGACTTAACCGCCCATCAACGGGCCGCACTGTCTTTCAGGCAGGGGTAACTACTGACCGCAGCGGGTCTCAAGCTTTCGGCTGCCGCAGCCACGCAACTTGAGCGATCCGACGCGCGCCGTTCCGACGGTCAAGCTGAACCACGACATCCACCACTCGATCTATATACGAAAGCAGGTCGTCACGTCGGAGCCGTGAGCCCGACTGAAGTGCGAGCAGTACAACCTGTTCGATAGCTCCTGATGGCGTGTCAGCATGTATGGTTGTCATGGATCCGGGATGGCCCGTGTTTATCGCGCGTAAGAACGTGAAAGCCTCAACCCCCCGCAGCTCACCTAAGATAATCCGGTCGGGGCGGAGCCGGAGGGATGCCACCAAGAGATCCTCCATTGTTACGTCCGCCTCTGCAAGATCGCCGCGGACTGCGATCAGGCCGACGGCATTCTCGTGGCGTAGTACAAGCTCAGGCGTGTCTTCGATCAATACCAGACGCTCGCGGGGGTCAACCTCTCGCAATAAAGCGTTGAGAAACGTTGTCTTCCCTGTGGATGTGCCGCCTGAGACGATGATGGTTCTGCGCGCCCGAACAGCGATCCTGAGGAATCCGCCCCAGTCACGCTCCTCATACAAGCGCGTGAGCTCGGCATGCACATCGTCGTTTGCTTCTCCTCCAACGGTATCGGAGAACGCACCACCGTTCTCATAATCAGAAAGAGCCAGGTCCGACGAGACATGCTTGCGGATCGCCATCACCACGCCGTTGCGTGCCGCTGGCGGCGCCACAATCTGAACCCTTGCCCCGTCCGGCAATCTCGCAGCCAGCAATGGATGCTGCCGACTGACCCCTTGATGAGAGATGGAAGCCACCTGACGCGCCAAACGCCAAAGTTGCTCTTCCGTAATAGCATCTACTATGTGACGCTCCAGCCCTCCCCGAAGCGTTTCGACCCAGAGCTCCCCGGATCTGTTTACGTATAGGTCCGTCACGTCAGGGCGTGTCAGCTGCTCAAGATAGGGCCCCAAGTAGACATCTAGGTAGGATGGCGAGCTCATTCAGTGTGCTGCCTTGCCCGCTGCGAGACCGGAAAAATCGAGATCGCGCGCGACGAATACGCTGAGAGCTGCACCCTGCTTCACAGTGATCTTCGGCGCATAGTCACTACCGACCAAGCCTTGGCCAATTGTAGTCACCGGAGCTGTGGGGACGCCAACGATTACAGATCCCGCCCGCGGCCTTGACGCGAGATTAACCCCCACCGACAAAGCTGACTGCAAAACTGCGCCCGCAAACTTCTGGAGGAAGAAGGTGTTCACTCGCCCCGGAACGCCGCTGCCACCCAAAGTATCTGCCGCCGGGGAGGCGAGACGAATGGTCACGCCGTCGGGGCGTATCACGCGCGTCCAGGTTACAAACACCCTGTTTTGACCCGACCTCACCTCGGACTGGTACTCGCCGACGAAGCGCGACCCCCGAGGGATCAATACCCGCCGGCCGTCAAAGCCAACCGTGTCCCGCGAAGCGATCGCTCGCACCAAGCCTGGCCTGGCCGTATCAATCGGAGTCTCGAGTGCGATCGGAATTTGGGTACCAATCGGCACGACGTCCGTCCGACTTGCCATGGCCGTCGCTTTCGCGGCCCCATCATCAAATCCCCCAGGGCCGCTTCGATCGGCGTTTCCACCGGCCGCCGAAGGCTGTGCGGGATCACGAGCGGTCGTTGGCTCTGCTCCAAAATCATAGATTATTGCGCTTCCCGACGCTTTCTCCCGCGGCGCCTGAGCTTCGGGGCCGGGAAGCAATGGAATTATCGGTGCTCCTTGGCCCGCGATCGTCGGCGGCGGCAGGATTTGAATCGCTGTTGGCTTCTCCAGGCGCACGGTCGGCCTCGTCCAAGGGATGGGCGCAGTGACGGGCGCCGCTACTGCTGGCGGTCGGGCCACTTCGGGTATCAGCAGGGGAGGCGGGGGTACGAACCCCCCCATCCGACCAGCAGAAGGCGCCGCAGACACTTGCCGCTGGCGCTGACCGTTGAGAACAACGAACAGTATTATCGCCAGAACGATGCCTCCGAAACCTATGACGGCGCCAGAGAACCCGCCCCTGGGCAACCGAACGACCGGGCGCATCTCCTCTTTGATTGGATCACTTTGCTCCCGCGCTCGCCGGCTCATTGCTGGCTCTTCAATAGCGTTCGCGTTGCTAAGGCACGCGCCTTACCGAGGCGAAAGACATAGCGTTGAGCGACTCCCTCAATCCGGTAGTCGCCATCCACCATTCGCCCGTTTACAAGCGCTTCTTGCCCGCGCTCGTCGACCGCGAAAATCGCTGGCAGGGCGGTGTTCAGATCCCACGTGATGGTAGTTCGCTTCCCGTCATCGCTCATTAGGAGCGGGAAAAGTTCGCGGGCCCCTTTCAGACGGTAGTCAGCGTTACGACGCTGATGTTGCACCTCGTTTGTTGGACTGTCCGGGTATGAGAACCTGAGTACGAAAGTCCCGCTTCCTTCCCCAGCTTGGCTATTGATGACGAAGACGTATCGGCGTTGATCAGTCACAATGACCATGTTCGTCATCATCGCCCCGTCCATCGGCTTGACGATTACGCGGTTTCCCGAACGGCTCGGTGTGACATGCCAACCGGCATCATTCCCGACGACGATTGTCTCGACCCGCTCTTCAGTCGCGAGTTCAATCATCGCCGCATAGCCGGCTCCTATTCGGAGATCGAAAACCTGGGAACCATCGTAGACTAGGGTCTGGATCCGCGTATCGGCAATCCTGTCATGCGGCGGCGCAACGGGCATCAACGGCGAGGAAACCTGCGCGGCCGTGGCTATATACGCGAGCGTGGCGAGCATCACGGCTCCCGATACCCCAGGTTCTCTACAGCGAGGCTGCCGCTTGGCATCAACGGGGATCCCACGGGGACCTGCCGCATCGGAACTCGTCCTGCAGCCACGAACGGTCCGCCGACGCCGCCGGCCGTCTCTTGCGCCCCGTCTAAGTTCCCGGCATCCCTCGGGCTCATTGAGGCCGATATCCTCATCGGCTCGATCGCCGACGCTCTACGAGCGACCGCCGGCGTTTCCACCTTTGACAATGCCTGAGTGCTATCACTCGGCGGCGCCTCCGCATCCCGGCGATAGCTCGTCACTTGAAAGCCGAGTGGGTTCACCAATCGATCAGCGAACGCCATAGGCGCATCCGAATACTGGAAGCGGATAACTGATATCCAGGGGCGAGACCGTTCCACCTGGCCGCTGCCGTCCATTTGCTGGGTATCAAATCGGACAAGTCTCACGCCCGATTGCAAGCGAGAGACGCTTTTCACTCGAACCGAGACGACGGACCCCGCAGGTAAGGACTGTACGGGGCTCGCAGGGTTAGAAGCAGCCATCGTCGCTAGATAGGCGCTTCTCGCCCGGCCTGTGGACCACAGGGCAACCCGCCGGTAGTCGACTTGGAGAGTGGCGCGGTCAAAGCCTTCCCGCCCGATTACATATTGCGCCACATATGCATCGGTGAGCGCGGAATCGGCAGCCACTCGCTGAGGTGTGCTGGGATCCAGCGCCTGCACATAGCCAGTCTGTCGGTCGACCAACAAAGTTATCGGCTGGACGGTTTTCAGGGGCGTCAACAGCGCCAGCGCCACTGCCTCGAGCGCTGCGGCACCAACGGCGATCCCAGCGACCATCCACGCGATCTGAGTCGACCGAGACCGTTTGGCACGGACATCCTCTGCCCAGCTTCGCGCAGCTCGATAATAAGCTTCACGGTCGCTCATCCTGTTCCGTCCCGCCGCATAGCACTACGTGCCTTCCGCGCCTGCGATCGGCGCACCGTCGCCCCAAGCCCTGCTTGCAATGCCGGGGAGCCTTCGCCGCCCCCTCCGATCAAAGCCCCACTGTTACTGGCGCGCGCCGCAGTGCCCAGCCCGCCCACATCGCCCGTAATGTTTTCGCGTCGCACGGAAGCCGAGAGTGCACTCGCAACCCCACGAGCCCTCAACGGCGGATCTCCACCTCCAGCAACCACAGGGATAACCTGCTGGCCCGTGAATCCACCGGGTCCAAGCCGATCGGTTAATGCCGAGGCGGAACCTGCATCCTGCAACAACCGGACCTTCCTGTTAAACGAGAAGGCGATAGCTCCCGCCATCTTTGTCGCCGCCCAGATCGTGGCAAGCATCACAGTTGCAAACGTGACAACGATCGTAATGAGGGCCTGTGGGTCTATAATGGTCACGCCACGCTCCACAGATTGCAGATGGGCGAGTTCGCTTTCCACAAGCAACACGTGCAGCGAGGTGACGAGCGTCGCACCAAGCAGCGCCAGCGTAGTGCCGAGCAACGCCTTGGCCCACCCGATGAACAGTCCCGCTGTCGCATCGAAGAGGAGCGCCATGGCGGCAAGAGGACCTAATGCTAGGAGGAAACCTGACGCCAGGCGGATGCCAGCAGACAGCCCCAGGGTAGACACGACAAAAAGTGACGCGGTCTGCGGCGAACGTGACTGACTCAATATTCCTGGGATTGCGTCCGTAGCAGCTGCTCGCGCCTCAACTGCCTGCGGTCCTTGCTGGGCCGTCGCCGCTTCCGGTTGTGAGATTACCATCGCGGTCGAGCCCAAGCGGATAGTATCGTACGCTCGCTGGACCCGCTCGTCGAGGTTGCTGTCTGAGAGGCCGCTGGAAGGCAGTAACACTGCGGCAAGCTCCCCAGGGGCCTCTACACTGACGCGATAAACGACTACCTGAAACGCCGGCCAACTTGTGGCGAAAGTGAGCACCACGCCAAGGCGGACCGCCCAGCTGACGCCGTCACGGATCGTTGGCGTGGACCCCAAGAGAAATCGATACCCAACCAGGGCCACGAAGATCGTGACAAGCCCGGTGAGGACACTCGCCACGATCGGGCCCCCGGCCAACGCCTGATAGCCATTCTCGCCCAAGGCTTGCGCCTGACATGTGAGAAACTGCGAGATCCGTAGAGCCACGCCAGCATCCGCATTGGGAAGGGCACATTCGATCATGATGCGGCCGCGAGCAATCGAGGAAGCCACAGGGCAGGGTCGTCTCCCGTCTCTGCCCTGATGGCATCAAGCGCGCGCACCGTACTCTCACGTCCGGACAAGACCGTCAGCAAATCACGGTCTCCCGACAAATCAAGACGAGCGACGACGCTGTCTTGACCATGCTTGATAAGGAAGGCTCGGGCGTTGTCCGGTATCGTCCTCACCAAGTCGAACTCGTGACTCGTCAGTCCAAACCCGGTAATGTAATCACGGGCCTGTGCCTTTGAGTTTGGCATGAAGATCTGGGTGGCCGCCTGCTCGACGATCGCCGACGCTATCCGGCTGGAAAGAGCGTCCTCAGCGCTCTGTGTCGCGAAGCCTACAATCCCATTCCGCTTCCGGATCGTCTTTTCCCAATCGCGAATTCGGGACGTAAACACCTCGTCATCGAGAGCCTTCCAACCCTCATCGACCACGATGATGGACGGTGTCCCGTCAAGTCGTTCCTCCACCCGGTGAAACAGATACATCATAGCAGGCGTGCGCACTGTTGGATCGTCGAGTATTCGGGTCATATCAAACCCCACGACACGTTCCGCGAGATCTGTTCGATCCTCGGCGTTGTCGAACAACCACGCGCGATCGCCGTTTCCCCACCAGGGCGCCAGTCGCGCGGCAAGATCCCCGCTGCGCGGTCGGGCCTGGCCGCGCAGCAGGTGCGCAAAATGCGCCAGCCTTCGATACGGCACTGGCGCTGCCATATTCGCGTCAACAGCCTCGCCGATCCGCGCTATTTCTTCACTATCAAGTGGGGATGCGGGATCATCTACAAGACGACAGAGCCAATCTACAAGGAACCGCCGGTTGATTGGCGTATCGTCCAGCAATAACGGGTTCAGGCCAGAAGGTTCTCCGGGCCGCAAAACATCGTATCGACCGCCGATAGCGCGCAAGAACAGCTCCGCACCGCGATCCTTATCGAAAAACACAATGCGCGGGTCGTACTTTCGAGCCTGCGCGAGCAGGAAATTCAGCACTACTGTTTTGCCGGTGCCAGAGGGCCCTATAACGGTAAAGTTACCCAGGTCGCCGTGGTGGAAATTGAAGTGGTATGGCCCAGCCGCCGTCGTCTCTAGAACCGTCACGGCTGGCCCCCAGACGTTGCCTTCCGCACGCCCAATGGGAAAATTATGAAAACTCGCTAGGCTCGCGAAGTTCCGGCTAGCCACCAAGCCGCGACGAGGGATGTAACTGAAGTTTCCGGGGAACTGCGCCCAGAAGGCCGGCTCTAACGCCATTTCTTCGCGGACCACAACCGCGCCAAGATCCGTGAGCGTCGCGTGCACCTCCGCCACGCCGTCATCGACCTCAGCAATCGACTCAGCCCGGACCCCAATCGTCAGGTGGTGCTCGCCGAAGGCTGCTCTTCCGGCGGCGAGATTGTCGCGCGCAACGGCTAGTTCGGTTCGCAGGCTGACGGCTTCGTCATCGGCTGCCCTCATCCGCCGGAGCACCAGGTTGATCCGTCCGAGCGCCATCTGCCGATCAACGAACCCGAAGCTTTGCGTCACAACAAGCTCGATGGGCAAGCGTAGCAGTTCGTCGAGCATGCCGGGTACCGTCTGTCCCGGGTAATCCTTGACGGACAGGATCGCCTGGAAAGAGCGCGGCCTGTCGCCATACGGCCCGAGCTCAACCGCGTCGGCGCCGAAGCTAACGCGCCTCGCGGGCAGGTATGCCCCGACGTCTCCCTCGGGAAGCCCCACCGGGCGAAACTCCGCATTATAGAGGCCGGAGAGGTACTCAAGAACTTCGGAGCATGGGCCGCTCCTACCACTGTAGCTGCCGAGCAACCTCGCCCCGTAAACGCCGAGCGCCGCGAGTAAGCCTTCCCGCGCGGCATTGAGCTCCCTTAGTTCATTGCCATCTTCTGCGGCTATGCCGCCACTCCGCTTGTTTACCCATCTGGCCATACGATCAGCGACGCCAACGCGCCCTTGCAAAGGTCGACGTAGGAGACACAGGAACAGGTCGTTCCGGAAGAGGCGCTTCGAAGCCAAGCGGCTACGCCACTTCGCATCCAGATCTGCGCTGAACGGATCCGGGAAGACTGACTCTAGTCGTGACTCGACGCGCCGACGGACGATGTGGTGATAAATCGCAAACCGAGACGATCCGATCGTTTGCAGCATCGCGTCGCGCAACGCCTTACGGTAATTGATTTCAACCGTGTCCGCCGTCTCAAATAGCAGGCCGTCGAGCATCAAGACCTGCATTAGGCGCCCGTCACGCAGCATCACCGTGTTATCGTCTATCTGGGCCAGATATGGGAGATGCGCGCCGGCAGGCTTCTCCCGTGCCCATGTCGCGGCTGTCATTTTCACGGCTGGTAGACGTTGCAGTGCCACAGCCTGTGGTTTGGCACTCGCGGACACCGACGCACTCTGACCAGCCAGACTTCGAAGATCCGCGGATCACGAAGGCAGGCGACCACCCCAATGGCGTGAACCGCCACTGCTACGAACAAGACCATCGCCGATCTAAACACCAGAAAGAGCTCTGTTGTTAGGATCGCGTTGCTAATCGCGAAGCCATACGTCACCCCCAACAGCATCTGGGGGCGGGTCAATCCCACGAATAGGACATCGCGATCGAGGTTCTCCACATCAGTAGCCAATGCTCGAGGCCGCCTGGATTCCACCTACGATGCTCGCTGCACCGAAGAGAACGAAACAGCCGAGAATGACCGTTGCGCCATACCTCCAATTGATGCGGCCAGACAGCATCAGCATTCCAACCGAAGCAACGGCAATAACGGCGATGACCGTCGCGACTGTCCCGAGCAGCGTACCCTGGATCCAGTGAACCGCGCCCACGATAGGGCCCGATCCTGCAGGATCGGAAAAGCTATCTTGCGCAATCGCCGAACCAGAAGAGCTAAGGCTAACGACCATGGCGACTAGATGGGCCTTTTTCATGTCAGCGTCCTTGCGTATGAACTGAGGGCGTCCATTGAATCCTCAATGCCTTCAAGACATTCCCAGAATCGAAGGGGCGTCGCCGGCATTGTCCTAATCACGGAACACACTTCCGCGTTCGCCACCGGGCCACTGCGGCACGGAAGCTCCGGCGTAGGGATCGAACGGCACAGGCTCTGGCGCAGACGCGATGTACGCTGGGCTTGGAAGGCTGTCATACACAGGCGTCGACTGGTCGGTCTTACCAGCACCCAGAATGCCTTCAGCTAGGGGCCGTGCTGAGAAAACTATCGCGCATCCTAGGATCACCGCACCTCCTTTGCGGATCGGTAAGCGCCCCTGCATAAGAGCAAAGCCGACTCCCGCGACAGCTAGCATGGAGATAGCTGTTGCGAGAGTACCGGTTAGCAGTTGAGCCACCCAGGATACGGATGAACCGAGGACATTGAGACTCGCGGTATTCTGCACGGTCAAAACCCCATGAGAGCCATAAAACTATCGGCTAACCCAAGTTGCTGAAACAGCCCTGCGTCAACTTGCCCGTTCGGATGTTATAGTGTCCACGGATGAACTTGAAGTCTGTATCGTCGAGCTGGGGCACAACAAGTTTCGTGATGAAGATACCCGCCGACCTCGAACCTAGATCCGCCTCACTAACTCTGAAAACAACAATGTTTCTGTCGATATGTGTTTTGCGTGCTTCGTACCACCCGTGGAAATAATATTCCTGTCTCAGAGTTGCGTTCGATTTGAAGCACCCTGCATAGTCGAGATGATCGTGGATCTTGGATGCGATAGTCAAGGACGGATAGTCTTGGGCGGGAGCAATAGGGGCACCCTGCAGCAAAACCATAAGTGCATAAATCATCTGTCCGCTCCTAGTTGCTCAGGCGTTTGGCGGGCCCCCCATTTCCGTAAATCAACTGGCCACCGATCCCGTTCGCGTACGGAATTCCGATGATCATGAACGTATTATAGTACGGGGTAACCGCAGTCGCGATATCGCCCGAACTCGGGAATGGCGTCCCTCCCGGATGGGTGTGGAAAGTCGCGACAGCGAAACCACCATGCTTATCCGATGTCTCATAGCTCCAAAAGAGTTCGTCAAGTTTGGCCTTTATCCCTTGGACATACTTGCCTGGAAAATAGTGATTCGCGTTCTTTTTGTAGATGAAGAACCCGTACTCGATGCCGTGGTGATACGTGTCCCTCAATGCATTTTCCATAGCACGGCGCACCGCTGATTCCTTTAGGAGGCCGTTGAGGTCAGCCAGCTGGCTAAGAGTGAGTGGCGCCCATTCGTGCTGACGCCCCCCCTCTCTGACCGATTTGTCGATGCTCTTCATAGTATCGATGACATACTGCATTTCGCGGATCTGATCGGCTCCATAAATGTTTCGATTGGACTCGTACTGAGACAGGAGGCCGAGCGAGAACGACGCCAAAAAGGAGCTGTCGAAGCTTGGCCCAGCGCGGTAGTATTCCCAGCGTTTCGCCTCTGCGTCTTGGCAGGCCCTGCTTTCCTCAGGAGTAGGTGCTCTATCACCGGGGCCGCACCGTCCAGTCGGGTCCGTCCCATTGATGGGGTCACTATCAACATAATTATACCAGTTCATGCCGTCGTCATATCCCGTTGGATCAGTCTGCATGAACCGCCCCAGCGTCGGCGAGTACAACCGGGCCTTGTAATCATATAGCCCCAGCTCAGGGACCCATTTCTGGCCGGTGTACTGGAATCTCCCCTGGTTATTCGGCCCCGGGATACCGTAGTCATCGTAGGTGTTGATGGCCATTGCGGCCCCGACTCCGTTCGTGATCGCGATGATTGACCCGCGCTCATCGGCGTGCAGCCAGCGCCGGTCACCTAGCCCCGAACCTTCGTACCATACGATTGGCTCGTCGATGCCGGGTGCGAATACATAGCGCCGCTGGACGGCGCCACCCGACTCCTCGGCGACGAGCGTCGTCCCAACGTAGTCGAAGTTGATTACCGACCCATCTGCCCGAATTATGTGATTGGTTAGGCCTATGGGGTTACGATAGAAAAGCTGAACCCCGGTGCCAGAGTAGAGCTCGTTGCGGCTATTGTATGCGTATCCGCTCGTCCCCGACTGGTTTAGGTTCCCGCCGGCATCATAGCCCAGGCTCGTCGGCCCAGCCGCAGTAAGCTGGTTCAACCCATTCTCAGTATACGGCCGATCGAGGTTATAATGGCCAGTGTACGAGTACGCGTCGTTCGAGGAGGTCCGGGATTTGATTTGGCGGGCTGGGTTATAGGCGAGGGACACCGACAGATCCTGAGCGGTCCCGGCCAGATCGTGGTTAAATGAAGCGATACTCGATGCGCCGTCATACGTATATGTCGTCGATGTACCGTTGCCGCGTGAGATAAGCGTCCGCCGCCCCAGGTTGTCGTATTCATAACTCGCAAGAGTGGAGTTTCCATTCTGGCTGATCAGCTTTGGAGCCCCAGTCCGGTCATATTCGTAGGTAACGAAGAACTGGTCTGGCCAGGTCTGGCGCGACATATTCCCGGAAGCGTCATACTGGAACGTGTAGCCAGCAGGGAATACATTGCTCCACTGTCTCGTTACACGACTGAGTGCATCGTACTCCGCCGCGCTGAACCAACCGTTCTGGTCTCCGGCTCGGGTCAGATTGCCTAGGTTGTCATAGCTATACGACGCGTCGACTTCCGCAACATTCGTGTTCGGGTTGTCGTCATAAATCTTCCGATTCATCGCGTCATAGGTGTATAGAAGAGTTGTTCCGGCGCGCGTCCTTCTGCTATTCAGATTTCCGTTCAAGTCATATCCAACCTCTTCAAAGGTCCCGTCGACGTAGGTCGTACGCTTGAGCCTGTCGAAGCCATCATAGATGTAGCTGGTTTGATTGTTCTTTGCGTCGATCCGCGATGCGACTTTCCCGTTCTGGGTGTAAGAAACCTGTTCCTCTGACTGGTCTACTGTGCCCCAGGCCGCGAAGGAGTTCAGAATTCGCCCCGCCCCATCGTAAACGGTGCGCGAGATCCGGTCGGGGCCGTCTGCCCCTGTCGGACCGAGCGCGCACGCGTTGCTCTGAGCACCGTAGGCAACAGGATTCATGCGCGTCGCAATGCACTCCAGATATCCTGCCGCATCGTAGGAAAACTGTGTGAATGAATAGCTCGTCCCCCCGGCTATCAGCACTGTCGATACGGGACGATCCGCAGCGTCGTAGGCAGTGTTCAACACCTCGAGGGCTGTGAAACCGCTCCCGTCCGGGTTCGCGACTCCCTTTGTGACTACGGCAGCGCGGCCCCGGGCATCATAATCCGTTTTCACCGCCCGGTTTCGCAGGCTTCCCGCATCATCTGGATCCGGGCCTACCGCGAGAATTGGCCGACGCAGCGCGTCATAGAAGGTTCGGCTGACATCTACAGCTCCAGGCGCCGAACCATCGCTTGACACAAAATTTCCGATAGCATCATAGCCAGCAGAGACCGTCCTGGCCAAAGAGCCGTCACCCGCCGAAATCGTCTGCGATGTAGGCAAAAGATTAGACCCGTAGGCTACCGAGGTCCGAACTTCATCCGTGCCTCCTATACAGGCTCCTGGCGCGGCCGTGCGGCAGGCGGATGTGCTGGTCACGCTCCAGATCCCGCTGCCGCTTGGAGAGCCCGTGACCCCTAGTTGCGTGTACCCGTAGCGCAATTGCGCGCGAATACCGTTGGCCCCAGCGGGTTCAGTAACGGCAGTCAAGCCGCCGTGAGTCGGATCATACGCGTAATTGGTTACATTCAACTTCGCGTCCGTCAGGCTCTCCGGGCTATTGCACGTCACGATGTTCGTGCAGGCGGCAGGGTAGGCGAGCGTGATCGTGGACGCGGTCAGGCCGGAGTTCGCCTTTGGCGTTGAAGTTGTCGTTGTCCGATTGCCGCGTGCATCGTACCCATACGTAACGAAATCGCCTTCCGGCGAGGTGATTTTGAAGATGCGGCGACCTGCATCGTACTCATACCGCGTCGTCCTACCCGTCTCGTCGGTCTCGGCAAGCAACAGGCCTGTCGAGATCTGGAAGGCTGCCGTGCGGGGAGGGCGGCCAGCCCTGGTAATCGTGACGGTCCGGCGATCCGACGCTGGTACGTCAAGGTAGCTATAGGTGGTTTGAATTCCATCATTCGTGACGGAAGACACCCGGCCCGACGAGTAAGCCACGGTGATATCGTCGCTCGTTCGCCCGGGACTGCGAATGCCGGTGATACCGCCGGTGCCCAGCGTCAGCTGGAGGGTGCGACCAGCTGCATCGGTGAAAAATGGCGTAGCCGTTCCTAGCTGCCCCATCGTTAGCCGTGGGAGCGTGCACCCAGTTCCGCACGCCACTTGCGTGTTTGACAGCGTAACCTGCGTAATGTGTTGCCATTGAGGAATAGTGGAAACCGTCGCGGAGTTCGTCTGATACGTTGGGGTGACCCGCCAACCGGTATTGCTTTCCATGTAGTTAAGCCGGCGGATCGTTGTGTACGCCGGCCCCGACGGTGTTGACGCCACCTGCACCTGAGCAGTGACGTAGTAGAAGCTCCGGACTTCTCCCGCTCTGCTGCGTATGGACGTGATGCCGAGTATGTCGTCGAAAGTATAGGTCGTCGCATCCGCCCGGGTGTAAGTGTAGGTCGTTCCACTTCGTGTTAGGGTTGACCCCTTCGCTTCAACCGGTGTGAATCCCGATCCTGCGACGTTGAATTCCTCTTTCGTGGTTCCGACGATCACCGTGCGGACGCTCCCGGATCCCACAACTTGACCGTTTAGGTCATCGCGGTAGCCACCTGCGCTGTTGAATGTTCGACTGTACGTCAGGCCGCTCTGGCCATTACCTATACTGATGCTAGCAGTTACGACCAGGCGACCCGTGGGCAGGTCCACGTAGTTGGCGTCCACAAGCGGCTTGTTCGACATGTCAGAGGGTGACGTTGTCTGGGCCCAAGCCGCCGAGCCAATGCTGCAAGCGATAGCCGTTCCGGTCATGAGCAGAAATTTCATCGCGGCCCGTTGCGTTGCCCCACTAAGCGCCATCTCGCGTCCCCCTCAAAAGCGTTGATGAAGTGTAAATAAATTCGGACGCGAGCCGCACGCGTGTGCATTGGCTTCAAGCATCACAGATGAATTGAAACGGAGGCCACCGACCTAGTTGGTCAATGGCTACGTGGCTTGCTGGAGACCAGCAGGCCGATTATCAACTTCAACCGATACATGGGTTTGGGAAGAACCCCCGTGCCTCGGGGGGCTTCCAGGGATCTTGACTACGCGGTCAGCGTCAACCGGGCCCCCAGAGCTATGCTTAGGCCTAAAGAGGCGCCAGCCGCGGCCTACAAAGGTTCATACGACGCGAGCAGAGAGAAGCCCGTTGACCAATCATCCGGTTCCCGGTCGAGCACGAGTATGATTACGGGGCGCCTGCCACGACAACCCTCTTCCGGTTGTCGGCCCTGTCGTGCTCGTAGGAAGTAGTAACGCCGTTATTGACGGTGCCTGTCCGGACAGACCTGACCAAGCGGCCTTTGGCGTCATAGCTATAGGTGATTGTCTCGGTGGCGGAAGCCGGCGCTACTACTGCGACCAAGCCGAAAGCCATCAAAATGTGCTTTGCGTTCATCCGCCCCTCCCGGTGCCGCTCACCTAATGCGATTCGGCATTTAGAAAACTAAGCACTTACCATCGAACATGACAAGTCAGTTCGTGGTCTATGTTCCGCTGTATTTGGTTATATCTCGCCGAAGAGGGTGCACTGTTTACAACCAGGGCTGAGTGGTTCCTGTTTTAGTACACTGTGCTCGCCGGTTGAGGGGGCTCCGAGAGTGCTGGCGCGAGCGTCGAGCTGGCCACGCGCTTTTTCCGGGACAGACGACACAGGATGGCGCCGCTAGGGTTTGCGGCGAAGCCTGCTTACCGCATTTCAACGCGACCTTCCGAGCAGCTCCTACGCGATTACGCCGGCCTCCGGCCCGGCTGGTCGCTTCGCGTTTCATATTCGCTCCCATTCTGGAGGCAGTTTTGGCCGTTAAGATATCGCCCGAGGTGGCGGATGTACTCTCTCGTTCCACGGTCGTAGGTACCGTTCTAAAGCTTCCGGGAGACCAGCTTGATCGTCCGCTGTATGCTTCGACCGACAAGGTGCTGAAGGCACTGGGCGGCAAGTGGGACCGCCGTGCTGGTGGGCACAGTTTTCCATTCGACCCGCTGCCGAAGCTCGACGAGGCGTTGAGTAGCCGTCAGATCATTCACCGTCAGCAGAAGCTCCAGCTCTTCGAAACGCCGCCCGAGCTCGCCGCACGCCTCTGCGACATGATCGATATTGGTGCGGGCGACGTCTGTCTCGAGCCCAGCGCCGGATGCGGTCGTATCGTTACAGCCATGGCGGACCGCACGCCGGACCAGATCATCGCTGTGGAGGTCGATCAAGACAACGCAGCCATCCTGGTCGATCAGGCTCGTCATGACCGATTGATCGTGGGCGACTTCCTCCAGCAGGAGCCATCCACCATGCGAGCCACGGTGGTCGCCATGAATCCACCCTTCTCGCGCAACCAAGACATCAGACACGTACGCCACGCCTACGAGTGCCTCAGGCCAGGGGGACGGCTCGGTGCAATCGTCAGCGAGCATGGCTTCTTCGGCCAGGAGAAAGAATGCGCCGAGTGGCGCCAATGGCTTGCTGACGTAGCCGCCCACATCGAGGCCGTGCCGGCCGGCGCGTTCAAAGCCTCCGGTACCTCTGTCCCGACCCGGATCATCATCATTCGGCGTTTCGCATAAAGGCACCCTCATTCCAGGCGCATCAGGTCCGTACCCTTCCGAGCATGTCAGATCCGATCGCCTGATGCTTTGCAGGCTGACCAGCACCAGGCCAGGTGTGACTCATCCTCGTGATCCTCGAAGAGCCGTTCAACAGGCTCGATCCCTTTGGCAATCTTCTGCGCGACACGGTGGATCGCGGCCTCATCGCGGTCGCGCCGCGCCCCCCACTCCTGATGCCAAAGGGGCGTCGGGCACGACTGCGTGCACAAAGCTGCTTCCAGAGCGCGGCGACATGGACCCGCGACGCACCTCAAGACGTTGCGGCTTGCGCGTGAGGGTCCTTCGAATGCGCTTCAGTCCAATCTTTGCCGCACTTCTTGTGCTCACCGCTTCCGCGCCTGAGGCTATCGCGCAGGTTCCTCCTCCTCCTCCGCTTCCGGAGCAGCCAGCTGTCGCGACAGGCTTGGTCCGGGTCTTCGCCGAAAAGGATGTCCGCGGGTATGAGGCGCTACTCGCACCGAACGTTCAGGTGTTCGAGGACGGCATACTCGTTGCAAGAGACAGGGCCTCTTGGCTCAAAAGCTTCGGCAAGAAGCTATCAGCTGAGGGGGTTTCGTTCAGGCTATGCCCTGGCTACGCTTCCACGGGGCGCCTTCTCTTCGTTGAGTATTTCAATTCCGTTGCCAGCTGGAGCGGCGAGCGTCAGGCGGAGTGCTGTTGGGGATACGACGCCGTTGCATATGATATCACACATGGGAAGGTTCAGGTCATTCGCTGGCTCCGCGGCGGGCCCTTTCGTCTGGGAGACACAGGCGAAATGGTCCCGAATGAGGTCCTGAATCCTTAAAGACGCAATCCGCCGGGGGTCGGATGACCGCTCTTGGGCGAAAGCGGAAGGGCAGCTCTTAGGCCCGCTTTGCGGGGCAGGAACGTCGCATTCTGGGTGGAAAGCAGACAGGCTGCTTACGGGCATTGACTCGTCCCCGCATCGGCTGATGATCGCGAGTATGTCGTACGTTGCCCACACCGTTTCCCTGATGGTTGCTACCACAGTTGGACTTGTGCCTTCCTCATCTGAGCTTGCGAAAGCTGTGGCTGAGTTCACGCGAAGTAATCTTGCCGCTGCCGAGATTAGACGCGTCGTGTGCGAGCGCATCGAAGAAGAGCCCACTGAGGCACGGTGTAGCTGGCATCAGAAGAATGGCGACCGTTGGGAGCGCTTCCAGTCCTACCTGGCTGTAGACGCGGGAGGCTGGCACCTCATTGACGAACCTGCACCGATCGAGTGAACGACCGATCTAGGGCTAGGGTGCTCAACGGCTAAACGGCCGAATCTGGGGCGGAAGCGGCATGTCCGCTTCAAAAATCGGCCCCGGCGGTCGCGAACGGCTGAGAGTGGGAGGATTGCGGTCGATCCAATCGGATTAAGCCTACTGGCATTCTCCTTCAGCTTTAAGCTTGGCGCGATAGCGACGCCCGTGCTCAGCCCGCCATGCATCGGCATGCTGTCGACCGTTCGACCGGAGCAGTTTCGCGTATTGCGCTTCCATCGCCCGCCGTTCGGGGCCCGGCCCGGAATCGGCTAAGCATCGGCTCGATACCGAATTGGAGCGCGCCTTTCTGCTGGCGATGTCACCGGAAAGTTTGTTGGCCATCACGCCGGTCGCAGTTTGTCCCATCGGCGTGGTATCGACCGGAGCATATTGCGCGTTTGCCGGTGCGCCATGAAGCAACACCGTTCCAGCGATCAGACAAGCCATTCTGCGTAGCACGCCGCTCTCCAATGATCTTTGTATCAAGCTAGTCGTGACACTATGCCCCCGTCCAGCGCGGCGCCACAGATTGAGCGGAAATGCGGTTGTATTGATCCCGGCTTCTGTTGGGCGGAAGCGGATCGGCAGCTTTGGGGCAGCGCAGGGCTTGTTCGCCACAGGATTATAGCTTCGTTGGACCATTGCAGCGTGCGAGTAACCAGATCGCGGCCAGATTGATCGCAGCCGCGATCAGCGCGATCCACAATAGGCTAAGTCTTCGCTCGCCGTCAGTAGGGCAGCTCTGCCCCATCTCCGAGAGGCAATCCCCCATTATCGGCCCGAGCATGGCAATCGCGGCAAACAGCCATATCGCGGCCGTCAACACAATTCCTAAGTCCACGTAGCTCCTGTTCCGCATCACACCTCCTCCTATGAAGGACGGCCGCTTTCGGGATGATGTCAAACTCGCTGCTCAGCAGCAGCTTGGTTGAGCGTATCGAGAATGGCAGCTTGCCGACCTTCATCAGCTGCTGATAGCCTCTGTAGACGGTTCGCGATGAGAGCCGCGCCATCCTAGCACCTGCTACGAGAGGGGGGCACGTTGAACACGATCGCTGACATCGAGCGTCGTCTCGAGAACGCCCGGAGCAAAGCCAATCGAGAAGGATCCGATCGCCTCGACAACCCGGATCGCGCGGTACGTGACCTGCGCCAGCAGGCTCTGGCGCACGCGAATATCCGGAACCTCGAACGGCTCTTGGACGTGGCAGCCGCCCTCGATGAGCGAAACATCCCGTGGACGCTCTACGGCCAAACCATCGATATCGTGCTTCCGAACGGTAACAGACACCCCGCGGCAGACGGGGACATCCTCGACGAGCAGATTGACCTTTATGTCCGCGACCGCAGCCATACCCTCGCAGGAAGCCTGTCCGACGCCTTGAAACTCCTCACCCTGGACGTCAGTGCTAGCCGTACTTTCCAGTGGGTCCGTGAGCGCATGCGGGGCGTCAGCCCGCGGAAGTTTCATAAGGTGTTTCTCCGTGGAGCAGGCATCCTTGATGCGAAGGAGCGCCTCACCGACCTTGGGCGGAGTCTAGGCTTCTTTCACGAGCACGAGGGCTCCTACGGCATCTATCAAACGGCGTCTCGCGCCGGCGTCGCCTGGCTCTACGGTTGTTATCTGGAGCACCATGTGCCGCTCACCCAAGTCCTTGTGAGCGCCGGCCCGGTTCCGGATGTTGAACTCGATGCCATTGCTCAATCAGTGCACGATGCCGACAAGCAGATCCCCGAGTACCTCCGCCGTCTAGCCGGCTGGTCAACCAAAATGCCAGCCACCTGTGCAGCACAAGGATGTGGAGGAACAACGCAAGTGACGAGCTGGCGCAACATCAGGGTCCGGCATCCCGATGGTCGCGAGGGGCTGATCGTTCAGGACGCCTCCGGCTTCGGTCCTCGCACGCTCACGATCAAGCCCAGGGACGGTACCCCTCTCACGATTGAGCTCGCCACTATCGGCGCCGACCGCGGAGAGCCCGGATGGGAATGGTATTGTGAAGCCTTCGATGGTGGCGCCCGCTGGCTCCCCCTAAGCGCGCGCCTCAACCTGGCCGCGCTCGAGGGCCTCACCACCGCTCAACGACGTCTCCTGGGCTCGCTGAAACTTCGTCCCGGTTTCAAGAACGCTTGGACCTACAAAGCCGAGCCAGGCACGCTTGCGATCGCTCGCACCCTTGTTGTGAGCGATATTCTCGAACTTGGTATCCGCGAGTGCGAGGGGACTGGCTATGCTTCGCTGACGTCGCGCGGCTTCGCGATCGCGACGATCGTAGGCCGGTCTCACCCCGGCCACGAGACTGCGGCAGCATAGCCGCCCCCCACGAGACCTTTCGTCTTGGCTTGCGGGCTTTCGGCCACAAGCGCATCCAGGTCAAAACAGGAAGTGACGATGACTGAGCAAGCATGCCCGCTATGCGCCGGATCCGGTGAACCCCTGGTTGAGGCGGCCCACCCGGCAAACGAGACACCCGCGCTTGTCGGCAGCTGTCCTGCCTGTGGCGGACGCGGGAGCCTGACTGACAAGGAGCTCATCGAGGCCTATCAGCGCACCGACGGTGAACCCGGAAACCGCGAAGCAGACGCGTTGGCCGATGAGATCGATCGGAGAGGCCTCGACCTTTAGGATCGGGACCCCACATCCACCGTATGCGAAAGCCTCCGCCCGAACAGTATCAGTGCGATGGTACTGCCCACGAATGGGCATCAGCTCCACCAAAGGACGGCGAAGACGCCGCCGCCATTGCGAAGTGCTGCGGAGCCCGGTCCTTTAAGAAATTTGGCGACTGGATGCTCGACGAGGAACTGCCGGACGCCGAAAACGAGGTCAGCCAGTCTCCGCCTGCGAAGTCTCGCCCTTAGGACTAGGATCCTGTCTCACTGTCATCAACTGAGACGGGAAGGGGGCCACCAGGTCGCCAAGCTCACCTCGCAGCCAGCGCTCCTCGTCCTCCTCGTGCAGGATCAGCGGCATGGCTTTCGGGTGTATCGGGGCGACGATGGTGTTTGGCTCGGTGGTCAAGAACGCGAATACCGCTCGCCCCTGTGCCTCACGCCATATGCCGGCAAAGCTGAAGATCGGTCGTGAAGGCACGTCGAACCACCACAGCGGCCGCGCGCCCTTTGGTCCCGGGCCATACTCGCTGAAACTGGTGACCGGCACCAGGCACCGCTGCATCGGCCGCGAGAGCGCCGTACGCCAGAATGGGCTCTCAAGGTTGCGCACGTTGGTCACCGATGTTTCAACCGGCTTGCCGCGTGCCCCCATTACGGTTCTCGGGAAGCCCCAGAGCATCGAGGTGAGGTCCCGGCCCCCATCGACCGAGGCAGGCTTTACGACCCACGCAGCCCGCTTGGGAAACAGCTCAGGTGCCGGAATCGTGATGTCCGGAAGATACGGCATCTCGACGCCGTAGCGCGTCGCCAGCTCGGCCTGCCGTGCTGTCATGCGATAGCGGTTACACATATCCCAACCTTTCCATGGCGCGTCCAACTCCGCCACATCCCAACCGGCCGCAATCATGGCATAGCGGATGTCGTTGTATGCGCTGGTGCAGTTTTCCCATGCAGGGCGGTCTGCCGCAGGCAGCTGTGCGATGCGCCAAAACTGATCCAGCGGCTGTCTTCTCGGCAAGACGCGCATGAGAATCCGCAGCGCTAATCGAACAGACGTGGTCGCCACGTTCTCGTTCGATGGGCGCGCGGCCGCTTCCTCCAATACGGACAGGGAGAGGGTCAAGAGGTCAGAGTCGTCTCGCGGCATGACCGGAACAATACGGGAACGGCGCCGTCCATGTCGATAGGCGATGGCCGGCAACACCATACCCGGTGCCTCTGACCTGCACGTGGCCACGAGCGAGGCCGGAGGGATCGGCATGCAGGATTTTCCGACGCAAAAAATGGAACCTGGGAAGGAAATGAAAATGAGCATCGACAACCCGACCGCCACTTCCGTGACCCGCCTCGCATCCATCGCATACATCTCGACCGGCCACCTCACCGAGGAGGTCCACCTGGTCCTGAACGGGGCCATCTCTGCACCGTGGTTCAACCAGATCTCGATGTTTCCGCCTCGCGAATACGGCTGGTTTATCTCGGTCCCAGAGACCGACGACATCGACCCCACCCCGCCAGGGGAGGAGGTCGACCCCAGCGGGTACTTTGGCATTCCGGAAAGCCTGCGGGCTTGTTTTGACGTGGCGCGCGCCGACGGAGCTGAATGGATCCTCTTCGACAGGGATGAGGAGGAGATCGAGGAGCTTCCCTTCTACTTCTGATCTACGGTGATGGCGCAGCTCGATTGGCCTATTGAGGCTGCGCCGGACATCTCGCGCATCGAGCGCGCTTCAGGTCCCCGGGACGGCACCAGATCCATCAGGTACGCGCTCCCGGAGAGCGAGATCCCATTCAGATTTGATCTGATTTGATCAGGATCGGTCAACGGCAATCGCACGTCAGGGCGCTAATAGTCTTGGGGGAACTGCCGAACATCATGTCAGCACGATCATGATCAGAACGGCCTCTTCTTGAAAACTGGATTTGTCGCGGTCCGACGGCACTGCGTCCGAGGAATGCATTGATCTGAATTCGTGTGAAAACCTAAGTACTGGAATTCATTGTGGAACCTAATTTGACCGATGCAAGGTCGCCTGACCTTATCGACTCAGTCTTGGACGCCCTCGACGCCTTGGGATTCCAAGAAATCGAGTTCTCTCTCAACGGCGGTGGAGATGATGGAGAATGCCACCTCTCGCTGGTCAGAATGAATGACGGTTCCATTCGTGAGCGTTTACCAGACTTCCCAATCGCCTTTGCCGTGAGCGGGCAAGCAATCTCTTTGGAAGATTTTCTGTCGGACCATACCGCCGAAGTGCCTGAAGAGGATTGGGTCAACAATGACGGTGGCAGCGGCACCGTCGTATACTATCCCGACCGAAAAGGGGGCGATCCCAGGATTGATTGCCTTATGAGTTATGGCGAGGGCGAAGATGACGAGGATTTCTGCGATGTGCTCTTCGACGATCGTTTCTACGATGAGGACGACGGCCCCGAAGACAAAGGTCACCACGACGGTACCGAGTCCGAGCAGCAGGATGACGCTCTAATCGTTGACACTAACATCGTGGGGCGCGAAGCGGCATGATCAAACTCACCTTCGACAAGATTCTGCAGTCTGTACGGTCCGAGCTATTCGATCTCGCGTCCGGCGCTGAGGTCAACAGCCAGCATCCGGCCTTCCTTGCCATCTGCGAGATTATCGCACTGTCACGATGCACCTTCTCCACCTCCACTATCGCAGATGAGGTGCGAGCGGTAATCACCGCCGCTCCCGCGCCTGCGCGCGGTTCCTTGGCCGACCAAATCCTGCGAGATTTCCATGAAATCGCGGCGAAGCCGTTCGGGTGTGCCCACGCGGAGCCGACCAGCCCTGCGCTCGTGATCAACAACGCTGGTTTCGCCGATCTCGCCACGTCCCTGGTTGTCCAGGAAGAAGGGCAGGGTGTTCTAGAAGAGATCGCAGCGGTGGCTAGCAACAGTCTCCGCGCTCTGCAAGAGACGTCCGCGGCGCTTGCTAAAAAGCACGTGACGGATGTCCTGCGACGTGATCTCGAGATCGGTCACCAGTTCATCACCACAACCCTGCGATGGGCGTTGAGCACGCACCTCTGTGGGAACCCGCGACGCTCTGAGACCATATTGCGCCGGCGTCAGGCGCTCGAGTCCTATGGCCTTCTATCGTCCGTCTTGATGGATCCTGTGGTCACTGATGTGATCGATCGCGGGCAGCCCTTGGCGCCCGTCCTTCGTGAACGCCTTCGCCTCAGCCCGGCCCAGTTGCGCAAGATCAGGCGTGCTCGGTCCTTCGAGGCGAGTCTTCAGGGCTATGACGCGGCTTCTTCCGTTCGTCGGCTGGTCGTTTACGAAGTGCCTGCACATCAGTGGCCAGATGACTGGGGCCAGACTATCTGGGCCAAGGGCCTTGGTTATCCGCTGCTCTCGCCAGCAATTCTCAACAACATGACCGACGCTGACGATGCTTTGATGGCACTGAAAGCCGATATCTTGATCCCTTTGGTTAACGAACGCCGGAAGGCTCTTGGGCTCGCCATGACTGGCAATAGCCAGGTCTCAACCTTTTGCACCGGTCTCTTTCTGGCGGCGCCGGAGCAGAGCGTAGAGTTCCAGCAGCTCTTCTACCGCGGCATGACTCGCGCCATTCTCGGGAGCCGAGGAGCCAAAGCTTTTCATGAAGGCGTAGGTCTCTGGCACCGCCGGGCCGCTTGCGCCGCGGCCCTGCGGCATGAGAGCCAGACGGACCACCCGCATTGGCCAGCTCTATGCCCGGTCTGGTCTTCGCCTGACGGCACCTTCCAGGCGGTCCCCCTGACCACAGCAGAGCAACTGGTTCAGGAGGGTAACGCGCATAACCACTGCGTTGGCGGCTATTACGAGGTCTGCCGGTCGGGGCAGACGCACATCATTTCCATGCGCAGGAATGGCGTGCCCGTGGGGACACTGGAGCTGCTTGCTACCTTCACGAAGGGCAAGCTAGTTGGCCTCCGGGCCGGACAGTTCGAAGGGCGCTATCGGGCGCAGCCAGATCACGACGCCAGGGAAGCCGCGGCCGCATTTCTGCGCGATCTGGGGGCTGGCACGCACCCGACCCACAAAAAGGAAGTTGCCGACAACGCACGGCGCGCCAAGCGCGAGTCTGACTGGTTCTCTCAGCGCGAGCCAATGCCGATGTCGCATGCCGAGAAGGTCTGGCCGCTCTATAAAGGGCTTCTGCCGCGACCTTTTCCGCCAACGGCCGCCCAATGGGCAGAGGTCTCTGGTTTCAACGACACTGTCGATGCCGTCCTTCTGGCTCTCGCCGACCAGACAGGGCAGGGGAGCGTAACGACTTTGAGGCTCGCCGCATGAACCCTTACGACCATGCTCGCTCCTCGGCGGCCCTCCATGGCGGCTCGTGGCAGGACTATCATCGCCTGCACTCTTGGTTCGACGAAACCAAGGCCGCGCTTTGCCACTTCACTCACCGTGCCTTGCGTCATCACACCCAGGGGATTGAAGAGGCAGTGCGGGTGTTCGGTGCGACGATCACCAATGGCGACGGAGCCTGCATCCCGGTCTCGGGTCTGGGCAGGCAGCACATGGATGAAGACTGCCAGCACGTGCCCGATGCAACGGAATGGCTGATCGACTTCCGCCCTCCGGATTGGATGCCGGCACGCGATGATTCCAACGTCCACGACCTGGCTGATCTGAGCGCCCGCCGTTTCGGCGGGGCGGCCGAGACGTACCTTCCTCTCCATCGCTGGTTTCTTGAAACCCGGACGTGGGCAGGCGGCCTCGAGCATCTCCTGTTCCGTCATCACTCCTTCGGGATCTTTGAAGCGGAAGCCCGGTTCGGACCGATCCTGACCGACGGAGCAAATACCGTCCCCACGCGTGTGGTCGCCGAACGGCATGTCCAAACCGTGCTAGGCCGAGTTCCAGCAGCCGCGGACTGGCTCCGGCGGATAAAGGGCTCTCGCTGGATGCTCCAAGCAACCAACGCCCGCAAGCTGGGGCTCGATGCTCGATCGGCAGCTTGAGACCCGACCCAGCTTTTGCAGTCCAATCGCGGGGATATCGAAGAACAAGCTTCGGGTGATCGCCTCTCGCTTCACAGCAGCAAAGCTACCTCTGGCAAGGACAGATACCGTGACCGTTTCCTACACCGGCTATCTTGGCGGCTTCGACTACGAGCACAAGAATCCGCCCGCGCCGTTCAATCCCGGCGCCGACCCGCAATCGGTCCGGCGAGGAGATCGCGCCACCGCGACGCTCCAGAAGGACCCTGCCTACACCTCCTGGACGCGCGAAGAGCGTAAGGCCCGGCGTGACGCCCTGATCAGTGTTTACGAGGCGGAGGATTATGGTGGAAACGCCTCCGGTGAGCGCCTGTAGCTTCAATGTAGAAAGGGAAATTGTTGTTCAAGATCGTATTCGCGACCGTGCTTATGCTCCTCTCACCTGCCGCGGTGGCAACGCCGCTATTCCAGGGCACGTCGACCGACATGACCGTCTCCGAGGTGCTCACGACCGTTCCTGACGCGAAGCAGGTCCATGATCCAGAGAGTGGTTTCGGCCCGCTCGCGCCGTGCCTGGCGCGTATCGACAACTACACGATCGGCGCTCGACGGTTCGAAGTCTGCTTCATCTTCGAGAACGAGCGTTTGAAGAGCGTCATGATGCGCATGATCGATAAGCCGCTGCGCCTCGACTACAACGACCTGGTGAACTCCGTTCGGTCGAAGTACGGACCTGAGATCGGCGAAGCGCCCAGCGAACTCGGACGCCGCGCGGACTGGGTGACGAAGGACGGCACCGACATCTCGATCAACTGGTTTAACAACTCGCTCCTTCAGGGCCTAAACATCGTCTACAGCGCTAAGGCGGCAAGCGAAGCCGGCAAGCTGTAAGCGGGCAGGGGGCGTAATGTGCTGAAGGTGGCGTGGGATTCGAACCCTACGGGGCAGCAACAGCCCTATCACCAGCTCGTCGTGCTCTTCGAGACACTACCTTCAGCACTCATACCTTACCACCACCTGTTTGCTCGGCAAAGCGAAAGGGTGAGGGCGCTCGAGGGCGGCGCACGTCAGAACCGAGCCACCGGCGGATGCCTCTTGTAATCACGTCAAAAGATGCGCATATTCTCATCAGGAGGTGCGATATGAACCAAGTTATCTCGATCGACGGTCGCCGGCCGACGAGCTCCGACGATGGGGTCCAAACCTTTGCATCCGAAGACGATCGTCGGCGCCTGACACCGACGGCGCTGAAGGCCTTTGTCCGGATCGCGCAAGCATGGCAGCTCGATAACCAGGAAAGCGCAGCTCTCCTTGGCGTATCCGCCAGCACCTGGGACAGGATCAAGGCTGGACGCTGGGAAGGGACGCTCAGCCAAGACCAGCTGACGAGGACATCTGCGGTTGTGGGCGTCTACAAAGGCCTGAAGCTGCTGTTCGCCGACGGTATGGCCGAGCGGTGGCCGCGGCTGCCCAACAAGAACCCGCTGTTTAACGGCCGCAGCGCCGTTGAAGCCATGATCGAGGGCGGCATTCTGATGATGGTTGATGTCCGCCGTCACGTCGACGCAATGCGCGGGGGGCTCTGATCCATATGCTGGAGCAATTCCCACAGGTCAGTGAATCCTTCCCGCGCACAGTCCGCCTCGTATCCACCGCACGTCTGCGGGAAGCAGCCATGTCTGGGCTCATCGACACAGACGAGGAAGCCGACGAGCTGGCGGAGATCGAAGGCGCGACGAGCCGCCGCCTTGTCGCGCAATCCCGTGGCGTGGAAGGTCTGAGCTCTGGCTCCTTGATCGCAGGGCGGCCGAACCAGGGCTTCATCAACGCAGCCTTCGTTTACGCCCAGCCGCGGTCGCCGAACCGCTTCAATGGCACGTCCCGTGGCGCCTGGTATGCAGCCCTCGACACGGAAACCGCGATCGCTGAAGTCGGGCACCACATGACGCATCATTTCAGCGAGGTGTCCAGCTTTGAGGGCGTCGTTGAATACGCCGAGCTCTTCGCCGACTTCATCGGCGCATTCGTAGATCTGCGCGGTGCAACGGCCGAGTGCCTCGATCCTAATCCAAAGATCGGCTACCCCGCAGGCAATCTGCTCGCCGAGGAAGCCATGGCTGCCGACGTCAATGGCATCATCTATCCGTCCGTTCGGCGGCCTGGTGGAACCTGCCTTGCCGTTCTGTGGCCGCACGCGGTCCAGAATGTCACTCAGGGCGCCGTCTACCGGCTGATCTGGGCGGGCACACCAAACTACAGCGTAGAGCGGGTTGCCTGATCGGACCTGTGACGCGTCGGCCGGCCGCTACACAAGCGCGCTTCAGATCTGCAATCCCGTTTAACATAACTACAAGTATCGAACTGACCGGTGTGTATTCGGCAGGGCGGCATGAGGTGCACGATTTCACCCTGCACCGATCGTGCCCTTACTCTACGACCTCTTTCACCACGAAGCGCACCGGCTTATCGGGCAACATAAACCACGGGCTGCTTTCGTCTCGCAGCACAACCTGGTCGATCGGGATCGCATCGTTTCCCTCGCCAACGAGAAACGCCTGCACCAAGGCACGGCCGCGCGCTGGATACAGCGTGGGATTCGGCTTCTGAGCGTGCCGGCCTATTCTGGTCAGCCACATCGGACGGCCGTGAACGAGTGTGGTTGCCGGGTGGATTACCTGGAGATCGACCACCCCGCGCCATTTGCCAAACACCAAGGGCTTTCCCTCAGCATACAAGATGCTCGGCTCGGTGACTCCTTTCCGGCGTGCGGCCTCCCGAAGCGTTGCAGATGCGCGGGTCTGGGTTGTTGACCCCAAGCCGGTCTGATCGATTGTCAGGGGCTCACTACCTGTCTTCTCCCAAAGCCGAGCAGCCATCCAGGCGACGGCCTTTCCATCCCGATCCAATGGTCTCTTTGCCGTGTGGCTATAGCCCACATAGATCGCGAACCGGGCGTTCGGATCCTTTGCCATCGCTTTCGCCAAGTTGGTAGCCTGAGCCTCTTCGCGGGCTTCGATGCCAGAGCCATCTTTCTGGGACTGGGCAAAGGTCTGCTCATAAGCGACCGGTTCATACCCGAGCGACATTGCATGCCGGACCATATCCCCGAATACCGGATCGCCGATGTAGGCACCGGTGGTGCGGACCGGATGCCCGCTCTTCCGCAAGCGCGTCATGTCCGTGAATGTCGCATCTTCATCGTTATTGAAGGTCTCGACAGCCAGCTTCGAAAAGCCGGCAGATCGCAACGCTGTCAGTACCGACCGGGCGAAGCCTCGATGTTCAGGGTCATCATGCGCTTCATTCAGTATGACGATCCGACGTCCCTTGGCCATGTCAACGATGGTCTGAACCGCGGGTCTTAGCTCTGCAGAACGAACCGCAGCGACATCCTCCTGGCTCGCATCTTCCCCGGTGGGCGCCGCGGTAAATACCGGGATCCCGTCCAGCCGAGGCCCGTACTGCTGTAGCCTCTGAGCAGCAGCTTCATCAGCTGGTCTGCCCGCAGATGGTGCTGCCATCTCCCGAAACTGTTCGATCGCGGAAAGGTCCCGACCCTCCTGCAGCATCTTGTAGGCTGCGATTACGTCCCCCTCTTGAGCACTTGCCCCCGGAGACGGCGCCAGTAGTGCCGCCGCTGCCAAGAGGGTCAGGATCCCTCGCCGTCGCATGTGTCCACCTCCCGCCTTGTACGTCGTTCGAGCGGACCTTTGCTCGCGCCGACCCATAATGCGGTTGTAGCTAAAGGCGGAGTAAATACGTAGAAGCCGAAGTTGATTTATTTCAAGCAACCGGCAGAGTCCAAGTCGCGGTCGACATGAGTCGGTAGTCCCATGTCAACTGTAACATGCGACCACAAGAGGACATTGCTATGTCTACGACGGTACGACCACTGCTTCGTCAGAAGGCAACCGAACTCAACGAGGAAGAAATCTCGGACGTTGGCGGCGGCGGCGCGGCCAGCACGGCCAAGTATTGCCGGCCCCAGGGGGGCGGTAACGTGTGGGAATACGAGGGCACCAAGCCCAGCGACGATTAACGTCGAACAGGGGGTGCGGTCGTTCTGAGGCAGACGATCGGCCGCACCACCCGTCGTTATCGCGGGTGCGCGTCGCGAGCACGGAGACCGTGGATTCACAATTGTTGGATTCGGCAAACGGTGCCTACGACTTCGAACGAGCTGCCGGCCGCCCCGAGGCTTCGAGAGAGGCAGCCTTCCCTCGCGAGATGATCGGACATCCCATGCCCCCTGCCAATGTCATCATTTTCACGCACCCCGTTGATGTTCATGCTTCCTCGGTAGACTACGTCCTGAGGCGGACGGGGCATCGGCCAGTTCTGTTCGATACTTCAACGGTTCTGCAGCGTGACTATATGTCGGTCGAGTATCTCGACGACCCTGTCGTGACCATTGGCAGCTTCACAGGCAAAATTGCCGACATATCCGCCTCCTGGAACCGCAGGATTACGGGCGAAAAGCGGCTTCCGTCCTTCTCGCATCCAGCGGATGCCGCCCTCATACGGGAGTCAACCAACGCTGTTTTGGCCGGTATTCATGCCTTGCTTGAACAAGGCTTTCCAGTGAATCCAATCTCCTCCGCTCGTATATCATCGAACAAACTCACGCAGCTACAGGCCGCCAAGAAGGCGGGGTTCAGAATACCTCAAACTCTCATCTCAAATAAGTTCGAAGATGTGCGGGATTTTGCAGAACGCGTAGGCGATGTCTGCATGAAGGGGTACTACCCCAAGGGGTGGCTAACGGACGAGGGCATTCGCCATGCACTCAACACGAAAATCTCGCTCAGCGACCTCTCGGAACCTGCTTCTTGTGAGATCATGCCTCACATCTATCAGGAGTACATCACTAAGAAGGCGGAATACCGGGTGACCCTATTTGCGGGCCACGTGGGCGCAGTGGCGATCGATTCCACGAAGCTGAATGGCCCGGCGGAAAGCGATTGGCGCGCCGATATGGCGTATCTCGAGAACCTTCGCCTGGCGTCGCTTCCTGATGACGTGATCAGCGCCGCGAGGAGAATGATGGCGCATCTCGGCCTGCGCTTCGGATCGCTCGATATTGCTGAAACCCCTAGCGGCGAGTTTGTCTTCTTTGAGATAAATGAGCAGGGGCAGTGGCTATGGACGGAAGAGCACTGCCCTGACTGCGTACTCCTCCAACCCTTCTGCGAGTACCTGGCAAGCGGCGATGATCGCTATGTCTGGAACCCCCAACGGCGCTCTCTGGATCTGTCCGCCCACGTTGTGCTCAATGAGGTACTCGATAACGCTCGTTACGAGAGGCTTCATAATGGCGATCTCGCGCCCACTCCGCGCGGCGGAAAGTTTTATGACGAGCGCACCATGTCAGCTCCGGTTTCCGAAGCCGCCCAGATAGAAGTCGCCTGACCCCACTCGGCCCTAGGCGAGCGAACCGTCGTTGAACGGCACCCGGCAGGACCCCGGACGCTCGCCGAACGCCACCATTTCCTCGGAAAACAGGCTGGAGCCGACCAAGTGGGCCAGTGGCTCAGGCGCAGGCGGTTAACCTGCTGCAAGCCACCTTCGTGGCGCAGTTTCGCTCTAGGCGTCCCCCAAGATCATCCCGTTCGCGAGAAAAACCCTCTGATCGGCCGCCGCTATCGTCTCACGCCGGTGAGCAATCACAATCCTCGTAATGCCGAGATCGCGGATCGCCGCGCTGACGACGCTCTCCGTTTCAGCGTCGAGGTGCGCCGTACCCTCGTCCAGAAGGATGAGCCTTGGCTTCCGGTACAACGCCCTGGCAAGAAGGATGCGGGCTTTCTGGCCGCCGGAAACGGTCGAGCCCATGTCGCCGACGAGCGTTTCGTACTTCATCGGCATGGCTTCTATGTCTCTATGGATCGCGGCTTGCCTTCCAGCCTCTGCGATCGCTTCGGGGTCGGCCGCCTCATCGAAAAGCGCGATGTTCTCAGCGATCGTGCCTGCAAAAAGACTATCTTCCTGCAAAACTGCGGCGATTTGCCTGCGGTAATTCTTATATCCGAACGTTCTCAATGGGACACCATCGACCAAAAGTTCACCGCTTGCCGGCTCGGCGAGCCCCAGGATGATTTTTGCCAAGGTCGATTTCCCACCGCCTGATGGTCCCGTTATCGCCAGGTGGGAACCAGCCGGTATGTTTAGAGTGACGCCTCTTAGAACCATCGGATCGGCATCCGAGTACCTGAACATCAGCCCTTTTAGTTCGACGTTTCCTGAGAACTCGCTCCCCGATGTGATGACATCGTCGAGGCCATGATCTTCCGGCTCAAGAGCGATATCCCCTAGCCGTTCCAGGTGAAGCCCCAGCATCTGAAAGGCTATCCCCTGGTCTATGAGCGCTGCTGCTCGCGCGATGAACTGCTGTTTGTAGGCTAGGAACGCTACCAGCATGCCGATTGAGAACCCACCCGAGAGAACGAGCGATATAGCCAACCAGATGCTGATGATGTTCTCGAGCCCAAATACGACGGTGTTCGACGTCTCCTGCCAGATGCGTATTCGCGCAGCAGACACGTTCGCATTTACCTCGTCGGCCATTCTATTCTGCCAAAGGACATGACGCTCAGACTCCCGACCGAACAGCCTGAGTGGTGTTATGCCACGCACGGTTTCGATCAGGGTTGATTGCTCTCGGCCGTTTGCAACGATGACCGCTTCATTTGCGTTACGCTCGGCCCGGAACGATATGGCACGGACTAACGTGTACAGCACAAACGCGAGGACTGCTATCGTAGCGAGTCCAACGCTATACCAGCACATGATCACAAGGGTGAGGATCGCTAGAAGCCCATCGACCAGTGCCGCCACGATGCCCTTGGTCAGTGCATCCTCTATTGGTTGAACCGACTGGAAGCGTGACAGCACGTCACCAACCGAACGCCTCTCGAACCAGGTAACCGGCAGCCGGAAGAGTCTCCGCGCGACGTTACTCGCCAGCGTGAAGCCGAGAGTAGTGCCGGCGTTCAAGAGCACGAAGCTGCGCAGAAGCGCGGCCGCGCCGTTGAATATGGTGAATGCTCCGAAGCCGATTGCCAGAACGGCCAGAAGACTATGATCCCCTGTCGGTACCACGTTATCGATAGCAAGCTGAATATAGAACGGAAGCGTCAGGGCAAAGACCTGAAGCACCAACGTCAATATGAGGGTCTGCACCGCAGCGCGCTTCCAACCTCGTAGTCTGGACCACAGATGGTTTAGCCTGATCTTTTGAGGTGCCTCAGTTGGTACAAAGGTGGCAGTCTGCGTCAGTTCTAGCGCGACTCCAGTGAAATGTTCCGATATTTCCGCCATAGTCATCCGGCGGGCGCTTCCCGCTGCCGGATTCAGGATCATGGCGCCCCCCTTGGACACCTTTTCGAGCACGACGAAGTGGTTCATGTCCCAGTGGAGGATCGCTGGCGTCTGAAGTTCTCGGATTCCTTCTAAAGGCAGCTTCAGTGGTCGACTGGTGAACCCCATCTGCTCTGCCAAGGTCATGAGGCTCCTCAGCGACGTTCCTCTTGAGGACGGCGGAAATTGCCGCCTCATCGTGCTTAGCTCGACGTCGTTCCCATAAAATCCAGAGATCATGGTAAGACATGCGAGGCCGCACTCAGCGATTTCCGTCTGCTGAATGTGCCGAATTCGCTTGCTGCCAAAGAGGCTAAAATCGATCGGCTGCATGGGCTTCTAGCGCCTTACTGCGAAGAGTGGTTCAAAAAGCCGTTCAAACAGCGTCTGCCGCCGCGTGATGATGTTGGCAGTCAGCGTCATGCCCGGCCGCAGCTTTCTCATCTGACCAAAGGCGTAAATGGTTGGCCGCGGAACAGCCACCGTTACCAGATAGGCTGGCTCCTCTTTCCCCTCCCCGTCCGAGTAGTTGATCGTCGCGCTGCTGAAGTTGGAAATCCTGCCTGAGATTGTGCCGAAGCGTTCATACGAATACGCATCGATCTTAAGCCGGACTTCATCCCCAACGGTGATGAAGCCCGCGGCCCGGGTCGGCACGTATAGCTGTGCCTCAAGTCGAGCCCCGGCCGGGACGATCGTCATCACGGGCGTATCGGGGCGTACGGCTTGACCCAAGCGCCCAGTCACAGCAGTGACTGCCCCGCCCACCGGCGCTACCAACGAATAGCCTCGATTCGCCTCGATATCGAACTTGCGCTCAGCAACGCTTGCCCGGTCGCCTACGACCTGCGCTGCCGTCGATGCAGCAACGTTTTCAGCTTCAACCGCCCCCTCCTTAGCTTCTGCGAGGCTGCCGCTTTTCTCCGTTCGCAACTGGATCAGATTGGCGAGCTGCTGCTGTCGACTAAGCAGTGTCTCCTCCCGAGTCTGCAAATCTCGCCTACTCACAAAGCCGCGCTCGGATATTGCCCTCGCACGTTTGAAATCGGTCTCCGCGATAGCGATGAGATCTCGTTGGGTGGCGATCTGACTGTCGATAGCGCTTATCTCGCCGGCGAGACCCGCAGCCTGAGCCGCAAAACGAGCACGCGTTGCCCTGGCGCCGCCGAGAACAGCGCTTTCCCTAAGCAGTAACTGCTTCTCTTGTTGCTCCAGGGCCCCCAGCGTCCGAGCAGCGCCGGGGCCGCCCCCCTGATCGATCTCCTCCGCCCGGATTATTGCCAGAGGGGCGCCGGCCCGAACTCGATCGCCCTCCTTTGCAAGGAGCTTGATTATCACACCTGCTCGTGATGGAAGCACCGCCGCCGAGCCAAGGTCCGGCTCAATCCTTCCAGGGACGACCTCCACCCGGGAATATGACGCAAAGTACAAGAAGACCGCAGCGGTGAGCAGCATCGCGAGCAAGCCATATCCTATGACCTGCCAGCTGATCGGAAGCGCCAGAGACACGTCCCCATACAGCTTGTAACGCCGCGCTTGCCGGACCTCGTCCCTGAACATTCCCGAACGATGACGACCCCGCGATAGGAACGCAACAGCCGTCTCAGGTTAAACCGCAGCGGTAACCAACGCGTTTCTTGCAGGGACCACCGAGTGACTCGCCGTAGAGCCGGGCTACCTCACTATGCCCTCGTTTTACTAGGAAGGTTCTTCCCGTTCGAGTCTTATGCGGTGCCCGCGCAACCGCCGGACTCGCCCGAACGTTGGTGCGCGCGACCTCTCCGGCGGGCTCCAATCCTGATCAAACACAAACTAAACGCCACCGTCGCAGGCGATCAACCGCAGCTCCATCTTCTCCAAACATATGCTAGGCCACTACCCCCGAGACCGCCGCCCCTCGATCGTCCCTCGAGAGTGTTCTCTTACATAGCTACACTCATTTGATTGGGTAGCGTCCGGAAGCACTTGAACTGCGGTCGGTGCGGCAAACTGTTTCGCCAGCAATCACGTCCGCGCGGTTCATATTACATGGCCCGCTCGTCCGCGCACATGTAATAGGCGAGTAATGGTCAAGCTAAGCATTCACATACGGCCAAGGCACCGGAACACGTTTCGGCGCCATTAACTTTGCTCTCTTGGCCGGGATATTTCCGGCGCGATCGCAATCTGAAGGCGGATTCAGCTCACCCGCGCTCAATTTCCTGTGCTCACGTAAATACTCGTAAGCCCCGCTGATCTGTACGAATGGGGCTCGGCGTTCTGGCTTTCGGCTCCCTAATCGCTCAGTAGCCGTCGTTTTGAAGTGATGCGGAACCGCTTCTACGAACGAACGAGTAAGTCAAAACCCAGGAGAATTGACGAAGTGCATCGTCCTTTGCTAAGCGCAATTGGTAACAGGGGTAACGTAGCAACCCTCTGTCCCCACTAGCGTACCGGAGTAGCAATGTCAGACGAAAACACGGTGAACCCCGTCGAGCTCACCACCGAAATCGCCATCGCGTGGTTGAGCAACAACAACAACCGGGTCACCACCGAAGAGGCTCTCGAGTTCATCAAGCAGATCCACAGCACTGTCTCCGCTCTCGGGGCGGAAGGTGGCGCTCAGGAAGCCCCCGAAGCAGTAGCGGAAACGTACACGCCGGCCGTCAGCGTCCGCAAGTCGCTGGCTTCTAAGGACCACATCGTGTCGATGATTGACGGCAAGCCGTACAAGACGCTGCGCCGTCACCTGGCCGGTCACGGCTTGACCCCCGAGCAGTATCGCGAGCGCTACAATCTCAAGGCCGACTATCCGATGGTTGCTGAAGGCTACTCGGAGGCGCGTCGCGCCATGGCCAAGAAGATCGGCCTCGGCCGCAAGCCGGCAGCTGACAAGGGCAAGCGCGGCGGGCGGACCGCGGGCGCTGCCAACGCGGGATAACACCCCCACCATCGCACATTGAGTGAGCGCCGGCGCGGTTCAGGATTCGTCCTGCTTCGCCGGCGCTCTTCGTTTGGCGCTTCGCCAAGCTGCGCAGTTCTTCAGGAGCGTCATCGATCTATGGCGCTGGGAGAATGACCGCGCCGGTTGACTACACAGATCAGACAAGCCGGTCCCGCCGCCGCAGTGCTGCGATAGCATCGCCGTCGAGCACGCACACCAGGTGCCTCAGGCCCCCTCGATTGGTGTGGTCGGTCCGATAGCCCTGGTAGTGGCGCTTCAAGTACCCACACCGTTCGAGCTCGACCATCACACGGCTCGCGTTATCCGCGCCGGTGCTGCGCACATGTTCTGCAACAGCTTCGTCGACAATCTTCTGCGCTTCGATCAGGTCATCGGGAAGTTCAGGCAACGATGCCCGGATGCGCGCTTCCAGCCGCCGCCTGCGTGTGTCCCTGCCTGACATCCGCGATAGTCGGTCGCCGATCCACTCACGCAGCGGAAGCGCCCTCTCCCCTTCCCTCACGAACGGCCCCGCCTGGTTTCCTGCCCCGGCCTGTTCCGCGAGCAGCATCAGAACCATGAAAGCGTACCGGGGTCGCTTCGATCGCATTGAGAGCGTGTCCAGGATATCTCCCACATTGATCGCCGAGTTCCCCATGCGTTCCTCCTTTGGGCCTCAGCTATCTCAGTGCTGAATCTCTTGACAAGCACCCCATTATCCGCCGTTGCGACGAACGGAGCCGAGTCGGTCGCTCGTGACAGTTTGCCCCGGGGCGCCACCGAATCTTTGCGACGAACCGAGGCGTGCCCCGGGGCTATCCGGCAGGCTTCTGTAATTTGCAGGACGACGGGGCCCTGGCACGCCCCCAAGGCAAACTGTCACGAGCGGCAGAAGTGAGCCGTTTTGACGGCAAGGACCCGGAGCTCCCGGGCAGGGTTGTCGCATCGGTCCCGTCTCTTTATAGTGGCGACAGAAAGGACAACGCCATGGAACCGGCAGTACCTACTCCTCGCCAGCCGCACGTCCTTCGAGATAGATCGCTTCGGCGGAGCGCCATCGAGGTGCTCACCCGCGCCATTACGAGCGCTGTAGAAAGCGCCAGCGACGCGACACTCGAAGCTATCGTCGGGGCCGGCGACCCCGCTCAGGCCCTCGCCGTTGCTCCACGAGATCTACCGCCGGCCCCGCCAGAGCGTCTTGCTGCCGAGCGGGCCGCCAAGGCACGAACCACGGACTTCCGATCTGATCTCGCCAAAAAGGCTGGCGGTATGTTCACCCGAGCTGACGTTGCCGAATTGCTAGGCGTGACCCCGATGGCACTCGCAAAGCAGCGTCAGCGTGGCCAGGTACTGGGAGTCCCGTATGGCAATGAGATCCGCTACCCAGCAGCTCAGTTTGCCGGCGGGGCCGTCGTGCCCGGGTTGAAACCCATTCTCACCGCCTTCGGCGATATGGACCCGTGGGGTCAACTCCAGCTGCTGTTGGCACCGCTCACGGGCTTCGGTGACCCGCCGGCCTCGATCCTTTCCCTGCTGGCAAAGGGCGTCGACCCAGATGTCCAGACCCAGCTTGTACGGCTGGTCCGTGGTTGGGCACGGTGATCCGCCAGTGCCGCCACTCCCCTTGCGCGACGTGCCCGCCGGCACGGTTTTTCACCGCATCCACCGCCTGATCCACGATCCCGTTTTCTTCGGCCCGTCCGGTCTTGAGCCCGAGTTGCGCTATGATGATCCGGGCGGCGTCTACAAGCTGCTCTATCTGGCGCGAGAGCTCGAAACCTCCTTTGGCGAAACGCTCGTCCGCGTGCCCACCGTCACCGACGTCCTCTCGACCGATGTGGCAGCGCGCGCGCGCAGCGAGCTGAAGGCAAGGCGAACTCTCCATCTCTACCCACTCGACGATGCCGGTCTATCGGCACACGGGCTGACGCTCGCAGACGTACTGGGAGACAACTACGCCACGACCTGGGGGCTCAGCGCCTACATCCACGCCAACACCCTTGCCGACGGCATCGCTTACACGTCCCGGTTCAACGCAGGAAAATGCGTGGCCTTGTTCGATCGGGCAGCTAATGCGCTCGACAAGACCTCGGTCTTGGGAGTCCAGTTAACGCCGGAGCTTGCCGTCGACATGGCCCAAAGGTTCGGCAAGTCCTACGTCGAGCCCTGACGCCTCGGGCTTCTTCTTGCCATCGTCGCAGTCGACTTAGGTTTGCCAGACGGCATTCAGCAAGCGCACAGGCTTTCCGCCGTAAGCAACCTCGACTTCGAGGGAAAACAGTACAAGAATAACAATCAGAGGGGAAAATCTCATGCGCATTGCCATTCTCGTGTTGGGGCTTCTCTGTGCGCCGCAGGCACTCGCTCTTCCAACTCTGCCCGTCCAGGAACAGGTAGAAGACGAGGACGGCCCGAAGACCATCGGTGCAATCGTCAGCAGGAATCCGGTCGACGTGAGCCTGCCCTGGCGCCCGAGCGGGGCCGGACGGACGCTCAAAGTCGACTATGATCAAGATGGCGTGCTCGACGTCGCTCAGCTCATGACCAACGGTCGACACGCCGCCGTTCGGGTGACCTCCGGAAAAACGGGCAAGACCAGCAACGCATGGCTGATCGACAACCGTAACGGGCTTGCCCCTGACGTGCACATCGCGAAGGCCGGCAAACACTCGATCAAGGTCGTGTTCCCCGAGTCCACCGAGATTCATCTCTTTCGCGACGCCGGAAAGCCAATGGCGACCTATTTGAACGGCTGAGCCCCACCCCGCCTTAGATCGTCGCAGTCGGGGCCGTTCGAGTAACGCGCAGCCGACGCGACTTTCAGGGAAGCGGAGCCTTATCGGACCGAAGTGAGCCGATCAGAGCGATCTCCGCCAGCCTACGAGCAGCCCGGTCCGGGTCGCCGTTTGGAAACGCTTCCCGCCTTATCGTTCTTGCAATAGTCTCCACCTCATCGGGCGAGGGCAGGCGATTATCCCGGATGCAGTCCAGCAGAATGCGCGGGTACATTTTCTCCATCTTTTCCCCTCCCAAACTGTTGAAGTGCGCCTCCGCTCGAACTTGTGTGAGCAGCCCTTATCAGATCCTCTCTTTGCGGTCATCGCAAGTCGGCCGACGAGACGCTGACGAGAGCGGAAAAGGTATAGCTTCCTGTGGGCGGCCGATCTTGACCTCCGGGAGTGATGAATGAGAATGCGGACAGCCTTTCGGGTGCTTGCAGCCCATTGCCTTGGCCTCTTTGCAACTAGCGTCGCGATGACGCTCGGGACGACCTCCAGTTTCAGCCTTGGCGGTGTGTTCGTCGGCTTCTTGCTCGGCGCCTTGGTGTCTCTCCCGTGGATGGTCGTTCTAGCATCCGTGATCTGGTTGTACGGCTCATGGGTAGATCGCCACCCTCTTCTATTCGCGACCATCGGGCCGCTGATCGTCGTTGGATCCTGCACGATGTTCACCGACGGAGTGTTCATTCATTGGGTTGGCATTTCGGCTGGAGTATCCAGCTTGTTCTACCTGGCGTTGGTCCATCTGAATCGTCTGCTCCCCGCGTCCCGTGGCGGCTCGCCAGCAAATTGAGACGAAGGATCGTCAAGGACAGCAGGCCCCATTTTTGATGTCCCAAGCACGGAAAACGGCAAAGACATTCACGGGAAGGAAAACCAGAGGTCAGTGCACAGGCTGCTAGACCCGGCGAGCAGATCCTTCTGCTGGTCGGCCGGACTCCAGCGGTCAGGCCGACGCATCACATGCCTTCGCGGGAAATGACGGCAGCGGAAATGGTCCGCCTGACGGATTGGCGAACTGAACCGAAGAACGATGGGAAAAGAAATGGACCAGGTCATGAATCATGGAAATCACTCACGCCTGAGCGAGCGTGCAAGGGCCCTGCTTTCCTACATCGGGGAGACCAAGGGCGACTTCGAGCCATTCGGACCTGGATACCCCCTGTTGTGCGAGTGGATCCGAGAGGAAGTCCTTTGCAAACCTCATAGGTATCTCAGTCAAGCCGACGTCGACACCGTGGCAAAGCTCCTCGGCGAAGACTTCCCGCTGGCTCACGATATCGAGGAACTCCGGTCCGCGGCTATGTGTCTGGCCCTCGTGGCCGAAGGGGAAGGCGAAGCCTCGATCTCAGTGAGCCTTGGTGATTGGTACATTACCTGGCAGCGCTCGGTGGAGCGGAACTTCGAAAAGCGAATGGTCCTGATCGACCAGAACCGGCGCGTGCCGGGAGCCATGCGCCATTGGTTTGAGCGCGCGGGCATTTACCAGTCGAAGGGCTTTGGTATGCACAGGGCGTGGCGCAGGCATAACTACATTGATGGCTCCAGCCGCAGGACTAAGCTGACCGCAGGCACTGCCGACGGACGGCGCCGGTTCCGCGTGCTGCCCCATATCGCGCGCATGGACATCTGCGATGGATATTTCGACCGCTGGGCGAACTCACTCGCCGCATCCGTCCCTATGCCGCGGACCCAGGCAGAGTTCGACGCAGCAATCGAACGTTTGCTCGAGCTGTCGGCGAAGCGTGTCGACATGATCAGAACGGAAGTGCAGCATGATGCTTGCTAGGACGCACGCCGGCGATCGCGACGCCGGCATGGACAAGCCGGAGGCTCGGCTCGCCAGACTTGAAGCGGAGCTTGCTGCATGTCTCCGTAACCACACCCTGCTGCGAGGCGGGGCGGCAAAGGTCGAATGGAACAACATGCGATTGCGGACGGGCATCCGCGATCTCATCAGAAACCTGCCCGAAGACCCAGACCTCGCAGCCATCGCCGAGAAGCTCGAGGACGCGATCGCGATCCCTTTCGCGTCTGCTCTGGGGCAACCGGACAAGGTGGCGCTCCCCCCGAGCCCCGGCCCAACCTCAGCCGAAGACCGCGTGGCCTTCCTCGAAGCACGCCTACGTGAGACCGGCCGGGCAAACTACCTGATACAGTGCGCTGGCGCTCGGGCCGTCTGGAACAGCGAGGCGATCCGCGCTGTAATGCGGGAGATCGCCAAGGAGCTCACGACCCGGGATCGCGAGGACGAGCTTGAAGATCCAGCCTCGCTGGATCACGCGATGCTCGCTGCGATTGTCGATGAACTGGCATCGATACTGAAGGCAGCCGCAGACTAACCCGCGTCCCATCCTATCCGGTTCAATCCGGAATACTGGTTCTCGTAAACAGCGCACGGCAGATGCGCGTACGGCCGCCTTGAACAGCAGGCTTCCCTTTCGCGCCGGCACGTACACCACACAGGAGAATACCTTGAGTTTTGACCCCTTCTCGCCCCTCGCCGGTCTTGTTCCCATGGTCGTCGAGCAGTCCTCCCGCGGCGAGCGTTCGTTCGACATCTTCTCGCGCCTTCTGCGCGAGCGCATCATCTTCGTGACCGGTGGGGTCGAGGACGATATGGCATCCCTGATCTGCGCCCAGCTGCTCTTCCTCGAGTCAGAGAACCCGAAGAAGGACATCTTCATGTACATCAACTCGCCGGGCGGCGTGGTCACTGCAGGCATGGCGATCCACGACACCATGCAGTACATCCGCCCAGACGTCAGCACGGTATGTCTCGGCCAGGCGGCGTCGATGGGCAGCCTTCTTCTTGCGGCCGGCGCCCCGGGGAAACGCATCGCGATGGCGAATTCCCGGATCATGATCCACCAGCCGTCGGGCGGTGCGCGCGGCATGGCTTCGGACATCGAGATCCAGGCTCGCGAGATCTTGCGGATGCGCACCAGCCTCAACAACCTATACGTCAAATACACTGGCCAGCCTCTGGACGAGGTTGAGCGCAAGATGGATCGCGACACCTTTCTGGAAGCAGATGAGGCCAAGGCTTTCGGCTTGGTCGACCAGATCCTCGATACGCGTCCCGTTCCAGAAGCCGCATAGCCGAAGGCGCCCGGGCCCTGGCGCCCGGGCGGCAGCTTGTGCCTGCGACCTGCTCGGTTTCGCCAGGACGCGCGCAGCAATCTCTCGTACCATCTGCCCGCAGAAACCAAAGGACCCGACATGATCCTGCATACCGCCATCGGCGACGCTTACGGGCTCGGCTGGGAGTTCGCTGACGGACCGTCTGCTCAGCACGCGGCAAACGACCTCAGCGCGTTCCGCGTTAATCCGCGCTACCCCGAGTACCCGGCCGGACGCTATACCGACGACACCTTGCGGACTCTTGCCAATTCGGCGGTTGTGCTGGGTTCGCCAAGCGGTTGGTACGACCCGGCCGCCTACGCGGCCGCCTATCAGCGCATCCATGCTCTGGATGGACGTAAGGGCTGGTCGCGTGGCTTCCAGGCCCATCTCGACGCTCATCGTGAATCCTCGCCGCTTCAGTTCATGCTGGCGCTCCGTCGGCGTGCGACCAACGGTGCGGTTATGGGCGTCGCTCCGCTCGGATTCCTGCCAAACGAGGACATTGTCCGCATGGCCGCCACGGCGCAGTGCGTGTCCACTCATTCGGGGGCGGCCGCGTCTTCGGCGCAGACAGTCGCGCTCGCTGCCCACTACCTCATCTATGACAAGGGCCCCATCGACCAGCTTGCGGACTATCTCGAGCAGGAAGTAGACTGGGCGAGCGAGGACGAATGTAACCGGACGCTGTGCAAACGCTGGTCTCCTGTTCCGGTGCCGGCGATGCCTGCGTGGACAATCGCGGCAGGTGCGGTCTTCATCGTGGCGAGCACGACCTTCACCGGCATGGCGGACCGCCTGCAATTTGCCATCAAGCGCGGCGGCGATACCGACTCTCTCGGAGCCGTCACCATGGCGCTATGCTCCTGCGCAAAGGCGATCCCAGATGATCTGCCGTCCTCGCTGACCGACCATATCGAAGACGAGGACGGGCGGGCGATGCTCCGAAGCGTGGACCTTCAGTTGCGGGCCTTCGCCGGACTGTAGGGGAGACCCGGGACCGGGAAAACGTAACTCAGAGGAACCGGCACGCGGCATCTCGTGCGTGGCTTGCCTCCCCTCACCATCAGACCGCAAAGGAAGTCACAATGCATCCTGTTCACAAAACCGCCGCGGCGTCGCAGAGCCTGTTCATCCCTCGTGACCACTGGATCGACATTCAACGCGTGGATGGAACCGGCGATGTGGAGCGCTTCATGGATCCGGCGAGAATGCGCGCACGCTTCTCCTCGATCGTCGCCAACGAACCAGAGATCGTCTTCGTTACCGCTGTCCAGGATCTACGCCCGATCGCGCGCTTCCGGCGCGACGCTCACCCTTCCCTTCGCGCCTTGTCTGAGGAACGGCAGCGACGAGCCCTGTATCTATGTTCGGGAGCTCAAGCACGACATGAGCGACGCTATGGCGAAGTAGCACTCAGGGATGATCCTGACATCGCGATGGCTCAGATGCCGTGGTGGCGAGTGCTGAGCCGGCGCCTGACGTGCAAAGCGCGGGGGTTCGCAGAAAGTTGGCGGCAGGCTCGGCCCAGCGCCATCTAGTCGCCGGTACCTCGACTTGCATACGGTCCTCGCATAACAGGATGGTATGCGCCGCCTGGGAATACCCACCGCGGTGCTCTCCTCTCAAGTCGCCAAGGGTCGCAAACACCTTTGGGGCGCGTAGCTCAATGGTAGAGCTAGCCGCTCATAACGGCCAGGTTGCAGGTTCGAGCCCTGCCGCGCCTACCACCCGTAGAAACTGCCCCGTTCCAGTGGGCTCGTTCCAACAGATGAGGCAAGATCCATGATCCCTCTCACTCCAGATCCCGCTGATCTGCCCAGATGGATGCCCCCTGAGCACTGCTGCTTCTGCGGTGATGAAACGCGCATGTGGTACGCGCCTAGGGACGTCGCTGTTTGCGCTTCATGTGGCCAGACCCGCGAGGAGGCCGAGGTCCCAACGAAAGACGAGTGGTGCGACTCCCCCCAGGCCCACGGCTTCAAACCGCATCCCGGCGCCGTCCTACTCGACAGGATGCGCGGGACGATACGCACGACGCTTCGGCGTGACGACGACGGCAGTCACCGCGTCTACATCAACGACGTTCCTGAACCCGCCCCGATGGACGATCTCGAGACGATCGCCTGGCTCGCAGCTTTTGTGTCGGAAGTCGCGCCGGCGCCGCCGCCAGCCGCGGAACTTTATGGTGCATACAGGTCGGGATGGAGCTTAGCCGATCGAGGGATCAAGCGCGCCTGACATCTGTCTCACGGGCAGCATCCAGCAAAGCCTCCTGGGTGGGCACCGGCCTGGGCGGAGAGGCTCTCTCTCGAATAATCCGCGCTAGGCCGGCGGCCCTATCGATCACTTCTCCATGTACGCACGCGCGTGAGCTGAGGCCTGAGCAGCGGTTCCCATAATCGCCATGCCCTTGCTACGATCAGCGCAGGTCGCCCGCACCAGCTCTTCGGGAATTATCTTCAGAGCGGTTCCGCTAGGGCGACCCGTGCTCGGAACGGCGGCTGCGAGGTCATTCGATGCAGTCGCAAGGGAGATCAGCTGGAACCCCTTACGCTGGCCGTCGCAACGTGTGCGAACCACCGCATCCTGAAAACCGCCGACGCGGGATACCAAGACGATCCGGGTGAGCCTGTCATCCCCCTGTTTCCGGGATTCGGTCAGCATGAGAGCCCCCTCACGGCCGAGCAAGCGCGGCCCCTTCCAGAACGTGCGCTCCGCCTGAAAGGCCGCCGCGTCCTTGGTAACCGGAGGGCGCCCACGGCCCGCTATCTTCATCACGTCCTCGCGAGAGAGCACCTTTGCGGACGTAGGCTGAGGTGTAGGGCTCTCTGGCGCTCCGCAGGCGCCAAGGATCAGCGAAGCGGAAAACACGAAGCCGGGGACCGCGAACTTCATATAGCGAGTTCCTTCAAGGTTTTCTGGATTAGTTTTAGGATAGGTGCTAACGCGCTATCTCTTTCTTGACAAGGCGAGGATGAAAGTGTCGCAAATGGGTCCTAGATCGCTGGTCCTCCTGTTCCTTTCAGGGGCAGCCATTTTAGCAACTCCTGCTGCTGCGCAGACGCCCCCCTCGGGCGACACCAGCATCCTGATGCGGCGTCCGATCGGCTGGCCAACCACTGGCAAACCTCCTCTAACTCCCGACTGCGATCCGCTCACGCAGTCGTGCTCCGGCACTGGCCCCGGAGGCCCGACAGAAGATGGTTGGCCGAAGCGAACTAGCTTCGCTGTCGGGGGATGCATGGAAGGCACGATGATCGCATCGTGTATGACGGCAGTCATCCGTTCGCAGGAGGAGCTCATGTCTGGGAGCTTCGGGGCGGATGAGGCCGATCTGTCGGTGTGCCGTGCGCAGAACCCGAACGACCCCACCTACGTCTTCATACGACAGATGATCGAACAGTCCTCTCCGGGGGCGGTGATCCTCCCTGATGCCATCGACGGTGTCGGAAGCTCGTGCACGGTTCCGGATACTCCTGCCGACTATGAAGTGCTGCTATGGGAGGGCGGAGCCTGGTCTGGTGGGCCTGCAGTATGCGGCCAGCCGGTTACGATGACGCGGCCAGTCGGTTGCACCAGCTACAGTTTCAGGCTCAATCCCGACAGCGAGCTCGGCTACGATCTGTTCAACCCGAGGCCTGTGCCAATCGAGCGCTGCATCCGGGATGGGACGCAAAACGACAGGCCGACGGAGACTGAAGAGATCTACTCCGGCACCTATGCCGGCTGCAGTTTTACGCTCGAGCCTCACAAGGACCGGGTGATGGAATGGGTTGTGCCCGAATGGGGGGCTGGAACGCCTACATGCTCGCCACAGGCTCAAGGCAGTCTTCGTATGTCCTGCGTGATGGAGGGGGGCGTCGAGGTCCCATTGTCCGTCTGCTACGACAAGAGCATCCCGAACACGGTCGTGGTGACCCGTGGCTCTGCCGAGACCCGCGTTGGTAACTATGAGAGCTGCGCCCCCGAGTGGAAGAAGCTCGAAGATTGGGGCCCCTTCTGCGAGGGCGCGCGCAAGGTCATGGCGTATGGCCACTACTGCCGACGACCCATTCCCGACGGCAAGACTATGGGCGGCTACGACGAAGAGCTCGACGATTCCGAGTGTCAGGGTGAACGCCCTCCAGCCACCAATGAGGTTGTTGGTCAGTGCTTCAACCAGTTCTACTTCTGGGCCGATGGCACCTCCTGCTCTGGCAACAAGATCACAGAATGGCCGCGGCCCGGAACGTTGGAGGAGGGGCTCGCACTGTGCGATGCTGCCGGCGCCACCTGCTGCGAGGAGCGCTCGCGCTACAACACCGACCGCACGAACGGCTCGAGCTGGATTGCCGCTTTTAGCGGCCAGCCGGAGCATGTCCGTAACTACACCGAAAACGGCGATTGCTCGGGCGGAACCTGTTACATCGTGCCAAGCGGTGGCCACGCGAAATCCTGGGTGACAGAGCCCCAGTACTAATCCCGATATCCGCTCAGCAAGGGGCCCGGCGCGGAACGTCGGGCCCTTTTTGTTGATGATCCATTCTTCCATGCAACGACTCGACGAAGGATAGCGGCATGTCCAAAGAGGAGTGGGCGCTGGGTAAGCCGACGATACGCTCCTCCGAGTACATGCCTGTCCGCATCGTAAGGCGCGGACGTCGCTCCATCTTCGTCGAGACGGTTTCCGGCGTTGAGCATCGCTACACCACGCGCGGATTATGGGACGGCTTCGCGTCCGACGACGCGGCCGTGACAGAGATCAACGAGATGCGAGCGGCGTCAACCGAGCATGTGCTCAAGATGCGGAGCCAGGAAAACGTGATCCGCTGACCTTCGACCTGCCCGACAAGCACAAGGACCCATAATGGCCAACTTAAAGCAGATTCCGCCGGATCGCGACATCATGAGCACCGACCAGTGCTGGGTCTGCCTGACACCGTTCGGGCGGCCAGCGACACAGGAGGAGACGGTAGGCAGCCCGCTTGGCGGCCCCTTCTCTGCGCCGACCTGCGAGAAGTGTCGGACGCACCGAACGACCACGCAGGGTCAGGCATCCCATCGGATCATGCACCTCGGGCTAGAGGCGACCATCTCGGCGGCCGAACGTAGTGGGGGGCCTGACGCTGGCCCTGCTCATGTCTTCGTCGACGGTGCCTACGTTCTGCTGAGCGAGTGGGCCGCCACACCCGCTCTGGCCGAGTATGAGCGTCAATGGCGCGATTGGGAGGCCGAAGGGTCCGGCGCATGCCCCGCGCAGTAGTCGGACCCATGCCGGAAACTGACCCTATCCGCCCTGATCCACATATGGATTCGGCAGGCGCCGAGCTCATGGCCCTCTCGTTCCGTCTTGAGGCGTATCCGGAGTTCGCCGCAGATGTCGAACGCATCCGGGAAATTAGCGCCTGGGTGTCGACGGGCGGGCTGAGCGACATGGAAGCATCGCTGCTCCCCCTCCTAGGGGCTTTGATCGGTACGATGCGCAGTCGGAACCTCGTATTTCACGAGGATTTGCCGATGGCACCACAGTTCATCTCCTTCCTGGAGGCCCTACCGGACCCCCTGCCCGGCCAACCCGGCTACCTTGATCAGACCACCCTGCGCCCCCTCGATCGGCGAGACACTTTCGAGGCAGAGGTGGATCTCGCGGATGTCAGAATATGGACCGCCGCCGACCAGATCCCGCGTGGGCTGGCACGAACCTGCTCGATCCGTCCTGCGGGGGCTGTAGCCGGCGAAGGGATGATATTCGCGGAAGGAGGGGAGACGGCGCTCCTAGAAGAAGGCGTCACGCGCACCCTCATCCTCCGATCGTTCGGCGGTGCGCTCCGCATTGTCCATAAACCGACTAACCTGGAGCAGCCATGATTGGACCGTTCGAGATCAACGCCCTTCGCGGACAGATCGAAGCTGCCAATACCTACCGAGACTACATCGCCGGTGAAGGTGCGCCTCCCGACGGGCAGATCCAGCTTCTGGAGCGCATCGGGGCTCACCTGGGGATGGCGGCCTGGCTAGCCGATCACCTGGCCGCCGCCAACCACCTGCGTGTCCTTCCAGAATCAAGTGACTCGTCGCCAAGTGGCATGTCGATCGAGCTCGTCCGGCTTCTCCTGCCCGGCATGAATGTCAGGATGCTCGAGCCCACAAGTGGTGAAGGCGCAGACGGTGAGGAGTACGCTTATGCCGTCGGAACCATCGGAGAGGTCTCTTCCGTCGATACGCGCCCTGAGCCTCAGGGGTTGGCGGTCACGGTTATCATCGGGCCGCAAGATGGCGACCAGGCAATTGTGAACGTCTTCGATGAAGGGGACGCCTGGTTCCCCCTGGAGCTCGCGGATCCGAGCACTTAGCTCAAGCTGGGGAGACAAGGAAAATGGCAAAGCAGGTTGTAGATCGTTGGACGCCCACCTCCGTTGCGGAGCTTCGGGACGCTTTGGACGAGATGATGCAGTCGGCCCGCGAGGATGGCGCGGAAAGTGAGACGGTATACGTCTGCGTTCGCGATCTCGCGCTGGTGCGCGAGACGCTAACCGACGGGTCGGTCGTCTTCAACGTCGTGATCCGAGAGAACCGCTGACCATGAAGCCCGACCTTCAGACATTCTCTGTCGACGGGGCACAGGTCGAACTGACCCGCATCCCAGTCCGCCGCCACGACTGGGATCACCGCGCGCCGCGCGAGGGCGAGCCCCACGGCCACCCTCGTGAGCAAGCGCTATATGAGATCAGGATCGACGGCCAGCACGTGGGGCTAGCATATCGCAAGCACGGCTTCGGAAGGCAGTGGTGGAACATCGACCGCCTGTGTCCACAATACGGTCACATGGCCGGTATGGGCCGGCAGACCGTCACGGCGCGCGGCTGCGTTGAGGACGCCAAACGGCTTTGGGATCTCGCGGCAGTTGCGCGTGAGGCGGTAAAGTTGCGGCGCGAGAAGACCTGTGAGAGCAAACCGCCCAAGCTGGCGACGGAAGACGAGATCAAGGCCTGGGTGAAACTGTACCGTCGGCAGGAAGCCGAAGAGGAGCGGGCCAGCAAGGAGCGGCGCGCGCAATGGGATCGCGAAGCAGCCGAGCAGAAGCGCGTCGCCGAAGAGCGTCGCCTTGACGTGCTGGGTGGGCTCCAGTCGATTGATGAGCGCTTTGGCGGCCAGCTGTCAAACTTCGAAGCGAACGCCCTCCGCGTCGCGATCGCCGCTTACGCCAAGGCCTGATCAACCCGAAACGCCGCATCGCTAGTCCCCCGACCCGGTCCACCAACTCCGTTGCTGAATGGACAAGTGCCTACATTCGGGTATTATTTGATCGAGAGGACTTTATCATGAGCAACAAGAGAAATTCGAACCGCGTGCCATCCGGAATGACGCTCAAAACGGCGCTTTGCGGCGTGGCTGCCTCGACTGGTCTGACGACCTTCTTGGTACTGACCGGCGTTCGCATGGTCAGCAACGGCTCAATCGCGCTCGACATAATCAGCGCCATACTTGGGGGCGTCATGCTACTCGCGATGCTCTTCAGTGCCTGGAGCGCCGGTCGTGCATCGCAGTCCCCTTCGCGTGATCACGTCGAACCGCTTGCGCCCCGGGGTGACCCGAATGGGGGAAGGACAGCAGATCGCGTCAACGCTTAGCTGAACGCGTCTCCCCAAGAGCTAAAACGGGGCCCGCGAAAGCGGGCCTCTTCATTAAGCCTGCGAGCGCGTCCACCGCCGCTAAGGTCTCCCGCGGAGCGGTTCACAGTCCTCCACTCTTTGTCGCCTTGACGACAAAAACTCCGAAATGAGAGAAGTCCGGATGGCAAAAAGTCCTACTAGTCTTGTCCGCGCAGCCTCGTCCATTTTCACACTGCCCTACCGGGACCCGTTTTATGCGATCCTCACTGTCGCGCTTGTCTATATTTTCGAGGAACTTATTCCCGATCGGGTTGTCGCCGATCCTGCCGATCTGGCGGCGACAGCAAACGCCGCATTGACGAACCAGATTTTCTTCTGGGGCCTTCTTGCTCTAGTGCTGTTGGTCATGAACGCCGCAGTGGCCCTTATCTACCACATTCGCCTTTGCCTGCGGGGAGTAAAAGCACTGCGCGCTGGCGCCGGGAAGGTCCGACAAAGGGATGGAGAGTGACACCATGATCATCGCACAGGGATTTGCCCTCGCCTTCCTCGCGATCTTCGCGGGGCTATTCCTCATGACCCGCGGCAGCGTCCTCATCGAAGCGGGCGGCATGCGAACGCTGGCAGGCGTACCCCTCGTGGTCGCCGGCCTCGTGGCCGTGTCCATCGGGCTCATGCTCTCCACGGGCAGCTCGATGCGCATCGGGGCCATCGTCCTCCCGCCTAGCCTATGGCTCTGGAGGTTTTGACCTCTGCCTCATCCTCGACCTATCCTGAAAACGGATTGATCTCGGGCTGAGAAGAGGATACTGCCGAATAGGCTAGGTACCAGCCCACTCACGATCACAAGGAAGACGAAAATGAACACTTCGCATTGACCAACACGGTCAGACCGCACTGCCCCAGGCAGACACGAATACCGAAGATAAGCTCTATATCTACGCGCTGATCCGAGCGGATCTTGAAATGCCCGACGGCAAACTCAGCGCGCAGTCTGGCCACGCCTATACCGACGCTCTCCAAGCCTGTCAGCGACAGGCCCCCGATACGGCAGCTGCCTATCGAGAAGAGAACGGCATCGGCGGCTCCAAAGTCACCATTAAGTGCAAAAACCTCAGTCAGCTCGAGCGCGCAGCGCGAGAGTGTGCGGAGGCCGGCATCCCCCATGCCGTGGTGACCGATCGCGACCACATTCTCCTGCCCCACTTCACCGGAGCTCCGGTGGTGACCGCGCTTGGCATCGGCCCGTGCACAAAGGCGCAGTGCCGGCACATCACAAAGCGCTTCCAGTCCTTGCAAGGCAGCAGCGGCGATCGCGGGGCGATGAGCCAGGAGGTGCGCCAGGAACTCCTCAGCGCGATGCGCGGGTGTGAGCAAACCTCCGGCCTGACCATCATGGGTCACGGCGGAATGGTTCGTGATTACTATCGCGACCTGCTCGACCACCTGCGTTACGGGTCGGAGCTACGCTTTGAATGGCGGCTACCCGAGTGGATCCACAATCCACGCCTGGTCGAAGGGCTTCCTTCGGACGAAGTCATGGCGGAGTATCATGTCTTCCACGATGTCGGGAAACCATTCTGCCGCGTTGTCGACGATGAGGGCCGCCAGCACTTTCCCGATCATGCCCAGGTTTCCGCCCGAGTGTGGCGGCAGGCTGGCGGCTCGGCGGAGGTGGAACACCTCATCGAGCAGGACATGGACATCCACCTGCTAAAGGCCGAGGGCGTGCAGGAGTTCGCGGACCGCCCCTACCCGGCCGCACTCCTCCTCACTGGCCTGTCAGAGCTCCATGCTAACGCGAGCATGTTCGGCGGGATTGAGAGCACGTCGTTCAAGATCAAATACAAGAACCTGTCGAAGCGCGGACGGGCGATCCTGGCATGTCTCTCTGCGAAGGAGGTCGTGCCCATGGCGGCCTGATCGTCACCGGGACGGACTGCGCTCGTGCGCGGTCGCGGTCCCGTCGCCGGCATCGATCAACACCGCGCACATTCGTAGACAGGACATCATACCATGGACACCGACACCTTCCACGACCGTACCACTTGGCTGGCTTTCCGCGCCGCGTGGCGGGCCCGCTATAAAGAGCTCTCTGCCGAGATTCGGGGCGTTCGGCGCGAGATTCACGAGCACCGCGTCCAGCGGCGTGCGCTCGGGATAGCGGGCGAGAGCCATACACGTTCCGCGGACTACCTGCAGAGTGGGCTCTGGAGGCGCACGGATAAGGCGAACGACATGATGATTGAGTTGAGCGAGGCGAAAATGCAGAAGGCAGAGATGTTGGCCACCCGAGAGGCTGTCGCTGCCTAAGCTGTTATGGGACGGAGGCGCCACATGCGCGTCGCCGTCCCACTCATGCCGAAGACAGCCCGCGCCACCAAGGATGCCCTATGCGTAATCCGATCCGCGCTAGTCTGGACGAGATGGTCACCCGGCGTCAGATCGTCGAGCGCCTGGTCAGCCGCCACATGCGTCACTGGGCGATAGACCATCACGACGTGGGTGTGACGTGGGGTCAGCCGGTTGGAACGTTCCCTTTGTGTCGACGGGCGACCCTGCCGGGTCGATGAGAACGGTCCCATTCTCGCAAGCGGGCTATCACACCCGGGAGGGGCTTGAGAGCATCGTAGTGATCTGCTTCGAGGCAGTCCGCCGCATCCTGCGCCAAAATGCCCTAATGCGGGCCGGCTATGCCGATACTCACGCACCCGCCTGGGCAACAGCCGCCGATCCCCTCTTGATTTCGTGCCTGCAGAATTACGGAGTCGACTTGTCGACGCATACTCCTCCCCCTCCGGGGAGCAGACGATCCAGAGCGCCGACGGCGGACCATCATTGCATAAAAAAGGAACACGACTGGCTATGCAAATGCACGATCGTTCGCATGCCGATGATGCCCAGCCACAGGCATATGGTTACGATCACGCCAAGCAGGTGGCCGGCGAAGGCATCTGGTCAGTGGCACTGCCGGACGCGCCCAATATCGCTCCCAAGGACGTCGTGGTCATGTGTGTGGGGCCGCATCCTGGCGACGAGCGATATGATCCCTACGCGATCGATGCCGGTGGCAGCGGAGACCACCGCTGGATCGCGCTGCTCATCGTCGGCGAGATCGAGGGGGAGATCGACATGGTGATGGCGACGGAGACGGCCTTCCTCAACAACTACAAATGGACTCCGGCCAGGGCGGCGCCGCTCCCGATCCCCGACACCATGGCGACGCTCATCGGCATAGTCAGCGGCACACGGACCAGAAGCGAGGCTCCGCTCCCAGCCGCGGCCGCCCGCACCATCGTCGACGCAATGACGGCGGAGGCGATGACAGGCCATGTACAGCAGACCCTTCCGGCATCGCGTCTCTTCCAGTGGTTCACCACCGTCCAGATCGTGACGATCGCGGCACTCGCGATCGCCGGATTACTCTTCGTCACCAATGCCGCGAGCTACGCGCATGCTGTCCGTATCGTATCCATCGGCGCCGTGGTCGTGGCATCGTGCGGAATTCTCGTCGACGCCAACTATCGCCGTGAGACCTTGAGCATCCTGCGATTGCCCGACGGCTATGAGGAAGGGCGCGGGAAGGCCTCTAAGCATCTGCGGCTGACATGCTTCATCACCGGCTGCATGGGCCTCGTTATGTTCGCGAGTTCAAACGCGCTCGCATGATCCATTGCCACGGCTGGGGAACGACTTGCGAAGCCTGCGGTCATCCCCATCCCGCCGGGGAGCAGCGGTTTTACGAATACTGCGGTCTGTCCTATAGACACAAGGAGGTGGCCGGCGCGACGTCAAGCCACCATGAGAGGGAGTGCCATGAATAATAAGGAAGTAGAAAAAGAAGTAATGGTCTTTTTCACTATAAGCGCCGTCTTCGGTGCACTGATCGGCGTAGGCACATCATCCTGGTGTCTTGGGCTCGCCGGATTTATGGCTATGGAGCTGTTTTTTATCAGGGGACGCTAGACCTGCGTAAAGCTGTCGTTAACATTAAATAGAAGGCGTAGGTAAAGCGGATCCGATTACGAAGCTGGTGGCCCTCTTGACGATCAAGAAATCGGGAAACCTCTCAGGATGAGTCCCTGCTCTTGCTACAATCGGCGTTATGGCAATCGGCGTGACGATTGGAGTTCTGGCGATCAACCTTCTCTAAGATGTGCCTCGTTCGTGCTCAAGCTTACTCCTGAAGGCCAAAATAACATCTCCGTCAACATAGGTATTTACGCATGAACGTCGTATTGATCTTGCTCTCATTCGGTGTCATCTACCTTCTGATGGGTGTTGCCGTTGCCATGCTATACGTGGCTCCATGGCTCGAAAAGCTTTCTCCAGCAATCATCCGTAACCTCTTCAGCCATATGGATGGCGTCGAGCTCGATACTCATCATGATCTGGAGATCGCACGCAAGGCTTATATCCTCTCAATCATTCCGGCCTGGCCGATATACGCATACCGTGTTGCCACTTATGGTGAGGATCTTTCAGGAAAGTGAAGGAGTCTCACCTGCCGAGATCCGAGGCGTTCGGCGCGAAATTCACGAGCACGGCCTCCAGCGGACGTGCGCTCGGGATAGAGGGCGAGAGCTAAACACGTTCCGCGGACGACCTGCAGAGTGGGCTCTGGAGGCGGACGGATCGATTGATGAGCGCTTTGGCGGCCAGCTGTCAAACTACGAAGCCAACGCCCTCCGCATCGCGATAGCCGCTTGCGGCAAGGCCAATCCCGGTGCGCGAAAAGCGCGCAGGTAGGTCGCAGTTCAGCGGCTGTGATGAACAACGTTCCCATGGTTGACGCGGATACCATCCCGATATCGACAGGGGCGAATGAATGATCTGGGAATGGAGAAAAAGAGATGCCGCGCAAACCCCTTCCAGCCGATGTGGAGTTCCAGGTCCTTGACGCTCCGACCGTCAGGAAACTGCTCGCAGACGCCGGCATCGCGAAGCACAAGACCGCACTGCTGACGTTCGACCAGCTCCACGCGCTGATGACTGAAAACGTGGGCGCCGAACAGGGAGACGAAGCGGAACGTATCGTCATCGTGAGCGAGCGCAACGGCATGCAACTCAACCTCGCTGCCATCTACGGCCTGAGGAAGCTGAGACCAGACAGAGACCTCTCGCATGGATTCAATGTGTTCACCAAGCGAAGCCGGGCGATCGAGGTGCTCGGAATCGGCGCCGCCCTTCTGGATCTGCCCGACCTCGATATCGCGCTCAGCAACAAGGACGGGCAGGACCACGTCATAATCCGGGACGAAGACTACAGGAACGTGATGAAGGCATTTAACGAAATCGTCTCCGGAATGCCGCATGGACGCTCGCCGAAGTACGACTGACAGCTAGAGCCGTGTGTTGTGCGCTGAGTGCCTATCTTGGGTGCCTCCTGCAACGCGACGTGACGAATGAGTTGAGCGACGCGAAAACGCAAAAGGCAGCTGTGCTGGCAGCCCGAGAGGCCGTTGCTGCCTAAGCTGTTATGGGACGAAGGCGCCACATGGGCGTCGCCGTCCTGATCGTGGCGAAGATCGCCCGCGCCAATGAGGAGGCCCCATGCGTAATCCGATCCGCACCAGTCAGGACGAGATGGTCACCCGCCGTCAGATCGTCGAGCGCCTGGTCAGCCGCCACATGCGTCACTGGGCGATAGACCATCACGACGTGCGTGTGACGTGGGGGGCACCCGCTTGGAACGTTCCCTTTGTGTCGACGAGTGGCCCTGCCGGGTCTATGAGAACAGTCCCATTCTCGGATGAGGGCTATCCCACCCGGGAGGGGCTTGAGAGCATCGCAGTGATCTGCTTTGAGGCAGTCCGCCGCATCCTGCGCCAGAATGCCCTAATACGGGCCGGCTATGACGATACTCACGCACCCGCCTGGGCAACAGCCGCCGATCCGCTCTTGATCTCGTGCCTGCAGAAGTATGGGATCGACCTAACCGCACCTCTGAGGGATGATCAGGACCTGCTAAGGCGCATCCGCCTGTCGGGTCTGGACGTCGACAATGCCGGCGTTCGCGACGGTGTGGTGCGCGTTGGCGCTCTCGGATCTCAGGACAACACCTGGTCGATCAGCGACTACGACACGCTGCGCGTCCACATCCATGTACCTGTCCCCGACACCATGGTATTCGGATCTGACAAACGCCGCCTCCGCCTCGAGCAGATCGTTCTCCTTCCCTTTCCTGTCCCGGATCGGCTTGCTCGACGGATACGGCACGAGAACGACGGTGGGATCTCGATCGAACTCGGCAGACGCCTTTCGTCATGGGCCCCAATCCCCAAGGGGATTGATCGCAGATGGTTGCGGGTGCCGCTCAGCAGGGTTCTGGACATCCCGTTCTAGGATATACCTCGCGCAGCGAATGGTGTCCGAGCTCCGGTTCGGCACCCCTCGCGTGCACGTTGAAGGGGGCATTTTTGTCCTTCCAGCCTGGAAAACCGCATTTCAGGATGGAACACTAGGGTCATCACGGCTACCATCCATCTGCACCAACCCCGGGGCGCCGCCTCACCCGTACAAAGGCCAATACATGTCGCGGCTTACCGCCTTGCGCCCTTTTTCGATGATACTCCTCGTCCCTTTGTGCATGGCCGGCGCACTAGCCAACGCCTCGGATCACCACTTGTTTGGCATTGTTGCAATTGTAGCAATGCTGGTGCTGGTTATCGATGCAGCCGCCTTGGGTTGCTGGCCGAAGTGGCCGTTCAAACGCAGCCTCACCACGGCTTCTGCCTTAAGTGCTTCGCTGATCGGCGGGCTAATTGTCACCGGCTGCATGCCGGCTTAGTCAGTCAGGACGGAAAATAACCGTTCCATGAGCCGTTTGATAGTTACGGGCTCGTCAGCAACCTCGCTGACTTCTTGACCTCAATAGCTTTGTGAGACATTGTTCGGGCGGGGCCTCCGAAGCTGGCCTGCCGTCCGCAAACTGCGAACCCCGGATGGGGAGCTTCATGGAATGCCCACCTTCGTCGACCTTTCGTATTCCTGGTCGGCGCATGGGAGCGGACGCCATGCACCCGATCAGATCGGAAGGAAGACCTTATGCACGTGAAGCATCACGTCGCGCTCGATCGGGCACGTAAAGCCGCCAAGGCTCTCGCCAGAGCGGGAGGCATCACTTACCAGCAAGCTCTGGACCAGATCGCCCAGGAAGGCGGCTACCCGCATTGGAATTCAATGCTGAAGGGGCCTCCAAGCCCGGCCCTACCCGCTCCGCGTACGCGCGGCGCCGCGAGAGTGTTCTTCGAGACGGACGGGATCGAGTACCTCCGGCCTTCGGAACCGACCGGGACCACTATGGCAGCGGTGGAGGCCCTCGCATCGACCGCGGTGACCCATGCGTCGCGCGGGAACGGCCTGGAGCTCAGCAACTGGATCTCCGGCGCGCTACGGGAAGCCGCAAAGGAGGTCCTGCCGAGGAGGCATGCCCCTTACGGCCATTCGATCCGGCAGTTACCTCTGGACGCGCGGATGGCGGCCGAGGCTCTCGATCCTGGTGGCGCCCCCCACTTGGGCGACGACCTGGTCGTGCGTTGTCCGGGTCACGAAGATTCATCCCGGTCGCTCACGATATCGGGCGCTGGTCCAGATCTGCGGATGGCATGTGTTGCGGGATGCCTCACCACGGATCTCCAGGACCTTCTGAGCTCTCGGCTGGCCCATGCGAGCGAATGACCGCAGCAAGGTCGTCGGCGGCAGCGCCCACGGCGAACCCGGTGTGGGTGGCGCCGGCGGGACCTACCTCCTTGCCGACGATAGCAGGCACTCGCTCAATATTCTGTCCTGTCGGATGCTACAGGACGGCTACCCGGACTGGTACGACAACAAGCTGCCGCGGTCTGTCGCGGCGCTCGAGCGCGCACTGAGGACGGCACTCGCCGGCAACTTCCCCATCATGATCGAGGCCCCTCGAGACAGGGAGCGAGGCACTTGGCGCTTCATCATCAAAGATCGCGGTTCCGGCGAGCAGGTGGTCCTCGTTTCAATGCAGCAGGGCGGGCACGCTGAAGTCCGGGCTGCCCATGTGGGCCAATTCTCAGGTTCGAAAGCAGAGACCTGCGAGAGGTTGCGGGAAGCCGTTGACCGGGTGGTCGCGATCACCATCAAGCAGCGCCTGCAAGCCACGATGTCGCCTTCAGCGGAAGGGAGCCCGGCACCGGGAACCGGCATCGGCGGGCCAGCGGAACCTCGGATGAACTAATTGATGGTGGCCACCATCGCCGTGGGTGATGCTATCGTGATCGCAACGACCGCTGTACCGAGCCGGGAGGGGCGCCTCCGAGAGGCCAGGTGCTGCCGATCGAAGAAGGAAGATCGGGAGGCGGCACTTCGCCGTCTCCGCAGATGCGGGAGATCGAACACTGTCAGTGCCAGTATGCGGGGAAAACGGAATGAAGGAGATCGAATGGTGCAAGGCCCCGACGGTCTACCGAGTGATCGTAGATGGCGCGGCGATCCCGTTCACCGAGACCAGGCAACCAAGCCTAAGGGCGATTTTGCGGCGGCGAGTGGCCATGAAGCAGGCCTCGCGCCTGCTGCATGCGACCTACGAGGTAGATCGTTTCAACCGGCTCACTGACCCGTCCGTCACCTTCGTCGTCGCAGAGGATCTCGGCGAGGCCGTGGATCTGCATTTGCGCCTCTGGAACGGCATCCGGATCAGGTGCTCAGAGGATGTGGGTTTTCTCCTGTACGATGTGTGTACGTTCTCCCCCGAGAACGGTTGGTGTCGGTCCGGCTGGCTCACCGCGTTCATGGCGCGGGACCATCTTGCGAGGCATCCCCACGTTTGTCCGGCAGGCCGTTCGCGGCTCGATCCTGCCTGACGATTGTCGATGATCGAGCAAGTCCGGCTGGGGACCAAGGCGCTCGTTCAATCCTTACCGAGGACGATATCTGCGATTGATCCGCTAAGGCCTTCGAGGCGCCCGTCCCACGAGACCGTCTTGCGGCCGAAGGGGGTGACGATGCTCATCACATGCCCGGCACTACCGAAGCCGGCGGGTTCACTGGTCCGCACCTTCTCCCGGTACAAACGAGGATCCGCTATCAAGCGGTCGAGCGCTTCGGACTCTGCCTGGGTCAACTCCCTGCTATTGTTCGCCTCCATCCGGCGCTCGACCGGGAGAAGGCCACCGGGGCCGATCTCGGACACCTGGCTCCATTGCCATCTGCCGGCCTCATCCTTCCAGACTATGGTGCTGGCCTCAGCGTAGAGGTGATGGACGCTGACGCTGTCTACGTAGATCGCCGTTGCCCCGATGTGTTTTGGGGCTCCATAACGGTCTCGTAAATCGAAGCTGCGCTGTATCTTCGGTTCGGACGGAGGTGAAAAGTCGGCGTTGAGCGGTGCACTCCGGGTGGAGCAGCCGGTCAAAGCCACCGCAAGGACAAGGGCGAGTCGCAGCTTCATTGCGCCTTATCGCATGTCGCGCCGAGGTCATCCATCGGGATCAGCGGCGCATTCCACAGGATCACTCCCCAGGTCGTTATGCGGAGTGGCGGACCTGGATCTCCTAGCCACTCACAACCCTGAATGTTCTTGTTCTCGTAAGACGTGGGATTAAGCCCGGTCATCGCAAAAGGAAGTCTGCAATGGAGATCGTTTGGGAGGGGCGTCCCATGACGCTGCACTACTCCGAGGACGATCGCGCGTTCGTTATGTATGATGAGGACGGCGAGCTCTACGAGCGTCTGGATCCGAGAGGCTGCAGCGATAAGCCCGCTGAGCACAACATGTGCTGGCTGGATTCACGTTTCGTCGGCCTGCTCGTCCAACACGAAGTCGTCGTCGAGACGGGGCACGTCTGCGAATATGGTCAGACGGCTGGCCATCTGGTGCGCATCATTCATCCGGAGTTCCACGACGGAGGATACTCGCGTTTCGGAAACTTCAGCCGCCAGCGGCTGGGGCAACAATGCCAGTACGGCTCGAGGTACATCGACGGCAAGATCGAAGGGTATCCCGATCTCGGTCGCGGCCTGCGCTTTCAGAACATGGATCGCAGCGACTATCACTCGATCCGCATTCATCGTGACGATATGGACGAATTCGAGCGTCGTTATCGCGCGTATCACGCAGCCCGTGGCGATCAGAACTGAGAAGGCCCTATCATGTGTAACGACCTCGTTGCGATTTCGACCGCTACCCTCGCCACGATCCCGTTTCCGAAGATCGAATCCCGGAACGCTGACGCTACTCTGGTTTCTATTTCCCGGGCCCCCCACGGTGACAGTGACACCTCCATGTATGAGGGTTTCGACGTCATCTATGCAGGAGCCGGTGAAGATGACGAGCGTTCCATTCTGAAGCCGCGCTTCGTTGCCCTGCTCAGGCGGCGGGCCGACGGCGCAGTCCGCTTGATCCGGCCGTGGAGTCCAGCCGCGTTGCTGGAGGGGCTGGAGCTGGATATGATGGTCTTCCGCAGCGACAAGTGGATGATCGTCGAGGCATTCTCAACCCACGACATCACGAGCAAAATCAACGCGTCTGCGCTCTGTCAGGCAGATGAATACACGTCTGCAAACGACCAGGACATCCGCCAGCATGACATCGCGACGATCGACCGGCTTTCGGTGGAAGTACGAAGGGCGGCTAAACGTGTGATCGACCCCGCCCTTGCGGAGCGCCTGAAGGCGTACAGCGAATACCTGCACGCAGAGCAGAACAACGGTCACCCAGCAACGGGAAGTCGCAACTCGCCCATTCTAGGATGAGGTGCGGATAAATTCCGGAAATATGGGGGACTTTCTGGATAGCGCTTTACAAGCCCAGATCGCGTCCGGTATCGCGAGTAGGACTTCGCGCGGTTAACCGCCGCAAGCGCGAACCTACTGGCATGCAGGGACAAAGACATGAAGCCGCTCCTTCTCGCGCTACTTGGCACCGCGGCGATGTTCGCGCTCTCCGGGCACGCGAACGCCCAGACCGGCCAGTCGGTAACCGATGTCCTGGAGTGCGAGGAAGAGAATACCCCCACCCCCACGCCAGCCGCTTTAGACCCGGGATTGCTGCCTATCGATGACATTGTCACCGGCGGCGGTAGCCCGGGCAGCGGGACCGGTGGCGGCAGCGGCAGCATCCCAGGCACCGGCACGGGAGGTGGCGCAGGTGCAGGTACCGGCGTCTTCCCAGGCGGCCTTTCCCCGGATCCTGCTCCCAATCCCGCACCCCCTCCGGGCGGTGGATCTGGAGCAGGTAGCGCCCAGTACATGTCCAATCCGAACATCACGAACATGCGCGTAGGTGGAGATGGTGATCCGCGCACCTACATGGCGGGCCCGCTCAACACGGCCTATCGCCAGGATCTCGCCGCGGTGAAGACCTATCCGGCCCCCAAGCAGTGGGCAGACGGAGAGACCAAGACGATCGACGGCCAAAAGATCCTGGTGAAGCCGGGCGTCAGTGTGGCCGGCTTGAGCAGCAACATCGTCAGCATCATCGACGAGCTGAACCTCACGGCCGCGGCCCTTGGGCTACGTTCCCCTGTGGTGACGTCCACAAAGGACAGCAAACACGGCACGGGTTCCAAGCATTACAGCGGGGCCGCGATCGACGTGCGGTGCAACAACGCCAACGGCTACACCGACACCCAGTGCAAGCAGTGGGTGGTGGCGCTCGCCAATGCCCTGGGGCCCAAATACGACGTGATCTTCGAGGATTTCGATGGTGACTCCAATCACGTCCACATCGAGTACGATCCCAAGTAGGCTCGTTCAGCGAAGCTAAACGGATGAACGTGATATTCCCCAGGGAACGGAAAAAGCAATGGTCCGGACGGGGAAGCGAGGAACAGAAACATGAATACCAAGATCATCGCTACCCTCATCGCGGCCGCGCTCGGTATGTCGCTCTCTGCCCCTGCAATGGCGCAGCGTACGATGGCCCAGGTGGCATCCGATCTCGGCTCGAAGCCCCTGTCGAAGCGCACCGAGCCGGTGGGCCGCGGCGCGGCCAACATCGACGCGCGCAAAGATCCGTGGAAGGTCGTAACGCCCGCAGACATGGTGGCCGCGACCAAGGTGAAGCGGCAGTACAACACAGTCGCCTACCTCGACTACAACGCCGACGGCCTCATTGATAAAGCGTACATCGCGCGCAACAGCCGACAGGGCGCCGTCATCGTAGACCTCGGCGGCGGCAAGGGCACGGTTGTCGCCTACAAGGTTGATGAGCCGCTCATCTACGGGCAGCAGATTTTCCCGGCTGGGAAGCGCCGTATCATGCTCGACTTCCCGGAGAGCCACGTCGCGATCCTGACGCAGGAAACCGGCAAGCCGACGGTCAGCTACTACGGCGACTAAGCCGAACCGCCATCTTACGTCCTAAAGGCCCGCCCTTGGCGGGCCTTTTCTTTTGGGGATCGCCATGAGAACTCCGTTGGAGTTGGCTGCGCAGTGCGAGGAAGGCAACACGCCCGATCGTGAGCTCGAACTCGAGATCTGGCGCATGAACGGCGGCGTCTGCCCACCAGGCCACAAGCCGCTCGCCTGGTTGCACTGCTACACAGAGCAGGTCGCCGACGCCCTCGCCCTTTGCACCCCCGCCGAGGCCCACGGGCTGATGAGGGAGGCTCTGGACCGCATTGCACGCCGATTTTGCCTCAAGTCCCAGACCTGGCCGGCCGATGTCTCCTACCCCTATGTCCTGGCGCGCTTCGTAACTGCGGCCGCACTTCGGCGGATCGACATGCGTCGCCGGCAGGAGACGGGCGCAGATATCGATCTCGCCTATTTCGAGTTGCAGGAGAGCCATCTGGAGGCAGCGCGTACCTGGCTTTTTGCCAGCAGCACCCTGATCGAGGGGGCCGGCCTCGACTACCGGCCCATGGCACGGATTTGGGACGCCATTGCCCAGACGCTTGTCCGGGAGGAGATCGTCGCCGTGTCCCCCGGCCCGGTTTCGGATGAGATGAATGTTGCCGGACAAGCTGCCTACGACCGCAAAAGGGATGATTGCTGGTCGATGTCACCGACCGAGGATCCTGCCGCAGGAGGCGGCCCTATCGGCTACGCGTGGCGAGCGATGGCTAAGGCCCGCAAGGCATCGCTAGCGTCGTGATCAGTTTATCGCACCAGCCGCTTGCTGATGATCAACTCACGCCGATCCCGGAGACAGCACTCATCTACCGCTGGGTCAATGCCAGGGCCGCGCGGTCCTACATGCGTTACAATGCGATGATCGACCGGACGAAGCACTGGCTTCCCAAGGAGCTCACCGGCCTGGACAAAATCTACCGCAAGCGCGGCCTGAGCTTTGCCATCGAATTCGGCTGGTGGACGTCAGCGGAGTTGCCGATCGGCTTCGCTGTGAACCCGAAGCGTCTTGAGAACCGGATCTCACGCATAGATGGACACGAGGTCTTCATCTTCTCGGGTTTGAGGGACCACCACCGTTCGGGCGTCCCATGCTGGCCTGCTCATCAGCAAGACTATGCAGTCAAGAAGAGCCTCGAGAGCCCGGACGAGGCGTTCGTGATCGGGGACGTTCGAGACGTGCGCCAAGTGGTGTCCGAAATCATAGTCCGCGACGAAGCCTCGGAACGGATGATGCGCCCATGGTGTGAGCAAAACGACATCCCGATGCGCGGGTACCCCGGATTCAAGCTCAGCGCAGAGCGTGCCTGAGCATCCCGTTTCCGAGCAGATTTTCACCGTCGCCGTCGGATGACCTGAACGCATCTTCTGAGAGGAAAATAGATGTCCGAACTCGCAATGCTTGTCAGCCGGGCGCTTCGCGACGGCAGCTGGAAACCGGAGAATCCTCCCCCGTTCTTCCACATGGCAAGAGGTATCGCCAAGCACGCTCGCCGCGGTTTTGATACAACCGCTCTGGAGAAGGCTCTCGCCTTCACCGTCTACGCTGAGATGGCCGGCGATGCGCGGCCGGAGCGGCGCCCCCAGCCGCTCTTCGAGATGGCGCGAGAGATCTTCGACGCGTGCATGCCGGATGACTTTGGCCCTGTGTACAAGCTTGCGTCCGAGCGTGCCCGCAGCGCCGGCGCTATCGTTCCTGGACCGGCAACGTTCCAGTACGCGGTGCTTGAACATATAGAGAGAGACACCGTAGCGCGGCTCGTCGAGTTTGGTGACCCCTACGAGACTATCCATGCAGCCGTTAACGCCGCCGCCGTCCTCTATCCGCAGCTTGGTCTCAGCTTCGGTTACCTTGGCGGTGTGGGACCTGGATGTGGCGAACATGGGGATGACCGCAGTTGGCAGGTCTTCACCAAGCTGGCGACCCCGCGTTGCGTAAATGCTTGTGACGTGAGCTTCGGAAGTGTCGATACCGACCGGATCGAGGATCTTGCCAGCCAGATGGGTGACCCTTTCCAGGCCTGGCTGAAAGCATGCCAGGCGGATCTCGACGCCGGACGCGTGCGGACCGTAGGCCCTCGCCTGGCGGCGTGAGCGCTATCGCTGTGTCCGCCTTGCGGACATGGCCTTGGGTCAAACCAGCGCAGGGGACGGCCCTATCGGGTGACGGAAAAGCAAAGTTGCCGACGATTTTGCAGGCTTGAGCCTGCTACGCTCATCGAAATGGAACCGATCATGAACCCTCTGCTCGACGCTGACGCCCTGCCGCGCTTCCATGAGATCACAGCCGACCAGATCGCTCCTGCACTCGACGTGCTTCTTGCTCGCTACGATGCAGCGGTAGAGAGCCTGACGGCCGATCGCCCGACCAGCTTTGCTGAGGTATGGCTCCCCCTCGAACGCCTTGATGCTGAGCTGGACGCGGCTTGGTCGACCGTTTCCCACCTTCGTTCGGTTGCAGATACGCCCGAGCTTCGTGCTGCCCATGTTGCCGCTCAGGCTCGGATGGTCGAGCACTCGATCCGAGTGTGTCAGAACCGCGACCTGTATAGCCTCTATGAGGCGCTGATCGCGTCGCCCGACTTCGCCAATTTGCCGTCCGACGACCAAGCCGCGGTGCGGCGTGCGATGCGCGGATTCATGCTCTCCGGCATTGCCCTCAGCGAACATGCTCGCGAGCGTTTCAGCGCGATCGCGTTGGATCTTTCCGCGCTCGGGAATGCCTTCAACGGCGCACTCCTGGATGCCACGGAGGCATGGAGCGAGCATATCGTGGACGAGGCCCAGCTTGCAGGCCTCGCCGAAGCCGATCTCGCAATGCTCGCGGCCGCGGCCAAGGCCAAGGATCTCGACGGCTGGCTCGTAACCCTGCAGCAGCCCTGCGTCAGCGCCATTCTGACCTTCGCGGAAGACCGCGCCCTGCGCGCCCGGGTTTACCGCGCGTCCGTGACCCGCGCCTCCGACCAGGGGCCGAACGCCGGCGACTTCGACAACAGCGCCCGGATCCGGCAGATTCTGGCGCTACGACAGGAAAGCGCGGAGCTTCTCGGCTTTCCCAACTATGTGGCCCGCTCGGTCGCGACGAAGATGGCCAACGATGGCGACGAGGTTCTCGCCTTTCTGCGCGACCTTGCAGCGCGTGCGCGCCCCTTTGCGGAAGCAGAGCTGGCCGAGATGCGCCGATTTGCGGAAGACCTGGGGCTCGGAGAACTGCAGCCATGGGACGTGAGCTTCGTCTCCAACCTCCTGCGGACCGCCGAGTATGCGACCGATGAGCAGGTCATTCGAGCACACTTTCCTGTCGACCGGGTGCTAGAGGGCTGGGCTACCCTGCTGCAGGACCTGTTCGGGATCACCGTCACGCCTCGCGAGGACGTCTCCACCTGGCATCCTGACGTCACCTACTTCGAGGTCGCCGGCGCCGACGCGGAAGTGTTTGCGGGGCTCTACCTCGACCTCCATGCACGTTCGGGAAAGCGAAGCGGCGCTTGGGTCGCCCAGGCACGTCCCCGCCTGCAGCGCGACGGCGGCCGGACACTGCCCGTTTCCTACCTCACCTGCAATTTTGCTCCCAAGGACGGCACGACGGCGCCGCTCCTCTCACATGACGACGTCATCACTCTTCTTCACGAAACCGGGCACTGCCTGCATCACATTTTCGGCTTGGTTGACCGTCCCATTATCGGCGGTACCAGCGGACACGAGTGGGATGCGATCGAGTTTCCCAGCCAACTCATGGAGGATTTCGCCTGGGACCGGGAGGTGCTTACCAGCATGTCTGGACATTATCTCACCGGTGCCCCCCTGCCCGCGGACATGTTCGAGCGAATGCTGGGTGCCCGCGGCTTCCAGTCGGGGCTCTTCCTCGTCCGCCAGGTCGAACTGGCAATGTTCGACCTCGTCCTCCACTCCGGAGCCGTCGACGTCGATCCTATGGAGGTGCTCGCGGCAGTGCGCGCCGAGGTCGCAGTGATGCGGCCTCCGGAGTGGCACCGTGCTCCCCATACGTTCCGTCACATTTTCTCCGGAGCCTATGCCGCGGGATACTACAGCTATCTGTGGGCCGAGTTGCTGGCTGCAGATGGCTTTGGGAAATTCCGTGAAGCCGGCGTCGTCGACCGAGAGACCGGCGATCGCTTCCGCAGGGAGGTCCTCTCGAAGGGGGCAAGCAGGCCTGCGATTGAGAGCTTCCGTGCGTTTATGGGACGGGATCCGGACCCATCTGCGCTTCTACGCCGACACGGCCTAGTTTGACCCCCAAGCCGCGAGACGTAGAAAGGTATTCCTTCACCACAGACTGAGAGTTCAGTCGCCCCCCGGCAGTCGTGCGAGGTCGAGATAGCGGTTCACTGGCGATCGGCATCAGATAGTCTGGTGGAGGAAAAATGATGTCGGTTATCAAGAGCGAAGCGACCGCAAGCAGCGTGGTTCTTCCACTTAGTGTGCTGATTTGCCGTCATTCGGATGGAAAGCGCTGGCAGGTCGGTGATCCAGGCACGTTCATCGAATTCCGCGTCCACCTGGATGCAGAGACAGCGGACGCCAACCAGCTGATGGACGGCGTGGTCGCGGTCATCCGCCACGCGCTCGCTACCACGGGAGAAGATCTCGGCGATGTTGCATTCATCGATGTACGGTATAACGGTGACTTCACCCGCAATTGCAAGTTCGATGGCGATGACGAACACGTCGGGGAAGACTTGTATCACGTGATCGATGCCTTCTTCTATAAGGCCAAGCTGTACTTCAGCCCGGAATATGCCGAGCGCAATAACCATGAGGCCCTCACGGAACACGTTCGCCGGGCATTTCAAATTGGGGCGGTAGAGAGCGCCTGATTTCGCGCTATTAACCAGATCGAAACCGAAAGCGGGTGCCCGGCCTAGCCGGGCGCCCTTTTTCGTGCTCGAGGCGTCGAAAACCGGCGAAGCACAATGCGCTGCTGCTTTCAGCAAGGGCACAGGAACTCTCGGGAAGGGAAAATCATGACCAGCTACGTCGACGCGATGCGTCAGGCCGTGCTCTCGCTGACCGTGGCAGGCGACAAAGCGGCGCTACGTACCGACGTGCGCAAGCTCCTTGCCGGCGCCACTCGCGCAGCCCGACAGGGCTCCCTTGCGGCCGGGATCAACGACATCGCTTCCGCGACGCGGTTTGAACGCGAGGAGAGCACCACTTGGCTGGACGCTGACGCGATACGTGACGGCCGCTCCGGAGCATTCGACGCCTGCGACCTGGAGATGTGGCTCGCGATCTGCGCGCGCCTTGGCGTCGCTGCTGTGCCGGGTAAGGTCATCCTTCGATTGAATGCGGTCGAAACTGAACTGGTCTCTGGCGAAAGCGACATGCCCGCCGGGCCCTCGCGCGAACTCGTCCTACAGACCCTGCACGAGCTTGTCGGAAAGGCTGAAGTTGAGGGCGCCACGCCTGATCTCTGCGATCTGCTGACCTCGCTCTTCGACACAGCCGAGCGTGACGCAGTTGACCGTGAGGATCTTCAGGAGCGTCTTGCGGCCTGCATGGATGACGTTCCGGAAGGGTGGATGGTACGAACCGCCGCATGTGGCGGTTCGGAGCTGAAGGCTCTCGCCGGGACCGGCCTTGCCGGTCCCACAGCGCCCGAAACGCGCTTCGGTCCCGGTCTGGAGGTCGGGCCCGGCTGGGTACGCCTTGGCAACCGGCGCATGGTGAACACCCGCGACCACCGTACCTTATCGCTGACAGCCGAGAGACCGAAGACCGACATGGTGTTCATCGCGCGCCCATGGGTACAGGCATCGCGTTGGATTGAAACGATGGACCCGCACCGGGATGGTTCTCCTTTCGCCGGGCCCGGTCGCTGGCCTGCTGAGTGGCGCGCCTTTGTGGTCGATGGGAAGGTCACAGGCGTGGCATTCTATTATGCCTTCTCTGGAGAGATGACCCCCGAGAACGCTCGTATGGCTATCCAGGTGCGCGACGTTGCGCAGCGTCTTGTAGACGGCATGACAGCGCAAAAGCTCTGGCCTCGCTTCATGAAAACAGAGCTCGCAAGGCGGAACCCCGCCCCCGAAATGCAAGCAGCGCTTGAGGGCTTTGGGCGTGAGGCGGTCTCTTGCAGCCTGGACTTCATCGAGACAGACGACGGCCTGCTCCTCCTTGAGGGTGGACCGCCAAATCTCCCGTTCGGGGGCGCACACGTGTGCGCTTTCGCTGGCAACGGGCTCAAGAAGGGCCGGTTCGACGGCCGCCAGATGGCGCGATCGACCTATGGTGTCGCCTTCCGGACCATGCCCCACATCAACATGATGGAGCCTTCAACCTGGTACGACGGTGACCATCGCGGTTCGATCTCCACCTGGGCAGAGGTGGAGGAGCTAGCTCTTCAGGACGAAGAGCAGGTTGGAGACGGGAACCCACCTAAGCGCGGCCTTGTCGCGCGTCTCTTTGGCTGCCGGTCGTAGCACTCTACCACGGATCATGAGACCGGATGCACGAAGGCAGGATGTCTCGCCTAGCGGCACGGGCCGGACCGCATCCGAGACTTTGGAAGAAAATAATGCCAGCCCTGATAGGAGCGTATTCATGACTTTCACTATCCGTTCGCGCGGCGGCAACCACCCCCACTTCCCGGTTCGGCTGCTTCACGGCAATCAGAGCAGTACGGACCTGGAGGCGATCATCGAACCGGCCGCAAACAGGGACGGCGACCACTTCTGGGACCAGAGCCAGGCGCGCGCCGGACCTTGGTTCCTCCCGCCTTTCCAGCGCCCAGCCGTCTGGACGGATCTACAGAAGGAGCGCTTTGTCGAAAGCGCCCTTCTCGGCATATCGTTGGGCTCGCTCGTTGTGGTCGACGCCCTCCACTGCCCAATGCCGTCCAACGATCGGTTCGCGGCCACAGACCGATGGCTGCTGGACGGTCAGCAGCGCGTCTCGGCCCTGCTCGCCTATCGTGCTGACGAAATCTCGGTCTTCCGGGGCACCGAATGCGAGCACCGCTGGAGTGATTTGGGAGAAATCGAGCGACGCAAATTCTGGTACATCCAGATCGGCATCGTAAAAATCGAGACGGATGATCCCGACTACTGCCGCGAGATCTACGACCGCCTGAACTTTGGTGGCACCCCGCACACTGTGGGACAACGCGCTCTCACGCGCTAATCGACCGCGAGCTCGCGGGCAAGGAGACTTTGGATGACAGGAAAACTTCAAGCGGTCCATCTCTCGGCAGAATCTCTGTGGAGCAAGCATGGCTTCAGCGACGGACATCCCTTTGAGTTCGAGGATCGAGGTCAGGAGTTCGATGACGCGCCGCCGCACGAAGACTGGCTGTTGCTACAAGAATCTCTGACTATCGCCCAACGTCGAGATTTGCTCGAGCTGCTGGTGCGCCGGCACCTGCTACCTGTGATCGCCGCTGCGACTGGCCAGACACCGGCTTTGGCCAGGATCGAGACGCACCATAACCCGATCCGTGTAGCTCAAGTCGCCGATTTCGGCCAAGTGAGTGCTCCGGCTTCCTGGAGCGATATCGAGGTCGAAGTTTCCCGAGACCAGATTATCGTCGCAATCCAGGACATCAAACCCGAGAGGGGGGTCATGGAAACGATACGTGACGAACACACCACGACCGACGATGAGTTCCTGAAGGCGCTCAAGGGAGAGGTGGGCAACCTCTACGCCCGTCTCTTCCAGCTGCAGGTCGGTGCACGCTTTCACGCCTTCCTGGAGTGGTGCGGGGTGCTGAGTGAGCATCTCCAGATCGTAAGCGACCTGCATGAGCAGGGACACGATCCGTTCAACATGAACCGGCACACCGGGCGCGCCCTACCCGTGGCTCCCTATCGTCTCGCGTACCTGGCTGAGAAGATGGAGTGCATCTTCGACGGCGCTATCGAGGTACGCCCCGCCCGCGCGGACGATGACGAGACGGACTTACGCGAGCGCATTCAGACGGCGGTCTCCAATACCGTCGTGCCTTTGACGCGTACTATGCACCATGCGACACGCAAAGCGCTCGTCCGCGACATTACCAAAGCGGTGCTCGCCGAACTTTCCGGGACGTCCAGGGAGGCTGATGCGGGCCATAGGGCGGCTCGACCTCTGAGAAGCCAGGACGTCGATGCCGCGAAGACGGGTTCAGAAGCATGAGACTGATGATCGTTAAAGGCTCAAAGGGACGGCCGCAGCTCGCGGTGGAGTTCACCGTGACGCGAAAGCACATCGCTGGAGGCATCAATGTTGCTCGCCCGGGGCGCTACCTTTTCCGGGGCGCCTGGTACGGTCGCGATCTGTCGTCGCTTCGCACCTACGGCAAGATCGAGGGGAAGCGAGGGATGCCCATCGGTAAACTAACCGGCCAGCCGTCCGTCCATCTGCGTGGCAAGTTGGGCGGCCGCAAAACGCGGGTCGGGCTCGACAGGGGACAAAGACGGCGCCCCCCCGGTATAACCGCACCTTGAGGAGTACGCCTATGAGTGATGATGCGCCCGAATTGCTGCTCGCCTCTCGGTGTTGCGGCCAGTGCCTCACCACGCGCAACAGGATCGTCAGTGGTGCACGAGCAGCGCAGATCATCGAGGGCTGCCGGGAAGCGCAAAACCACTTCTTCTGCCATAAGGGCAGTGTCGCCGGGCAGCGCGTTCATTGCCGCGGCGTCCACGATATACTGGGCGGCAGCTTGGCCTATGAAATGGCGCAGCGCTTCGGGATCCCGATCAAGGAGGTCGATCCTGAAGTTCTAAAAGCATCCGACTGACCAACATCGGCGACGATATTGGGAATGAGCGGGCGACGGATGTGACATTCCGCCGCCCTTTTTCACATCCACTCCGGCAGTTGTGATCACCGTTCCTGCGGCGCTGCAACGAGGTTGATGAGAAAGGAAAAGAGATGTTTTTCCCCACGTTCGCCGGCAATAACCATCCTCTCTCGGATCTCGTAACAGAGATGGAGAAGCGGTTCATCCCCCCGGAAGGACCAACCGCGTACATCGAGGCTGAACTGCTGCGAGCCTGCAACAGGATCAGCTGGGACTATTTCAACAATGGTTTCGGCAACGATATGAGCCATGCCGTGGCATATATCGATCATTATCACGCACCAGTTGCGACGCCGGAATTTCTCGCGGCATGGAAAGAGCTTCGCCAGACGGCGCTTCGCGAAGAGTGGATCGACTGCAGCGATACGGTCGCGCGCCAGATCACCCTGGTGACCGAGGAAATTCTCCTACGTCTCGATCGTGCTGCCAAGGGGGATCATCTCACGCCCATCGGCCCGGAGATGTTTGATATGCCGCGTGAGGATGTCGCATCCGATAGACGCTATCTGGAAGAAGACGATTTGAGCGACACTTGAACCGCTTGACGTGCTTGGTCCGAAGACGGAGAATTGCTGCATGACCATCATCCGCCGCTACGGGGACATCCGTCGATTATCGGCCTAGGCCGATCCGACTAAGGCAACATGCCCGTCGGAGATCGACGGAGATATCCTATGGCCCAAGGGCAAAACGCCGCCAAGAATGGCCACTTCCGCGAATATTGGAGCCGTCGCCCCTGCGGCGCCTCGAGTTGGGGCAAGGCGACGAAAATCGTCTGTCACCGCCTGGAACGGCGCCGCTTCGGCGTCGCACTGGCGCGTGAAGTTCGTGATCTCACCTGTCTCGGGCTCGACAGCGCCTACTGAGGACCGCAAGCCGTGAACCGAACCAATCCGCCGTGGATGAGCCCGCCCGCGATCGTCCAGCCGCTCACCCGACCGTCCCGCGATGAGCGATTGTACGAGACGTTCAAGGACGCGTTCGAACACGCCATTTCGGTAGTGGGCATCGACGGCCTGAAGCGGACCTCGATGTTTCCCTCCAGCAGCCGGCGCCTTGCCGAGAACCATGAGCGGCAGGGCGCTGTCCGTCCTGACAATGACGATGGCGCCAGTTAGCCGCCGCTTCGCTTAGGCACCCGCACCGCCCGGCCCCTTCGGGCCAGCCGGCCGGTGCGGTAGGCTCCCGTCTCCCCACAAGAGGCGCATCGATCCAGATCGCCCCACATGGGCGGCTGGGAACGGCCCGGACGCTTTCCGGCACCCGTTCAAGACGCAGCCATCACCCAAGCTGCGCGACGGCGGCGTTTCGTCGGGGCGAGCAGCGAGAGGCTCTTAATTTTTCGACCTTCGTCGAAAACAGCCGGCCATTGTCCGGACACGGGAGACCCCGCGCTCTCGTCTCGACCGTCCCAAGTCAGTTTTCATGTCGACCTGTCGACAATCCGGTAACTGGAGATGGAAAATGCATTATGCGCCGGCTCTCGCAGCCTTGCTGCTACTGGGTTTCGGTGTCTTCGGCCCGAACCCGCTAAACGTGCTCGCTGGGTTGACCCGGCGTGCGTTGGGTCTTCGTATGCGCTTGGTCCATGGACGGCGGATTGCGGTCCTCGACGGATCGACGATCCGCTTCCGTCACAACCGGTTTTTCGGTCTGCTAGGCTACGATTTCGTCACGGGACAACTCCGCGGCATCAATGCCCCCGATAGCGGCGCGGTGCACGGGCCTGCCTCTATTCACGCCCTCCGGGCCATCCTGGTTCACGGCGGACGGCATCTCGCGATCAGCTGCTGCCGCGACGTCCACGATCGGGAAATGATGTGGCTGATCGGGCTCAAGGGGCCCGTGGGTTTGCGGCTGCTATGGCAGGGGCAGGCCTTTGCCGCTACACGGCCGGGCAAGCCCGTCGCTCTCCTCGCCCGCCTGCTTCGCAGGGGGATGTGGGGCAAGCGCAAAATCACCGACACCAGCGTTTGGCGGCTCAGAAACCACCACTGGGGCTGAACCGCTGACGATGATTTCACAAGGAAAGTAGAATGAAGGCCTATTGGCTACCGGGTATCTCACGCTACCGTCGCACGAAGGCCGAGGCACAGGCCGAGGCTGACGCCTCGCCGTACGATGAAGTCGAACTGCCCACTCGCCATCAGGAGACGATCGACTTCCTGAACGCGATGCTTGGAAACCACGAGGCATCGCTCGCGGCATCCGATGCCGCCTACCTGCAGGAGGAGGCCAAAGCGAAGGAACTCGGCTACCCATCGCTGGGCGCCGCTCTTGAGGCGCTGCGGGTCCTGGGCGAAGGAGGAGAAAGCGGTGGCGAAGTCCCTGCTCCAGCTCCCCAGGTCGCCGTCGCCGATCCGGATCCGGCGCCCTCCACGCCCCGCACGGGTGCTCTGATCGAAGACATCCTGGCACTCGACGAAAACGGCATTCTCGAAGCACTTTCCGCATCAATCGGCCGGCTGCATGAAGTCGCGGGCTTTCGAGGCTGGCAAGCCTTCGCGAAGAAGAGCTTGTCGTGGGGCGGCGGCAACCTGTCGACCGACAGGGGCCTCGGCATGCTGCTGATGGCCGGCCTCGCATCCCTGCCCTCAGAGCCTGAGGATCGCGGCTAGCAACGTCGCTACGCCACTTGTTTGGGGATCTCCAGCAAGTGGCGTAGCCGGGAGCGGCCCGCTGTGGTGCGAGGCGCGCCCCTCCGGCCTCAAAAGCTTGCGCTGGCCGCCTTGCCGGCCAGCGCCGTCAACCGACCCTCTGTGCGTGTTCTATCTCGCTGGCCGCACAGGGACCGCGCCTGGCTAGGCATGCCCCAGAGAGGCCAGCCCCGGCGCCTATGGCCCTCTCACCGCGACCGTCTGCGATACTTGGCGATTTGGAGGTAATGCAGGATGAGATCCTGCCCTATCGCTAAAACCGGCGTTCCATCCTATAATCCTTGCGGAAGGGGCAATCTCATGCGCGCATTCGACCTGCCAGTGGCCATCTTGCTGCAGCTGGCTTTCGCAATCGTAGGTTTGGCGATCGTGGGGTTAAGCGCTCTCTTCGTTGGCGCCGGCGCTGTTGTGTACGCCGCAACCAAGGTCGGAGGTCGTCCCACTTCCTGATGGGAGAAACTCCATCGTCGAAGTGATGTCGGACCGCCTTCGGGAAGGAAAACGAAATGAAGGACTACGAGCGCGTAGGCTCCGGTGCGAAGAACATGCCGCTCGCGCCCGGGCCAGCTTCCGCGACGAGGGATGCGCGACCGTGAGCGCGCAGGGCGCAATCGTACTGCTCGCCGACCGGTTGGCATCCGCTTACGACATCGATCCCGGTAAGACGTGCAGGGCGCTTACGGAGAGCGCTCCTCCCTTGGAGGACGCAGACCTGGAGCACCTCGCAATCGAGAGGGACGGTGAAAGCGTCCTGCTGATCCAGGATGGCGAAATCCTTGCCAGGCTCGATCTGTCGGAGGTGCTGGGTATCACAACGCGAGCGCAGGACACTCTCGATCCCTACGGCGACGGAGAGGACGTGCTGTCGCTTCCGCTGGTCCATACCCCTTTCGAGCCGCGCATCCCCCCGTCAGTTACTTCTGATCGGAAATCAGCATGAAGATACGCCTGGAGACTAGCCAGGACGGACTGGTAGTTGGCCTGTTCGCGACCCTGAACGCGGTCGAGCAGAAGGACGATTTCCGCGTTGAGACGCTGAAGAAGCGGCTCGCGTTCGAGGCCGACGTCGTCAACCTCATCGAAAATCAGATCTCGCACCAATGGGGCTTCGTCCAGGATTTGCGGGCGGCGCTTTGTCCGCCGGGAACGAACAGCACTGCCCTCGATCCGCAGATCGACCGGACCTGGTCAAAAATCAAGGCGAGCGCCGGACGTGCGCCGTGGTTGGGTGACTTCGAGCCTCTAGTTCGGAGAGCGCGTGAGATGGGTATCGAGCAGGCCCTCGACTTAGCCGCCTAATCTTCTCCCTGCATTGTCCAAACGTTGAGGAGGGAAAAGCAGGTAATTCTCTCTCCCCCTCCGACCTTCGAAGAGCATTCAGGAAAGGAAAATTCATGTTCAACAAGCCCGTTCTCGACCTTCCCCGCACCGCACCCAACGCAGAGCCGATCAACGTCGAGCTGGCCGAGAACGAGGCCTCGTTCGACGTCTTCGGAGATGAGTTCATCGATATCGACGAAGACCCGCAGGATCTCGACTTCCCGCTTCGGTCCGAGCGCGGACCGAGCGTGCGAGCTCCGATCTACGGGGCGCCGGAATCTCGCCCCGAACGCACGCTCCCCCAGGCAGTACGTAAGCAGGTTTCCACGCCGCCCGTTTCTAACCCTAATTCCGACGAAGGGGCCGACCCCTTCGCCGCGCTGATGGCGAAGTTCAACGGCTGATCAGGACGGGGTGGTAGGAAAACCACCCCACGCCTCGGCTGGCAGAACCAACATCACACAGCGGCCCTGCCCCAAGTCCTGAGGGCTACCAAAGCCGCAGGAGGAACCGATGCCGCAACAACCTGAGCACACCCCGATGACGAGCCGCCCAGGGACAATCTCCGTCGATGATGTGCCTGGCTGGGTGCAGATGCCACCCGAGCGCTACGTCGCCCTTCGCGAGCTCGCGGTCGAGCAGATGCTGCATCTGGTACAAGGCGCCGGGTTCGACGGCTCGTGGGTGCGGCTTGCCGCGCAAACCCTTTCGACCATCGGAGTTGCGGCTCCGGAGCAGGGCAGTCATCACCACCAGTGCATCATCATCGCCGAAGCACTCCGCCCCATCTATGAAGCGCCCGATCCCGATCCCGCCGCGAGCCAGCGTAGCGAGGACGTTGCGCGACTTCGGGAGGCGCTAACCTCCATCAAGGACTGCTGCGATCAGCTTCGCAGCGGAACGGATGACCGGGGCGCATTGACGGAGATCGGCCTAGTCGCGGGTAATGCTCTCGCCGCAGACCCCGTCCCTCGAGGCGCCGCTCTGCCGCACGTCTCGCAACAACCGAGCTCACCCGCGGCGGCAGCATCGGCGCCTCGCCCCTTCACCGAGTGGCACGAAGATCACGGCGACGTACTCTGGTGGCGGATCCCCATCCAGGAGTCGCCCTATGTCGGGTCGCCGTTGGACTTGGGTAGATCAATGAAGGTCGAAATCTCGATCGGCCTTGAGCACCACGAACTCTCCACTGTGAACAGCGGCGGATGGCCGTTCGCCGAGAGCGACGAAGCAAGGCTGTTCTGGACCCCTCTGCCAGACGCAGCGGACATCTTCCGCAATCTCAAGCCGGACGAAGCCGTGCCGCCCGAACGAGAGGGAGTCGCAGTTCGCACGTTCACCCGACGCTCCTATCGGGCTCCAGATGGCCACGTCCCCTACCCCGTCGTCTTCCACAACGCTGCCGACCAGCTCGTGTGCAAGGAAGACATCTTCAGCGATGGTTGGAGCAATGGGGAAAAGCAGTACGGATTGTTGTCGAGCGCCGGGGTCTCCGATGGCGACGAGTTCACCGTGACCGTCCGCAAGACAGGTGCGCGCCCCTTCGGTGATCGCCAAGTCCTCTTGGTGAGCTCCGGTAAATACCGTCTCGAGACGGACGCTGAGATGGCATTCCGCCTCCAGCACGGCCGTTCTTGGGACTACCGCACCGACCCAACACTCGCCGAGGAGGCTGGCAATGACTGAGGACGTCGAGAAGATTGTCGAGATGCTGACAGAGCGGCAACGTGCTGCCCTGCTCGCTATGCCGGGAAAGCGTACGGTTCGGGTGTCAGGGAACACGCTCGCGTCCATGTATCCACTTGGAGGAGTGGATCCCGAGACGCTGCAAGCCGGACCCGTCCTCGTAACGGGTGATTGGTCACGCCAGGGATGCCATTGGGCGCTCACTGACCTAGGCGAAGCCGTTCAGAACAGGCTCCCAGGGTGACGGCCCTAGGTCGTCGCGGTGCCGCGGAGTGAGACCCAAGACTTTAGCAGTGGAGGAAAAAATAATGCATCCTATCGCTCCAAGCCACAGCCGTGCTCCACAGCGAGTTGCCGCAAACGATCAGACGCTCCTCACCGGCGCGCGCAAGACCCTCCTCATCAGCGAGATCGATGATGAGGAAGCGGCAGCCTGGGATCGCATCGTAGCGTTGCGCGCTATGGGCTCCTGCTGAGGCAGCAGATCAGAACGCTTGACGCTACACGATCTCGCCAGCTGGAGGCACGCCCTCTACCCGACTGGCTCGAGCCGACGGTTGCGGGTTCTGTCGTCCCATCTGGCCTCAGCTGATCTCCAAATGTTCCGAGGACAAGCAAGATGCGCTCCTTCCAAACGCCGACGACGACGCCGACCTTCACTTCGAGCTTCCTGCTTGTTGCTACCAATCTGGGGTTGGACGCTTCCGACCCCCACACTGCCACCTATGTCGCACACGGGGGCGCCGGAACCCTCATTGCCACGATCGTAGAATGGCACGCGGCCGGGCAGGACCACACTGGCTGTATCCTCGATCGCCTGTTACCGGATGCGGATGCGCAGGTCGAACGCGTCGCCGAGATCGGGTTCGAAGGCGCGCCAGCAATGCCTGGCTCAGCGACTGCCCCGGTGCTGATCAAACTACCGGACATCGCGTGCAGCCTGCGGGAAACCCTACTGGCCTACTGCAGCCTGCAGGCTTGATCTCTAAGGGGCCCCTCGGGCCCCTTTTTTATGGTCGGCAATGAAAACGGGCATGCGAAGCTGGAAAACAGGACCAGTCCCGGGATGCGTCAGTCGCCGTCGAGTGCACGCAGTCTCTACGCCACGATGCGCCTGGCCCGATAGAAAATGGGGGCCGTCCTTTCGGACGACCCCCGCACCCGTATGACGTCCGACGATCTCACTGGCACTGAAGCGAGCATTGGCCGTTGAGCGTCCCCCGGTTGATCGGGGTGAACCTGGCGCTGCCAGAAAGGCACTGGGCGGCGGCCTGAGTGCCAGTGCAGCTTGCCTCCGTCATATACCCGTATCCACCAATGTAGGTGCACCCATAGTAATAGGGCGCTCCAGAGGTGCAGGTATAATAAAGCGGCCTCGAGGTAATCTGTATGCCAGGACCATATCCTGTCGTGCAGGCCTCCGCTCGCGTCCAAGGCTGGCCGCGATTGACACACTCCTCACCAGCAACGCTCGTCCCGTCCGAACGCATGCAGAGCGTCATCGACTGGGTGCGCTGGTTGTTGCTCTGGCACGGGCTCCAGGGCCCGTATGAAGCGGTGTAGCCACACGCCAGCGCGTTCGAATAGTTCTGCGCACCTGCGGGCCGTCCAGCACCACAAGCGCCGTCATCAACCCGCGCCCCATCAGACCGCAGGCACCAAACATCACGCGTCTGCGTGCCAGTGGTACAGACAGCCTGCTCCGCGGACCAGCCGCCGGCCTGCCACGAATAGCCGCAGCCGGCAAAGTTCGACGTCTGCACCGTCTGGCTGGTTGGAATACCCCTGTTCGAGCACTCCGCGATGGCAACTGGCGTACCATCAGACCGCTGGCAGCCAGTTGCGTAGCGTGTGGCAGTGGTATTGGCAGAGCACAGGTTAGCGGGTGTGAACGCCCCCCACGAACTGACGGCATAGCTGCAGCCATCATAGACAGCGGCGCCCTGGCCTTCGTCCAGGCCCACGCCGCGGTTGGTGCACTCGCCATCCGCAACGATGGCGCCATCGGCGCGCTGGCACTGGTAGCGGCGCGAACGATATGCGTTTGCCGAACACGTGCTGTTCCAGCCCGACCAGCCGCCGGGGTTCACAGCGCTGTAGGTGCAGACCGAATAATCGGCCCAAGCCTGGCTGGCGGCTGGCTTCCCGCCGCCGCAATAGCCTTCAGCCACGCTTTGTCCGTCAGAACGCTGACACCAGACAGAGCGGTTCTGGGTAACGTTGCCGCAGGTGTGCGAGACTGTGCCCCAGCCGCTATAGGCCCAGCCGTACGAGCAGGCGCTATAGTCCGTCGTGCCCTGAGATGATGCCGGCTGACCTGCCCCGCAAAGGCCACCGTCGACCGTGGCGCCGTCGGAACGCTGACACCAGACCGCCCGGGTTTGCGTGGACGCACCACATGCTGCAGCCGGTGCACCCCATCCGCCGGCCTGCCATGAATAGCCACAGCCTGACACCTGATACGCCGACTGAGACGTCGGGGGCTTGCTCGCGCCACATACGGCATCCGCAACCGTCGTACCGTCGGAACGCTGACACCAGACAGAGCGGGTCTGGGTGCCTTGCCCGCAGGTAGTGGACCATGCACCCCAATTGGTCGCGTTCCATCCATAGGAGCAGGTCTGGTAGTCCGTTGCCGCCTGCGCGGCAGCCGGACGCGTGCCGCCGTTGCAGTAGGCATCCGCAACCGTCGTACCGTCCGAACGCTGACACCACACGGTGCGCGTCTGCGTCGAGGCGCCACACGCCGGAGCCGGGGCACTCCAACCGTTAGCCTGCCAGTTATACCCACAGCCATCGTAGACGCCCGTCGTCTCGCTGCGCGCGGGAACGGCCATCCCCCGATCGATGCAGTACTGGTCGCCGGCAAACACGTTGTCGCCAGAACGATAGCAGCCCACGTCCCGGGTACGGGTCGCCGACGCCGAACAGTGGCTGTTATAGTCGGTCCAGCCGCCGACGGCGAAATAGCCCGGGCATGCGTTCGTATAGTTCGCGCCCGTCTCTGTCTCGCTCAGCGAGATACCCCGATTGGTGCATTCACCCCCATCAACGATCGCGCCGTCCGAGCGCTGGCACTGATAGGTGCGCGTGCGATGTGCGGATCCCGAGCACGCATTATCCCACCCGCCCCACGACGTTGGGTTCACTCGCGCATAGGAGCACGACCCCGTCTGGAGAGAAGTCTGGGAGGTCGCGGGTTTCGCGCCTGCCGCGGCGCAGCTCGCGTCAGCGACCGTGGTGCCGTCCGAGCGCAGGCAGGATACGCTACGCGTCTGCGTAGCAGCGCCACAGGTCGACGAGGGAGCAGACCAGCCGCCTGAATTCCAGCTATACGAGCATGTGCCATAGTCCGTAGCGGCCTGCTGGACGGCAGGCTTGCCGGCGCCGCACAGGCCGTCTTCAACCGTCTGTCCATCAGACCTCAGGCACCACACGGTACGTATCTGGGTCGTGGCTCCACAGGCAGGAGCAGGCGCGCCGAAAGCGCTCGTCTGCCACGTGTAACCACAGCCAGAGGTTTGGTACGCGCTTTGGCTTTCCGCCGGCTTCGCTCCCCCGGCGCAGAAGCCGTCCGCGACCGTACGCCCGTCAGAGCTCTGGCAAGTGACAGCGCGGGTCTGCGCCGCCTGCCCGCACGCCGTCGACCAGGCACCCCACGAAGTGGCCGTCCAGCCGTAGGTGCAGGTTGAATAATCGGTTGCTCCCTGTTGAGATGCCGGGCGGGCACCCGCATCACACAGGCCGTCCGCAACAGTCTGACCGTCCGAACGCAGACACGTCACCGCACGGTTTTGGACAGTAGGTCCACAGGCCGGCACTGGTGAGCTCCACGTCGCCGAAGCATTCCAGCTGTAGGAGCAACCGCTCGTGACGTAGTCGGACTTCGAGGTGTCCGGCTTCTGCCCCGAACAGAAGGAATCAGCCACGGTACGGCCGTCTGAGGAAAGACAGGTAACGGGACGCGTGTACGACGCCTGTCCACAGGTGGAAGACGGCGCACTCCATGCCCCCGGGTTCCAGCCATAGGTGCAGGTCGAGTAGTCCGTGGCTCCCTGGACCGCAGCAGGACGGGAGTCTGACGGGCAACTCGCATCCGCCACCGTCTGTCCATCAGATCTCAGGCACCAGACGGAGCGATTTTGCGTGGAAACGCCGCACGCAGCGGCCGGCGCTCCCCATTCGTCATTGCGCCAGGCATAGGAACAACCACTGGTTTCATAGGTCGTCTTGGAGACAGGAGGCTTTGCGGTCGCGCAGAACGAATCTGTCACCGTGCGTCCATCGGACGACAGGCACGTCACGGAACGACCCGACGTTGCCGATCCACACGTCGTCGATGGCGCGCCCCAGGCCCCCTCGCTCCAGTCGTAGGTGCAGGTCTCATAGTTCGTCGCCGGTTCCGTGTCCGCCGGCTTCTGGCTGACATCACACGAGCCATCAGCGACGACATCGCCGTTCGAGCGGAGGCATTCGACAGTGCGCGAACGCGCAGACTGGCCGCAGGCCGGCGTTACTGCACCCCATTCCTGGATGCGCCAGCTGTAGGAACAGCCCTCGTAGCGATCCTCGGTCTCGCTAACGGCCGGCTTGGCACCAGCTGCTGCGCACATGCTGTCGGCAACTTCATCGCCATTCGACCGACGGCAGACGACTTCTCGCTGACGGGTTGCGTTTGTCTGGCACGCAGAAGACCAGTCGCCCCACGCCTTTTCTTCCCAGGTGTAGCCGCACTGCTCATAGCGATTGCTCGTCTCCGTTGCGTCCGGCTTCGAGCCAGCAGCAGAGCAGAAGCCATCCTCCGCACGCTCACCATTCGACCGCAAACAGTAGACGTCCCGCGATCGCTCGGCACCCGTACGGCAGTAATCGGACCACTCTCCATAATCCTCTGCCTTCCAGGAATAGGAGCAGGTCCGCAGGTCGCGCACCGTCTTCGTTGTGTCAGGTGCCGGCGCAGGACACTGGTCGTTCGAGACGGTCTCGCCGTCGCCCCTCAGGCAGGTCAACTCGCGCGTTTGCACGACCTCACCGCAACCCTGGACGTCGGACCATTCGCCCGGCTGCCAGGTATAGGAGCAGCCCTGAATGTCGTAGCACGCCTGAACCTCGTCAGGCTTGCTCGGGCCACAGTTCACCTCCGGCGAGCCCAGCTTGCCATTCATCACGCACTGCACGGCACGCGTCTGCTGACCGGGGCCGCAGCTATTGGAGCACTGACTCCATTCCTCGGGAACCCACGAATACGTGCGGGTCTTCGGGTCGAGCGAACGCCGCATGATCACAACCCCAGAACTGGATTGTGCCATGGCGGCGTCCGCCAGCCCCATGCTCAAAACCGAGACGGCCGCGAGAATTGCTAGTCGCACCCATTTGCTCCCATAGACGAAGTATCTTTGGGGCAAGCGTATTCGATCCGCTCTGCGAAGTCATCCGCAAATAGCGTACGCATCCAAGAAGTCCGAGCAAACTTTTTACCAAGTGGACTTGGCCGGTGCCCTACCGGTCTCGAGCTGCGTCTTTCGCCGACAGCGGAGCTTGCCCATTCGGATCCCAGCCGATCACAGGCCCGCAGCCTGAGCCACATTGAAGGCGAACGCCATCGTTGCCTTTTGCTGTTGCTGCGGGGTCAGCTGCGGCTGGGGAAGCGTCGCCTCCACAGACTTGCGATCGGAGAGTATCTGCTGCCGTTGCTCCCCCGTCATCAGTTGAGACTGGCGCTCTTCAATCAGCATCGACATCACCCAGTCACCGCGATCTGGGCCCGAAGGGATCGACGCGGTCCCCATCCCACCCAACTCCTTGAAGCGAAAGCGCAGATCGATGTCGCTGAAGGCATTGGCTTCATCCAAGGACATAGCTGCGTCGCGGAGGATCTCAGGATAGACATACGTATCCATTAGAGGGCTATCCTGGGCGCCGCCGGCGACGATGTCCATCCGAGTTGCGGCGTCGAGAATGCCCGCAGCAGGAAGCGCCCCCGCTTCTGCCAGAGCTCGCTCTGTCCGCGCCCGCTCCTCAATCCACGCAGTACGACCGCGGGAGTCCTGGGGAATGCGTATACGCGTCGTGCCCGGGACTAGCTCGAACTCGGCACGAAGGCCGGCGTCTGAAGCCCTCTCCAGCATTCCGGCGGCGCGGCGCGCGATCTCGTCGGGAGTCGCCTGCAGATAGCCCACTACGCGCTTCGACATGGCAGCTTCGCTACGAAGACGGGCAGAGATGACACTCCCTTCCGTCGACGCGAACGGGTCGATCATGTCCGCGGCCACCGCCGCCATCGCCAGGCGCACCTCTCGCGGGATGCGGCGGTCAACATGATTTTCCTCGAGGCGTGGCGTCATCTGATCGATCGTACGCCGCGCCACCCAGTTATACCTCGCAGGCGTTTCCGCACGAGGCGCAACAGGCGCGGCATTCTCTCGCGATACGGGGTCGCCAAAGAAGCGGCCCAACTCGAGATCAGTCGCCCCAAGGCCGCGCGTCGCCGCACGATCCGCAAGCAGGACAACGGGATGGTCGGCAGGCAGACGAGCATAGCTGGCGACATCCAGAAGATCGACGTTACTGTCGGTCTGGATTCCGAAGTTGGCGGCGACTTTGCCGAACAGTCCCATGCGCGATCTCCCCTTACGGCGAAATCATTGCAGGAAACCGACACCGCGCAAAGCGAGAACTTCGGATTTTCGGATGCGTTGACGCCCGATTTACGGATGGTACACTCGAAATCGCCGCCACGCCCGGCGGCCACAGGTTGACGGGTCCTGTATCCGTGACGAGGAGGCGAGATGAGGAAGTCGAACGCGGCCCATCGGATTATCGCAACACCGGCTGAACCGGCCCAGGGTGCTAGCAGCGCTACGATCGATTTCACTCGAGCTGATATCTTACCCGTCTTGTTTGGCGTGTTTGATCGCAACCTTGTCGCAATCGAAGATCGAACCTCGGTCTCGATCCATGCCCGTGGAGTGCGAGTGTCAATTACCGGCTCGCCCGAGAACCGCGCAATCGCGACCCGTCTACTCCGCACGCTATACGACAAGGCCGTCGCTGGCCATGAGATCGATCCGGAGGTTGTTGCGTACGAACTATCGCGCAGACAGGTGGGCGAGCCTATCGCAATGCAAGGGTCACCTGCCTTTGTGACCATCAAGACGCGCAAGAAGACCATCGCTCCCCGTACACCCGCGCAAGCGAGCTATATGCAGCACCTTGCACGCGCTGAGATGATCTTCGCCCTCGGCCCGGCGGGTACGGGGAAAACGTACCTGGCCGTTGCTCAGGCTGTTTCCGATCTCATGACCGGCAGGGTTCAGCGATTGGTCCTCTCACGCCCCGCGGTCGAAGCCGGTGAGCGGCTCGGATTCCTTCCCGGCGACATGAAGGAAAAGGTCGACCCGTATCTGCGCCCGATCTACGACGCGCTACACGACTGCATGCCGCCCGAGCAGGTCGAACGCCGGATCGCCAGCGGAGAGATCGAGGTCGCTCCGATCGCCTTTATGCGCGGACGCACGCTCGCGGACGCCTTCATCATCCTTGATGAGGCGCAGAACACGACACCGGCGCAGATGAAGATGTTCCTGACGCGCTTCGGGCAAAGCAGCAGGATGGTAATATGCGGTGATCCTAACCAAGTCGATCTTCCCGGAGGGCCCCGGAGCTCCGGTCTAGCCGACGCCGTTCAGCGTCTCGAGCGCGTCGAAGGAATGGTCTTCTCACATTTCACTGGCGAGGATGTTGTTCGACATCCGATCGTCGGACGTGTCGTTCAGGCCTATGAAGGTTGAACCAACCGATGCCCCGGACCGTTTGAAGCTCTCTCGCCGCACTAGCTTTCGTTAAATATTTATGCTGGATCGACCTCCAGCTCGACGTGTGCCACCCCGCGATCCGGAAACGGAAGGATTCATATGACCTCGCTTCGACTGCCCCGCGTCAGCAGCGCCCTGATGCTCGCTCTCCTCGTGGCCGGATGCCAGCATACCGTCACAACCGTCGAGGCCCCGTCCGGTCCAGCCTCTCCACCTCATGCAGGACCGGTTCTGGTGCAGGCGCCCGGCCCCTGGGGGATCTATTTCGATCTGGATCAGGTCGAGCTGAAGCCGGAGGCAGCCCCGATCCTGGACCTTGTCGTCGCGACTTACGGCAGGTTCGGACGGTCTGCGATCGTCGTCTCGGGACACGGCGATACCACCGGGTCATCCCCATACAACCTCCAACTAGGGCAGCGTCGAGCAGAGGCTGTGAAGGCTTATCTGGTGGCGAAGGGGATCGCCCCCAACTTCGTGTCCACGAACACCGACGGCGAGGAAGACCCACTCATTCCCACGCCCGACGAGGTGAAGGAGCAGCGTAATCGGCGCGTCGAAATCTCCTTCACCCCGGCTTGAGCGCGCTGACGCGAACGTCACAGGAGCTATGCAGATGGCGCCGCAAGTCATCCCGGTCATCCACTATCAAGACCACGGGCAGGCCCTGAGGAACGCCGATCTGGCTTTTGATGCCGGGGCGAGTGGCGTCTTCCTGATCGAGATGGACGGGATTAGCGACCCCTTGCCGGCAGTTGCTCTGACCATCAAGCATCGATGGCCTAGCCGATTGGTGGGGATCAACTTTCTCGGCGTTGAGCCCGAGGAAGCGGTGAGATGGAATATCGAGTGCGGTGTCGATATGACTTGGACCGACGCACAACTCACCCACAGTTCCGGTGATCGCCTGGAGCAGGGACAGCATATCCGCGACCACCTCCTAGAATGCCCTACGCATCTGTTTTTCTCAGGCGTCGCGTTCAAACACCAGCGGCACGAGCCCGATCCCATCGCAGCCGCTCGCCTGGCAGTGAAGATGGGGTTCATCCCGACGACCAGTGGAACAGCGACGGGCATTGCGGCAGACACCAACAAGGTCGAACAGTTGCACGCTGGGTTAGGGCGGGAGATGCCGCTCGCCATCGCCAGTGGGGTCACTCCTGACAACGTGGTTCAGTACGCGCCGTATCTCAGTCACATCCTGGTAGCGACCGGTGTCTCGTCGAGCTTTCACGAACTGGACCGCGTCCTGCTCGGTCAACTAATCACGCGGGTCAAATCGCTGGGTTGATCTTACCCCCAAGGAAGGAGACATGCGGATCCGACTGGAAGAGAGGATTGAACAGACTCTCGAGGGGAAAATGAATGGCAGACAATAAGGTTGGTCGCGCCGAGGTGTTCCTCTCGAGCGGATGGCCGGTAGACAAGCGCTCGGCGGAGCGCGTCTACGAAGGGGTCGAGCAGACCCCGATCTTCGAAGAATATGATGCACCGGTTTACCGGCACAGGCGAGCCGAAGTCGCCTTCGACGGAAGCGTCCATAGAAGCGAATGGCTCGAGTATGAACGCCGCGAGCGGCAGATCGGTGTAACCGAGCAGCGCTACAAGCAGACGGTCACCGACACTAGCTACAGGCTCCGCTACGACAATGGGCGCCTGACTGGCCGGTTCAAGCTTCCTTCCCGCACCCTGGCTTCCACACGCTTCCACCACGTGACTATCCGTCACCCTCTGCTCCGCGGAGATTCCACCTATTGGATGACGGGCGATGGCGCGGAGTATGGCCGCGGCGGCATCTGGCGGCGGCTCGTAACAGCTCGAGCTGCGAAGGCGGTGCGCGCTTACGTCGCCGCTGATCGCAAGAAGATCATGGCAGCGATCGCCGGTTTCAGGTTCCCCACGCAAGTCAGCTCGCAGGTCTGGGGCGGGTGGCACGTCAACGAAGGCGTCTGGGACGCAAGCATGGGCCGTTTGCGAACGGCCTACGGTCTTGTGCGCCTTCCAGGGGCAAAACGGCACCTGCAGAACGGCGAGATGGTCATCTATACGGTCGACACCGACAAGGGCCGCCATTTCGCGGAGCAGTGGATCTCGCCATCGACCGACGGCGTGGTCAGGAGCGCCTTTGCAGCACCGGGACGCTATCTGCGCGAGTGGAGCACTGACATCGCTCTACTGGGTGCGGGCCTTGGGATCGGGTACCACGGGCTGACCACTGGGGCTACGGGTGTCACCATGCTGGGAGCGGCTCTGGGCGCCCTCGGTCTCTATTTCGCATCTCGCGAAGACACTGGGGCTACGGAACGGATGACGCGCCGGTCCCGCGTACTCGGGGAAGCGACCCGCATAATGAAGGCACATCTGTGGGCGCGGGCTCGCGCGGCTCACGAGCATACGAGCGGCGCCGCGAAATAGGACTGCAGCATCCGTCTGCGCTAAGCGACGGATGGCACCGACACGGGCGTTGATTCTCCACGCAGTTCCATCCTACAATTCCTCGATTATGGCGAGCCTTCCCCGGCGCCATCCAATAACGAGGATTATCCATGGACGCCGAACGCATCAGCACCCTGCAGGCTCGCCTGCGGATGAACCGTACGAAGGTTCGCACAGACGACGCCGCTCGCGCTGCACTCGTTCTTCCGTTCATCCAGTCTCTTGGCTACGACATCTTCGATCCTGAAGAAGTGGTCCCAAGCTTCACCCGGAGCCAGGGGCGCGCTGATTTCGTCGTCCTTGACGGCGAACAGTACCGCATGGTCATCTCGCTCGCACAGGATCCGACCGATCTCACCTCCGACCGGGCCGTGAAGCTGGCGGAGTGCTTCTCCACTGTAGGCGCCACGACCGCGGTACTCACCGATGGGTCGCTGTTCTGCGTCCACACCGACGCCGATCAGCCCGGGTTCATGGACGACGAACCGCTGCTTTCGGTCGACCTTGGAGGCGAAGCCGATATCGATTTCTCGGTGCTCACCGGTCTTTCGAAGGACTCGTTCGACATCGCAAGCCTCGCTAGCGCGGCAAAGAGCCGGCGCTACGATGAAGCCGCCCGCCGTGCGGTTGGAGACGAGCTGGCTGACCCGTCGGAAGGATTCATCGACATCATTGGCGCCCGCATGCGGGCCGCCGGCTTCGAGCCACAGGATGACCTGTTCCAGCTCGTGGCTGGCCTGACCTTGTCCTCCGCCTCTCCCGCGACGGCCACCAGCGATGGTGGTTCGCCCCCTGTGGAAATCGCGTCCGGCGATGATCGCGTGATGACGCAGGACGAACTGCTCGGCTATCACATCGTCCGGGCGCTCGCGGCGCGGCACATGGACGCCAGCCGCATTGTTGCCCGTCCGGCGCAGTCCTATTGCGCCATCCTCCTGGACGACAACAATCGCAAGTCGATCGGCCGCCTTCACTTCAATAGCCAGACCGTGAAGTATCTGGGCACCTTCGTAGACAAGAAGGAGACCCGCCGCCCGATCCCAAGCCCGGACGGCATCTACGAGCTCGACGCGTTTATCGTCGACCGCCTGAAGGAGCTCGACCCGAAGGCGTTCGGCCTTGCCGAGACGCCGGCTTCGCGCAGCCGCGACCAGCAGGAGAACTCTGGAAACGACAACGAGACCTCCGATCTCGAGGTCCCGCCAGCCGATCCGACCTTGCCCGGGAGCGCTGCTTCGGAAGCGATCGCCGCCAATGTCGAAGCGCCGACGGCGCCGCCGGCATCCTCGGAGGACACCACGGCATCTGTCCTTGAGGTGCAGCCTTCACCTGAAGCGCCCGGACAGGTCGTAGACCACGGACGCGCACGCATGGCGTTCGAAGACGGGATCGATCTTGAGCGGCAAGAGCCGGATGATGGCGACTTTAAGCAGAGCGACGACCGGAATGTCGAACGGTTCGGCGGAGACCTCGAAGGCCGCCCCCTCTTCCCTGAACATCAGTACGGCTGAACGAAGAGCAGGCTGCCATCCCTCTCCGGGGCGGAAGGCAGCCTGCAGCTGCTCCAAGCGTACCGTCTCCCTAAGCCCCCAACTTCGGGGTCGCGATCCGCGGCTTCCCAGCCGCCCGCTTGCTTGAGAACCTTTCAAGAGTTCGCCTCCTTGCATTGAAGGCGTGCTCTCCCTCGCAAGCAGTATGCGCGTGCTCCGCATTCTGAGCCATGACTCCGGCTATCATGAACCTTACCATCCGATCCGACTGTCTAATCGAAGCACGACAACGAGGCGGAAGGCTGACCCATCGAGCGAGCCAGGTGATACGGGTGAGACCAGACATGAAGGAAATCTCCGTGGCAAGAATACCATTGCCCGCGCATTGCGTGGTGCTGATCGTCGGGGGAAAGCAGGCCGCCTTCGGGCAAGCAGCAGCCGAGGTGCCGCAGTCTGCGGTCGCGCCGTGGGACGTCCAGAAGCCAGCCCTTTCGCTTGAGCGACTGCACGATGCGCTTGGTGACTCCCGGCTTGTGCGGGTGTGCATGCCCAACTCGAATGCAAAGGCTCGGAAAGCCGTCGCCGCCGCCGCGCATCGTCGTGGTGCTCGCTGTATCTGCCTTCGCCTGCCAGGCAGCCCGGAGGTGGACGCCACATCGGAAAAGATCGACGCGAGCTACGACATAGCGGATCCTGCACTCTTGGAGTTCGAGTTGATCCCGATGCCGTCGGATCGCACCCATCTGACCGGTCCGTTCGACATCATCGGGGATGTGCACGGCTGCGCTGACGAGCTGCTCGACCTCCTCAGCCTCCTAGGACATTTAGACGAGGGCGGGCGCCCACGGCCGCACCCTGGGGGGCGCATTGCCATTCTCCTTGGAGACCTGACCGATCGCGGGCCCCAGAACCGCCGCGTCCTCGAAGTTGCTCGCAGCCTTTCCGACGTCGGCGGGCTGGTGCTCCGCGGCAATCACGACGAGAAGCTGCGCCGCTGGTTGCTCGGCAAGACGATCCAGATGAAATCGGGCCTCGACGTCACGGTTCAGGAGCTCTCCGACACATCAGAGGATTGGCGTCAGGAAATGGCGGGCTGGATCTCCACGCTCGAGCCACACCTCATGCTCGATGGCGGCCGCCTTGCGGTCGCCCATGCGGGCATCGATGAAGAGCATCAGGGCCGGCACACCTCAGGTGCCACATCCTTCGCGCTCTACGGCAAGCCTGTTGCCGGAGGCACCGAGGTGGATGAGGAAGGCTATCCGCTGCGAGAAGACTGGGCCCGGACTTACGCCGGCGCGGCGACCGTTGTTCACGGGCACGTGGTGTATGATGAGCCACGGATCGTCGGCAACGTAGTCTCGATCGATACGGGATGCGTCCACGGCGGCCGCCTTACCGCCTATCGGTGGCCGGAGAAGACGTTCGTCTCCGTTCCAGCACGGGCGCAATATTGCGTGAAGCACCTCACCACCCCCATCGCCTAAGCGCCAGCGCTGCGTCCAGCCGCACCGCGGGTTCCAAGTCAACGCGATCGACCTCGCGAAGGCTTCAAGGCGCGACTACCCCCTCACTCCGAGAGAAGAACAAGCATGCGATTTATCGTCACCATGATGCACCAGACCTCGGTGCAGGCTCGCGTTTCCGTTCAGATGCGTGAGGGTGAGGTCCCCGAAGAGCCCGCTCGCCGGGTCCGCGACACGTTCCTGGATAACGCGCGCGAGGTGCGCGCCTCGCGCGCTGTGCAGGTCATGACGGAGGACACGCTTCAGCAGTTCTCGGATCTCGCGTATCGGATCTCCTGTGAGCAGGCTTCGTCCGGCGCCGGGCGCTATGTCACCGCTTATACTCAAGGCGGCGAAGAGGTCTTTCACGCCGAGGGCCAGATTGCGTTGCTGTACAGCGCTAGCGACATCACGTGCATCATCGAGGCCATATCCACCTGAGAGGCGCCCCCTCAAGGAAGACAGATACTTCCTTCGCAGCAGATTCGAGCCCGCCAACCATCGATGGGTAAATCACAGCAAGGAAAATGATATGGGTGCCGATCGCGTGCGCAAACCTCGCCACGAGGGCTTCCACCGGAAAGTCAGCACCCCCAAACCTGCTCGGGTGAGGTTTCCTGCGGTTGGCGTTCGGCGGGCTGACAACACCCGCATCCCTGACACCGGGGCAATCAAGATCTTCCTCGACGACGAGCGAGAAATGCCGGAAGGCTTCGTGATCGCGCGCACTATTTCAGATTTCCGGAAGCTTCTCGCGAGCATCGACCTCAGCCGTCTGCACACGATCTGCCTCGACTGGTATCTCGGTTACCGGGCGAGCGGAAGCGAGAGCGGCCATGACGCAGTTGCGATCTTGGTAGAGTTGATCGAGGCAGACCATGCCCGTTTCTCCGGCCTCAGCAGCATCTGGCTCCACAGCACCGATACCGACGAGGCGCGCGCGATGGCGCGTACCCTGCACCTATGTCTTTTTGCTCCTGACCGCGCGCACCTTCAGGCGCGCGCTCGCTGATCTAGCAGCGTTCCCATGGCGGCGGGATGCACCCGCACCCGCCGCCCCGATGAACGCTGAAACCCGCTCGGACGACTTCCGCGCGGCCACTGAACGAAGGAACGAACATGTCTTACGAAGTCCACGCCACCCTTCCCGATCTGGCCAACGTCGAATGGACGGGCGCAACGCCACCCCCCGCTATCGGCGCGGCCATAGTCGCCACCATCAACGGATGTGGCCCGGCTATCGTAACAGGCTATTTCACACAGGAGGGTTATCTAGGCGTTCTGTGTGACTTGCTCGCGCCGCCAGCGTGGCACGTCCGCCAGAACAAGGGCAACCCGCGGGGCCACCTATTCGGCCCGGAATGTAAGCCTGCCGAAACCGCCCATGATGTAAGCACCGAGTTTGGCCGCGCGTGCTTTGCGCGCGACTGGCTGGAGGCACGCGAGCGTACCGCCGCCGCCGCGCTTGGTGCCGTCCCGGGCATCGGTTCTGGCGCAATGGGACTAACTCCCGACGACGTCAAAGCGGAGGAAACCTATCGCCGCGCCAAAGCGTGCCACGTCGCCGCTTTTGACCGGCTGCGCGACTTCAACCGCACGTTCACCAAAACGTTCAAGTCGGAACTTGCCGCGCAACGGGCCGCCACGCGCGGCGCCAAGCGGGCCGCGCAGCGCCGGGAGTTCTTCGAAGACGTCTATATTTTACCTGAGGCGTATTCTCCCGATCTAGGAATTTGAAGATGTTCGGGCATGTCCCACTTGGATCAGTGATACGGATCGCCACAGGAAGTGGTGCTATCCAGGGCCTCCTGGTCGGGCGGCTCGCGCGGCAAGGCGGTGTTCCAGGCTCGCTGATGATCGAGACTTCCGGACCTGAGGGCGCCAGCAGTCTTGTGGTCGAGACTGCCTCCTTGAGGCAGGAGGTCGAGGTGCTCTCCGAACCAGCCCCGGGCTCAATGCTGATCACGTGCCATACTGCGGGTTCGAAATGCGGCGTTCAGCACGTGCTCCCAAGCAGGGTCGCAGCGGTCGAATGGCTGGACACACATCATCCTGGTTGGTGTGCGGATGGGACTGCGTCCGTCTTTCCTACCCATCCAGACACCGCCACGTGGGCAAATCCGGTACCTCTGAAGCTCGTACCCAGCCGCGAGTCAGAGGGCTTCCGAGACATGCCGGAAGGCACCACCGGTATCCCACTGGGAAATGCTCATCCGGGCGCTTTCGGTTTTCGCAGACGCCACCACATCCACGAAGGCGTGGACATCTATGTTCCGGATGGAACCCCTGTCTCCACAGTCGAGGCGGGGACAGTAGTAGCAATCCTCCCCTTCACGGGCAGCATTGCTGTCCCGCCTACGCCATTCTGGAATGATACGTGGGCGGTCCTCGTTGAGGGGCGCAGCGGGACTGTCGTTTACGGTGAGATCGATCCCGTCGCTGTCGCACTAGGGGATCAGGTTCCGGTTGGGACACGCGTCGGCCTTGTCCGGCGCGTCCTCATCAAGGAAAAATCTCCCCCAAGGCCGATGTCGATGTTGCATATCGAACTCCACCGTCACGGGACGAGAGACGCCTACGAATGGCCCGTTGACGGGCCGCATCCTGAAAGTCTACTCGACCCAACCGAAGTGCTCCTCTCGACCTGCCTTCACGGGCCATCGAAGAACTAAACCTTTACCTTCAGGCCCCTATAGGCCTGGAGCGCCGACGTGACGGCTCAGCACGAAGACCAGAGAGATGACTGCGTCAGCAAAGACGTAGCATCTTTGTGATGGGAAAATTAAGATGAAGAAGATTCTCGTGACGTCGGCCAGCCTGATCGCGCTTGCGACTCTCTCCGCTTGCGGAGGATCCAGCGGCGGCGTTAACTCGCCCGGCAATACCGCACCGCCGGCCACGGGCGCCCCGGTCACTCCGACACCGACACCGACACCGACCCCCTCGCCGACGCCAACCCCTACGCCGGCTCCGACGCCCACGCCCGCTCCGACGCCGACCCCCGCGCCGGCACCGGAACCAATCCCGGCTCCCACGCCGACCGAGCCGGTCTACTCGGCTCCGCTGCCGCCGCCTCCAGGCTACGTCATCACCCCGTCCAGCAAGCAGCCGGTTCGCTCGGCAAACGACACACCCGAGTTTCGTCGCAACTATGGATCGAGCGAGTTCATGAACGGGCTCTACGCGCTCGACCACAAGTTTACCGGCCAGGGCGTCAAGGTCGGTGTGATCGACGACGGCGTCGTGAACGTGAACGGCGAGCTCGACGGCCGCATCGACCCGCTGTCGAAGGACTTCGGTTATATCATTGCCGCCGACGGCACGCGCACGAAGCGCGACGAGATCGGTAGCTCAAACTCCGATCACGGCACTCCGGTAGCCAACATCATCGCCGCTGCCGCAAACGGCTCCGGGACCGTTGGCTTTGCACCGAACGCCACGATAGTTGCACTGCGCGTTGCAGACTGGGACGAGAAGAGCCAGAGCGACCCCCTGATGCACGTAGATGAGGCCATCCGCTACGCAGCCGGTAACGGGATCAAGGTCATCAACATGTCGCTCTCGGGGGGCGGCTCCAACTTCACTGAGGCGACGACTCTTCTTGCTAAGTCCGGCGGTCTGCTCGTGAATTCGGCGGGTAATCACGCTGGTGCCAATCCCGTGAACGCGGACTGGGTCACCGAAGAGAATCGCGATGCCTTCCTCTTTGTCGTCGGCCTCATGCCCGCGATCCAGTTTTATGGCGTCGAGGAGTACTCGAACAGGGCGGGTTCCATGATGGATCGCACCGTCACCGCCGTAGCCGCGAACGTGACCACGATGGTGGACGGCTCGGTCGGTGTGTTCTCCGGTACGAGCTCCGCAGCTCCGGTCGTAGCAGCGCTCGCCGCAGACATCCTCTCGAAATGGCCGCAGCTCAGCGGCCAGCAGGCAGGAGACGTCATTCTCTCCACTGCCAAGGATCTCGGCGAGCCGGGCACTGACCCGATCTACGGCCGCGGCCTGGTGGACTTCGAGGCTGCCCTCGCGCCGGTCAATCCGACGCTGTCGAATGGATCGACCAAGACGTCCATCAAGACGTCGGTCATGGCTGTCCCCAGCGCGATGAGCGCGGCTTCGATCAAGACCGCTCTTTCCGATGTCACGGTGCTCGACGAGTTCGGCCGCGACTACACCGGTTCGATCGCCGACATGGTCATGAAGCCCCAGCTGGCTGCGGATCGCCGCATCGAGCGCCGGGTCCGCCAGATGAGCAACCACGCCAGCCTGGCGTTCGGTGGCTTCTCCGGCAGCTTCGGCTACGCCAGCTACCGGTTCGGTCCTGGTGCCGATCAGGTCCGCACCGAGGCGATGGCCGGCAGCTTCGGCTACGTGAACGGTCAGGACGGCTTCCGCGGCTCCTGGAATGCAGCAGATTCGCTGCAGTCGGACGTCATGGGCCTGGCGCCGTTCGCAGATGGCGTGCTGGCCTATGTGCCGCAGGCGGACACCAGCTTCGGCTACGACCGCTACCTGGCAGGCGGCAAGATCGGCTTCACGATGTCGACCGGCCGCTCCTACGGCAACTCGGCGAACGCGGTGACGGTCGGTTGGTCCGCGCGCGGCACCGATGTCCGCGTCTCCTACATCGAGGAGAACGGCTCGGTGATGGGCATGCCCACCGGCGAAGGCGCCTTGCGCCTCGGCCGAGGCGCGCGCACCGTCATGCTCGAAGCCCACCACAGCTTCGGTATCGCCGACGGCTGGAGCCTCGAGGGCTACGGCTCGCTCGGCGTCACCCGCCTGAAGGTCGACAGCGCCTCCCTGGTCACCGGTTCGACCGGTATCCTCGGCTCGCGTCTGGGCTTCCAGGCAACCGGCCAGATGCTCGGCGGCGCGGTCTCGCTCGGCGTCGCTCAGCCGCTGGCGATCGAGTCCGGGTCCGCCAAGCTGACGTACGGCACCGGCTACGACCTCGCCAGCCGCTCGCTGGTCTACAGCACCACCAAGGCCAGCCTTGCCGGCCAGCGCCGTCTGCAGCTGACGGCAGGCTATTCCACCGGCGGTGCTCGCTCTTCCTTCCGCATCGGCATGATGCAGGATGTGACCGAACGAGCCACCAGCGCCCTTGTCGGCTGGAACCAGCGCTTCTGAACGCGTACCCCCCGGACCTCGGTCCGGGGGCCACTCCACATGTAGCGTTCTCGCCTGAGCAGTTCCTGATCTCGGCTTCCGAGCCCGTTGTGGTGCCCATTTGAGGCTTCAATGCTGGCAATCGGAAAGGGAAAATGATGTCTGCCTAAACCCACTCCACGGGTGCGCTTGCGCTTGAGCACCTCGGCGTAAGCTTGCCCCTCAGGGTCCTTCAATCGCGAGCCGGCTTCTACATCGGCACTGCAAACGGAATGGGCCCGGTCAGCCGTGAGTCCGCTGAATACTGGCCCGAGCAGTCCGCAGCTCAGGCCGCCCTTGAGGCAGGTCCGGACGCCTGGACACAGCGCGATCATCCCTGAACTGCCACCGGAAACGAGAGTGCATCACATGAAGCCGACGCTCCTACTAAGCCGCGATGCATTTCGCGAAGCGGTTTTCGCGCGCGACAACCACAAGTGTGTCCTGTGCGGAGCACCGGCGGACGACGCCCACCACATCGTCGAACGTCGTCTCTTTCAGGCTGCGCACGAGAAGGGCGGGTACTTCATCGATAACGGATCGAGCGTCTGTGAGCCGTGCCATCTGCGCTGCGAGCAGACCGTGGTCTCGTGCGAAGAGGTACGGGAAGCCTGCGGCATCAAGCGCGTGGTTCTCCCCGAGCACCTCTACGCGGATCAGCCCTATACCAAGTGGGGCGATCCTATCCTCGCAAACGGACAGCGGATCCGCGGCGAGCTCTTCTTCGACGAGTCCGTTCAGAAGGTTCTCGCCCAAGGTAAGGTCCTCAACCTCTACACCGACCTCATCCGCTTCCCCCGCACATACCACCTGCCCTGGTCGCCGGGCATGAACGACGACGACAAGATGATGCCGACGATGGATCATCTGATCGGGGAAGAGGTCGTCATCACCACGAAGTGGGATGGCCGCAACACCACCATCTATCCGGATGGCCGACTGCATGCCCGCTCGCCCGATGGGCGTCCGCACCACAGCCAGGCGATGGTGAAAGCCGAAGCGTCGCGGTTCGCCTTCAACATCCCTGAAGGATGGCGCGTTTGCGGTGAGGATCTCTACGCGAAGCACTCGATCGCCTACGACAGCTTGCCGAGCTATTTTCTCGGCTTCCAGATCTGGAACGAGCGCAACGTGTGTCTTTCATGGGACGACACGGTCGAATGGTTCGACCTCCTCGAGATCAATCCCGTCGACGTCCTGTGGCGCGGTGTCTTCGACGAGAAGCTCGTCCGCCAGCTCTCGCTGCCCGATACAGCGAATTGGGAGGGCTACGTGCTTCGCGTCGCCCGCTCCTTCGCTTACGGGGAGTATCCCCGCGCTGTGGGCAAATACGTTCGCGCCAATCACAATAAGCTTGGTGTCGTGCACAACTGGCGAACCGCTGAGGTGATCCCGAACAAGCTCGCTGCCGGCGGCTGAGGGCACTGGCTTTACGGCCGCACCGGATCAAGTCCTGAAGTCGCCTCCTACCTTCCGCCGTGATGATCCCCGGCGAGTTAAGCCCTCCCCGGACTTCGGTCGGGGAGGGCATTTTTGTGCCCTCCGCATTGAAAAGCGGCAGGTTTAAGGGGCGCCACGACCTGCAGGCTGGCGCGCCACCGTCAGGCAATTTCGCGTCAGACAAATTCTCTTGATTGTGAGTTCGAAAGGAAAACGATGACGCCTTCTCAGATTTCCGGATCAGCTTCCGGTGGAAACGAGCGCCCTCACCGTTGAAGTTGCAGCCTGCATAGTCCGCGACGCCCTCGTACTGATCGAGGCCGTCGACTTTGTCGCCGGCCGTCCCGATCAGGGTTCGCTGAAGGTCAAGACCGATGTCGGGGAATTCACGGTCGCGGTTGCTGTCGACGGTGCGGAAGTCGGCCCGCCGCTGAGCGAACAGCACAGCGGGGTCTGGGGCCAGCACCCCGATTATGCGGTTTCCGACTGGCAGTACGAGGTCTCGAACTGCGACACTCGCCTCGGCTACTGGGATTGGGTCGCAGGCCAGATCAGCCTCGCTGGCTGACCATGTGCATGGCCGACCCGCTGGTAAGCCTCATTCCTATGGTCCAGCCCGCCCTCGCTTACGCTGCCGCCCTCGCCCCCTCGGTCCAACGGCGGCTTCGCACACGGAGTCTGCGCCGCGAACCTGCCGGGGGCCAACCGGACCACTCCTGTCTGCTCACCGATGGGCCCGGTGTACGCTCCTGATGCGGTGCCGGCTGAAAAGGAATCCACGATGAAGACGCTCGAGCTCCCGCTACCCACGCCGGCACTCCCGCCTGCCGCCGCGACCCGCTACGGGTTTCGGCTCCATCCAGCCTTGGATGCGTCAAAATACGAGATGCCCGGCTCTCTGGCGAACGTCCGGAGGTGGAAGGCTTGGTGCTACGTCGGCAATGACTGTCCCGCGGAAGAGACCCGGACGATGCAGGACGTCGGCTACGTCATGGTCTCCCTCGTCGACGATACGATCATTCCTATCGCGCGAGGGGACGAGCACCATCGTGGCTATGACTTGCTCCATGACTTCTCCACGGGCGAGTACATGAACTACGGCGCGGGCACCCGGAGGCGCGGCAAGCGTGCACCGGGGCTCCCGATCAACCCCCGAGACTATGTACCAGTGTGGTCACATGGCACGAACTACGTCTACGGGCCGAAAGACGTGGCCGACATGACGGTCGCGCTTCGCAAGTGGCTCTCGTACGGCGGCCGTGATGGCATCGTGATAGGAGCCAACGACCTGCGGGGAAAGGCGCTGGGCTCGCGCGACATGGTGGAGCGAAACGGCGATTTCACCGTGGACCCTGGCAGCCTCGCCCCTCTCGGCGCCGCCATCTACGCCCAGTTCGAGAAGATCTCCACTACCCTGGTGGCGCTCGGTCCCACTCCGGATCGCATCGCCATGACCGATGCTTTCCAGCAGGTGTTTGACCTCCTGTTCATGGTCGACCCGTTCGGCTACCAAATCGGTCTCGATCAGGCGCGGAAAGAAGACGCGACGCAGCGCCTCCGCGATGCGCGCAAGTCCGCAGACAGCCAAGCCCTTTGGGAAATCGTGTTCGGCTTCAACGGGCTGAAGAACGTGATGCACAAGTATCTGCGGGACGAGACGGAGAAGGCGTGGGCATGGTCCCGGGACCACTTAAGGTCGATCTGGGGAGATCCGGACCTGGCGATCGACATGCTTGGAAGGCTCTAGGCTCCGAACATTCGATCGGCTCGACCGCAATTCGCTGAAAAGACGCATCCGTCCACGCCACCGAGTGACCCGCGCAGTGAAAGGAAAAGAGATGATCCGCGAAAGTCGCGAGCAACGCCGCGAACGCATCGTTCGCGAGCGCCAGAGCCGCTTTGACCGCCGCAGAGCAGTCGCCGCGACAGTCGTGCCGGTCGGAAGCTACTGCTATTCCCGCGTGCCGGATCAGGCAGGGGATGCTGAGCGCGCGGCAACGGGCGAGCCATTCATCCCAGGTCGCAATCTTCCGTGCCCGTACTACAAGCTTCGCAAAGACAAGCCGGCGCAACGGAACGGCTACTGCCGCCTGCTCCGTCGCGGAGATTGGGAGCCCTATGAAAAGGGCGGCACCCTCTCCCTGTGGGACGGGTGCAAGGAATGCGGTATCAATGAACTGGACGACGATAGCGGCGAGCCAGGTACGGATGGAAGCGTCGGGAACGCGTCTCGCGCTGCCCCGGGTCTCCTGGACCGCACTTTGTCCTGAAAGGTAGCAGGTGACACTACATGGCACGGCAGTTCGGCATGCGTCAGCGCAACAGTATAGGCACCAGCCTTCGCGGGTGCGTGCGGGACATCGTTGATCGTAATCACTCAATCGATCGCGTCGAGAAGATCATCTCCCGCACATCCTTCTCGACGAGGGAAGAAGTGATCGCCTACGTCACTCCCAGCGATAGCACCCAGAAGGAGCGTTTCGCTCAGGTTGCGGGTCGGCTCTGGGATGCGGGCAAGATCGTCCAGCCTGCAGTCGACGGCGGGGAGCATCCAGAGTTCTCCGGGGTCCAGATATGGCACTTGGTCGAGCCACCGGCGCCAGTCCGACCGGACCTCTTCTGATGGCAAGACATAACGGCGCGCCCGCGGCGCTGCAGCCCTTACGCTCAACCATCTGCGACGCACCCTGGATATCTGCGCTGGGACACGAGGTAGCAACCTGCGACCGCTCAACCTGGGAGAGCGGCACGATACAGGTGATTCAGCACGGACCAAAGCAGTTGCTCGCTGCTCATGGCCGCATCGCTGAGCACATCGACGATGACTTCCCCCCGTGGAGCTACCTGTTGATCCTGGCAGCGCCTAGCGCTGCCACACTCCACGTCCGTCAGCATGCCCCCGTCGTTCTCACCCCGGGGATGCTCATCGAGTTTAACTCGCACGTCCGGCATCGTTTGGTTCAGCGCCCGCGCGAGGATGCCATCTGGTGTCCGATCGACTCCAAAGATCGCCTCAACCTTGATGAAGCCTTCGCAAGGATCGCAGAGATCTACGCCTGAGGACCGCTAAGACACTGTAAACGGGAGGGGAAAATGATGAATCCCGATAGTGCCTTCGTTTGGTTCGTCGATTTCGACGGAGTGATCTGCACCACCCGGGCCAACATGGCGCTCGGACGTTTTGACGACCCGGTCGCGTTTGGACTGCTGGGGCGCATCCTACGGGATACGGACGCGCTGATGGTGGTGTCGTCTACGCGCCGCGGCCGTGCCGACATGGGGACGCCGAACAATTGTCTCGACATGCTGGCCCGCTACGACCTGACCAGCCGCTTGCACCCTGATTGGCGGACTGGCGATCTCTCCTCACGTTCTCGTGAGATCGCGGACTGGCTTAGCCGCAATGGACACCGCCCATACGGGATCCTCGACGACGAACGCTGCGACTTTACTGCCGAGCAGTTGCACCGCCTCATCCATACCGACATGGAGTTCGGCCTGAATCCTCGAGATGTCGGTCGTGCGAGGCGCCTCGCCGGTACGGGGACCCACATCGATCTGGCTCATGCCGATCGAGATGATGCTCCCTTTCAGGCGCCCCGGTTGACCATCTCCAACCAGGCGCATGCGGCACTCTCGGCCTTGGATGAGGGAGACGACGAGAGCGCCCGTCGCCTCCTTTCCATCATCGCCGGCCATCCGCTCGCACAATAGGAGTTCGAAATGTTTCTGCCTGAACATCCCACGTACATTCAGCGACGCCTGCATGCACAGAATGTAAAACTTCGCCAAATGTCCCGGGATCTTAAGGGCGTGGACGCAACGGACCCGGAAGCTATGAAGGCGGCGATGACTTGTATGCTGCAAAGCCTGACCGAGGTCACCGCTGCAGTTGGCTCCCTCACCGTCTGGGCAATCAGGCAGCGCTGAACTGCGATCTCGGCCCTTATCCGCACACCGGAACGCGTTCTGCCGCACAACAAGGAAAGTCAGTATGCCTGTCGGCCTCGCAAGCGATCCCGCGATGATGTTCCTCGCACTTCTCGGGGGCCACGCTCTTGGAGACTACGGGTTGCAAACAGCCTACATGGCTTTTGGCAAAGATAGGCATGCAGTCGACGAGCACGGCAACCAGAAGAACGTGCATTGGTTTCCGGTGCTTTTTGCGCACGCCGCAATCCACGGCCTATTCGTCGGGCTGGCGACTGGATATGCATGGCTGGGCTTGGCGGAACTCGTAGCCCACTTCATGATCCACGATGCGAAGTCTGCCGGAAAGTTCAGCTACGGGGCCGACCAGTTCCTGCACTATGGGTGCAAAATCGTCTGGGGCCTTGTAGCCATCTCCCTCTCCTCTTCACTCTGACCTTGGGAACACCATGACCACGATCCCCGCAACTATTCGCATCATGAACGCACTCCATCAGGCCGCCCTGCATCAGCAGGAGAAGGAAGGCGTGCTACTCGACACCGAGACCGGCATCTTCATTATCGGGCGGCCGGAGGACAGCACCAATGTGCTGCGCGGCATCGCTGAGGAACTCGACTATCGCATCGAGATCATCGACTCTGATCGTACGAACCTCGCCGACCTCGAGGTTTTCGACAGCCCTCTGCGCCGACTGGCCCGCCACGCCGACGCGTCCGACCTGACCTACATGTTTGTTCTGCGCGGCTGGAGCGACGACATGGCAGACGACGCGAGGATTGGGAACTTCCGTCGCTTCTACGGTGGATCCGGGATCGCAGTCATCCTCTCGGAGGATGCGTTCACGGCTCCGGACGGCTTCGTGACCTGCGACCTCTCTAGCCTTTGATGCGGTTTTCATAAGGACCGCACGCCCAGGTAGGCCCGCCCCATACCGCTCGAAGCGCCGTCCCCTAGGGACGGCGCCCTCCTTGAGTCCACGCCGGCGGCTGCCTCATCTCAGCCGTTCCCTTCTCACCCACGGCGTGGGCTCAAGCAGGGCGCCTCCGCGCCTCTGCGATCAAATTCAACGTTCCCGGCCGTCTTGGTTGGCTTCGTGTCATCCACCTCACTCGCACAGGGAAGCTCTATGTCTACGCAAAGCCATCCTGAAGTGCCACGAGGCATGCGCCGCCTTATCATCCGGGGCGAGACCTGGGGCTGGCGTTTCGGTCGCGAGATCTCGATCGCAACGCCCCGCGGAGGCCGCTTCAAAGTCGATCTCCCCACGTTCAATGGGGTCGGCTGGGATGAGGTCGAGCGGGGCTTTCGCAAGAAGTATTTCGGTATCACGCCCTCGCAGGTCGTCGAGTATATCAACCGCACCCTGCTCGGCTACACAGACATCAGTGGGTTCCCGCAGGGGGTGCTTCCTCGGAACTGGAGCCCTCCCGTCCGGGAAGGCTGTCACAGCGTCGAGGGGCCGCGAGGATTGTGGCAATGGAAGCCCGCCCCCTGGCTGGTCGAGCTCCGCAGCCCGGAGGATGTCGCCCACGTCGCTCGCATCTACCATCTTCACGATATGACTGTTGATGAGTGGGCCGACCTGAAAGTGGCGGCTATCGTCGCGAGTGGTTCCTCGGTCGATCAGGAGATGCTCAAGGCCAAAGCGGAGCACGGCTATGGCTGTGCAGCCAAGGGCTTCTTCGAATGGGAAGGCCCTGGACTCCCAAGCCTGACAAACCAGCACGTCGCAGCATACCTCAATCGCCTGATCGCAGGTGTGCCGGAGAAGACTCCGGCTACCCAGTGACCCGTTCAGCGGACGCAGACGCTCTGGGCCTCTGAACCGCCGCTATGAGCGTCATGGCGGCGGTCGCCTTGCCTCATGATGCCGAGCGCCCTCCCCGGCCCAACTACGCATCTTCTCGGACGAACTCGCCGTCTGCGGGTGGGGCAAGGCGTCGAGCGATCCAGCCGGCAGCCGTTGGAAGGGCTCGCGTTTTTTGTCGTAGGCAAGGAAAACACGCAATCGCCGAGGGTTCTGGACGGGGAGTAGGAACCATCCTAAAACGACCCGTGACGGAGTGGTTGGCCTGTTCTCGGGACAGGTGAACTCCATGGAGCGGAAAATGAGCAAGATCGTAGAAACGTCCAGCCGGCTCTCCCTTGAGACTCTGGCGGCAGCTCATTCGGTGGCTGACGCGATGCTGACCACCGATCACCCGACGATCCCGGGCCTTCGCCGATGGATGCTCGGCGACGATTACGTGGCCCTGAAGGCCCTCAGCGACGACCTCGGCCTGTATGTGGCCGCCCTACGGCTCGACCAGACGCGAGACGACGTGCACCAGCTGGCAACCGCCAGTCTGCGCGGCCTTTCCCGCCGCTATAGCGCCGACGCCTCCCATGGAGCGGTCGAAAAGGGATCGATCCCAGACTTAGCGCTCCGCAATCCGGACGCTTACGATCACCAGCAGGGAGATACGGCACTCGCCGCATAGCTCGCCATTGACCTAGCCGTAGAGGGGCGCGCAGACATTGTCTGGGCGCCCTTCTTCGTTCTTGCACCGGCCCTCGCGGCCGGAACCCACAGAAAGGAACCACAGATGGCCGATTTCCACCTCAACCTGCACGTATCCAAATGGCATCGGCATTCGCACCGCGCGCGAGCCACGGCCAAGGCCGGGCAGCCGGTGGACGAAGTCTTCCAGCAGCTAACCGGCCTCGTCGACGTCCTGAAGTCCGGCGAACTCCCGATCGAGTTCGTACGGGACAGCGTGACCGCGTTCCTCGCGGAGGCATTCGGCCCTGGCGACGTTCAGCGTCTGTCCCGCGTATATGGCGACGACACCCCTCTGGGAGAAGGTTGGCGCCTCCACATCGACGGGGCGAGCTCGGCAGAAGTCGCGCGTCAGGACGCCCTTCTTGAGGATCTCTTCTGCGATGGAGAGCGTCGGGACGGCCTGACGCGCATGGTGCGGCTGGATCAACATCTCAATCTGCTGGACTGAAGCCGGCCGGATCACGATTTCAGCCTCCCTTCTGCTTCACCGCGCTCGGGACAGGGTACGAGAGCTTAGCAGGCACAATGGGAAGTTCCCTCACGATAGGAAAAGACATGGAAGAAAGTGCGCCCAAGATCGTCCTTGTGGACGGCTGCGACTGCCCAGTCTGTGGTGCCACGGAGGTGGTCGACAACACCCTTCCTGTCCGCGAGTGGAGAATCAACGTCCGCGCGCACAAGGTTTACATTGACGGGCTCTCATGGAGCGAATGCCTACTCTGCAAGGCCAGCGACGGCGACGGATGGTTCGCGCATGATGACGAGGGCAACGTCGTGGTAAACCCAAGCCGCATTCCGGCGATCGAAGCTCGAGGCGAGACGGTCGAGCGCGTCCAGCGCTGAGTATGATCTCTTTCAATCAGGACTGGCCCATGAGCACCCAAACCACGTACCGCTTGCGCTGGCCTTCTCGGGGAGACGAGGTCGCCTGTGCGAATGCCCTAGCACCGTGCGCGACCCTGCCCCTCTACGACGCCCGCCCGTTCGATGATCCGATGTTCGAGGTCGGTAACGTCGCGCCAGGCATCACTGTGCGGCATCTTGTGCCAGATGGCCATCCTGGCGGTGAGACCTTCTGGTCGTGGGACGACGGCGTTTTCACCTTCGCTGCAGATCTCCTCAATCCCAGCCGGGCAGGGCACGCCTCATCTCCGGCTGAGTCCGAAGAAGCCAGCCGGGAGACAGTGCTACTTGATGCGCTTGGCCGGACCTGCGCTGCCCCTGCAGGATCAATAGTCGGCGCCTTCTTCAGTGAAGGCTTGGGCGAATGGTTTCCGATGGTTTGGGTGGACGGCCGTCTCCTGCGCGGATACGTAAACAGCTGGTCCCCCGAGCGCCTGGGCGCCACCTTCCGCGAACATAACGGCCTGTTGTCCGTCGATCTCCTCGAGATCGACCTCGATGACGGCTCGCTCACGATCCCATTCGAGACATTCTAGAATTCGCCGGAGGCCAGAGCAGGCGCCGGCGAATATTTCGCTGTCTCAAGAGCTTCTTCATCGATGGCCCAAGTCTCCGAGCCTGTGTGACATCAAAAAGTCTCCTGCCTAATGTAGGGGCCAAGAATGTACGAAGAACCCAAACGATATCCTTAAAACACCGGGCCTTGCGGGTTGCTGATGCCTGGTTTACGGATGGAACAACTAACTTTCGGGGTCTTCGTTATGAGGTTCAATCGTACTGCACGACGTGCGGCGCTCGGGCTATGTGCACTTCTCATGTCGAGCGCCGCATGGGCCGACCCCATTCCCGGTCTCTACGGCACAGGTCTGAACTCGAACGGTCAGAGGCTCGGTGGCGACGGCGATCTCGACGCGCACTACCAAGTGAACGGCCGCCCCGCCGTCGTGTTCACCCACCCAGCATATTATCAGAGCGACGATTCCCTATGGGTCGGCGAACTTCCCGGAGGCCATTACACGGCGCCGATCGTCGACGGCCAGGCGAGAACCTATTACACGCTGACCTTCGACCTCACTGGATTCAATCCCGCGACGGCACAGATTACGGGTTCGTGGGGTGTAGACAACTACGGCGTCGGATATATCAACGGCCAGCCCTTCTCGACCAACTCAGACGGGTTCTCTTCCCCCACAGCATTCAGCATCACATCCGGTTTCAAGTCCGGCCTAAACACGATTACCTTCATGGTCGAAGACTATGGCGCACCTGCTGCGTTTATTGTTTCCGGCATCCGCGGAACCGCGGATCGGGCAGCGCCACCCGCATGGAGCAGCGGCAATTGGAGCGCTTGGTCGACCAGCTGCGGCTCGGCAACCCGGACCCGGCACGTAAGTTGCGTCAGCCCCGACGAGGGCACGACGCTATCCGACAGCTTGTGTTCGGCGGCGAGCAAGCCTGCCACGTCGGAAGCATCCTACGAGACATCCGGCTGCGGCTATTCCTGGACGACGGGCAGCTACGGAAGCCCGGTTCCCGCCTGTGGCGCGACGACGATGTCCCGTCCTGTTACCTGCACCCGATCCGACGATCAGTCGGTCGATCCGTTGCTTTGCGATCAGGCATCCAAGCCGCCATCCGAAGCGCCCACGACCAGCTATTCAACATGTTCCTATTCGTGGACGGCTGACCCGTGGTCAGCTCCGTCGACCACCTGCGGAGAAGCTACCCAGAACCGTGACGTCAGCTGCTCACGGTCTGACCTCATGACCGTTGGGGACAGCTACTGCTCGTCGTCCGGCGCGAAGCCCTCGAATAGCCAGTCTACCTACCAGACCCTGGGGTGCTCCTATTCATGGAATGCAGGGGCTTGGACCGGCCTCGTGCCCGCGTGCGGACCAACCGTGGAGACGCGCAGCGTGACCTGCGAGCGGTCCGACGGCCAAGGCGCCGCGGACTCGTTCTGCCCGCCCGAAGGTCGGCCGGCGGATCAACGCGCGGGCACCAGTTATGCCGCCTGCGGCTACGCCTGGGAAGCTCACTCATGGAGTTCGCCGTCCAAGACATGCGGCAGTTCCACGCGGACGCGCGCAGTTGTTTGCCGCCGCTCGAACGGTGACGAGGTCGCAGACTCCCTCTGTACCGGAACTCGACCCGAGGCCACCGAGACGGTTGCAGATTTTTCGACCTGCTCCTACTCGTGGAGCTACGGCCAGTATGGCCCAACCACCCCGGCATGCGGGGCGAGCTCAAAGACCCGTACCGCCGAGTGCTTCCGTCAGGATGGTGCCCCAGCTGATGAAGCTTTCTGCGGCACCTCTGAGCCTTTAACGCAGCCCTCGACGGACTATTCCGCCTGCACGTACGCATGGCATGCCGGCACATGGAACACGCCCTCCGCGTGCGGCCAGACGACTCGCACTCGCGCTATCACCTGTTTGCGCTCGGACGGCGCGACCGCACCGATAACGCTATGCGACGCCGACGACCAGCCGGTCGCGTCGGAGACAATCTCCGATACCAGCGCGTGCGAGTACAGTTGGGTACTCACTTGGTTTGGCCAGTGGACTGCCTGCGTGAATGACACACAGAGTCGGCCCGTGACAGCGGAGTGCCGTCGTTCGGATGGCACGGCGGTGGCGGACTTCAACTGCTCCACTGTGCCCGCCACCAGCGAGACCAGAGCCTGCACTACCCCGACCAATCCACCGGTCACGCCCCCCGGCGATGGCGCAGTGATCTTCCGTCGGGTGATCGACGTGATGGGGCCACATCGCTGATGTGTGGGGCAGCACTCCGTTGTTGACGCGTCCTATCCGATAATCGACAATTCGCCTTTCGGAGGGAAAATCGATGGCTGACAGCCCAATCACGTACGAAGGGGACGACACGAGCGTCCACGAGGCAACTTTCGTGAAGCATTACGCCCTCCCCGGTGACAAGCTCCGGGTGGACCCGCGCGCCCGTATCGAAGGCGTGAACACGCAGGCACTCGTCGACGACCTGGGTACAGATGTCCTGACCGTCTCGAAGACGGTGATGAAGGGTGAAGGCGCATATGTTCTCCCCACCTACGAATTCGAGGGCGTCGAGGGTCGCTTCAATGCCAAAGCCTTTCAGCACGAGCTGGGCGAGGCCGGCATGCACGGCGTAATCGCCATGCGTGATGGCGAGATGTGGGCGGTCCCGATGGAGACCAAGGAAGGCAAGTTGATCGCTGTGGAGGGGCCCGCGCGCGAGATCGTCGGCCTCACCGGTAAGCTTGCCGACGAGATCCACCCCGAGGGGCTGGACGGCCTACGCAAGGAATTGGAGGAAGGCGCCTTCCAGGTCGACCTCTACCATCGCAACGCCACAAGCTTTGATGACCAGACAGGACCGGTCAACATCGTCGCAATGCCGATGACCTACGGGCGGCCGGCCGATGACGAGCTCGCCATCGCGAACCGCGCGATCGACACGGCTGTCTTCGAGAAGCGGATCGGCGAGGTCGTCCGTGACTCCGCAGCATTGCTAAAGGACTTGGTACAGCTCGGGGGTGGCTCTCACGAGGACGGACGCGAGCGGTCGGAGATTACCGAACTCGTTGACGCACTTAATGCCCGCACGCGCGCTCCGACGGTTCAAAACGGCGGACGCGTCCTTGACGCGGCCGAGGCCACACTGGGCATGCTTGACGACATCGGTCGGTCGAACAGCGGAGATTTCGACGCTCTGGCCACGTCCGTCGAAGCAGCCGGGCGGGCCGGTGACGCTCTGCTGCGGAGCCGCTACAGCGATCTCGGCCTTGAGCCCGCCGCTGCTCGCGACATGGAATCGCTCGCACGGGCCCACGACGAGGCGATGGACGCCGGCCAGAAGGCAGCGCCCAGCACCGCTGTCGCCGGCGCGGCAATGGCTGCCATGTCCCAGCGGGGCATGTAAACCTCCGCACCCAGAAGACTCGCCCGGTCGACCTTGTCGGCCGGGCTTCTTCCTATCCGGGACTAGCGTGAAAAGTTCGTCCGCAACCTCGCCTTAAGATCGCGCCGTCGCTGAGCGGTTCGACCTGGGCTTCAACATGGCCGAAGGGTCCAGATAACGGATTCTGCCTCACCGAACAGTGCCACGCTGCATCCTCGCCTCTGAGAGTGCAAGAAGGCCCTCTATTTACGGAGTCTCCCGTGGTGCACGCCGACGTAATTCGCTACAGAGAGCAGAGGCGCAAAGACCAGAATGGTCGCTGCTACTATTGCCATCTGCGCCTCCTGGACGACTGCACCGCAGAGCATCTGAAGGCGAAGCATCACGGCGGCCCGGACGTCTTCGCGAACATCCGCGCGTCTCATTCCAAGTGCAATGTTCTGGTCGGAACCCTTTCGGTCAAGGAGAAGGTTCGCCTGCACAAACTCGGGCTGGAAGAAGGCAGCGATGCCTTCTTCCGTGAGGTTCAGCGCGTGAACCCTCTCAAGTCCCGGAAGAAGGTTCTACCGAAGCACTCCGTCGGAGCCAGTCCGCGGGTCAATTCACGTGCGACAGAGACCAAGGCCGAAGCATTTGCGCGGATCGCGGCCCAGTCACATCGGGCCGCCGCGCGCCTCGGGATATCGGGACCGGCGGGCGAGGAAGAGTTCAAGACCGCCGATACTCATCAGGATCCGTCGTGCCACCGCCCGGCAGCCAAGGTAATACCGACATGAGCACGTACTCGGAGATCCGCGCCATCGCTGCGCGGTTCGACCTGGACCTCAACATGGTTGAAGGGTCCAGAGGGGATCCTGGCCGACTGGAAAGAAATGACCTGTGGTTCCGACCTCCACCAGGAAATCGAGGGCGCGCTGACGCAAGCCGGTATCGAGCACGACTGGGTCGACGGTATGCGCAAGACGATCATCGAAGTTCGTGCGCGCTCTGTGCCGTTAGCTCATGCAGCAGGTGGCATCGATATTACCTGGCGTCATCTGCCCGCTCCCCACTACGCAGATTTCGAATAGGGGTACGCTGCCTCGAAGCAGAACGGCGGAAGGAAAAATCAAGATGGACGAGACCAGCCGCTTGCGGATCGTAGCCAAGGCTGCTGCGCAACTCGCACACGCTAACCCGGACGTTTCGGACGATACGATCGCCTTTGCGGTCGTTGCCGTCGTGCGGGAGGCCATGAGCGCGAATGAGCCCGATAGCGACTTCTCCGCAGAGACCCTCCTTGCGGCTGCTTCCCAAGGCATTCAGGTAGTCGGCGTAAGCGAGCAGGTACTTGCCCTTATCTCGTTCCAGATCGATGGACGCGGCGAAGACATCGACCTCAGTCTGCTCACGCATCTAGCGGCTCTGAAGCTGGCCGATGAGGATACCGCAACGCTCAAGGAGGCGTTCTCCTCGAGGTTCGGTGAGGGCGTCGTGGTCGACTTCGATGCCGCCACAACGGTAGCCGATCTCGTGAGCCAGATCTTGCGCATGGTGGTGGCCAACGGCGACGACCAGGAGTGTTGCCCCGACGGTGTTGAACAGTGCAGCGGCAACCCTGGAGGCTACACAGAGCGCCAGGATGAGGCGATCCGGCGCCACGGCGTCACGCTTGCGCCTGTGCTTCCAGACCGCGACAGCCCAGGGTTCGTCTATAGCATTGGGATGTCCGAACAGGGCGGAACCGACCTGATCTTCATCGGAGATTGTACGCCGCCGACGTACAACTATCTCCAGATGTTCATCGAGATCCAACTCGCGGGTGAGCAACTCCCCTTCGGTCAGTTTCCCGCCGATGACGTCCGCAACCCTTTCGGGGTGCCCATCTGGCTACTTCCGGCGGACGAGAAGCTCGCCACCCATGCATTCGGATCGGTGTCGCGTCTGAAGCGCATCGGGTCGACCAGCCCCGCAAAGCTAGCGCAGGTCGTAATGCCGGACCGGTCGAACCGCTTCCCCTGGGAAGAGGGGTACGCTTGGCTGGATCAGCAGGTCAGCCGTACTTCGTCCCTACACTGATGCATCTCCTTCGCCTGTGATGAACGAACTCATCCGGAGGTGGAAAATGCAGCAGCAAGTTCACATCGAGCAAGGACACAACAGCCCTTCGGCGCAATCCGTCGCAACGACGCAAGAGCTCGAGGACAAGATCATGGGATGTCTTCCGAAGCCCCTCGCCGACTGGCTTCGTTATGAGGCGCATAAGGACACCTGTCCCGTCACGATCTTCAAGGAATGGCGTCGCGGCGCGCCAGTGGACCGGCTGCTTGCCTCCCTCCGCGGCCTGAGCCGAAAGGACACGCGCCGTACCTACGGACAGGCGCATCCGCACGCGAGCTTCATCTGAATTCCGACGGCGGTGACCTACGCCGCCCACTCAGCAGGGATGACCCTGAGGGCATCTTTGCCCTTTCAACGAGGACGACCGACATGGAATATGGCAGCATCTTTCGCCCCTACGTCTTCGACCAGGCTGCACACGAAGCCCGGCTGGCAGCAGAGCTAGCCGAACGCCAGGAGGTCCAGCGTCGCTCACTGGAAGCAATGGCCAAGATCGTTGACCCGCGAGAGCTGGCAATGGTCCAGGCTGTAGATCAGGTGCTTTCGCGGCTCGGCGACGCCGACGCATACCTTAGCGCTATCGGCGGGCCGGCCACTCGGGCCCTTCAGAAGGCTCTCGCCGCCTACGGCGTCACCCCGGACTATGGTGTTGGATCAATTCGCGAGACGCTCGCTACCAACTGATCACCGGGGCCCGTCCTACCATCCTGGGAACAAGCTGACCGTTTGACCTGCCCGCCGCCTCCGCGGCGGGCCGCTTTCTTCGTGGCTGAAGCCTCGAAAACACGCGGGCGCGGCATCTTCGCTCGACCCGGTTCCAGCGATGCGAAAATAGGAGAGCCCCGGAGAAGAAGCCGGCAGGAGCATTCTCCTCCCTTCAATCCCGGAGGGCACTGCCAAGTTGCCGCTACCCTTGTTCCGGGCACATGCCGTCCTCGACGGCATGTCCTTCCTCTTCGGCTTCTTCCTGTTCGCGCGGAGGATCGCCGACGCGGACTTGGCGGTTCATCCAGATATCGAAGCGGGACCGGGGGACGATCACGTCGCCCAGCAATCTGCACGGCGCACAACACCTGCGACGCCACAGCGAGGATCACCTCGCCGAGGTCAGGTCTGACCCTGATGGGTCAAGCATAAGTTCCTAAGAGAAGGGAAAATCAGATGAGCAATGCACGTCAGTACACCCGCGCCCAGGTCGCACGTTTCAAGGCAATCGACGCGAGCAAGAAGGCGAAGGCTGCGGCACAGGACAGCGCGCCGCAGGGCGAGGTCGTCCAGATGAAGAAGAAGTTCGTCCTCCAGGACATCGACCCCTTCGATGCGATGATCTCGTTCACCGAGACCAACCGTGGCATGACCAAGGGCGAGGAACCGCGCCCGTTCGCCACGCTGAAGGGCGTGGAGTTCATGGTCGACGGCGTCGCCTACACGCGCACCTGCATGGCATACGGCCCGGCGGCCGAAGCGATCAACACCATGCTGGACGGCGGCACCACCATGTTCGAGGTCGAGCTCACGCCGAACTACAACACCATGAAGATCACCGGCCTGGTGATCGACGGCGTGTTCACCGCCTTCCCGGACGAGCGATCGGTTGACGCCGAAGGCCGCCTCGCGGCCTGATCCGCTCCCTGCGCCGCCCCGCCCTACGGCGGGGCGGGGCGGGGCGGACAGGACAATGCCTCCGACCGCTTCATTGGGCAGTTCACGCCGGCAGGCGCGAACGCCCAGTGGCTGTTCATGGTGACCGAGACCGACGGCGTCATCATCAGCAGCTCGCACGCGCTGTAACACCGCGCTCCCGCCCTCGGCGGGAGCGGCATCATCGGAGAGCGTCCATGCCTGAGACCGTCACGCTGTCGTTCGTCAACCGGACGTCCGGCGCCGCCTCCGCCAGCATGACGGTCGAGGCCGGCGCCACCGCCGACATCGCCCGCTGGTACGGCGCCTACTGCGCCGGCGACGACTACGACGTGTTCGTCGACGGCGACGTCGTCGACAAGGACGTCAACGGCGCCATCGACTGAACCCCCTTCCGCTCCGCCCTTCGGCGGAGCGGCACCTCGAGACGGCGTCGCGCCGTTCGATGCCATGATCGGCTTCACCGAGACTAGCCGCGGCGTCGGCCAGAACGACCGCCCCTACACCACGCTCAAGGGCGTCGAGTTCACCGTCGGCGGCGAGAGCTTCACGCGCACTGCGATGGCATATGGCCCCGCTTCCGAGGCGGTCAACGCCCAGCTAGACGCCGGCGCGACCATGTTCGAGGTCGAGCTCACGCCGAACTACAACACCATGAAGATCACCGGCCTGGTGATCGATGGGGTGTTCACCGCCTTCCCGGACGAGCGCCCCGCCATGACCGAAGAGCGCCTCGCGGCTTGATCCGCTCCCTGCGCCGCCCCTCCGGGCAGCGCAGCCCCACAAGATCTACCCCCAAAGGGGTTGCAAACGTCGTTTCCAAGAGAAGGGAAAATCAAGATGAGCACCACCGGCACCAAGCGTCAGTACACCCGCGCCCAAGTCGCACGCTTCAAGGCAATCGAGGCGAGCAAGAAGGCGAAGGCTGCGCCGCAGGACAACGCGCCGCAGGGCGAGGTCGTCCAGATGAAGAAGAAGTTCGTCCTGCAGGACGTCGCACCCTTCGATGCTATGATCTCATTCACCGAGACCAACCGCGGCATGACCAAGGGCGACGAACCGCGCCCGTTCGCCACGCTGAAGGGCGTGGAGTTCATGGTCGACGGCGTCGCGTACACGCGCACCTGCATGGCATACGGCCCGGCGGCCGAAGCGATCAACACCATGCTGGACGGCGGCACCACCATGTTCGAGGTCGAGCTCACGCCGAACTACAGCACCATGAAGATCACCGGCCTGGTGATCGACGGCGTATTCACCGCCTTCCCGGACGAGCGATCGGTGGACGCCGAAGGCCGCCTCGCGGCCTGATCCACTCCCTGCGCCGCCCCTTGGGCGGCGCAGGCCTCAAGCACTGCGCCGAGCTAGGGGCCCACGATGTCTCAGAACCTCCATCTCTATTCCCTCCAAGGGCGCTGTCTTTCCAGCATCGTGCTACCAGGGCGAACCCTCCATTCGTCGGTTCCGGTCACCCTGCCCACTCGCATTCAGGCCGTTCTGACGTGCGCGGGCTTCCATCTCAAGCAGTGGCTCGAGGTCGAGCAAGCCGGTCTGGCCTCGGCTTACGGCAGCGAGTTCATCGTACGGGTCAAGAGTGCCGCGGTCGCAAGTCACATGCGACCCGCCGGCGCAGTTCAGATCGTTGAGCAGATCCGACGTGCCGGCGTCGCGGTCGCACCGATCACGGACATCGTGTCGGAGGCCGCCGAAGTGCCTCCTGACCATCCCGACCAGGTCCCAGTCGCGATCTCCCAGAGCGCCTGATCCTACTGCCCAGCGTCGCCCGACCCTGACGTTGATCCCGATGCACAGGCGCCAAGTCCACGCGTCTCCGCGGAGCGCAGCGCAGATCTGCGCGAAAAAAAGGAGCTATACCATGATCGCTGGACTGTTCGAACAACAGCAGCTTGAGTCCCACTTCGATCCTGCGCTCGAAACGTTGTGGACCTACATGACCCCGACGCGGCGCCCAAGCTTCAACCCCGGGCTCCTGGCCGACTTCGACCAATGGCAGGCGGACATCGATCAGGCGCATACGACGGGAGCGCTTCCGATCCGCTATGTGGTACTCGGCTCCCGCTTCCCGGGGGTGTTCTCGCTGGGCGGTGATCTCGACCTGTTCGCGAGCCACATCAACGAAGGCAACCGGGAAGCGCTCGTCCGCTATGGACGGGCATGTGTCCGGATCCTGCACCGGAACATGCTCGGCTTGAACTTGCCCCTCATCACGATCGGCTTGGTCCAGGGGGACGCCCTCGGTGGCGGCTTCGAGGCTCTGCTATCGTTCAACGTGGTCGTTGCGGAGCGCGGCAGCAGCTTCGGCTTGCCCGAGACCGTCTTCGGCCTGTTCCCCGGCATGGGGGCGCATTGCTTCCTGTCCCGGCGCCTCGGTGCTGCGCGGGCGGAACAGATGATCCTCAGCGGCCGGAACTACTCTGCCGAGGAGATGTACGATCTCGGCATCGTCCACGCCCTGGCGGAGCCTGGAGAGGGCCGAAAGGTCGTGGAGGACTATATCCGGCAGAACCGCCGGCGCCACAGCGGCCACTGCGCGATCTACGAAGCGTCTCGAGCCGTGAACCCGCTGACGCTAGCGGAGCTGGAGACCGTGGTGGATCTCTGGGCCGACGCGGCGCTGCGGCTCAGTGACGCGGACCTGAAGCTCATGCGCCGTCTCGTCGCTGCCCAAACTCGTCTCCTCGAGAAGGCTCAAGCGCGACGCGAGGCGTCGGCCGGCTAACCTTCTCCGTGGCTCCGTTGACGGTGATCATGGTTACCACCATGATGCCGTCAACGTACGTCCTGCGCAGCGTAGCAGTCTGAAGTCTGCGTCATCACGCGTCTGCTCGAGCTGACGAAGACGATCGGGAAGGAAAACAAGATGATCGACCATCTCACGCGCCTCGCGCGGATCGTGCATGCTTTGCGTGCCGGACAGACCATCACTTCCGGTCCCTTTACGGATGAGACCAGCCGCCGCCGGACTACCACGCAGGAGTGGTTTTACACCGGCGAATGGCGCGTGACCCATGACCAGGAGCTCATGCACCGTACACGCGTTCAGATTGGCAGCGGTGCAGCCGCAGAGACGGCAGAGCCCACAGACTGGTCGCCCCAGGACATCATGCAGGCCAGCGTCCACTGGAACGTTGAGGATCTCGCGGCACTGCCTGAGCTTCCAGCTCCCGGTACCGACCCGGTGATCGACCGGATTATGGCGCTTGCCGACGGCGACTGGCATATGATGGCGGGGCGTGAGGTCCGGATGGCCCCTCACCTGTCCGACAAAGATTGTCCCTGGACGATTGAGGACCGTCGGCACTTCGGCGCTAGCCGGGTCCAGCCGCTCGAGGGAGTCTTCTCGGACCTCGTGTTCGCCAAGGCCTGACAGTGGCGCCTCCTTTCGTCTGGCCCAGGACGCCATCCGAGGAACACCTTCGATGAATCTATGCGAAACCACCCGCAACGCCGATGGCCGCGTTCGGTACTACGCTGCCAGCAGGCGCATCACACGCGCTCGGATGCTCGACATAAAGCACTCAAGCCGGCTCGACACCTTCCAGACCCTCTGCCGGGGTGGCTACACACGCCAGCTTTGCGTCGCGACGGCGGAGCGCTGAGTAATGGGTGACTATGTCTCGCTGCTCCTCGGTATGCGCCTGAAGGCTGATGCCCCCGCCAACCTTCCGGAAATGGTGCGGGAGATCCTTAGTCCGCAGAGGGGAGAAGCCGGCGACGGCACCTTTCTGGCGTCGCTTACCTCTCGGATCCTCATCACAGCACCCGACGTCCCAGACGAGGTCGCGGAAGTAGCGGTGATCGATGGCCGTCTCTTCATCGATGCGTTCACGGTCAACACCAACCGTGTGCGCGACAACGGACGCTCCGAACTGGCACTGTTCCTCGATCTTCTGGATCTTTACGGCGATGAACCGCTGGGCACTGTGGTCGGGACATTGCACGGCGATTGGTCCTACAATGACGCAGGTCCTCTGATCGTGACCGGCTCAGGGGTCGCAATTTTAGACGCCGAGCATGACAGCTTGCGCAACGATAGCTTCGGACTGAAGCCGGCGCGGGTGTCTCTCTCCGCCATCTCTCCCGAGGTTGCCGCTCGCCTGAAGAGAGATGACGTCTCAGGCTGGGCCGACTACACCAAGCAGGACATCGACGACGTCCTCGCCTGGGCCGCCGCGGCGCCCGGCCCCTGACGAACGCCCTCATCCACCCCTTTCCCGGCGACACCGCTCATTAGCTCAAGGTCGGTGGGTTTAGCTCGACCATCACGGCGTCGCGCGGATCTGACCCCCGTGGGTGGTCCAAGCATCAACATCACCGGGAAGGGAAAAGGAAGATGGGCAACCTCATCATCGAAACGGCTACCCTGGATCTCAGCCATATCACCACCGAAATGGCCATCGTTCACGAGCTTCCGTTTGTCGGGGTTCGCAGCGACCCGTCGCCTTCTTTCCGGCTCGCACCGACCTCCAGCCTCTCGATGACGGACCTCTGCTATTCCGCCGCCACCGTGATCACCGCAACTGAGCCGCTGTCCGGACACGAGCTCGAAGCGAGCCGCGAACAGGTGGTGGAGGCCCTCAAGACATTGCGCGAGGCTGCGGAGCAGGAAGGCGGAGACGGCTTCTTGCTCGGTTATAACCCACTGGCTCCGACGGCCCGTATTCCGGCCAGCGAACTTGGGTTCACCGACGAATGCGTATTCGTCTGGTCGCGCGATCGCGGAGAAGACCCGCTTTTCGACTGGAGCGACGTCGCTCACGTGGTGACCGATGACGTCTCCATTTCGGTGTTCCTCGTGGACGGACGCCTCGTGACATTGTCTGCAGACATCGACTGGTGGAACCGCCTCAGCTGACCTCGCGGCGCAGGCCTCGCCTGCGCCCCCACACTTCAACCATCGGGGAGCTGAACATTATGAACCGCCTCACCGTCATCACCGTGATCTGCTGCCTCGTGGTCGCTGCAGCCGCGGGCTCCGCCTGCGCCGCGCTCAATGCCGCCGAACTCCCGGGTGGGCAGCTATACTCGTTCGTTGCGGGGCTGCTCGCTATCGCCGCAGGCGGCACCGGGACCATGGTTCCCCTGGCCTGGGTCCTGGACCACTTCTCGGGCGCAGGCCGCCAGCCGTGCTCCGGCTACTAGAAGATCCTCCGCGCAATAACCTTCCGGGATGGGAGGGGGGAGACTGCGTAAAGTCCTTCCTTGTACTTACCTCGGGAAGGGAAAATGCGATGAGCAAGACGTTCGACCTTACGGTCCCCGCCGCTCGCTTGTGGCCGAAGGCTACCACGGCAGCCTGGTGCAAGGTTGCTGATGCCAATGGACATCTCTCGAACATGGCCAATGGAGAACGGCTCGTAATCGAGCGGGTGCGGGACGGACACGTCGTCGAGACGATCGTGTTCCCGTCCGGCGAGCACTTGTTCCAGTGGCTCGCCTTTGGCCACCTGCCTGAGCACCAGGCGAGGATATTGGCCGCGCCGCACGCGATGCAGTCCAAGATGACCGCGTACGAGCGGCTAAAGGAGCGCCGCGCTGACTGGCGCCAGGTGAATGTGAAGGCGATGGCGTTTACGCAGACCGCCCGCCTTCAGGGAAATCGTTACCGCGCCGCCCTCGCCGCGACGATGGGCCGCGACATCGCCGAGCTGTCGATGCGCGATGCTTTCTGGGGCGCCAAGCCCCAGGGTAGTTCCGGCGACCTGTTCGGCCAGAACGTGGTCGGCTGGCTCCAGACCCAGCTGCGCGAGGGCGCGCGCGAGTGGCAGTTCGACGACTTGCACGTCTCGCGCGCGCTGGTGGGCGACCTGCCCCCGCCGCCTGCGCCGCCGGCCCAAGGTTCACTGCTACTCGGCAGTGTCCCCATGGGCGTGCGCCGCAAGGTCCGCTGACGCTTCAGCCGCTCGGTTCAACCGGGCGGCTCGGGCTCCGGATCGCACGACGCTTGCGTGCTCCCGCGCTCGACCTTCGCGCTCAGGACCTAGACCGAATTGCGGCCGCTCCAGACCTTCCGGGTTGGGGCGGCGGTGTTTTTTTGAGCGGTGCCTCGAAAACAGGAGGGCTGGTCGAAGATCCTCAAGGGAAGGGAAAATCAAAATGAACACCGTCACCGCCGCTGCCGCCGCTGCCGCCGCTGGCCTGCCCTTCGCGTGGGCGCCGAACATGCCGGGTTGCCGCATCGTCGGTGAACCTCGCTCCGCTGATCAGTTGCATGCACGCGCAACTGAACTGGCGACCGCCGCAATGAACTCCGCGACGTCCACTGAAGGCGAAGTCCTCGCCTTTCGCGCCAAGGTTCAGGCAGAAGACGAGGCGATCCGCGTTGCGAACCTGCGCGCGCATGAAGCACGCAACGCCGCAGCACACGAGGCTGCCCTCGCCCGTAAGGCCACGCGCATGAACGTGCACGTCATGCGCAATGCGGAAGCTCGCGCGGAGGCCGCCGCTCGCAAGGCAGATCGGATGGCGGCCCATGAGGCGCGCGTCGAGGCTTCACGCAAGGTCGCCTAATTCTACCGCTGCATCATCGTGGACATGTCGGAGCCGGGCCTCGCGGAGATCCTCGGCTACAACGAGAGCACCGAGTTCGACGAGCACGGCATGCGTCTGTGGATCGAGGCTGGAGACGAGCGCATCGACGCACTCCGGGCATTGGAGACGTCCACGGCGCTCGCTCTCGCGCAGCAGGCGGAAGCGGGCAATCTCTCCCTCCTCTACTACGCACGCGTGCCGCAGGAGGACGATCTCCTCCTCGCAGCCTAAAGGCAAACGAGGACCGGCCGGGGCATTGCTCCGGCCGGCTTCGCCGCGGCGACGGAGCCATCAGGACACGTCGTTTGAACCCGTCGGAGCGATCCGAAGCCCCAGCAACTCAAAATAGGATCGTCATCATGTCAACCTGGCTCGTCATGGCGAGCGTCGAGATCAGCAAGAACAACGGGCTGAGCTTCGATGCGAACGCAACCGGTCTGACCGAGGGAGCAGCGAAAGCCGAGGCTTCGCGACGGAACGCGGTTGAGAAGGCCGCTGGACATGTGGGCGTCGATTGGTTTCCAGCTCAGGACCCCTTAGCGATGATGGCGTCTCAGATGGGGATCTCGGTCGAGCACCTTCGCGCAACCTTGGGCTGAGCTCTGTCAACAACGCGTCAGGGAAGGGAAAAGCATGAACGACCTCGTGACATCGACCCTAGGGGTTTCGGACATCGCGATGACGGTGCAAGACCGCTTCGACGGTCCTGCCCTGCCCGCCGAGACGACCGAGACGGGGACGGTGACGGCCTTCGAGCGCATGATGCGGCCGACAGCCGAAGACCGCGGCGTAACCATTGTTCGCTGCCGTGCCGAGCCTGACGACATGATCCGTCGGTTGGAGCAGCTGAGTGCGCGTGAGCTTCCATCCGTCGCCTATGATTTCCGGGCCAGGAACTCAGCTCCACGCTCCTATCGCCGACGCTGACCGGAGCAGCATCTTCATTTACGGATGATAGTCCGGTGAAGCTGCCTTACCCTATCGAGGACCCTGCATGTCTCATTTCGTCAAACCCACCTACACAGACCTCGCTGACCTGTGTCGGTACCCGGTGGCTCCGTCCCGCGTCACAGACGGGCTCATCTTTCGCAGTCACGAAGATGAGGAAGGAGACGTCTGGTCCGACCTCGTTGGCGACGACAACGTCTGGCATCGCAGGGACCCGGAGGACCGCACTGCCTGGCAGCCACCGCAGCACTACACCACGAACTTCGGCGTGGCGCTGAGCATGAAGGTCGAAGGCGTACGGCTGCTCGGGCTCGAGGAGCCGCAGGTTTCCGATGATCCTTGGGTGGCCAAGGTCGGCGCGGATGTCCTGGGGTCCTTCCGCGGCGAAGGTACGAATGCCGCCTTGGCCTTCCTCGACGGCTACTTCCAGGCTCTCGCTCGCCTCCACGGCGAAACCGGCTCGCTCGAGCAACCGCCCAAGCTTCGCAGGTTGGTCCAGCGTCAGTGCTTTCTCTCTCCGATGGGCGATATCACCTCCTTGATCGATGAGGTCCTCTCCATAGAGCGCAGCAAGGAAGTCTTCATCATCTTCAACGATGTTGTCCTCCCTATCTATCTCGATGACAGTCGCGAGAGCGCGCTCGCTGCCTGGGAGGCGAAGGCGCCCGGCCGGAAAGTCTAGCCAGCCGCATCCGCCGTGAACGTCGTTCACGACTCACTGCCAGTACGAAAAGTCGGAGCACCTATGACCCTGCCTGCTGAATCGGCCTTTGTCGTACTCCTGCTTACCGGGGTGCTCTGCTTCCTCGTCATTCGCCGTGCCCGCGGGCGCAACATGGGAAGCATCGCCCTGCACGGGCTCGCCTCCTGGCTGCTCGCATATGGAGGGGTTCTTCTTTCCATCGAGGTCCTGGATAGAGGGGTGACGTCTATGTGACGTCCTGATCCTGCCCAGCCCAGCCCTGAAGGTTCTCATCCGAATAGTGAGAGACGAGTTGCGTTAGGGAAGGGAAAAACAGATGACCAACCAGCAGGTTTCGACGATCGAAGGTCGCGTGCGGTCCGTCATCTACAGCAAGGACGACTTCCGCATCCTGGGGATCGAGAACGATCGCGGTCAGCGCATGACCATCAAGGGAGGCGAGGCGCTTCAGGGCCTCGACGTGGGTGAGCAGGCTCGCTTCATGGGCAAGCTCGTATCCGACAAGAAGTTCGGCGATCAGCTGCAGGTTTCCGACGTGCAGCGCGTCGTTCCGCGGACCCAGGAGGGCTTGATCCGCTGGCTCGACCAGGTCGGGATCAAGGGCGTGGGGCTCGCCACCGCTCGCAAGCTGGTCGCCTTCTATGGCAGCCGTACGGTCGACGCCGTCCTTGCACGCGAAGCAGGTGCAGTTGCCCTGCTCGGCGCGAACATCGACGCAGCTGTCGCAGGCTTGGAAGCAGTCCGCGCCGAAGAAAAGTTCGGCCCGCTGCTCGCGCAGCACGACATCGGTCCTGCGTTGCGCCGCAAGATCTACGAACTCTACGGTATGCAGACCGAAGAGGTGATCACCAAAGACCCGTATCGCGTGATCGCAGAGGTCCCCGGCGTCGCCTTCGCGACGGCGGACAAGATCGCTCTTGCCACCGGGCTCACCCTGCGCTCGGAGGGGCGCATCCGCGCAGCCATATTCGACACGCTGCGCGCCGCGGCTCAGAACGGCCACACGTTCCTGACCCTCCAGGAGGTCGCTGCCCAGGTCTTCGAGCGTACCAAGATCGCAAGCCGCAACGTGTTCGACGTGGCGTCGCGCCTCGAACAGAAGGGCATCGAGACCGTCGATGTCGACGGCAAGCCGGGCCTTGCCCTGTCGTATCTGGCGCGCGCCGAGCGCACCATCGCAACCCGCATTCTCGCGAAGCTCGATGAAGAACCGAACGTCCCCTACGACGTCGCTCTCAGCTGCGTTCTTCAGGCCGAAAGCTCGGTCCAGGTCGAACTGAACGCTGAACAGCGCCTCGGCGCTATCCAGGCGCTCCTGTGCCCCATCTCGGTGATCACAGGGGGCCCCGGCACTGGCAAGACGACGACCCTCAAGGTCATCGTGGCTGCATGGAAGATCCTGGCCAAGCTCAGCCCGGAATACGCGGACCGCGCCCCCGTGTTGCTCTCGTCGCCCACCGGCAAGGCATCCAAGCGGATGACCGAGGTCACCAAGATCAAGGCGATGACCTTCCATCGCCTGCTGGAGATCGACAAGAACGGCCGCTTCAAGCGCAACTCTAAGAATCCGCTGCAGCGCGGCCTTCTGGCTTGCGACGAAGTCTCCATGTCGGACGTCGCGATCTTCTCCTCGCTTTCCGTCGCCTGGGGCCGCTGCAACATCCTGCTCGTCGGCGATGTTGACCAGCTCGAATCCGTCGGCGCCGGCCGCGTCTTCGCCGACATCATCGAGAGCGGCGAGGTCCCGGTGGCCCGCCTGGTCGAGGTTCGTCGCCAGGCGAAGGGCTCGGCCATCGCACTGGGCGCTGCCGCGGTTCGCGAAGGCAAGGCTCCGGTTACCACCGAACTAGGCGGCTCCGATCTCGTCTTCATCGAAGAGAACGACGCTGCGAAGATCGCCTTCCGTATCGCACACCTGTTCAAGCAGCTTGACGGTGATGTGCAGGTCCTCTGCCCAGGGCACAAGGACGAGGTCGGAACCATCTCGATGAACCAGCGCTTGCAGGCGGTTGCAGGTACGTCGGGAGCGGAAGTCCGTATTGCTCGCGGGCAGGTCGCTCGCAAGGGCGACAAGGTCATCCAGACCGACAACGACTACGATCGCGATGTCTACAACGGCGACTCCGGCATCATCACTGAGGTTGTCGGAACCGGCGGTCAGGTCGCAGTCCAGATGGGCGATGATCTTGTCACCTACGATGATGAGAACTTCAGCCAGCTGGACCTCGCTTGGGCGCTCAGCGTCCACAAGTCTCAGGGCTCGGAATACGAGACGGTGATCATACCGCTCCACCAGGCGCACTACGGCCTGCTGAAGCGTACCATTCTCTACACCGCGATGACGCGTGCGAAGAAGAAGTGCATCATCATCGGCTCGCGCCGTGCATTCGCTCGCGCGCTTGCCAACGACGAGGGGTCGAAGCGCCGCACAATGCTGCGCTGGATGCTCCAGACGATCTGATCATCTGCCCGGATCGGCCGCCAGCCGGTCCGGGCCTGTCTCTTGCCCTTCGAATACCTGCCACCTCCGAGCCCCGGGCCATCCGCCGCTGCCAACCAGCAGAATCCACACCGGCGAGCAGACACCGGGACGGGACGAACCTTCGGAGAAAGTGGAAGATGTTCCCAGAAAGGGGACGGAAAATAAAGAAGATCAGGACAGAGATGATGGGCATCGAAGACTTCGACGTTCTTCCGACCAGCGACGACCTCAACGAGGCGTTCGACGACGATCTGCGCGGTCAGATTGATATTCCGAGCATGGTCTCGGACTACTGAGCAGCGGAGAGGACGCACTTGGCTCCAGCCGAGCGCCCCCGCTCATTTAGAATTCCATGCCGTGTTTTCCGAGCGGCAGGAGATACCGGATCTCCCTGTGGGATCAATCGGATCCACGCGGACGTAGCTCAGTGGTAGAGCACGGGGATTCCACCCCCGGTGTCGTGGGTTCGAACCCCATCGTCCGCTCCATTCCTCAGCCGGCACAACCGTGTCGCTGATCATGCACGCGCCTCGGTAGCTCAGCTGGATAGAGCGTCTCGTTCCTACCGAGAAGGCCAGGGGTTCAAATCCCTTCCGGGGCGCCAGCATGTCCCCCTCCGCCCATGACCCGCCATCTCGCCGCAGACCAACTGCTGCGAGGTGGAGTGCCAAGGTGCTTCAACAAGCAGAAATGCGTCCCCCTAGGGGGAAGGGAAAACAGAGAAGGACTTCATGATGACCAACACCAAGAACAGCAAGCCGATTCCCGCCTCGGTCGAAGAGAACCGTGCGAAGTTCCGTGAACTGGGCGCCATCAACAAGGCAGCCCGCGCGCAGAAGCACGCCGATCTGATCGCCAGCCAGAAGGCGCTCGGCAAGGCCAACCGCGAGCGTCGCGCCGTCTCGCACGCCGAGCTGATCGAGAAGCAGAAGGCGATCGGCATCGCGAACGCTCCGCTGAAGGCTCAGGTCCGCCAGGAGCGCATCGACGCCGCGGCAGCGCGCAACGCGCAGATGTCGGTCGAGGCCGCTGAGCGCAAGGCTGGCCGCGTCGCCGCCCACAACGACCGCAACGCGTCGATGAAGAAGGAAGTCGCGGCCGCATAAGCGGTTGGCAGGCCGCCCCCAGGGCGGCCTGCCCCTTCTGCTCCTGATCCGTCCCTAAGGACGCTTCTCGCCGGCCCCGCCGGCGACCCGGACACCAGGTCCGCTTCAGTGCATCCATCCCTTCCCCCCGCGGTGCACCAGGGCGAACAGGTGGTCCGGGTCGGCACGGGGTCGCCGCGAGGCGCCCAGCACTCGAATACGAACATCAACAGTAGGCCCCTCGCTGGGAGGGGAAAACAAGGAAATGACATGAGCAAGCCGATCCCCGCATCCGTCGAAGCCAACCGTGCGAAGTTCCGCGAGATGGGCGTCGCCAACAAGGCTGCCCGCGCGCAGAAGCACGCCGATCTGATCGCCAGCCAGAAGGCGCTCGGCCTGGCCAATCGCGAGCAGCGCGCCGTCTCGCACGCCGAGCTGATCGAGAAGCAGAAGGCGGTCGGCGTCGCCAACGCGCCGCTGAAGGCACAGGCTCGGCAGGAGCGCGTCGACGCCGCCGCGGCGCGCAACGCGCAGATGTCGGTCGAGGCCGCTGAGCGCAAGGCTGGCCGCATCGCCGCCCACAACGACCGCAACGCATCGATGAAGAAGGCCGCCTAAGGCGACCGGGACCTCCGCAAAGGAGGTCCTCTTCAGGATCGGAGACGCCGCTCCCTCATACGGGTGCGGCGCCTTTGATCCCTCATCGGGCCGTGCTGGCTGTCGCTGCCACCGTCGCGATGACGTCCTCGTTGAACCCACTCCCTCGCCCCCCGGGGCGTGGGTTCTACCAGGACGCCAAGTGCGATCCTGTCTCTGCCCCTTCCCAGGTGCCTGCTCGCAAGAGCAGGCACCACCGGAGAGACGTCCTCATTGAGCCCACGCCGACCCTTCCCCCTCCCGTGGCGTGGGTTCAATCAGGACGCCTTCCCACATCTCCGAATTGGAAATGTTGGCTAAGCTGACCGTCACCCGGCCGAAATCACCGGCCACTTTTTTTGGCGGAAGCCAGAAAAACCCCGGCACAAGCACTTCGCTCCCCCCGCCAGTCGAACGGTGTTCAAGAGTATCCCCGCAGGAAGGGATACGAAGATTCTCAGGGAAGGGAAAACAAAGATGACTTCGATGACCACCAGCCAGCTCACCGCTACTGCAGGCAAGCACATCGTCCAAGCGGTCCGCGAAGGTTTGGGCGTAAACGCTACTGACGCCAAGTTTATCTTTGACACCATGCATCACCTCCCCTTCATCGAGAAGGGCGAGGACTTGCGCGGCATCGAAGCTCGCGTTCGTAAGGGCACGTCCGTCGGCACGCGTGATGCCTGCTTCGACCTCTTCCTCAACGATAAGTGGAAGGGCGCTTTCCGCACCGGTTCCGTGGCAACCCGTCGCGCCCACTTTATCGACGAGGCGATGGAACTGGTCCTCCGTGACGAAATCACGGGCCCGCCTTCGAAGGTCGATTATACGGCGCAGCATCGCGAGCGGGAGGCCGCCGGCCGCTCGGGCGAGATCACGGGCACGATCTGGGCGTGCGAGCCGCATCCGATGGACGACGGCTGCGTGCGCATCGACGTGCTAAGCGACGAAGGCGAGACCTATGTCCTCGCTGTGATCCCCATCATGAATAACAGCGCGATGCAGACGCTCGAGTTCGCTCGTGAGAAAGTGGGTAAGCGCCTTCGCATCCTCTGGGTCCGAGCGCCGGAGTTCTGCGCCGACTACGAGATCGGCTCTGTGCGCACCGCGGCGATGGAAGACGAGATGATCGCTGATTTCTTCCTGCCAGCCCGCTTCAAGCGTCCAGAAGACATCGCGTCGGTCGCTGAGCTGATCGAAGGCGCCACCCTCCGGGAATCCCTCCGCACAGCGGCCTGATCCCGCACAACTTGGGATCCCCGGAGCGAAGAGAAACATGGTGGCTTCAACCGCTCTGCGCTTCGGGGGGCGTCGCAACCGAAATCGCTCGCGCGGAAGCTGAACTCACCCTGGAGGGATGAGAGATATAGCTCCTTCAGGGAAGGGAAAATGAAGATGCGCAAGTTTCTGGCTCTCGCCGCGGTGGTCCTCGCTGCCTCGCTCTCCGTGCCCGCTTCAGCTCAGTCGGCCGACGGCCTTCTCCGCGTCCTCAGCGGCGGTCGCAACATCAGCAACTCGCTCAACCGCAACTGCGCGTACGGCGGTATCTCGCAGGTGTCCTGCCAGGTTCAGCGCGTGGATTCTATCTCGCGCCAGATCGATTCCCAGCGCCGGCAAATGCAGACCCGCCAGCGCCAGGCCGAACAGCGCGTCCAGCGCGTCAACCAGGCACTGATCCGCGCCTGCAAGCTGGGCGATCGGGAATCCTGCAACCGCGCAGGACCGTCCGCCGACCCCAAGCAGGTCCAGATCCAGCAGGCGCTACGTCAGGCCTGCGACGCGGGCGACGACTATTCGTGCCGTCGCGCGAGCGACATGACGCGGCAGATGTACGCTCAGCAGCAGGGCTACCGCTACTGACCCATCTCATCCTAAAACCGTCTCGACAACCTCCTGCTGCTTCTGACAAGCTGACGCTCTAGTCGCAGCAGGGGTTTCTTCGTGGATCGTGTCGGTATTATTTCGTTCGTTACCGGTGAGGTCGTCAAGATTTCCGGGCTTTCGCATCCTGTAACTGAGGGATTCCCGCTTGCGGACCTGCCCTTGGACAGCCTGCAGTGCCTCGAACTCACCGCGCTCGTCGAAGACCGGTACGACGTGCAGATCAGCTGTTGCGAGCGGACGACGATCTCGACCATCGGCGACTTCGCCGACCTCGTTATTTTGGCGGTCGCCGGGTAGATCGGAGGACGGAAAAATGAAGATCGGCAAGGTGCTGAACAAGCGGGTGCACGGGGTGCCGGCAGGAGCGAAGTACATCGGGCGAGGATCGCCCCATGGAAACAAGTTCGTGATCGGCCAACATGGCGATCGCGACGCGGTATGCGAGCAGCACGATCTCGACCTCGCTCGCGATCGCGCGAAGCTCAAGAAGCTCGACGAGCTCGCTGGGTGCGATGTGGTGTGCTTTTGCGCGCCGGCGCGGTGTCATGGCGACACGCTCGTATCGCTCGCGGCAATGCCGTTTGAACAACGGCTCGTGTGGGCGCTGCGCACCATCGCGGCAGCAGAAGCGGCACCAAAGCCGGACCAGCCGGCTTTTGGGGGCATCGCGCGCGGTGTTCGCAGGCAGCTGCGCTAACAAGGACCGAGAGCATCCGGACGGTGTCCGGATGCTCTCGTTTCCCCCTGGGCTTGAAGAAATCAGGCTCTGGAAGGGAAAACGAAATGACGGCCTACGCCGCAGGGCTCGCCATCGCAGCCGCGCTGAATGCTGCGGACCGCGCTCTGATTTCGGTTCTATCGCACGCGAACCGGCAGCTGACCGCCGCGAGCGGTTGCACGAACATGCATGCCTGGCTCGGATCCGACGCGGACGATCGGGCAAACGCTGTCGTCCTGTACGGATTCCGCTCCGCTGGACGCAGGCTCGGCGTCCTCCTGCATAAGGACGGCACCCTCGAACTCACCATCTCCATGCCGTCTCGCACTGGATACATGCCCGTGCGGGCCATCCAGCTCACGGTGGCAAACTGCACTTCGGTTCTGCACGTTCACGTGGCCGATGAGCCTCACGCGACGCGTCGTGCGCTGAGCGACCGCCTGGCAAAGGCAATCCGCCTTGCCTCCTCGCCGAAGAGCGCCGTCGCCTGAGCATCCTGAAAGGATCTGCGTACCGACAGGAAAGGGAAAAGCAGATGTTCCAGATCACTGAACGCCACAGCGTCGAGATCACGCAGGGCTCCTCTCGCTACCTCGTCGCCACCGCCGATCTCTGCTCCGATACCGAGACGGTCGAGACCCTCCGCAATCGGGTCCTGCTCATCGGCGGCGCCTCTATCCGCATCAGCGACCGCGCCGGTCTCGGCCGGGCGTTCGACGAAGCCTTCAACAGCTGCGAAGCGCGCCCCGGGAACGACGTATCGGCCGTCTTCGACTTTGCAGACGGACAGATCACCGTCAGCCGCAAGTACGCGGCCTGATTTCCGAAACACCTCCCCCCCGGCGGGACGCCGCCAATTCTCACGCGAGGCCTCCGATGTTCGAAGGACATTTCTGCCGCCGGCTCTCCGCCAAGAATGACCAGAATCTTCAGCGCGAAATGGGCGCCATGTCTCGCGCCGCTTTCATCGAGCACTGGCTCAAAGACGCAGCCAATCCAGACCAGATCGACGCGCTTGCCTTCCAGCTCCTGTGCCTCGCTCGCCGCTGCAAGACATCGGGCATCCCTTCTGCTGCGAAAGAATGGAAGGCCGGCTGGCAGCGCTTGACTGCTATCGCCGCCGCCGCTCGAGAACGGATCGCGTCGCTTCCAAGCCGCACGTCCTCGCCTGAACTCTTCAATCCGCGCTCGGTCGGCAAACCAGGTTGCCTGGACAGCGACTTGTTCCTGCCGCTGTCGGCTCGCCTAAACCTTGCCGGCAGCGGGTATGAACAGGTGCCCGTGGGCGTCTACGAAGCGCCGCTCGTCGATGGCGCGACTTACGACATTGGTCGCAGTCGGCTCGGCTACACCTGGGTGACGCGCCGCGGCACCGGGACCGTGAGCAAAGTCCCCAACTGCACGCTGCGAGGACTGTACTCGCTGGGACGGCTTGACCCTGTGGAGCCCGAGGCTGCGCGGGAAGCCGCGTAACAATCCGGTCCCGGATCGAACGAAGTTTCCAAGGGAAGGGAAAAACATGACCAAGAAGCCGCTCAGCCGCCAGGCCATCCGCGCCATCGCAATCCGCGCCTGCATCAAGCGGGCAGCGGCAGACAAGGCCGCCCAGGGCGCCCTCCCCGGGATCGTCTCCGACGCTCCCGCAGCCAAGAACGCTATGCACCCTCGCCTGCTCGCGATGTGCGTCGGCGCTGGTGGCTACGAACAGAACGATCGCTTCGTAGCCTGAGGTACATTCCAATGCGCATCCGCAGCATTTCGCTCGTCGCCGCGCTCGCGCTGATGGCGATCGTCGCCATATCAGGCATTGCGCTCTCACACAGCGCGCTGCGAGGAACCATCTACCTGCTGGTTATCGCGTCGGCAGCCGTGCTCGGCTTCTCGGCTGGTACCGCCCTCTTTGGCCGGATCGTTGCCCGCAAGCGCACCAGCGCTCCTCGCTACCGGCTCTCGCCGATCGACCTTTCGCCTCTGCAAGGCGAGGTGGTCAGCTTCCGAAGCCTTCCTGCTCCGGGTCGCAGGGCCGCCTGAAAGGCGGCCCACTCGTCCAGGCGCTTACGTTCTCAACCATCCAGGCTTCCTGCGTCCTCTCCGGAGGGGGCGAAGACGTCAAAATGGAAAGAGGGGAAAATCAAAGCTTCCTCGCTTCCGCTTCGACGATCTCAGGAGGCAACCATGTAGCAGGAACGGCCGCACCCCGCGCGAGGGGAGCTTTCTACACTTCGACAGCCAGACCGAATTCCGGTCCCACGGCATGCGATCTGGGGCTATTCACCCTTGCGCGTGCATCGCGCGCGAGACCTCGCGCGCTGGGTAAGGACCGGGCGGCCCACCATCTTCGACCGTGCCGCCTCGCTACCTTCAGCGATGCTCCACGTGCGCGCGGCAGCAGGCCGCCAGGTGGGCCATAAGGGCCAGGAGCCGGCGCGTGTTCCTGTCCGTAACCTCGTCACCTCAGGGAGAGCCGCCATGCGTTAGCTCCAGCAGTCAAACCGATACGCGACCACGCTTGAGATCAGGGAAATCCCCACGCACCGTGCCCGCGAGAAGCGGATAGCACGCATGATGGCCAAGGCCCGCGGGACGCATGAGACGTCCCAAACACATGTCCACATCGGACCCAGAGGATGGCGCATGCCGCTGAAGGCGTTGCCATCCTCTCAGCCCGCAGTGGTTCACGCCGAGGCTCGCGCAGACCCGCGCTTCGCCAAGGCGCCAGCCGGAAACCGAGGACGTCAAAGATGAAGATTACAGCCGAGATCGATTCCGGAGAGATCTACCTCCTCCGGCACCAGGCCGACTTTGATCAGCTCGCGGCCGACCTCCTGCCTCGTGAGGAATTTTCAGGCACGCCTGAACGCTTCCCCTGCCTGCTGTACGCGAGTGGCTATGTCATAACGCGGACCGCGCGGCGGGACCTTTTGCCCGCCTTCTTCCTCTACGACTTCACCATCGACGAGGGGGTCGAGGAACTGGCTAACTACTGGCAGCTGGAGACCAGCGGCTATTTCGCTCAGACCGACGGAGCCGCCGCGTGAGCGCCGGCGACGTGAAGCATCCGGAAAACACCCCGGAAACGTTGTACGTCATCTCGGGTCAAACGCTGGGATACGTCCTCGAGAAGGCAAAGGAGCATTTCGGCGTGGACGATGTCAGTGACCTGGCGATCGATTCAGAGAACATCCAGATCCGCAACTTCGGTTACGATCTGTACGACGGCGCCGACTGGTGCCAGTATCTGGTCATTACCAGGTAGAAGGAAGTGATCCGCTTCTCTTTGAGGACCAAAGACGGCCGCCAATCCGGGCGGCCGTCAATTTTTCCATGACGCGTGGAAAACCGGTCTGTCTCTGGGAAGGGAAAATTGAGATGTCGATGCGTCAGAATTTCGTCCGGAAATCCGCGGTCGTGGGTGCGGCAGTAGAGCGTGCTGCGGTCCTGGAGGAAGGGGCCAGCCCCGTCTCCGACCTCGTCTTTTCCGCGTCCTCTGTACCGGTCACGCGGCGCTTCCGGTCCTACGACGAGGTCGTCGCCCTGCTTCGCCAGGCTATCGCAGACGCCGAGGCCGGTCAGTACGTGCCGTACGCCGGCATCGGCTCGCGTGAGACGCCGGGTGTCAGCGCTAAGTACCCAGGGCGGGTCTGTGGGTCGATGCGGGTCATCGCGCAGCGCCTCCACGCATCTGGCCTGACGCTTCGCTCAGGTGGGGCGGAAGGCGCGGACGAAGCGTTCGAGGCGGGCAGTTCTCCGGAGCGCTCAGAGGTCTTCATCATCCGGCGCGGCATTCGGGGCTCGCGCTCTCCGCTGTACCCGCGTCCGGAGAACGCCCACATCACCGCCGAGGCTGAAAAGCTCGCGTCGCTCCTCCATCCGAAGTGGGCGGCGTGCGGCGACTATGCGCGCCAGATGCACACGCGAAACATGCACCAGGTGCTTGGCGTGCGTCTGGATAGCCCCTCCCGGTTCATCATCGCGTGGACGAAAGACGGCGCCGATACGGGCGGAACCGGCCAGGCGATCCGCTGCGGCTGGCATAAGGGCGTCCCCGTGGTGAACCTGAAGATCCTCGAACATCGCCAGGCGGTCTGCGACGTCTTCGGGTTCCGGATGGAATGGTTCGGCGACGACGCCCCCGTGCCCCTCGCCCGTCTGCTCGCCCGCGGCTGAACCGCGCAGCGGCCCCTTCACAGGGGCCGCTCGCTTGCCTCGCTTCGTTTTTGAACACCATCACTCCAAGGAGCGCATATGGCCAAGGGTCATAAAGAGGCGAAACGCCTCGCGAAATCCGTGAAGCGCCGTCGCTCCTTTGCGGAGCAACTGCGCGCCGAAGCCGCATCCGTGCGTGCAGTCGCTCAGACGCTCGATGTCGGGCCCTGTAACATCGAAACCGCTTTCGCCGAGCGCCTCGATGCGATCGCTGACCGGGAATTCGCAGCCGCACGCGAGGAAGAGAAGCAGCATCTGGAGGCCGCGGAGCGGCTCGTGCGCGCCTTCTCACCGGTTCCGGTCGATCCGGACGCGGAGGTTCGCCAAGAACGAGCCCTTGCCGTCTTGAACGAACGTGGGTCGGTCGCCCGCATCCGCTACATGGCCGACCTGTTCATCGGTTTAGACGTCAAAGAGACGCCGAGCGACCTCCTGAAGGCGCTTGAGGATCTGCTCGATCGGGAGGCGATGGACAACCCGACGAACCGCGTCGGTCTCAAGTTCGGTGCGCGCATCTCCCGGGCGGAGAGCATCCTTTTCACGAAGCCGCGCTTCTGACGACCGAGGAGGCGAGCCACCGCCTCCAGTCCTTTCCCGGTCCAAGAAAAGGGAGGGTGTAACCACCCAGGGAAGGGAAAATAAGATGACCCAGACGAAATCCAACGTCGTCTCCATGCGCCGCCGCTCGAGCTTCGCGACTGCCGCTGACACCTTCGACGTCGACGCCCTCCTGCGCGACCTGGATGGTCAGGGCGCCAACAGCACCTCCTACGCTCAGGGTATCCTCGGATCTGGCGAGGCCGTGACATTCAACGGCGGACGCCGCGGCTCGCGGCACGCCGCCTGAACCTCCGGGGTCGCCAGGCAGGGCGGCCCCTCCCACCCACAGTCCGTCTTTTCTCGGACGAGAGAGGGGATCCACCTCGGGGAAGGAAAACAAGAAATGCCTCAGCATAACGTCTTTTCGCTGGCGGCCGTGCGCGCGCGACGTTCGAGCCGCACCCGCTATGCAAGCGTCGCCGACACCTTCAGCGTCGAAGACCTCATCGCGGACCTCGACGATGGTGCGATCACCGGGAGCGGTGATTATCCGATGATCATCGACACCTACGTCACCGCGCAGCCGAAGCAGGCCGCCTAAGACCAGTCAGCGATCGGGTCTGCAACACGCAGCCCGATCGCTGTCTGTGATTTCGAGCGCACCGGCCAGTCGGCAGCTGACCTTCTTCCGGTTTTAGGATAGGGTTGCCCGACCCCTTCGCTAGTGCGCATTTCGCTTTCCGATTCCCGGAGAAATTGCCTTGTACATCGATGATCGCGACACTTTCAAACTCATCCCGACCGTCGGCTGCCAGCCAAAGGTCGACAAGTGGCCGATCCACGTACGGGGCCGCCTAGTGATCCTCTGCATCATAGTCCCGTGGGCTTGCTTCATCGCCTGGATGATTTTCGGATAGTCTCAGCAGGCCCGTCCTTCGCCGGCTCGCCCCAGGACAATGGGCAGTCCGCCGGACTCTGCACCGGTTCGAGTGCTTCGCCTGCCCCAAATTTTGAGGGAAATGTCATGACCACCCTTGCGCGCGTCTGCGTCAACGTACCTGAGCTTGCCACCAAGCAGCTCCGGTTCCGCTATGTCGGCCATCGCCGGATCCTCACGATCTCCTCCAACCTTCTCGAACTCTTCGGGTTCACGAAGGGCGATGCTGTCGTCGAAACGAGCCGCGGCGCCGGCAAGGGTATGGTCATCGAGCGCGTCCACGACCTATTTAACCAGGTGCGTGTAAAGCGCGTCTACGCGCGCACCTATCGCAGTCGGCGCAACAACCCCCTAGAGCACCAGGTGGAGGTCTCTTCGCAGAGGCTCCTGGACGCATCCTTCCCAGAAGGGTGCACCCGGGTTCACGTCCGGTTCGAGCCCGGCCGGATCGTCGTTACGCCGCTCCAGACCGTCTCCGAGCGCGCCCTCGCCAATGCCGAGATCGCTTCACCCGGAGCCACCTTCGCCGCCCTCACCTCCGGGGTCGACCTTGCCTCCCTGCGCGCCGAAGACTTCACGATCTCCGCTATCCTCGAGTGGCGGCCGCAGGAAGCACGCGACAAGGCGAACTTGACCGAGACCGGCGCACTCGCCGCGCTTGCGAACTCCGGCCCGGTGCGGGCGCTCTTCAACGAAGACGTCACCTGCGCCGTCCTCGCTGAAATCGAAGCTGCGATGGTGCGCCACCCGATCATGCTGTTCCACGCATCACCCCAGTGCGACGATCACTCGACGCTGAAGGCGAAGGCGCTCAAGGAGCGAGATCATGCCGACGGCACCTCGACCGAGGACATGATCATCGACCTGCTCAACATCATCGAGCGCCTGGCGCCACCAGTCGTTCTCTTCGAAAACGTCCCCGGCATGCTCAATTCTGCAGCCTACCAGGTGGCGTCGCTGAGACTGTGCCGCTGGGGATACCGGCGCTTTGAGCATGTAGGCGACGCACGCGACTACGGCGGGCTGACCTCGCGCCGGCGCGCCTACGTCGTGTTCTCCCAACTCGACGCCCCTTTCGCCTTCGAGGAGCCGTTCAGTCCACGGCAGAAGAATGCCTGGAGCGTGGTTGCGAACGATCTCGACCAATGCCGTGACGTCTCGCACTCGAAGTCGCTCCAGGACGGCAAGGCCTGCGGCCGTCTCCGCCGTATCACCCCTGCTTCGACGTCTATCCCAACGCCCGTGAAGTCGCAGGCCCACATGGCCAAGGACTCCATCGTTATCGAGCCTCAGGACGGCGTCTTCCTGTGGCCGACCGAGGACCAGCTGAAGCGATTTCTCGGCATTGAGGATGTCGATCTCGAAGCAGTCAGCTCAACCCTTGCCTCCGAGATCATCGGTCAGTCGATCGACCGCCCACACCACGCGTCCATCCTGCGCTCACTGAAGGCACATATCGGACAGCACCGAGCTGACCTGATGCTCGGCGTCGCCCAGGCCGCCTGATAGCGCCTCGCAGGAAGCCTTCGAAGCGACGTTCGAGGGAAAGGACGTCGACCGTTCACATCGCCGCCAGCCGGCACCTACGGATCTCGGAGACATACCGTTCCAGGGAAGGGAAAAGACATGAAGAAGCTTCGCGCCACATTTGCCGCACTCGCCCGGCTGAACTTCCGTTCGGCCATGCGGCTGTTGACGATCCACGAGCGTGCACCGATCATCGAGATCAAGCAGAGTGCCTGGCGTACGCAGCGTCCCTCGGTCCACGTCAGCATTACCTCGCGCCGCGGCTCGACCACAGTTATGTCGCAGCTCGACGACGACGCCGGCAATGCGCATTGCACGATGCACGCGCTCACCCTGTCTACAATTACCGGCCTTGTTGTCGTCGATCGTCGCCAGATCTCGACCAACCAGGGCGCACGGGGCATCGCCGATTTCAAATCCGCGCCTCGTGACGCCGCCAAGCCGAAGGACGAGCTTACCCGCGGCACGCTGGGTAGCTTTCCCTCTCTTGGAGGTCTGACGACAGCCTGAAGGCCGGAAAAGCCGGAAAGGCCGGGATTACCAATCCCGGCCCATTTTTTCGTGGCCGAAGCCTCGAAAACCGGGGACACTCCGTTGCGAGACCCCGGGGATATGAGCGCCTGAACGTTGCGAGGCACTGCCATATTCGTCTCCGGGAAGGGAAAACGAAGATGCCTATCGTCACAGTCGAGCGCTACACGCGCTCCGAGATCCGTGCCCACCGCGAGCACCTCTACGTCTTCGGCGACAATCTCGCCCGTGCGGGTGGCGCTCCGGACGCCAACGGCTGGTCCAATCCCAAGGCGGGCCAGGCCGCCGCGTGCCGGAACGAGCCGAACGCTGTCGGCATCCCCACGAAGCGCGCTCCTTCGATGAAGGAGGACGCCTTCTTCACCGACGCAGACTTTGATCGCGTCCAGCCGATCATCCAGGCTGAGTTCCGGCGGCTGGCCGATCACCTCCGCGCGGGCGGCACGGTCGTGCTCCCCTCCGCCGGCATCGGCACGGACCGCGCCCAGCTTGCCCAGCGCTCGCCGCGTATCCGCGAATTCATTGATCGCTGCTTCGCCCACCTCCGCGGCATCGAGGCCCAATCCCCAGGGGAGCCCGCTCCCACCGCGAAACCCATCGGCGTTCGTCGTCAGGTCCGCTGAACCTTTCGCTACGCGATCTCACCGTTGGGCAGATGCCCGGTTGCCACGGCGACCGGCTTTGACGTGCCTGTGATCGCCTGAATGGCGGAAAAACAGAATTGGAGACCCCGTGCGAGGCATCTATCTCTACCGGCCGCTGAACCGCGATCGCCATCCGGCAACGGCAGCGCTCAAGGCGCCGGCGTATCTCGCGACGTGGCTCGAGGCGTTCCCGGACTCCCAGCCTACGAACTGCGATTTCGAGGACTGGGCTGAGAACGCGGTTCTCCTGCATGAGGCGCGGCAGCGCGAGATCGACCTTCAGATCCTACCCTCGGCGCAGATGCTCTGGATCTCGTCGACCGCCTTCGAAACGCCGCGATCTGAGCCTGGCGCCCCGGTCGGCGCGATGTTCGGCCACTGGAGCGGGGCCGATTTCATCAATGGCTTACCCGTTCCGATCTCCCTCGTCGGCCAGGACGCTCATGCCGCCGGCGCCGCTTCGGAATACGCTGCGAGCCCTGTGTTCCAGCGCCACGCTGGACGTCGCACCATCTATGTCGATGCGACCGCGGACCACCTAGAGCATGTCCTTGCCGAAATCCTCGGCAATCGCACTGAGACCGACGTCTTTCTGAAGTCAGTCAAGAAGGGGTTCTCGGACATCGTCCACATCACGGCCGGGTCCTCGCTGTCCAGGCAGGTATTCGATCAGCTCGACGGTCTGGACCTGGACTTCATGCATTACGAGGGCAACCGTCGCATGCTGCTCGCGCAGGACGTCATTCACTGCGGCTATGAGTACCGGCTCTTCGTGGTCGATGGCAAACTCGTCACGGGCGCTGGCTGCGTCGAACATCATACGCCGCTCGACAACCTGGAGGTGTTCGACCCCCAGATGGAGCCGCGTCGGAACCGGTCCTCAGTCGATACCTACGCCGATGTCCGCGACCAGCACCTCGCCTTCGCGGAAAAATTCGTCGAGGAGTTCGCGGCCGAGCACGGACGCCATCTCGATTACTGTCTCGATGTTGCACTTGATGACCAAGGACGCACCTTCGTCATCGAACTGAACCCGCCACTCAACTGCGGCCGATATGCAAGCGACGTGGGCGCCTGGATGGACGCAGTCATCGCCCGCACCGAGGCTGCTGCCTGACGTAGTCTACGCCCTCATTGGCCTGCGGCTGGAGATATCCAGCCGCAGCACACCCGCACCGCCTGCAACCTGATCAGCCCTTCTTCTTTGAAGGAACGCACATGACGACCTCCAATCTCTGCCCGATCTGCCATGGTTCGGGAAATCTGGTCACCTTCTCTAGCGGCCTCGAATACTGGCCCTGCCCACCCTGCGGCGGCGCGGGCGTTCGGGTACAGCATGGTCCGGCCGTCGTGGTGATTCACGGGCGCCCGGCCAAGAAGCGCAAGGCTCGCAAGGTCGCTCGCGAGTTCGCCTCGCGCCCGGGGGAGGGCGCGGCTGCTCATCATCCCTCACGAACGAGCGCCACCGCCGAGGCAGCCTGACGGCATCGGTCGTCCTGGCCGAGTAGACTTCCGCAGTGGAGGTCGCTGACCAGGAGGCTACCATGAGCGATACCGAACACACCAAGCACGACCACGCCCTTCGGATGCATCCGGAAATTCTTGGCGGGCTGAGCGCAATCCTGATATTCTCCGAAGGGCGGTAAGCCCCTCCGAACTTGTCCAGCCTTACGCCACCTTATCGACAGATAGTCGAGGGGCGAAGGCCTACATCTGAATGGCGGCAACGCGACCAGGGTTGAGGAAGGGAAAAGACGATGAAGACCAAACTTCGTCAGGTCGAGGCCATGCGTAATCCCATGGCTGCGCTCCTCGCTCATGGCGCGAACCGGCCGCGTACCGTCGCCACGAAGAAGGGCCGTGGCTCGTTCCGCCGTGCGGAGAAGCACAAGGCCCGTGCCTTCGCGTGAGCGCGACCGGGAGCGGTCCCGCGTCCCCAAAACTCCCCCATCCATGCACACCGAAGGGATAGCAGCATGCTAAAATCAGTCACGATTTCCGATGGGCGCCAGATCGTGCTCGACGACCTGGACGAGGCTACTCCGGACCAGGTCATGGCACTCGCCACCGCAGTTGCGGACTTCCTGATCCGATCGGGGCAGATCAAGGACGACGTCGCTCTTTCCGGCCCTGACATGCTGCAGTTCCTGTCGGAAGCCGCTGACATGGCATCGTCGGCTGACAAAACCGTGCAGATCGTCGGCCTCGTAGAACTCGAACATTCAAAGCGCATGCTGCGCTACGCCACCGTTTTTGCCAGCGAGCCTTACGCACACGAAGCGTCGATTCAGATCGTCGGCAAGCCAGATCAGACCGAGGACACGTTCTACGAAGAACTCGAACGGCGCATCCAGGTGCCGGTCTCGATCACCGCGCGAAACGAGGGCGGTCATCTCGTCTGCACAACCGACGATATCCTCCCCGCACGGGGAGCCGCCCGTACTGACGGCGACACTCCATGCACCTGATGCAGAGGTCTGCCCTCGATCCGGACTTCGTTTATGACGCCTCGCGGGCTGCACTCGACGAACGCCTGGTTTGCCGCATCAGCATGATCCGGCAGGCGGTGGACGCCAACTTCGGCCTGCCACGTCGCAACCTGGTAGGCGGGATTGCGCAGCTTTTCGCCTTTGCCGGCGCCGATGCGGAAGAGGCAGTCCGCATCGCCCGCGGCTTCGACGATCAGCTCCAGGGGAGCGAGGAGGATGTCTCCCACGTCGTCGGTGACACGCTCATCGAGATCGTCGCGGGCGAACCCCCAGACGAGTTGACCGATACAACGATCATCATGATCAACGCTGAGGCCGTCGCGACGGCTTACAACCAGCGTGAGACATTGGTCGAAGTCGATGCCGACTGGGACGCGCTCGACGAGCTGGCCCACAACACAGTCCTTGCCTGACAGGAACTCCTTATGCCTGCGGATCCCCATGCGCATATGCGCTTCTCGCGCATCGAGACGGTTGCCCGAATGCCTGACGGACGCTCGCTCCGTAGCTGGTACAGCTATCCCCTAGGCACCGGGAAAGCCGAGTACGACCGCATCAATGCTGCGCTCGTGCGTGCCTTCGGCCCAAGAAATTGCGCCACCTATGGGACACCTCGGGGCACCCTGGAAACACCGCACTGACCGACCTGCTTGTTGGACGGTGGCTCGCCGGGTCCCGCTGAACCACAGGCGACGCTCTCTGCGACGCCAGTGAAGTCCAATCCCCTTCCCCTTTGACCGGAGCCCCAGGCCCGGCCGGAGACCTTCCAGATCGAAAGACGGGAAGACGAGAATTCCTAGGGAAGGGAAAATAATGATGAAGACCGACCTCGCGCTCACCCAGACCGCCCGCGCCGCTGTTCTGGCCCACGGCTTTCATCCCGCAGTCGCAGATCTCGTCGACGTGATCCGTCACCCCGCGCGTGAAGGTGACGTCGAACACGTGGAGATCCGCTGGTCCTATCCGGCCGTGATCAAGGGCAAGGATAAGCGCGTCGCGGTCGCAATCTCCTACATCCCCACGTTGACGTTCGAAGAGAGCCTGTCGGCGGGATCGGTGGCCGACACGGTCATTGCCATCCGGCCGACGCTGCCTGCGTCGCTCCGGGACATCGAAGTCCCTGCGTGGGCAGCCAGCCGTGGCACCCACGTCCGCAGCTTCCTCGGCAAGGCGCGCTCGCTCAGCGAAAGCGCTGCGTTCAGCCTCGCCGCATGATCCCGTCCAACCGGGAAGAGGCGATCGCCGCGGGGCGCGCCGCCGCTCGGGAGGCGGTGCCACTCCACGATCTCACCGGCCACATGAGCTCCATCGGTATCCCGCTGAACTTGCGGGGTGCCTGGCTCTGTGGCTTCGAAGCCGGCCTCGAAGACGAAGGCTTCGATACGGACCCTGACGCCGACGGGCATGGCTGGGAGCGCCGCGCGCTCTTCCGGCTCGACTGACCCAGCGACCTTCCCCGCCGGCCGGCGCGGGAGGGTCTTTCTTTGCAGCGACCTGCTGAAGATGCGTGCAGCCTGAAGGAGAGGAAAATGACCGAGCAGACCGTCTTCGCTAAGCGCGAGGCATCCCTTCGGTACTGGCTCCACGGCCGCGGCTACCATGACGCTCTGCGCGCACTCGATCTGATGAAGCTCATCCACCGCGGGACACGCAAGGACGGGACCACCCCGGAGAGCGACCACCAGATCGAAATGGCGCTTCACGCATCCCGTCTGCCTGGCGTGCGTGACATGGAGCGTCTGATCATCGTGATCCTGCTCCACGACACAGTCGAGGATTACGCGCTGTCAGAGCAGACCATCGCTCTCCTTTTCGGCAACGTCGTTTCCGAGGCCGTCGCCTGCGTCACCAAGAAGATGCCGGTCCTTCAGGGCGGGGTCGAAATCGATATCTCGTACCTCTCCAAGGACGGCTCCCACCTCGTGATCCGGCTGGACGGCACCAAGGTTGGTGCGATCGAGTACGACGAAGACGAGCTCTTCATACGCATGGGCCTCAACCCCCTCGCCAGCCTCGCGAAGGCGATCGACCGGTGCAACAACCAGCGGACCATGGGCGGCGTATTCAGCCGCGAGAAGCAGCTGAGCTACGTCGATTTCACCGACGCCCGCATTCTGCCGATGCTGAAGCTGGCTCGTAGGCGCTTCCCGGATCAGGAAGCGGCATACGAACTTCTCAAGCACATGCTCACCACTCAGGCTCGCCTTGTGCGGTCCTGGGCGACAATGCTCCAGGCCGCCTGAACCCGTCTCGGCGGGACTCCCCACCACGACGCTCCGCAATCTAAAGGAACAGGACCATGCGCCTTCAGCGCTGCTGCATCGACGCGCCCGTCGTCGAGCAACGCTGCGATCAACAGCTTCGTCGCTACCTCGATCTGCGCCAGGCCACGCTTTACCTTGGCAAGGGCACCGTCCCCTTCCGGGCAGACGTGATCGTTACCGGCATCGACTGCGACCATTTCGGTCCGCTCCTCCGCGCCGGCGACATCGTCGAGGCCGATGTGGAGATCGCCGACGACCGCTACCGATTGGTCGACCGTCACCGCCGCCAGCACGCGGAAGATCGGGCGTATGCGTCCCAGCAGGCGCAGGATGCTGAGCAGGCTCAGGCAGATGAAGCTCACACGCTTGCGGTGGATCTCATCTGGCGTGCGCAACGCGCCTGAAGTCCGGGACCCGGGATTGAAGATGTAAGATCCTAGGGAAGGGAAAAGAGAAATGTTCACCCCTGCGCAGCACGCCGCAATCGCAATCGTTCACACGGTTCCGTCGTTCCTGAGCTCCGAGACGATGCCCGTCATGTGCGAGGGCAAGCTGATCGGTCATATCACGAGCGACTATGTCGATGAGTTGCTGGCCACCGCGCGCAACCATCCGGCGAAGCCGGTGCTGGAGATCGGCGAGCGCACTTCCGGCGGGGTTCACACCGGCGTCATCCCAGCAATCGCCGTCGTCGTGGATAACGGTGAAGACAAGATGGAAGTCACCATGGACGGACGCTCGATCACCGTTGAGATGTCGATCCCCGGCGAATTCATGTCGATCTTCGACAGCTACGGCCAAGAGGTAAGGTTCGATCTCAGCATGGCGGATGCAATCATCATTGCAATGCAGACGCTGAAACAGCGCGCACACAGCTGAGCGTTCATCGAAAGATGTAAGATCCTAGGGAAGGGAAAAGAGAAATGTTCACCCCTGCGCAGCACGCCGCAATCGCAATCGTTCACACGGTTCCGTCGTTCCTGAGCTCCGAGACGATGCCCGTCATGTGCGAGGGCAAGCTGATCGGTCATATCACGAGCGACTATGTCGATGAGTTGCTGGCCACCGCGCGCAACCATCCGGCGAAGCCGGTGCTGGAGATCGGCGAGCGCACTTCCGGCGGGGTTCACACCGGCGTCATCCCAGCAATCGCCGTCGTCGTGGATAACGGTGAAGACAAGATGGAAGTCACCATGGACGGACGCTCGATCACCGTTGAGATGTCGATCCCCGGCGAATTCATGTCGATCTTCGACAGCTACGGCCAAGAGGTAAGGTTCGATCTCAGCATGGCGGATGCAATCATCATTGCAATGCAGACGCTGAAACAGCGCGCACACAGCTGAGCGTTCATCGAACGAGAAGATCCGCGTCTGAGCGGGCGTATGCAGAGCATTCCAGGGAAGGAAAAATGATATGAGCAACAGCGCACTGGACGTGACCTGTTCCTGCAGCATCGGCGATGATCTTCGCATCTACGGAAGCAACGCCGCAATATCGCGCGTCCAGGAACTCTACGGTCGTCGTGATCGTCGCCTGGACGCTGGGCTGCCCCGCAACCGTCGGGTCGAGGACAGTCGCGCTCGCCTCGGCACCGAGTGCATGAACATCGGTCGGCTGGGAACGGTCGAGGAACTGGTCGTCACCGGCAATGCCGACGCGATGTCGCGCATGCAGGCGATCTATCTCGCTGCCAGCCGTCGTCGTGCATCGGCGGCCCGCCTTACCAATCTCGGCTGCCTCACCACGCGCGGTTCCACGCTCATCGCTGCCTGATCGAGGCGGCTCAACGTCACACGGCGGGCATCAGCCCGCCGAGAAGGTGCCTTCGAGAGAAGGTGAAATGCCCCGTTTCGGGGAAGGGAAAATAGAGAAGGAATTCGACATGACGAACACCAACACCAAGACCAGCAAGCCGATCCCCGCCTCGGTCGAAGCGAACCGCGCAATGTTCCGCGATCTGGGCGCTGCCAACAAGGCAGCCCGCGCCCAGAAGCACGCCGATCTGATCGCCAGCCAGAAGGCGCTCGGCCTGGCCAATCGCGAGCAGCGCGCCATCTCGCACGCTCAGCTGATCGAGAAGCAGAAGGCGGTCGGCGTCGCCAACGCGCCGCTGAAGGCGCAGGCCCGGCAGGAGCGCATCGACGCCGCGGCAGCGCGCAACGCGCAGATGTCGGTCGAGGCCGCTGAGCGCAAGGCTGCCCGCGTCGCTGCTCACAACGACCGCAATGCGTCGATGAAGAAGGAAGTTGCCGCCGCTTAAGCGATCGGCCGGTGCCGCCCTCTCGGGGGCGGCACTCCTCAGGAGCGCACGTCGCCGCCAGCCGGAGGCGCGCTCGTACGCATCACCATCCGCACTGCGGACGTGCGTTCCTGTGGAGTGCCAAGGTGCTTCAACAAGCAGAAATGTGTCCCCCTAGGGGGAAGGGAAAACAGAGAAGGAATTCAGAATGACCAATACCAAGACCAAGACCAGCAAGCCGATCCCCGCCTCGGTCGAGGCGAACCGCGCAATGTTCCGCGAGCTGGGCGCTGCCAACAAGGCAGCCCGCGCCCAGAAGCACGCCGATCTGATCGCCAGCCAGAAGGCGCTCGGCCTCTCCAATCGCGAGCAGCGCGCCATCTCGCACGCTCAGCTGATCGAGAAGCAGAAGGCGGTCGGCGTCGCCAACGCTCCGCTGAAGGCTCAGGCCCGCCAGGAGCGCATCGACGCCGCGGCAGCGCGCAACGCGCAGATGTCGGTCGAGGCCGCTGAGCGCAAGGCTGCCCGCGTCGCTGCTCACAACGACCGCAATGCGTCGATGAAGAAGGAAGTCGCGGCCGCGTAAGCGGCTAAGGCAGGAGCCGCCCGGAAGGGCGGCTCCCCTTTTTTGCCGTCACTGAAGAAAAGCAGCTTCCCTTCAGACCTTGCGACACATTCCCGCTGCTGGGGATCGATGAACAGAAACAAAGGGAAGGGAAAAACATGGAGATCACGAGCCACTCAATCCGCGCGGGTCTCATTCCGCCGGCAGCTCTCCGAGACTTCGTCCAGCCGTACGGGCTCATGGATCATGATGAATTCCGCTTCCAGAGACTCGAAGTGGGGATCGCGGCCAAGGTCCGCGCAGCGACGTCCTATCTCCTGCGTCCGGCTCCCGGCAGTCCCGCGGCTATCCTTATGGCGGCGATCAGACAGAAAATGATGGCCATCCCGATAGAGACCGCCCTGGGCGCCTCCCTCACCTCGGTAAAGATGACCCGGTCGCCCGCAGACGAAACCCGCCGCGCGAAGACCAACGCGACGTTCACCTATAACGACGGCTTGGCCGTCACTCGGTGGGTCGACTGGGGCGACCACGGCCTCACGCTTCTGAGCATGGACGGCACGCCGGCCTTCTACACCGTCATGACTTCCGACGCCTATTTCGACAGTCGGGCGGCCGCCAAGAAGGCAGGCGTGTCCTTCACGATCGTAGATCGCCTGGAAGAACTTCCCGAACACCACCTCGACGAACTCGTCGGAGATATCGATGTTCGTCGATTGGCCGCCTTGCCCCGTCGACGGCTTGAGGAAACCCACTCGGCCTCCGAGCGCTTTTCCCTGAGCCAGCTCTATGCCGCACCTCCTTCGCCCGTCGGCCGGGCACGCCTTGGCCGACGCGCCTGATCGGAAGCAGAGATGAACGTCAAAAAGTACTACCTCGGGGAATTCGTCGAATTGGGCGGCCTGGCGCTTTTCCTCATCGGCAACCTGACCTTGCTGATCTGGTTGTGGTCCACCCATCCGACCAGCGACATGCCTGCGCTGATCCTCTCCATCGGCACCTTTACCGCGCTCATCTGCATCTTTCGCATGACGGTCATCGTGCGGATCCTCCTCCGCCTGCGCCGCACCGCCGCGGCCGTTCCACAGCCGAAGCGAACATCCCAGCCGACGCAGCACGTGGTCAAAGCCCCCAAGCCCACCGGCAGCGTGAGCTGGTCTGAGAAGGTGCGTCGCGAGGAGCAGCTCTCGCGCGAGGACAATGCGGAAGAGCGCCGGAAAGCACGCATCGCGGCCCGTTTCGACGAAGCGGATGCGAACGTGCGCCGCTCTCGCGAAGAGGAGGAGAAACGCCGGCGCAACGCGCTCACCCGTGGAAACACGCGCCGCAAGTAAGCGAGCCTGCCTCTGGAGGTTGCAGGAGTTCTGTAAGGGAAGGGAAAAGAAGATGCGCACAGTCCGACGCACCGCGAACCTCGCGCATCTTCAGTCGCCCCGGGTCACCGACAGTCAGCCGACGAGCGATCTCGCGGGGGCCATCGCTTCGCTAGGCGCCGCAACCCACGGCGCGATCGTGGCCATGCGGGTGCGTGGTGCCCTGAACGACAGCCTTGAAGATCTCTGGCCTGGCCTTGCCGCAGAGGTTCACGCGCGCAAGGTTGCGGGTATCTCCGTGTTCGATCCCGGTCCGGAAGGCCCGTATCGCCACCCCCAGCACGTGCTCGATGAGATCACTGAGCAGGCCAAGGCTTCCAAGCCCCGCAAACCACGTGCGCCCAAGGCCGCCCAGCACGCGAAGGTTGCGGAGCCGGTCGAAGCTATCGACCCCGTCCCGGAAGGCAAAGCGCGCAAGGCGCGCGCATGCGGGGCGGACAAGCCCATCGCACGCAAGCCGCGCAAACTGCGCGATCCCAACGCTCGCAAGGCGCGGCGCGCCGCATCTGAACCCGCGACGTCGGTGCCGCTGGCGTCCGCTCCGCCCGTTGAGGCACGCGAGATCGCGCCCCGGCCAGCCGCACGGGCGATCCTTGGCCGCCGCTGCGTCGAAACTACCCCGTTGCCCACCGCCGCCAAGCGAGTGATCGAGGGTGCCGCAGTTCCCACCTCCATCACCGGCATCGTTACCGTCTCCGGTAGCTTTTCCGCTTCCACCGGCGACGCCCTCGTCATCGACATCGAAGGTCAGAACAACATCGCGCGTGGCGTCGTGGTTTGGGCCGGGGCTCTTCAGGACGAGGTACGCGCAGCCGCCGGTCGCCGCGCCCACCTGAACATCCGTCAGCCGAGCAATCCCCGCTTCAAGCCTTCGGTCGCGGCCATCTCGGCCTTCTGAAGCAGTTGCCCCCAGCGGCGGTGGCCACCAGCCGCTGGCACTATTCCTGAAAGGGAGCAGCGGATCCCCAGGGAGATGGAAAATGAAGAAGTACGATCGCGATTACGCGATGCTGATCGCGCGCACCGTCCGCCAGACTGTCGATTTCCACCGTTGGCGGCAGAACCTCGCAGAGTGGAACGCCCTGCTGGGCCTCGAGCGCGCGCTTTCGGTCTCCGTCCAGATCGGTCAGTCCAAGATCGAGGCGATGCAGGACGGCCTGATCGCGACCTACGCGTCTCAACTCGTATCGCTCGCTCAAGCCGCCTACCAGGCCGGCCGCATCGCCGACGTCACCATGAACGAGGAGCAGTTGTTCGCCAGCGAGCGGACGCGCGTTCTCGATGTTATTGACGTACGCCAGGCGGCCAGCGAAATTGTCGACGTTTCTTACCTCAGGCGGTCTGCTGAAAGCCTCGCCGCCTGAGCCACGCTATTCCCCAAACGGGGCCATCTTGTACTCAGATGGCCCCGTTTTTTTGTTTCGAGTGCCTCGAAAACAGGACCCGCTGATGTCGCAATCGCTCGAATCCATGTGGTTGTTCGCAATGCGCCAGGCCGCGCGAATTTCTCTCGAATTCGCCGCCAATGATCTGGGCGATCCAGCTGCGGCACACCTCTGGCGTGAGCACGCGTACACTTTGAGCCTTCAGCCGCAGACCCTGACCGCCATGCTGGTCTTTAGCCGGCCTGAAGCTCAAGGCGAGTTGCCGGGCGCGGGCGAAGGCGCTCTTGCGTTCGACTACCTGCCGTACGTCCTCGCTTCGGCAAATCGCCGGAATTCGCTGATCGATGCCAGCGTGCGAAGGGCTGTCCTCCGCCAGATCCGCGGACGACAGCGTGACGCGGAAATCGCACGCGTGTCCCCGGGTTCGGTCAATCCTCCATGGGCCTGCACCGTCGACGTCCTGACCTGGTCCGTCCTCTCCCACTTCCTACCGGAAGCAGAAGTTGCGGCGTTTGTTTCGGAAACGCCGGCTGCTTCGGAAGACGCGGACGCACTCCGCCGCGCGAGCGTGTCGCGCACCTGGCAAGCTCAGGGTCCAGAAGCCCCGACCCTCTTTTACTGCCACTTGACGCCGGGAGCCGGCGACGTCGCGACCGACGGACTTGAGTTCCGCCTTGGAGGAGAGGGCTCCCACAGGGTCCGGATCGAGTCCGCCCCGCACCATGATCGGGTATTTGTTGCAATCCGTGGGCTCAGCCTTCCCGAGACTATGATGGCCCGTGCGATGGGACGTCCGCTCTCCACGTTGCTTCAAGATCCCGTTCTGCGACCAGCCGCTGAGCACCTGACCATCCAGGACGTCTCGAACCACGTCCACGCCGGGGAGGCACTTCTGTCGATTACCTGCAACAAGGTGGTGATCCGCTGCGCGCCTGCGCCGGCAGGCGCGACCTTCGCATGGGAAAGCCTGCACGATCCGGCGGCACCGATCGAGAAGTCGACCCCGGTGCTCGCTTTCGGATGCCTGCCTTGAATGCCCCTCGGGGTGAAAAGGAGAAGCTTATGCGCCGTATCACCAAGGTGGACGTCACTCGCCTGACGGAGAGCTGTGGTCGCATCACCTACTTTGTCCGCCTCACCACGGACGAAGGCTTCACGCTGGAACCGGCTTCCTTCGCGAGCCACTGCGTCTACGACGATCTCGACGGCCGCCAAGGTCTTCCAATCTCGGAAGCCCGCGATCGCGCCCTCACCATGGCCGCTCACTGGGCTGACTTCATGCAGATCGAGGTAACACCGTTCTACGAGGACGGTGTGCTGTACGAGCCCGAGCTACCGCTCGAAATCTACGCCGCTCAGCGCGAAGACCGGGCAGCGTAAGTCGGGCCGTCCGGCGGCCAAGGGGCTCCCTGTCGGAAAGGAAGACGAGATCTTCCACGAAGGGAAAATGAAATGGCTGCCATCCACCAGCAGATCGCCGCCGCCGAGCGCCACTCCCAGGCGATTGCGCGCTGCGCGAACCGCCATGAGCGCTTCATGTCCGCCATCGACTGGCAGCAGATGACCGGCAGCGAGGCCCTCGATGCCCTCGAGCTCGGGACCAGCATCGGGCATGACCTCGCATCGGCTCAGCGGTGGCTGGCCTATCTCCACCAGATGGAGGCGCTCGGGTACTCCAGCTGCCTCGACCAGGTCCCCTACGACCCGTCGATGCCCTTCTGCATGGGCTATCCTCTTAACTGACCGAGAGAGCATCTGCCCACAACGCCAGGAATTCGTTCGATGATCACCGCCAGTCTCTCCGTTACCGTACCGGTTATCGACAACACCGCCGCAATGGTCCGCTTGCAGGCGCGGATTGCCAGAGACGAGCTGCTTGCGGGTCGCCGCGCCGAGTTCGCGAGCACGCCACTTGCGTGCCAGGATGCGGTGCTCATCGACCTGATGAGGGACCGCATGCTCGTCGGCGAGCACCAGCTCGACCTGCTGGTCGACCAACTCGATCACCTCTTCTACGAGCACGGCGCCGTCCAGCCGACCCAGGAAAGCTGGGACGCACTCAGCCCTAGCGAGCGCGATATGATGCTGGCGGATTATCTGGATACGGACTGCCGCACAGGCATGTGGGAGTTCAACCCCTGGGGCCCGCTTATCGAGCGCAACAACCCGCTCGCCTTTCAGAGCCGTCGCTCGGCTTCTCCGCCCGGCTCTGCCACGCGCCTGACAAACTGAAAGGGCATCCATGCACCCTCTCCAGACGATCGCGCTCCTCATGGCGGTCCTCCTCCTGGGCGTCGCGCTGCTCGCAACAATCCGGCAGGGCCGGCCCGTGCTGGTGAACCTCCTGTGTCTGTTCGCAGCCGTGCTCACCTACTTCTCCTCGGCCCGGCCTGACACCAGGAGTCCGGATCCAGGCGCCGTTGCTGGCATGCTCTACGGCGTGCTCGTCACGCTGGCCTTCCTCTCCCTGGTTCAGTCCAGCCGCCGCCGGCGGGAGCTTGCCTCAACGGCGAAGGCGCGTCCCGCTCCCCCACTTGAACCCTGAAGGATCAACCCGATGAGCATCGCACCCGAAACGCTCGATGAAGACACGTGGAGCGAGCGCTACAAACCACTTATCAACCCCGTCGACCCGTCGCATGGCTTCGACTTTGGAGACGGCTGCACGCTCGTCCCGGCCTACGGGGATCATCTCGCCTATCTCGCAACCATCCCACCCGAGTCGACGACAACGTCGTCGCGACTGAGGACGAGGTCAGCCACACCGCCGGGACGCGTAGAGCCGAGCGAGCCTTGATACCAGCGAGGTAGATGATCCGCATCGCGGAAGGGAAAAGGAGAATGAGCATGCGTACGAACACCGCAACCTTCCGCCGCAACACCTTCAAGGCCCTGCGCCGCCAGGGCGTTTCGTCCGCCAAGACCCGGCTCCTGGTCGAGAAGATCCGCTACCGCCTGCGCTATCAGGATGCCCTGCCGGTCGGCACCGAGATCCTCGTCTCGATGGACGAAGCCGAGGCCCAGCGCGTGGCTTTCGTCAAGGACGGGCTCGTCCTGGTCTGCCTGGACTGGGACGAACTGCGCGACCTCCAGCCACTGGTCAATACGACGCCGACCCCGCGTCAGCTCGCCCTTTGCGAAGAGATGGAGAGGCTGATCTCCGCCATCTTTCGCACCATGGACGAAGGCGAGCAGGCCTTCGCTACCGAGCATGGCGAGCCACACACCGAAGCCGACTGCGAAGCGCGCCGCCGCTTCGTGAAGGACTTCGCCCCCTACCGTGAGGTCCTCGCAAGCTACGAGGCAGCCAAGGCCGAAAGCCTGGCGATCAACCCCAACGTGGAGGCATCGATCATCGATCCGGAGCGCTCCTCGTTCTGGTACGAATGGCACCGCGAGGCCTTCAACTATCGCCCCAGCGGCTTCCGCACCCTCGCGATGATCGATCGCGAGATGGAGACCATGCCTCGCCACATCGAGGCGGAAGCCGCTTGAGGAGGGGGCCAAGCCCCCTCCCCACCACGAGACCAAAAGGGAGCGCTCCATGAACGCCGAACCACTCAAGCCTGCCAGCATGCTTGCCCCGCAGCCACATCCCGCGCCGGACGTCACACGCGCTGCTCGCCTCATCCTGGCGGACGAGCATGAACGGGTCGGCCGGCTGGAACATGCGGAGTTCCTGCGTGGCGAAGAGGTCCTCCCGTCCGACGGCCAGGACGTGACGGCAATCCGCGCGATGGCAGCGTTCGCTGCTCTGCATCCAGTCCCGCTTCGACCTGCAGCCGGTGCTGCCTCGCCTTTGGTCGGTGATTTCCGCTGCCATCACTGCAAGCACGTCGTCCACGACGTCTTCGCGGCTCCTCAACGTTGCCCCACCTGCCGTGGCCGAGACTTCTCGGCCGTCGCACCTGTTTCCTACCTGGGGTACGTATGAGACAAGCAGCACAGTCGTTCATCTCGACGCGCCCGCTCCTCCCTGAGCGGAACCGGGTGCTGGAGTACGTCATCACCGGGTCGATCGTCGCCTCGGTCTTCGTCGCCGCCATCTTCGGCAAGATCGAGTATCAGCGCCACTCCAACAGGACGCCGGTTGAGCCTTCGCTGTATAGCGACCTTGAGACGCTGATCAGGGTCTGTCCCAGCGTACAGCCAGACGTCCGTTCGGCGATGGAAGACGGATATGTCACGCGAGGCGAGGCTCGCCAGATCCGTGACGCGGCCGCATCTCAGCAGCGGGTGTATCTGGACGCCGTCGCGCGCCGCAGGCTTGCAGTCGCCGTCGGCGCACGTCCTGTACCGCTTCCGGGTCGCTGCGAACGCACGGAGCAGCTTTTGACCTGACCCCTCCGTCAAAGGAACCACCCATGTTCGTTCCTCTGTGGGCGCTGATCAGTCTTTGCGTCCTCGCCGCTCTGCCAGTTCTCGCACTCGGTCTGCTCTTCCATCTCGCGATGCACGACCGCGGCCTGTGTTTCCTCGGCAGGCGCGACATCTACCTGCCCAACCACGTTCTCCAGGAACGCTGGTGCTTCCTTTACGTGCCCGTTCATCGCCGCATCGGCTGTCACAGCCTCGCGTCGCTTTAGCCCTGAAATTCCCTTGCGCTCATTTCGAACAGGATGAGGGAAGGGAAAACAAGATGCCAGCAAGCGCTTACCGGCATGGCCTTCTGAACATCGCAGACCTTCAGGGAAAGGGTGAAGACACCCGCTACCTGGTCCACCGTCTCGCAGCAGCGGCTGGCGTCGACCCCACCACGGTCCAAATCGAGGTCGAGGAGCTTCTCGACCTCTAAGTCACCCCTTCGATCGGAAATTCGCTTCCGATCACCACAACCTCAGGAGGTATTCGGATGAAATACTCCAAGGGCAAAGCCGGCCCCGTGAGCATGAACGAGCTGGAGATCACCTCCGTGCTCCACTGTGGGTCGGGCTCGATGGCCTACGCAAGAGGTGAAGCCCTGCTCCGCAAGGCGAACGGCGACATCAAGGGTGTCACCTTCATGGTGCAGGGATCGAACTACCAGTTCCACCGCGAGCGGCTGGTGCCCGGTCACAAGCTGCGCGTACCGGTCCGCTGGACCGGATCCGGCGCCGTGACTATCGTCGACACCAAGGCACTGGATACATTCCGCGCCGCAACTTCGGCAGCGGCATCGCTCGACGCCGCCTAACAGAATCAGGCCCTGTAGCTCAGTTGGTCAGAGCCCCGGAGTAATGACCCGGGAGGCCGCGAGTTCGATCCTCGCCGGGGCCACCATCCATCGTAAGATCTCTGCAGAGCCCCCACCGCGAAAGCGGCGGGGGCTTTTTTCGTGGCCGAGGCCCGGAAAACAGGCAGTGCACGAGCAATGCCCGGACAGGACGAATTTCGTCAGGGAAGGGAAAAGAAGATGACGTTCCAGCTCGTCCTCGCCGCGATCCCCGTCCTGCTCGTCCTGATCTTTGTCCGCATTGTGCCGAGGAAGGCGACCGTGGTCGATGGCGACACCATCAAGGTGCGCGGCGTCGCCTGGCGTCTCTCCGGCTTTGACGCGCCGGAGTGGAACCAGCCTGGCGGCCGCGCCGCCACCGCAGCCCTGCGTCGCATCGTGCGCCGCGAGTTCGCGATCGCGATCCTGCGCAAGCGCGATCACTATGGCCGACCGCTTGCGACCATTATCACCCTGCGCGGGCCGCTCTCCTGGCGGATGAGCGCCCGCGGTCACGGCTGGGGCGAGGGCATCGTCGGCAAGTTCCTCACCGGCTGGGCCTGGACCTTCCGCCGCGGCCTGTGGCGCCAGCGAGGCCGCAACCCTGTCGTTCATCCGCGTGAGTGGCGCTCGGGGCTGCGGCCCTGAACTTCACTTTCCTGGGGACGAGTATACATTGGAAGGGGAAAATCAGATGACCGATCCGCGCAGCGCAGCCACCGTCGAGGCTGACCTCGACATGATCAGCATGATCCTGAGCGATGTCGACCTCACCCGGCCGGACGATGCGGTATCCGCATTTCCGCTCGCGTCGACGGTCACGGTCGAGTTCGTCTGCATCGGCGAAACGATCCTCAGGGTCGAGGACGCACCGACCCTCGGCTCCGCTATCCGCCGGCTCGGCTCAGCAGTCGCCTCAAATCCGGACCGCCAGTATCTGGAGAGCAGCCGCGTCCTCCCGTCCGACCGCCCGGATGTGCTTCGTATTGCCGTCTTGTTGACGCCCGTCGACATCAGCGTCGATGGTCTGCGCAGGGGCATGTTCGGCACCAGACGCATGCAGGCCTTCGCGTCCGCCCACGAAGGCGTGGATGCCGAGACGCTGCCTGCCGAGCAGGCAGAGGCGGTCAATCTCGTGCGTGACGCGCTCGGGATCGAATGACGGGAGCCTGGTCCTACCGCGCGCCCAAGCACCGCGCTCGATGTTTCACCTGGTCCGCGTTCCAACCGTCCACCGCTCCAGAAGCAGAGACACCAGCATGACCCAGTTCGCAGCAATCATCGTCCTCGGCAAACTGACCGCCACCGCAAACGGCTTTGTCTCGCCGGGATGCGAGATGACGGTCGCCACCAGCAGCGGCGAAGCCACACTCGAAACCATCTTCGTGCCGACGGCCGTCCGGGGAGCGCTGGGCAACCGCTTCCGCAAGGGAGGCGAAGTTGTGCTGATGCTCACGCGCGACGAGACCGGCATCACCGCCCTGTCGGAGGCAACATCCGAGCAGGCTGAGGGCCTCCCGCCCCGCGGCGTCGCGACTTACCCTCCAGCCTTCGTCCCTGTCGAGGGGCAGGAGGTCACCGGTATGCTCGACCCGTGGGCGGGCGACATTTCGTTCACCGCCGCCCATCAGACCCAATTGGCGGACATCTCCACGAACCGCGGCGACTACGTCGTTTCCGGCGTCGGCTTTGACGTGCCCGGTCACGCCACCTCGTTCATTGACCTGCTGGTGCCGGAGCGGTTCTCCGAGGAGGCCATTACCGATATGGTCCTCGGCCAGGATTTCATCGCCGGCCTGACGATGCAGAACGGCCGCCTGGTCATGACCAGCGTCCCCCTGCCTGGATAACCGCCGGGACGCCGGTTCGGGGCTCCTGACGGCATCCACCTTCCTCCCGGCCGCGCGCCGGGAGGAACACTTCACGGGCGGTTTCACGCGACATGGGTCGGGAGGGAAAACAATGCCAAGCCCCATCAAGAAGACCGGCAGGACGGGCTCGCTTCTCACCGCGATGGCGAAGCGCGGCGGCAGCATGACCGCCGACTATCGTGGCTTCCCGCCCTCTCGGATCTTCCTCCCTTTGCGTCGCCGCGGGCTGGTCGAACTCAGTCGCGAAGGTGCGTACAGCACCCACCGCTACAACATCTGGCGTCTTACCCAGAAGGGCTGGGACGCCGCGGGCATGAAGCCGCCGGCGGCTGGCGAGAGCCTCGCCGGCTAAGGTTCACCAAGGGTGTTTCGGAGTCTCCCATGCTCACGCATCCCGACTACGTCGATGACGCCCACGAACTCGCCGCAGACGAGGCATATAGCCGCCCGGCGTGGTACGCCACGGACATGAACGGCCTGGTAGCCGGACCGTTCGACACCGCTGACGAAGCTGAATGGTGGATCACCAAAGCGCTTCGTGTCTGATGGGCGGATACCGCCCCATCCCGAAACTCAGTGCGGCGATCTGCCGCCGTCCCGACCTTCGTCATCGTCTTTTGACGTTCCCTGTCCCACCGGCCTGTTTTCCGGAAAGCTCATCGAAAGGACCACACATGCCTGCATCTCACGGATGGAGCCCCGAAGCGCTTCGGAACTACGAGGCCGATAAGGCGGAGCGCGAAGTTCAGCAGCGTATTGCCGCCTTCCAGGCTCGCGCCGCGTCGATCGCGGAACGCTACAGCAACGATTATAGCGGCTATCTGAGCGAGTACCTCGAACTGTGTCGCGGCGATTCCGATCTCGCCTCGCGGGTGCCCGCGATCAGCGAATTCCTCGCCGAGCAGGAAGAAGAATATCATCGCCTGCTCTTTGATCAGCGCGGGTAACGCCGACGCGACTTCCTGCACCACGGTCCTCGAAGGAGTGACTTTCAAGGGGAGGAAAAGAGATGGTGAAGCTGTTCGATTTCGGGGAACTGCGTGAGTTTCCGGATGCCGACGCAATCGTCGCGCACTTCTCGCTGCAGCCCCTGTCGCCGGCTGACTTCAGCGGTATCAAGGCCGCTTCCGATGCGGGCTTTCCGCTCCACGCGGCTATCGATCCGTACACCGAAGAACTCCAGGACCTGCGTGTCCTGCTGCTGGAACCCAGCGCGGCCGAGCTGGACGAAGAGCTTGCCACACGCCGCTGGGACATTTGACGTGGGCATCGCCGCCCGGGCTCCGCGCAGCCGAAAGGCTGCCCGCGGGCTCTTCGTCCTGCGGGCGATGCTCGCCGCCAAGCCGAGCAAGATGAAGCGCGCGCGCAAGCGCGCCTACAAGCGCTTCCGCAAGCTGCACCCCAAGGGCAGCACCAGCTGGCTCACCATCTGACGAGGACCTCCGACCATGCGCACGTTCAACATTGTGGCGCTCTATGCGCTCTCGTTCGCGTTCCTCTGGGCGGGTGTTGAACTCGGCCCCCAGGCAGGGTGGCCGAAGACCGGTCTGGAAATCCAGGGCTGCGCGCTGCTGATCCTCGGCCTCATCCTCAAGAGCACCGGCCACTGGCAGTTGCTCGCGAGAATGTGATGCCGGCCCGGATGAGCATAGACCCCTTTGGGAAGGAAAATAAGATGACCGACAACCGCTTCGAGCAGGGTGTCATGCTCCTGTGCACGGGCATCATGCCCCCCTGCGTTGCAGCGATCGCGATCGCTGGCGTCGGTGGCTACGTGAGCCCGTTCACGGCCATCCTGTTCGCCGCACTGGGTGCCGCCGGCTTCTTCCTCGCACTCTCGGAAGTTCGTCAGGCTGCCGCGCAGCGCCGCCCTCGCGTCCTCGTCACCAAGGTGGTGCGCGTGGACCCTCCGCGTCTGACGTGGGGCGAGCGCATCCGCCTGTCGGAAGAAGGCCCGGCCGCCCGCCGCCAGCCGGCGAACGTGCACACCGTCGACTTCCGGACCCCCAAGCGCAAGGCCTCCTGACCGGAGCCCGAAGCCCGAACCCCTTTCTCGCCAGCATTCGCCAGCGCTGTCTTTTTTCTTCGGATGAAGGACGTGTAGATTGCATGGAAGAAAGGAAAATAAGATGGAAACTGTCGGCGCCGTACTCGCTCTCGCGTTCGCATTCGAAGCTGTGACTGGTATCGGTCGGGCGTACCTGGAAGCGCGCATGGGTTATTGAACCACCACCTCACCCACTGGGATTACCCGCATGACCGATATCCTCCCCCAGCGCGACGTGGTGGTGACGCTGTCCGATGATACCGGCGTCACCTGCTGCTCCTGGATGATCTCGATACCCGCCTACCTCACGGCTGAGGAAGCGCTCGCCGGATGCGCGAAGCACCTGCTCGAGATCGCGCTCGACGACGGCGATATCGAGCCGGCTGGCACCGCCTGCTTTGCACTTCGTGAGGTCGATCTCGAACGCGATGCCGAGTTCTACATGCAGGAAGCCAAGGCGGCCGGCCTCCCAAACTGATGCAAAGTGCGGCCCGCGCCGCACGTAACGGGGGCACTCCAGTTTCCGGGCGCAGGCGTGCGCACCGCCCGACCGACCGAGCCATTCCAGGATTCAGATCCTGTCCGCGGGGGGCACTCCAGTTTCTTTGGACAGGCCGTCGCACCTAGCGCCTGCCTGATCCGCACATCTGCTCCCGCGGCGCCGCGGGGAGCACTCGCTTTTTAGCGCCCGCCAGGAAAACAGACGAGCCGCGCAGGGCCTCCTCCCCCTCAGCCTGAGCGAAGTGATTGTCTGAGGTAGAGAGGAAAACAAGATGAGCCACGCACTTCGCGCGCTGTTCGAGGTCGGCCAGTCCACCCATCGTCCAGCCGTCGTCAGTCAGGGCCTCCTCGACTGGGTCGCAGACCAGGGACGCGTCGTAATCGTCCGCCTCACCCTGGACTATTGCCCCCTCACGGACGCCACGCTTCCGAGCCCGTCGCGTCGCATCGAGACGACCGCCGACGACGCCGATCATGCGCTCTCGCTGCTCTCCGAACTCTACGATCAAGAGGAGCAGAGCTGCTCCGACGATCGGTTCGAGATCTGGGATCGCCACGGAAAGATCCCTGCGCCTGTCGATCCCACCGCACCGTTCGCGATCGCCCCCTTCTGAGCGAGACCCGTCGCAGGCACGCCCCCAGGGCGCGGCAAATCGCTCGCGCCACCCCTCCATATCCCGCCCCACTTTCCGATGAAGGAACCGCGATGACCCCAACCATTGTATCCCCCAACAAGGGCTTCCCACTCCTCGATTCCCGAGACTTCGGCCGAGCCGAAACGGTGAATGTCGAGGTCATCCTGACCTTCGAGCACGGGCAGGAGTTCTACGACGTTGACGTGATTGTCGACGCCACCGCGACTGATTTCGACACCGTCGAGATCGATGTGATCGCACAGATCCTCGAAGCCTCCGGCCGCGACCTGTCGGACCTCGCCAAGATCTCCCTGTGCTACATGATCGGCGAGGCGCGCCTGGGCCAGGACGCGCCGCTCAACGCCATCGTCGACCACCTCATTCGCTTCTCGGCGAAATACTACTTCCAGCCGGACCAGCGTGATCCGCACGAGCAGGCGCTCGTCGACGCACTCGGCATCGCCTCTGCAACGGCGAACCTCAAGGTCGCCTGACGATCATCGTCGTCCTGATTGCTGCTGCCCAAGGCGGCAATCAGGACGTCCCCCTTCGTCCATGAACAAGGCGCTCGAAGCCGCCAAGCGGCTCCGCGCCAGGCGCCGCATGCCCGCCTGCCAGAGATCCGTTTCAACACCGATCCGCCCGCCCGTCCTGATGGACCGGCGGGCCTTTTTTCGTGGGCGAGGCCGAGAAAACCGGAGGTGCCTGAGCGGTAGATCTCCTTAGAGAAAGGAAAAATAGATGATCTTCGCGATCCTCGCCGTCACCGCGCTCATCCTCCCCGCTCTCGCTGCTTACCTGGCCGTCGGTATCGTCAGCGGCCCGGTCCTTCTTCGCGTCGCCGAGCACACCTATGATGTGCCGATCGATCATCTGCGCGATACGCCAATCGCCATTATGTGCTGGCCGCGCGTTGCTGCAGACATCATCCTCGCAGCTCCTTTCGAGGTCCAGCCGAGCGCCGTTCAGGACGAGCCCGTGCGCGTGGTAACTCGCCTGGCGTAATGGCCGGGATATCCTTGGGAAGGGAAAAGAAGATGGGCACCAAGACCTCGCCGGCTCCGGCCTATGTTGACCCTGCTGTGCGGGATTATGTCTCCGTCGACCTTTCCAAGGCACGCCGCGTTTTCACCTGCGGCGACCTGCATGGTCGCCTCGATCTGCTCATCGCAGAGCTCGCTCGCGTTGGCTTCGACGCCGACGCCGGCGACTGGCTCATCATGATCGGCGACCTTCTCGATCGCGGCCCCGCGGTTCTCGAAACTCGGGACTTCCTCGACGAGAACCCCCATGTTCTCTGGCTTCGCGGCAACCACGAACAGATCCTGCAGGGCGCGCTGTTCGAGGCGCACCGCACGGACGAAGCGAACGGCTTCACGCTCCTGCGCAACGGCGGCGACTGGCTCATGAACCACGTGCCGGCCGACATGGATTTCGGCTCTGTCATGGCCGAACTCTGCGGCGGCAATTCGTCGTTCGTGTCCGAGGAAATCCTCGACTTCGCTCGAACCCTGGGAGCCGCTCCCGTTGCAGTGCGCGTGCGCACGCCGGGTGGCCGGATCATCGGCCTCGTGCACGCCGATGTGCCCGCCGATGACTGGGCAACGATGGCCCGCGCGCTCCTCTCCGACGACGTAGAAACGCGTGGCCGCATGGCTTCGCGCTGCATGTGGTCGCGGGACCGCATCGCAGACTACCGCCGTCACAAAACGCATGGCGCGCTCGCCGAGTTCGACTGCACGGTCGAGGGTGTCGATCACGTATTCTTTGGCCACACCAAGTCGGCCGAACCCATCACCCACTCGAACTGCTCGTGGATCGATACGGGCGCCTACAAGACGGGCCGCCTCACCCTCGTCGACATCGACGAGTGGGTCGCCGCCCTCTGATCCGCCTGCCTGAAGCCACGCATTCCAGGGGAAGGAAAAGCCCATGATGATGACCCGCACGCAAGCGATGGAAGTCGCCGTCGCCGCCACCCTCGTTGCTCGCCAACATCCCCAACTCGACCATGACGAGATCGGCATCTTCGTCCTTCACGCGCTCGACAAACTGCGCCGTGATGCAGATCTGGTCGTCGCCCGCGATCTCGCAGATGAGGCCTCGCGGATCACCGCGAAGACGTTCGCGGCGACGCCGGCCAGCGGCGCGCCCAGCCGCATGCAGCGGCTCGAGACGATGCTCACCCAGACCGGGCTTCTCGCCGAGGAGATCGAGCGCGAAGAGGGACGTGCCGTCCACGTCCTGCTGCTTGACGAGTCCCGCAACAAGACCGTCCGCGGCGTCCTCGCTCCCACTGTCACCGCCTATCGGCGTCCGGTCGGCCACTGAGGCTGGCCCCATTTTTCCATCCCCAACAAGCCCGCCCGCGGCCGGATCTCCAGCCGCCGGCGTCCCCGCGCGGGCTCCACCCGCCGCTGGCTCCCGCCAAGGACCGACCCATGATCGAACTCGATACCCCAACGTCCTCCGACGTCGCCCAGACACAATCTGCGTCGCTCGTTTCGCCGGACTGCACCGGCCTGCTGGCTCAGACCACGCCGCTCACGAACCGGCTCGCGCTGGCACTCTCTGATATCCTCGACATCGCCGAAGATGGCGAAACGACGTTAGAGGAGATCCGCAAGATCGCCCGCGATGCACTGGCCTTCGACCGTGACAGCATGCGTCTCCGGTTCGACGATCATCACGGCAATCGCTCGTACGTCGAGTTCGTCGACCGGCGCTGGAAGGTGTTCCGCGCCGATGGCGTCGAGACCACCTTCCAGTACTGCTTCGGCTACGGCGCAGACGAATGCGCCATCGAGCAAGACCTCTACGCGGCCCGCACGATCCATTCCGTCCAGAGCGCCGCGCTGGCGCACGTCAACGGGCACCGGGTGGTCCAGGTTGAGGCTGTATCGGCGGATCCTCTCTGGAAAGGTGCGCGCTACAATCACGTATCCTCGCACCCATACACCGAGACGGTCGCCATCCTTCTTGAGGACAGCTGCAGCGATGTCTTCGACGAAATTTGCGATCCGTCCTTCGAGGCGATCTTCGGTGTTCGGTCCAGCGAATTCGACGATCTGTGCCTCTACCCGGTCCGAGCGACAATGAGCGGATCTGCGGAAGAATGGACGATGGAAGTCAGGGCCGTTTCCACTCGCGACACTGTTGATACCAGCCACCGGGTGCTTGTCAGCGGAAGCCTGCAGCTTGGATACATGACCCTCAAGAAAGTCGTCGCCGCCTGACGATCTGCACAGGGAGGCGCCCCATTCGCCTGACGCGAACCGGGGCGTCTCTCCCGTGTGAACAGGGTCTGCTTCACATCACTCGAACCTTCGAAGCAGCCAGGTCACCGGTTGTCATACCTTTCACCTGAAACGTGGATTAAAGCGCCATCGGGAAGGGAAAATCAGATGAAGGACGCAACAGTTTCCGCGGACGCACGCGCCTTGGCGGACCGCATGGTCACCGACGCGGTTACCGCTGCCTATCCTGATGCACTTGTTCCCGCCGGTACCGCCGACGGCGCGCGCGCGGCGTATCTCAGGATGACGGTCGCCAGCTCCTATTACTCGCAGTATATGCGTGCCACGGACCTCGGCTACGGCCCGGATCACGAGATGACGCTCGCGTTTCTTGAGATCGCGGCCAGCCTTTCCTCGTCGATCGGTGACCAACCGACTGGTCTCCGCAGCCGTCCGTTCCACGCAGCCCGCGCAGGCTGATCAAGCGAATAGGACGCCCTCCGCATCGTGCGGTTCAGGGCGTTTCCTTTTCCGCGATGCGGACAAGACCCGCAGGCTTTCTGCTTCGCACGCTTGGTCAAAATCCCTTTCGAGGAAGGAAAAAAGAAGGACCCAGCAGCCCGGCGACATTATCTCCCGGGACGGGGATTGAAGCATCAATGCGAAGGGAAAATGAGATGAAGAGCACGCCAGTATCCGTAGACGCACTCGCCGCCGCGGACCGCATCGTCACGGGCGCGATCTCCACTGCCTATCCGGATGCATCTGCTCTCGCGGACACCGTCTACGGCGAGCGCGCGACGCATCTGAAGATCGCCGTCGCCCTCTCCTATTACTCGCGCTACGCGGCTGCCGCCGATCGCGGCTTCGGCCCGGACAACGAGATGACGCTCGCGTTTCTCGACATCGCGACCACCCTCGCCGCGCCGATCGGCGATGAGACCAGCCGCCTGGTCGACGCAGCCCTCGCAGGCTGACTCTGGTCCCTAAGCTCGGCCGAAGATCTCATTCGGGAGGGGAAAAAAGAATGACCCAGCAGCCCGGCGACATTATCACCGTTCCCTCAGTGGAGCTCGAAGGTGTCGATCGCCTCGCCATCGCTTTCGGCGCTCTCGGCGAGGAGCGCGGTATGCATGAGCGCATGCTAGAGCGCCGCGCAATCAAGGTCGACATGGTCTCACGTGTTGCCCTGTTCGCCCACGGTGACACGAACTTCGAGACCCCAATCCTCACCGTCGAGGTTCCAGCCGGCGGCTTGGACATGGGCCTTCTTGAAGACCTCTGCGACGTCACAATCCAGCACCACGCGCGCAGCCGCGGCGAACCGCCGCACGCGCCGCATGACGCCTGGGATTTCCGCCGCGAGCTCGACACAGTCCAGATCCGCCCAGCTGGCGGCGGCAGCGGCGACTTCGAATAATCGGGGCGCGTGAAACCGCCCCTCTATCCCCGCATCGCATCAGGAGCGCAGCCCGTGTCCACCATCGCAGAACCGATCTTCGCGCACTACCACGGCCACCTCATCGGCCTGCCGGCCGGCCGATATTGGGTCGGAGACTTCGTCCCACTCGGCTTCAACACCGAGACCGTGCACGCCACCGTCGACGACCACTATCGCGACGGCATCTATATCAAGAACGGCGTCGTCGCTGGTGCCTTCTGCCTCTCGCTATGGCCGGAAGCCACCTATGCCATGACGGTCTTCAACGACGATTCCGCCGCGCCCGTCACCATCCGTACGACTGCCCAGGGCCTCACGATTTACCCTGTGGAAGACGACGCTCAAGCGGAACGCCTCCGCGAGTTCACGGAGCAGGGCGTTGTGATGGAATTTCCATCCGGCATCGAAGTCGCACGCATCGGCCGCGAGGACGGCGACATCGCGCTCGATCCTCTGTTCGGCCAGTCGCCTCAGTTCGGCGAGACGGCGAGCATCATCCTCACGCCGTTGCAGTGATCAGAGAAAGGTGCCCCTTCGGGATACAGGAAACATGAGATGACCCGTCTACCAGAGCCGTTCCATCTCACGCTCGACGCGTTCCTGAAGGGGCCAAGCAACGAAGACGCCGACCTCGATGTCGACCGGGTATTCGCAAAGCGCCTGCCCGCCGTTCTCTTCGATATCGCGGAAGACGACCCGGAAGCTCTCCAGCTCTCCGACCGCCAACTGGCGAGCGGATCAGCCTCGCTATGCCGCCCCGGCTTCCGCTTCGTCGGCATCTTCTCCGGCGTGCTGCTGATAGACGATCGCAACCGGATCGTGGGCGCGTATGCAGGCGCCGATCTCACCCTGAAGCCTGCGCTCCAAGGCTTCGGCCTCGGCCGTGAACTCGTTACCGAACGCGCCCTGCGCGATGGCAGTCTGCCGGTATGGAACCTCGACACCCCGGCCTATACGCCAGCCGGCCTGGCCGCCCACCAGTCGGCCTGGCGCCGCGCGCAAGACGATCCTCAAGAGATCGTGGATCGCCTCGCACGTCTCTCATGAGCCCAGGCTACCGAAGCCCATGATCCGTTCAACGGACCCGGCCTGATACCCTGATCGACACCGGCTCGGCCTCGCAGTCGGCCCGCCGTGCTCGCCCATTTTGCACCTCGCACAATCCGAAGTGCCCCGCTCGCAGAGGGTATCATCCGACACCGAACCGGTTGCCGAAAATGCCTTCCGGCACAGCGCACTCGGCCGGTTCCGAGAGGCGCAATTCCCGCGGGGAAAGGAAAAGAATATGGCTCTCATCCATGCCCACGAGTTTCTCGTACGCCTGAGCCAGCACGGCCTACGAGGGGGCTCGCTCGCGTCGCTATTCGCGATCGCCTACGGCGCCCACACCGGCCAACTCGGGGACGCGTTCGTCTCGTATGCCAACGAACTCGGCGCGCCGATCGCCATCATCATCTTCACCGCCATGGTGCTCGCAGCCTTCTACGGAGCGATGCTCGTAATCGCCGCCAGCATCGCGCTTGCGGTCTCAATCGTCCGCACTTTTGCACCATGGGCCCGCCACCGCACGCGGTCCCAGCCGCTTCGCTGAAGCGCCACAATCCCTGTACATTCGAAGGGATCGAATATGCTTCCACGCCCACGCGATAAGGCCGCAGAAGTCGCCGCTCTCATGGGCATGGTTTCCGGCATGACTGTCCGCGATCTCGCCAATGTCGGTGACCCGTCCATCGACGCGCTGGTCTCGGATCTGAGCCTAGTATCGCGTGTGGAATGCATTCCGAATCCGGCGACGATCAGCATCGCCGGAAACATCGTTTCTGCCGAAGCCGAGCTGACGATTCACTACACGGATTACTCATCCGTCACCGTCAAAACCGTGCTGACCGGCGACACCGGCGACGGCCTGCCGGGGCTGAGAAACCTGACCCGCGTGTGCGCCGGGGCAGCCTGATCCAGATGCCAGAACGGCGTCCCCGAACCGTCGGAGACGCCGTTCACTTTATTGTATTTGCAGCATGGAAAAGGGGATCACTCCCCCTTTCGTACCAGCTGTCGAACAACGCCAGGACCGGTCGCCGGGCAGGGCATTACCACGCCCTCGAAATACCCCGGCTGGAATAAGTCGTCGCACTCCTCCTGCGTCATCAGACGCCCGGCCAACAACAGATGCCACGTCTTCACCAGGTTGGCGTCAACGTCATCCGGATCGATGTCACGCCTCAACGCCGTGTACTCCCTGATGTTGGTCCCAGAGCCCCGCTTGCTTATGATCGGATCGAGAGCCAGGTCCTCGAAGTCGCGGTCCCATTTGAACAGTGCGTTCCAGCTGTGCGCCTCCGGGAGCGGCATGCCCAAGACGCTTTCTTCCTCCTCCGGCAAGGCCATCCGATACTCCCACTCATAGGGTATCGGGAAAGTCTGCACCGTCGACCAATACTCCGGTGGAAGCGGGCCTTTCGAGTAGTCCCATTCCTCGCTGAAGCCCTCCGGGATGACGGGTTCGATGACGGGGGGAAGGCTTTCCGAGAACGCTTCCTCCCTCGCTCGGTGATACTCGGCACGCGCGCGTTCGGCGTCCGCCAGAGCCTGCTGTACCTCCTCGTCTGTGATCCTGCTGCCCTTCCCGCGAAGACCCACCGCATCGAGCAAATCCGGGTCAGCGTCCCCGTTCAACAAGGCCACCAATGCATCGATTGCACCGGTCGATAGATCCTTCACCGCTGTCGCCTTTAGCCCCGCCAGATGCAGTCTCAGGATGAACTCCTGCAACCCTTTCGGGACCCTCAAAGCTTCATCGAGCGCGGTCCGCCTAGCCTGCTTCATATCCGCTTCGATCTTCATCGAAAGAAGCATATGCATGGCTACTTCGGAGAGCAGCTCATTCAACACACGCTCATTTAAGTGGCGCCTTTGAGACAAATCGATCAGCTCTTGCTCCGGCGTATCGGCGGTGAGCCACGGCATCCGTTGACCGAATATCTCCTTCTTTTCTTCCTTCTTAACGACCTCATCGAGCCTCTTTTTGACCATCTTGCCGAGAGTCCCAAACCTGTTCTCCAGGTCCCCCTCGAACTCCTCATCAAGTGGCATCGCCTTCTCGCCAGGGAACCCCTCAAAGAGAACTTGCACGCCTAGCGGACCGATGACTTTTGCCGCCTTCGCGTATCTCTCAGCCTTCGAACGGCGACCACGCTTTTGTTGCTGCACGCTTTCTATTCCCAATTTCGGGGACCCCCTTTTTCGCGCCCCGGAATTGGGAACAGAATTCGGGAGCCCTAGACCGCGCCGCCCATCAGGGGCCGGCCCGGACGGCATACACAATGCCATCCTGCATTCGCAATCCCAATTTAGGGGAAATCTTGCCCCGGTTGCATTTCACACCCAATAAAAGGGGGATTTCCGCGGGTTTCATATTTATGAACCCAATAAAAGTTTTTCAGGCGCAATACCTACAATTTGGAGCAAGCTCCAAAACTGTATGCGCCCCTTCGGGGATGGGTCGTGCCTTCAGCACGAGTTTTTGGCGTCCTCACGGTTGCCAAGCGCCTATCGGCGGGGGGACGCGGGCCCTTCGGACCCGCTTCTCTTCCGAGGTGCGTTGCACCTCGTTTTCGGCGATCGCCTCTTTCAAACCGGCGCCCGCCATAAATCCCACCCCGACATCTTCTGCCCACGAGCCTCTAGGAGCCCCGTAGAAGCTGCTTTGCGGGTTTCCGCGGGTCAACTCCGCCGAAGCCATGCTGCATCCCTACAGCCCCGTCCAAAGGCTTCCCGGAATACCGCTAATCCGCGCCGCCCGGTCGGAAGGTTTCTGCTCGCTGGTCTTACGGAACCAGCCTTCTTCTCGCGTTCGAGATCGCGCTAATCGCCGGCCTAAGAACCCGCAGCCTCGAGCCCTTGCCGCGGCAACGACAACGCCCCTTCTGACCGAACCATGGCTCGCGCCACCGAGGCTTTTGCAACAGCCCCTCGTCCGCGCTCCCGACAGACCTCACGCGCTTGAGGCGCGCCTCTCCACGGCCGCCACCCAGCACCATGGTCCATGAAAAAAACGCCACCCCGAAGCATCAGGAAAAGCCATTAAGAGGGATTCCCTAACGCCGCAGTATCGCCCCATCCGTAAACTATGCGTGTCGCGACACTGGCTACGGCTGAAAGGACACTCCATGATGAAATGGAAAACACGATGACGAAGAAGAAGACACGACCCGACTTCACCCGAGCCGAAACATACATGAAGGACCAAGTTCCCTCGCACTCGGACCATGACCGCCGGGATGTCGAAACTACCGCGGCGAGATATCCAGCCACAACGCCGTCCGGACCTAAGCGCAAGCTCGCGTTTCGGATCGCCGGCGCATTCGCAGTGGCCGGAATTTTCCTGATCATCCTGGCTGATCGCTATGGTCCCACGGTTGACGCGATTGCCGGCGTTCTTGCCGCCTTTGCGATCGCCGCGACAATCCACGCTCTTCAGCCTCGTCCGCTGCTGCGCTTCGGCCTCGTTGTGATCGCGCTCGCATGTATCGCAGTGACGTTCGCTGCAGCACTCCACATCCACCTCACGAGCGTGGGGTGATGGACACCCTCCCCGCTCCCATGATTGCTCTGTTCGCTGGCGCCATCGTGGCGACCGTCGGGCTCGGCCTGATCGCCCTGTCCGGGCAATTCTTCCAACGTTCGATCCCGGTCGTGCAACGTCCGGTTCTCACCAAAGCGGAGGCCATCTTTCACGAGAAACTGGTCGAAGCGATTGCGAGGATGGACGGCATCGCCATACACGCGCAAATGGCAATGGGCGCATTCATTCAGCCAGACCCCCGCCTTAAGCCTGCGAAGCAAGTCGTGACCTATCGCCAGTTCAGCCAGTGGCGTCCTGACTTTGTGCTCGTGGATAGATCTTGGCGTGTCCGGCTCATCATCGAACTTGATGACCCCACCCATGATGCCCGGAAGGACGCGAACCGGGATCGACTGACCAGTGCGGCCGGTATCCGCACGGTCCGGTTCGTGAGCGGACGCCACGTCACCGTCGATGAGATCCGTCGGAGGCTGCAGGAAGCGCTGAGCGGATAGATCACCTGTCCCCCACGCATGGCCGCGATAAGGCCGCTGATCGCACACGGGCGCCGGGCACCGCTCGCGCTCCCTGGCATGCTCAGCAATCGACGATCATGAAGATGGAGCTCTGCACCCTTGGCCCACCGCTATGACGACATACAGCCGGGCAGCGATGGACGCCTCGCGGCGATGCTCGATTGCGGCAACCACACCCATCACGCAGCCGCGCCGTCCTCCTGGCCCCTAGAACCGCCTAGAGAGGTCCACAGAGCGTCTGGGACGTCCACCGGGCCCAACCGCGTCCGAACGGCGTGAGAGCGCTTGAGAGATGCCTGCGGACCCCGGTATCCATGATGGCGACGGAACGCTCTGCGCTTGCACGTAAACAGGGCATATTCGGGCAACGCCCAGATCACGACGGAGAGATCAGATCCTATGCTCGCCCGGCAGGCGCCGGTGGCGCCCGACAGCCGCTTGCGGCGGACACCGAGCACAACTGACCGGCCCCGAGCCTCGCACCAATATCTGTGGTTAGCGGCGCCGGCAGATGTGAGCCCCTACCTGGCGGTGGAGAGGTGGACCATTTCGGGAAAGCTGATGGCCAGTTGGTCCTGCTCGCGGCGATGGCTCGCTTGATCCTGATTTCACGCCAGGACCGGTTGAGTGAACTGATTTCGTCCGATCCGCGAACGCGTCCTTCGATACAACCGTCAGCTTCTCATCTGACGCCCCGATGAGGAACATGGATGCGCGCCTGGTTCCTGCGCACGTGGTCATCGCACACGCCGCCACAGAAGCCTGAGGTGCATGCTCCAGGCGAGAAATATAAGGTGCTCACAGCCGCCGTAGGATCCCATGACGAGTAACCAGGCCCGGCGGGACAAGACCACCAGCAAGGCACCGTCGGTGGAACCGCTGAACCCAGTCATCCGGATACAGCTCGCCACACGATAACGAGCCATCTCGCCGGCACTCGAATGCGGCACGCTGGTCGAGCGCGGGACGTGGCCACATCGGCACCCGATCCTTTATGAGCCCACTTCCTCCGCGTGCTGCGCCGCAGCCCACAAAGGTAGAAGATCCGTCTCGGCGATATTCGGTTCGGATGCGGGCTCCTCCCACAATCACCTGCTCGCGAAGTCCTGAAGAACGGAACGCGTAAAAAGAAGAACGCCCAGGGACGAGGCTGCATCACATGAAAGGTGGTCTCCGCCCGCAGGCCGATACCATTACGGTCCCGCGCCGACCACCTTCCGCCCCAACATCGCAGACACGCCGGCCACCGACACAGGATGGCCCAAGAGGAAGTTCATCCATGACCTCAGCAACGCTCGACCTGCCTACCGTCATCAGCATTGATCCGCCCGGAGCCCGTGAGATTGATGACGCGATCTCGGTGAGCCGCACTCCCCTAGGTGGATGGCTTGTCGACATCTGTCTCCCGGACGTCCCCCGGATTCTTAAAATCGGCACACCCGACGATCTCGCTGCCCGCACTGCGGGGCTGTCGCGCTATCTCACCAACGGCAGGGTTGAGCGAATGTTGCCTCGCCGCATCGTCGACCAACTCAGCCTCTCGCACGAAGAAGACCGTCCCATGATCCACATTCGCGTGGACCTCGACCGGAACCTCTCCACGCGAATGAGGTTCTTGCGCCGGATCAACCACAGGACGTTAGCGGGCATGACATACGCCGACGCTGACCGGGCTCTCCTCGATGCCGCGCACCCGCTCCACGGTCGCCTGAGCGCAATCTGGGAACTGGCAGCAGTCCTCCACGAAGAACGAGCTGCAGCGACGGGAGCGAAGTTCGACCTCTCGCGGTCGAGGTACACCAACGAGGAGGGAAAAACCGTCCGTCTCGACCGCCACTCCGCACATCGTAGCACCATGGCGGTCATGGAGATCATGATCTTGACCAATGCGGCACTTGCCGCGTGGGCGGAGGAATACGGAAGCCCGGTCCTTTACCGCAACCATCGCCTCGCGGGCTTCGCGCATGGCAGCCGGACCGCGGCTACCTTGGAACTCGCCGAACAGGAAGGTCTTGACCTCGCCACTGCTGCCCTTCGTTTGCGAAGCAAAGCGCACGAGGTCGTTCCAGCCGAGATGGGGGTTCGACCACTCGGGCATTACGGTCTGGATCTTGGGGCGTACGCTTGGTTCACCTCGCCGCTGCGACGGTACTGTGATGTGGTCAACCTGCGGGCTTTGCTGAACGAAGAGACTGAATGCGACCTCTCTCAGCTTGCGAGTGATCTCACGACCGCCCATCGGATCGAAAAAGCAAAGAGCTCCGAGCACCACGCCCGCGCAGCCCGTCGCGCTATCGTCGAACTCCTGAACGCAAACGACAGCCAGGGTATCGCCGCGTACGACCTCCACACCATCCTTCGTGCTCTAGGTGAGGCTCGGTCCTTCAACAGGGACGCAGCCATGCGCCACCTCCTCGCTCGAATGGAAGAAGATGCCTTGTCTGGTCGAGACCTTGCGACGCTCAGCGAGGACGGCCTCACGCTGTTCGGCCGAGAAGCGCACGAACTTGTGACCTCATGGATCGACGCAAGCGCTTCCCGACGTATCCTGATGGCTGAATTTTACGGGACCGGTGCCCCTTTGGAACGAGCAGACGGGCACAACCACAAGAGCCGCCTCTACGACCACGCAGCTGTCGCCGGTGCGACCGTCTGCTTCGGCCGTGCGGCGCGGAGCGGACCTCCACACAATCCAGTCTTTACCGTGATCGCCTCGTGGGAAGATCGGGGAGTCCTCACCACGGCCGAGGGGCTCGAAAGAACAGTGAAATCGGCGCAGCAGGTTGCCGCGCGGCATTTGCTCGGAAAGCTTAAGCTCACCGCTGCAGGAGCACCAGTGACGCCCTCCCACGCGTGCGCACAAAGGCCGAGCACCGGATCATCCCCGAACATCGGACACCGCTCCGCTAAATCACTCCTGATGGAGTGCGTTCAGGCTCGGACCGGTTCTACCGTGCAGTTCGGCGACACAGTGGCGAGTGGGCCGCCGCATGACCTGCGGTTCAGCGTGACAGCCTTCTACAGGCACGGCGACATTGAAGTTCACGCCACTGGCGTTGGCAGGACCAAGAAGGATGCTGCCCACGATGCCAGTGCCAAGATCCTGAAGGACCTTCGCGCGTACGCCGACTAGCTGGTTGTCCATAGACAGATCTCGCCGCTCATCCTACAAACCTGTTGCGGCCTTTAGCGGAGGCCGGCCGTTCGCGGCGAACCCTGGACCGCGATCCCAGCCCGATATCCGTCGCATTCGCGGCGCGGCCGACCCGTGCCGCTCTCCAGGAATACCAAAATGGACGATCAACGCTTGATTTCCGACGCCCGTAGGCGTGCTCGCATGCTGTCGCGCCATGATGGTCGACCTTACCAGACTCATCTCGACGAAGTGGCCCGCTCAGCCGGGAGAGACGACTGGTCCGCGTTCGTAGTCCATCCTTGCACGATACCGGATCTGCCTAGTCCCACCCCGTCTGGCGAGGACGCCTGGCAGACCAGATTTCGCAACGCGATGCAGTGCTGCTCGCTGCTGACGATCGTTGGAGTAATCATACTCATCGCCCTCGTCGCCTTTGCGCCGTCCCTCTCGGCATACGAACACGGCAGCACCGGCGGCGGGATCATGGGGGCGTTTGCCGCGGCCTTGCTCTGCCTGTCGATCGTCCTCGCCTTCGTCGCTGTGGCCACTTTCTCCGCACGGTGGTGGTACAGCCGCGATCGTATCTCACAAGGAAGGCTTGCGCTCGCTTGGCTCAACGCGGCGACCAATGCGGCCGTCGCGCTCGGCCTGGTTTGTTTCGGACCAGCTTACCTTCCCATCCTGATTGCTTCCCCATCACCGGACGACGTGGTGTCTCTCCAAACGGAGATAGATCACACGCAACGGATATGGGTAGAGCAGTTGCACTCATACCTGCCGGTTGTTGGTCTCTCGAGCGGGCCGCACGGTGTCGAACTTGGTCTCGTGGTTGTCGACATGCGACTAACGGCACGTCGCTTGCGTGGCCCCACTTTCGGTGGCCCATTTCCGGGGTTAGCGGAGGCTCTCAAAAGTCATCCTCTCGCCCGCATGGATGGACGCCTCGACTGCTCCACAAACAGGCTGCAAATCTTGCGGGCATCGGCTGCCGACAGCTATGAGGCCGTTCCTGCGTTCACGGTCGAACTGCCGCCGGGATCGAAGCTGTTCTTCGAACTCACTCCAGCAGACGTGAAGTCGCTATGCGGGGACGCTTCAATGGACGCCTGAAGCTGGCTGCGCACCGCGCGAAGCGGACTCGGTAGGCTCAAGTCGATTTCCGGATAGTCCGACTAGCAACGGGCCGTAGTTTCGGTAATAATTAACTCCGAGATGGCACGCGCACCCCGTTCATACCAGGCAAACCCTGAGCCCAGCCCCCGCCTCCAGAGCGCGCGGAACCAGCACCGCGACGCAATGGACAAGATCCGGGTGCGAGAGTTCAGTTCTCTTCGCAAGGGGAAAGACTATGAGGGCCGCGAGGACGACGTGATGAAGCTACGGCGTAATCACGTCGTGGACGAACTCGCTCAGCGCCTCGCCCGGGAGCGCGGCCGTGTCTCCAAGCGCATGGGTGACCTGCGCCTGCCTGCTGCCCGCAATCCGCGCCCGCAGACCATTGACGGACGCACGTCGTTCCATTTCTCGCACGAGGCGGTCTCCAAGACGCGCAACAACCTGGAGAAGGACAGCGGGCTCAAGATCGGACCGGGCGCCGCGCGCAGACACGGTAAGTACATCGAGCGCGATGGTGCTATCGCAAAGATGAGCGACAAGGAGGAGGAGGCCCTCAAGAAGCTGCTTGAGGAGCACCCGGAACTCGAGGCCGGAGAGTCAGCTGACGGCGTCCTCACGCTTGAGCGGCGCAAGGAAGCAGCGCTTCACGGATATTACGTGGAGCGCCAGGAAGCGCTCGCGACGCAGCCGGACGGCGAGAAGGTGCTCTTCACCAACATCTCTCCGGATCCGCTCGAGCGTGCGCGTGTATGGGATAAGATCGAGGAATTTGAACGTAACCCCTCGCCGGACCAGCTCATCATCCATGTCGCCAAGCATCCGGAGTTTTGGGACAAGGTTAGCAAGGAGCCAGGCTTCCCCAAGCCGCTGGCAGAGGCACTGCTGCTTGCCGACCCGGATCATCCATACCGCTTCCAAACCGATGACGCACGATCGAGCTTGCGCTGGCTCCGCGAACATCCGGACTGGGACAAGGAGAACCCCCAGGTCAGCGCGAAACTGGGCGAGGGCGGCCGCATCCAGTACAGGATGATCGGGGAGCTCCCGTATGAGTTGGATCTCAAGGGACGCACCGCCATCCTCGCGGAGTTCGCCCATGAGTTTGAGCGCCGCAAGCTGCCCTACGTTGCAGTGATGCACGCACCCGATCATACCAACGACGACCGCAACTGGCACTTCCATCTGATCTACTACGATCGCCCGATCGAGAAGATGGTCGACGGGCGCTGGGATTTTGAGGCCGACGAAACTTACAAGGCGCCCAACGGAACCTTCCGTACCCACTTCCCGCACCGTCAGGATAAGCTCACGGAGGTCAACGAGAAGAACTGGATCCCCAAGATGCGCAAGCGCCTTGCCGAGATCACCAATGACCACCTGCAAATGGCGGGTGTCCCGCGGCGCGTCGACCCGCGGCGATACAGCGAGATGGGCATACATCGCGAGGCGCAGGAGCATCTGGGTACGCGCGCCTCTGCGCTGGAATCGATGGGGATCGCGACACCCGTCGGGTACCGAAACGCCAATAAGGAATGGGACGCAGTCTTCGCCGAAATCGATCGCCGCCGTGAGGGCGAGCAGAAGAAGACCGACGCCCAGGCGCGACGCTATCACGGGAAGGTCGATCGCAACGAAAGCGTCGATCCGAACGAGAACATCGCAATGCACGCGCGCATCGAACGCTGGCGGCAAAGGCGCGACGAGGCCGCCGAGTTCGCCTCGCACGCCCTCAGCGTAAAGAAGAACTACGAGCGCCTGATCTCGCGCGCGGAGAAGGTCGACAAGACCTGCGAAAAGCAACTTGAGGCGGCGAGGAAAAACAAGCTGCCTACGCACAAGAAGGCCGATGCCATCCGTCTGACAAAGCGTCAGAACGAAGCGCTGAACGAGATCAAGGAAGTTGGGGCGTTCATGGGGCCGATGCTGGACGCCGCCAAACGATGGGCGGAAACAGCAGACCGGCTGCGTGCTCTCGCCAAACGAGAAGAGTCCGAGATCGAACGGCTCCTCTCGCGTAGCTCCGACGACAAGGCCGGCCGTCGCGCCGAGATCAAGAATCGTCGTCAGCGCGAGGACGGTAGCTTCCAGGGACAGGACGGCGAGTACCGCCGTGCGCTCAACAAGGCCGAGATGGATGCGTGGGTGCAGTCGATCCTCAAGGGGCGTCGTCGCCTCGTCCGCAAGGATCGTCGCTTTGTGCCGCTCACCTCTCGCCCAGGGGACGAAAAGTTCCTGGACGCAGGCAACTACGGCGCCATGAACGCACGTCTGGCGAAGATCAAAGAAAGCCAGGACGCACTCATCGAGCAGGTGGTTACCTACGTCGGGAAGAACCCCCACGCCGTACACCGTGAGCGCAACGATCAGGGAGACGTCGTCCTGAGCCTTCGGGTCTCTCGGCCCCAGTGGAAATCGGCGTTTACGGACTACGCTGAGGATCCTGCCATGCGTCAGGCGGCTCTCGCCGCCCTTGCAACGCGAGACTCCGCGCGCCGCGACCGTACGGTCGAAGTCGAGCGCGCGCCGGCGGCCACAGGCGCCCCCGCACTCGAGCGTGCCGAGCAACCTCGTCCGCTGGTTGACGCCGCAGCCGTTCCCGGCGCTGACGGCGTGCTTGCGCGCATCAGCCGGCAGGCCGTTCGCATTCGCCTGGTCGAGGGCGCCTACGTCGCGGACGAAAAGGCCCTCGCAGTCGTCGGCATCATCCCCTCGGATCTCGAGCCCGCGTTCGTCCAGAACCGTCTCCGCGGCGTGCATCGCGAGCAGCAGCGAGACTTCGCCCGCTTGAGCTCGTTCATCGAGAAGCACCCATATGCGATCGTCGAGAAGGACGGCGTGTACAAGCTTGGGCCAAAGAGCCCGCGCGAAGTCGCGGCGATCGCTGAACGGTGGGTCGGCGATGAAGAGATGCAGGCCAGCCTGAAGACAACCCGTGAAGCGCTGCGTGGTACGAGCAAGCAACGCCAGGAGAAGATCGTTGAGATCGTTCCGCCGTCGGCTGAGCAGTCCCGTCGGCCTAAGCGGGATGAGGCGCCACAACGCCCGCTTCCTCAGGCACCCAGCGAGCGCTTGCCCGCATCCACGGAGCCCCTTTCCACCCACACCGAGCGTACGGCTCCGCACCAGCCGGCTGTTGCAGCTCCTGCGGCTCCGGCAGCGCGTCCTGCGGCAGAACCCGCCCGGGCTCCTGCAACAGCCAAACCGACCGGTCCGGAGCATCCTGTGCATACAACCCAACCCCTCGCCCCCTCGCCGACATCGGCGCCCGATCGTCGCGTCGAGGAACCAGTCGCAAGGAGGACGGATCCGCAGCAGCCGACCCTGTTCGGCGACGAACCGCAGACGCCTCGTACCGGCCAGGCTGTGTTCGAAAACCTGCGCCCATCTGTTACCCCTCTCCGCGGCGAGAACGCAGCGCTGGACGAGTGGCTCAAGGCGGGAGAGCAGGACCGCAGTCTGAGCGATCGCCGGCGCCTCGCTGCGGACCTCGCGCGCGACCGGCAGGCAATGGCAGCGCTTGCCAGCGCGGATCCGGAACTCGCGCGGCAGCTCCAGGCTGACGTCAAGGCCTTCCAGCGGATGCAGTCTTCCGGAAAGGGCCTTGGCAAAGGTCTGCGGCCGAAGCGCTAACTGGACGTGAGCGTCCGAGCTGGACACGTAGTGCTGGCGCAGCCCTGCTGCGCCAGGCGTGTGTCTCTCTAGAGCGTCACTCACAATGAGAGGCTGGCGGTACTGGCGCAGTGCGACGCGCCTTTCGCCAAACCCCTTTCGAGCAGTGGCCGACGACGCTGCCAGGGACCACGGGTCGCCTTAACGCCACCTCCACTTACATCCGGGCCATTCTGAGGGAGCGTCATCCGGGCCCGTGTGCGTAGCTGGTCGCTAACATTCCGAGCGGTCGTCTCATGAGGCGGCCTTGGCTACCGCTACACACCGGCGGGTCCGACGCACCTTGATCGTTTCGTTCTCAGGTAGGGCGAGCGCCGCCGCTTGGATCGGCTCAGAACCGCTCAGGAGCCCCGTACAGCGCTTGCACCGGCCTTGGGCGGTAAACGGGCTGACTGAGTCCGATCGCCTCTGTACGGGGCTCTCCCGGGCCTCAATATCGGCCGCCGATAATCCCGGTTTGCACACTTGTGCAAGTTAGGCGCCGTTATGCACATATGTGCATATCCGACGCATTTATGCACATGTGTGCATTAGCGGCATCAGCGACGTTCGCGCCGCTGAGGTTGACGACCTGAGTGCAAAAAAGGGGCGGTGTCTCCACCGCCCCCTTGGGTTTTCGTCAGTTCGATCGAACGGTCACGGCATCAGGATAGCCAGCACCTTAGCCACGACCTCGTCCTGGGTCAGATCGGCCTGGCTGATGCTGCTCTTCGGGTTCTGGGTTTCGAAGAAGGTGTGCCCTTCATCTACCACAGCCTCGGCCAGCATGACGGAGTTGTCGTAGCTATCACGGATGACGACGAGATCACCACCCGAGATCTTATGGCCTTCTTCCGCCACGACGACAGAACCGCGCTGAATCCGCGAGCCGACGCTCGACACGTCTACACGGACGGCATACGCATCAGCGCCTACGCCACTCGGTCGACGGATCTTAGCACCCGTATCAGCATCGAGCGTGATACGATTGCCGAGCAGCCGCGCGCCGAGCACAGGAAGGTCATCGGTGCCCTTCGTCTCGACGTCAGCGCCACCAGCCGGAGGGGCAGCTTCCGCGTCGCCCGCCCGCACCATCAAGTCGTTGTCCTGCGACCCGCTCAGCATCGATTCGAGATGCCGCGACCGCGCAGTGGTACGCAAAATGTCAGGCAGCTTCGTGTACTGCTCGTCCAGATGCTCCGTGATCTTCTTGGCAGCCGTGCCGGGCAATTGCGTCAGCAGCGAGCGCAGGCGACGATTGTTGCGCGCCTGGATCGCCTCTTCGGAGAACAGCTCGGCAAGCATGACCGTCAGTTCACCCGCCTCGAACATCTTCTGGACGCGATCTTCAACCTTGCGGAAGCTGCTCTCGCCGAAGAATTGGGCGATGCCGTTCTTGACGTCACGCGGCCACCGCTCGAGCGGTCGGTCGGCGTTCTCGATGCGGCTGGCGGTTGCTGCGGGCAGACCGTACTCCTTGAGATCCGACGTGGACAGCTTGAGCGAGAGACGATGAACGCGCATCGCTGCGCCGAGCTTCATCGCCTCAACGTCACCGCCCCGGTTCTTGAGGCTAGCCTCGATGTGATCGCGCGCCCAGGCCGTGCGATCGAACATCGGGCTCGTCGGATCGACGAGAAGGGCGTCGACTGGAACCTTCAACGCCTTTGCAATGCTGGTGATCTCAGCGGCGTCCGGAATGACCTCGCCACGTTCGATCTTTGCGAGACGGTTATAGGTGATGACGGTTCCGCCGACCTTGGCCTTGCCGTCAAAGTCACGAAGCGTTTCGTAGCCCTTCGACCGCCGCACATCGCGCACGTGGCTTGGAAACACCACGCCGCGAGCGATCGGATCGAGCTCCAAATTCAGGTGGGCTGGCGTCTTCATCGCCCGGCTTCGTGCTGCAGTTGCTGCCATGATAATGGTCTCCTAGGGATCCTAATCCAGTTCCTTACCCCGAAGTTGGCCTGAGGGCCCCCATCCGGAAAACGCGACAATCCAACACCGTGCTACCACGGCGGTTCCTCCCATCCTAAACTGGATGTTCGGAATTCTCGAATCACCCGGCTACTCGCGCCGAAGCAAGGAGCCTGCACTACACCCATCATCACCTACGCGCTACACCGTTCGTTGCATCCGCAAAAATACACTGCGGATTACGCTTGACTAGAGCAATGTCCGGATCGTAGCAAGCCTACAACACCTTTTTCATGATTTCAGGATCAGCCCGTGGACCTTTCGGAGTATATTCGAAGGGATGGCGTCGACTATGCGTCGCTGTCATCCCGCTCCCTCGTTCCAATCAGAACGCTATGGGATTTGGCGGCGCAGCCAACCCGACCCTGCCATTACCTAACCGCCCTTCGCCTCCAGCTCCATACCTCAGGAGAGGTATCTCTCGATGATATGCGCCGCCGAGGGCGCCTTTCCGGAGAAGAGATGTTCAGCGGCCCGCTCGGCGAGACTGTCGCCCAGGTTTCCAGCCATGGAGACACCTATTCCATGCGCCTGCTCAGGACGGGTATCACGAAGAACTATATGGCAGCGTTTCTCCTGCGCGGAAACATGCCCCGGGCCCGAATGCTGCAACGGCTAAACATGGCATTCGAAAACAGGATCTCGCCAGAGCTCATCCGGGAACATGCCCGCTGGCGGCGCGACCATATCGCAAATGAGGATGATGAGATGGAGGCTGTCTGCGGGACGAGGGAGGAGGCCGCATGAGCAGATCTCCTACCCGCACCCCTCCCGTTCGTATCAACCCAAACTTCTTCAGTGCCGTCGCCGCTCTACATGACAACGCGTCGGTCGCGATCGTGATGAGGGTCGCTGCCCATCACGTTGAAGCCGGGCGGCCCATGACCCTGGCAGAGTTTGGCCAGGGCACGGGAGAGGATGGGCTATTCCTCCATGCCTTGCTGCAAGGAGTCTCGCACCTGCTCGACCCCGTGGCGCTCAGTCACGGCGAATTGGTTGTGGTGCACGTAGCAGAAGGACTCGAGCATCGCGCGCAGATCATGGCGAAACGTTCCGAGGCAGCAAACATGCGCTATCTCCGTGCTGCCGCGGAGCAGAAGGCGAACGGCGCCGAAATCAAGCTGACGCGGGGGCGTGTGGCGACCCGCAAGAAGGGCGCAGCCGCTGCCCAGGCCGACCACGCGCTCGGTTCACCTGCATGCACACATGTGCAAATTGCGGGCGATTATGCACATGTGTGCGGAGCCGAGGACTGCACACATGTGCATACCGACCCTTCGGATGCACATATGTACATCGGTTCGGAACGTACACATGTGCATAATTCAGCTTCCTATGCACACGCGTACATAAATGACGATGCCGACTTCCCCGGTGATTATGCACATATGTACATACCTTCGGCGCACGATGATCCGGAAATGGCGGAAAACGTGGGTTTCGCAACTCTTGACGAAAACGAGAGTCCATCTCACGTGCGCGTCCGCCCGCCGTGCGCGGATCTCTCTATCTCTAATCATTCTTCAGAGAAGAATAAGAGAGATGAGTCTGTGCGTAGGCGCGGGCGGATCAATGAAGCTGAATCAGGAACCGAACGAGCTGTCCATGCCAACAGGTTCCTGCAGGGACCGGGGGGCAAACACACACCGGTTGCGCCCTCTAACCGTGGAACTGGTGCTTTCCATGAAGCTCAATCCGAGAAGCTTGTATCAAGCTCCCCAGGGTACAGGCCATCCGCAGGATCTTCGGCGAACGAAACCGCTGTACCGGCGGAGTTTGTTCGCCGCTTGCTCGAGGCAGGTCCGGTCGACGCGGACAATGCCCGTAAGAAGCTGGCGGAATGGATCGGCCAGTGGGGCGAGCCTTTCGTGCGCTCCGGGGTCGAGGCGATCCCGAACAAGCAGCTCGGCCGGCCGCTGTCCTACCTGTCGAGTATCCTTGCCAATCTGGCGAAGGAAGCGGGCGAAGCGCGCAAGCCGGTAGCACGGCCTGCAGGAGCCCCGCAGGCGCCGCCTGAGCTTCAGGAAGCGCCGCGGATGCCCCGGAGGGTCAAGCGGCGGATCAGCGTAGCCCCCGGCGCGTCCTGGGAGGTCGTTGGCTGGACGGCCAAGGGCCACGAGGGCGACACCGGCTCAGAACGGCGCCAGGTGTGGCGCACCGAGTCCGGTGATCTGAGATACATGAACGCGCCGCCTTCCGAGAACATTCCAACTTATGAAGAGGACCCCGGGGTCTATGCGTATGACTGACGAAGAAGAGCTCCGGCCGCGGACTGAAGCGACAGAAGCCGAGCAGGAAGTTCTTGGCAGTCTCGTGAATGAGCCCGCGCTATTGCACGATCTTCAAAACATAACTGCTGACGATTTTGGTACCGCAGCTCACCGGGCAATTTGGCGAGCGATCCTGCGACTCGCCGAGGACCGTGACGATATAACCGCGAGAGCTGTCACGAGCCTTTGCGGGGGTGATCTCAACGATGAACGCCGGGATTACGTTCAGATCCTAGCTGACCGCAGTTCAGCCTCTCGCACCATAGTGCTGGAGCGATCGTCAGAACTGCTTGAGGCTTCACGGCGGCGGCGCTTTATCGAGGCGCTCGATCGCGCGAAGAAAGTTGCGTTGCATTCCGACGACTCCGTGGACTCGCTAGTCGCTCGCACCACAAGCCTTATAGACCGGTCGACCCTCAGTTCACGGAATCGGTTCATGAGCGGACGTCAGGCGAGCGAGCGGCTGAAGGCTGAGATGAAAAGTCCGCGCCGGAAGATTCCGACGTTGATCGATCTGTTCGATCGAACGACGAACGGCGGCCTTCACTCTCGGCGGATGTTCAACATCGGCGCTAAATCGAAAACCGGCAAAACTACGTTCATCTCCACGCTATCCTATAATCTCTGCGCCCAAGAAGTACCTCATCTAGTGATTACGCTGGAAAGGTCGGATACCGATCTCGAGCGGATGTGCGCTGCGCGAGCTCTCGCGATTAACGCGGACCGACTGGAGTCAGACTTTGCCCGCTTTGAAAGCCGTTACGACGCCTACACAGCGTCACCAGCTCGCCAATTTGCTTACTACCTCCACTGCCCCGGAGCGACTATCGACAACATTCGTCATGACATACTCATGGCAAAGCGGCTGCTTGGCATCGACGCGTTCTTCCTCGACTACTACCAGTTGATCGAGCCGGCTCCCCGAGAAAGCCAGCATGCCAGCCTGGCGAGGGCTGCCCAGGTCCTCGCAAATCTCACGAACCAGCTCGAACTGGCATCGGTAGTAACGAGCCAGATCGACGCAGATGGCGTTATGCCACGTGACTGTAAGGTCCTTTACCAGGCCGCGGCCGCGAACTTCATGATCCGGCGGGGGCTGGATCAGACCGATGCGTGGCTTGAGAACGTTGGGGGTAACTTCATCGAAAAGATGAACGCCGGGGGGCCGAAGGAGCCTGCGATGACCTTTGACAAGGCCGAGGGTCCCCATTTCCGGTCAACCTGACGGTGAATGCTTTTAGGATACGGTTGCGCCGGTGCGGCTTTCATCCCATAAGGACCGCGGCCCCGGATCTTTACGGGCTGAACGAGGACCAGTGGAATGGGCGGCAAGTCGCTTGGCGGTTACATTGCCAACGTGAATTGGGCGCGCGCGGTGGCATGCGCGTTGGTCGTAGGGGCTTTCTCGCTCCTCGCGATCGAGCCGGCGTTCGCGTTTGACAACCTCGCTACGAACCTTGTCGGCAAAGCCCAAGATATCGCGACGGCCGTAAAGGCCATTCTATTTGCCGCCGCCGTGCTCGCGCTACTTGCCGGAGCAGCCCCGATGCTTTGGGGCGAAGTCAAAGTTAAGTGGATGGTCTCCGCTTTAGCTGCGTGTGCCGTCATCTCGATGATGGGCGCGCTCGTGCAGGCCTTTGTAGGCGAAGCTTAAGACACTGTGACGCGCTGTTCAGAGGGCCGTCCTTCCCGAAGGACGGCCCTTTTTGATGTGCGTCGGCCTGCCAGTTCGGTGGCTCCTAGGCGTTTACGGATGGCATCACCGGATTTTACGGAAACGGCCTTGTCGGAATAAGATTTTCGTCACATAACGTAGATCGCCGGCAGTTGTTGCCGCACCCGTCCCCGGGCGGATTCTAAATGAGGATACGTTCATGTCCATTCACGCCGTTCGGGCCTCGTTGGCCCGCGTAAAGTGGGGTCGGGTTCTGCCGGCCGTCGCTCTCGTTGGCTTCCTTGGCTTCATCCAGGCTGAACCAGCCTATGCCGCGTTCGGCCAGTTCGAAGAGCGCATCACCTCCCGCACCAGCAGCGCCGCCGGTGTCACGCGGACGATCCTGTTTGCCGCCGCCGTTGTCTCGCTCCTGGTCGGCGCCGCGCCGATGCTCTGGGGCCAGGTCAAGGTCAAGTGGATGATCACCGCCCTCTGCGCGTGCGTCGTCTTCGGCGTCATCGGCAGCCTCGTGAACGCGTTCACCGGTGACTCCAGCGGCACCGAGACGATGACCGACATTACCAGCTAAGCAACAGGAAGAGGGAGCAGCTCCATGTCGGAGGGTTTCTGCAAGCAGAATCATTTTCCCGCGGTAGCTCAACCGTTCAAGGTCCTTTGGGCTCCTTGGCCGTTGGCAGTCCTCGGCCTCGGATTGGCGCTGTTCTTTACTCTCCTACTGGTCGCAGTTGGCTTGATGACGATCGCCATGTTCGGGTTCCCGCTTTTCGTAGCTGGGTTCCACGTGCTGGCGATCGTCCTTGGGCTCAAGATGCGATACGCGATGTCCATCGTCTTCTCGCTCGACAACCGCAAGGTCGGTTCGTCGAACCTCGGAGGCAAGGGCTCGCACTACTTCTCGAATATCTGAAGATTGGGGTCAGCATGGAATCCGCACTCGCGAGCTACGTCTTCCAGCCGAGCGTTGTGGCTCAGTTCATGGCTGGGGTTTGCGGTCTCGCCGCCATGGCGGGTGCTGTCGCGTTCTCGATCCCAAAGGTTGCGCAGCGTGCAATTCCCCGGCCTAAAGAAACGCGCCTCGCTGACAAGCTCAAGTTCCGCTACATGCATGACGATGGCAAGACGATCGTATGCGAAGACGGCTATTACGCCGTTGTTCTGTCGGTGCGCGGGACCGATCTCAAGTTCAATGACAAGGGGCGTCAACGCACCCTGAACGGTGCACGTCAGGCTTGGGTTGAGACCATGAACGAAATGGGAATTCGCGTCCGCGAGTTCTTCATTCGTGACCGTCTCCCGAAGCCGTCCGAGTTTCCCAACAAGTTCGGGGTGATGAGCGAAGTTTCGCGGGCTTGGGCACACGGGCTCCCGCGACCGCTGTCGACCGAGTTCTACGTCGTCTTGAGCATCAAGGACGAGAAGCGTGGCGTCGAACGCCTCAAGGAAGCTGCCGACCAGACCAAGTCGCTCCTTGACGATTATGGTGTGAAGCAGCTGATCGAGGTCGACGAGGTGCCAGAGAGCCTCGAACAGGCTGACACCCAGACCTTCCGCGATGAGAGCGGTCAGGAGATGCGCGCCGCCGAGGCCATGACTCCGTTGTCCTTCTATTCGCGCATGCTGTCGCCCATCACGCGACCAGTGCTGCTCGGCGGCACGCGGGGTCGCGACGTCAGCTATCGGATGTGCGCCGATGTGGTCCGCTACGACAAGGACCTCTCGATGTTCGAGTTCAGCAATGGGCCGGAGCGCAAGTATGCTGCGGTCTTTGTGATCGAGGAGTGGACCACACCGCTCTACGAATCTCACATGCTTGATCTTCTCAGCTACCCCATCGAGATGACGATCTGTCACGATATTCAGCCAATCAGCAAGGGCAAAGCCCTGGCCGGGCTTCGGTGGCAGGAGAAGATGGCGCCGGGTCTCCAGCCCGGGTCCGATGCGGCTGGGCAGTTCGCGATCGTGGCAGCCGCGCTGGAGCCTCAATCTGAGGAGGAACAAGAGCTCGCTCAGGTTCAGACTACCATCGTTCTCTATGGCGACACGCCGGATGATGTCCTTGAGGCGCGTAATCGGCTCACCCAGATCAAGGTGCTTGGTCTGAATCCTTTGTGGGCCAAGAACACCGCTGTGCAACACTGGTTTAGCCTGCTCCCGGGTTTTGACAGCATGACCCGCCCGCAGCGTCTTCTCTCCGGTGAGATCGCGATCCTGTCGACTTTCCAGAACACGCCTGTCGGTCGCGTGAACTCGAACTGGGGCGAAGGCCCTATCGCCATGTTCGAGACGCTGGACGGCGCGCCCTATGCATTTCAGTGGCATGTTCCCGATGGCTCGAACCCGCCTTTGGGTCACTGTCTATCCATCGGTCCTTCCGGTGGCGGCAAGACGACGCTCATGTCCTTTCTCACCTCTCAGTCCCTGCGTCATAGCGACGTCAAGGCGTTCTTCTTCGACCGCGGTCGTGGCTGCGAGATCGTGACGCGAGCCCTGGGCGGCAGCTACGTGTTCTTCGATGGAGAGGACCGTTCGGTTGCTCTCAATCCGATGCAGTTGGACGATACCCCGTCGAACCGGAAGTTCCTCCGTGACTGGCTGGAGCTGGTCGCGAACGTCAAGGAAGACGAGTACGAACTCTCCCAGGAGATCGCGAGCGCCGTCGATATCAACTATAGCGCGGGCCTCGACAATGAGAGCAGGAATCTGAAGAAGCTCTGGAACATCGCGTTCCAGGCGGGCTCTCCCCTGCGCGACCGGATGATCTCGTGGACATCTGATAATCAGTATGGACCGATCGTCTGTGCAGAGAGCGACACGCTTGACCTCAGCCAGCGTCTTGCCGGCTTCGACTTCACGAACATCATGAGCGACCCGAAGCTTGCGCCAGCTATGGTTTCATACCTGATGCATCGCATTCTTGCTGAGGCGAAGGGCGACCCGCGCCTCATCTTCATCGACGAGACGGAGCCGCTGCTCCGAGATGAGGCTTTCAAGCTTCGTTATAAGAAGCTGCTGCAGGAGGGGCGCAAGGAGCGCCAGGTTATCATTTCGGCCTTCCAGCGACCGACTGCCCCTGCCGACCTCGGCCTCTCCGATACAATTCGCGGCCAGTGCCCCACCGTGTTCTTCTTCCGTAACCCGGCCGCTGAGCCAGAGGATTACGCAGACTGGAAGCTGTCGCCGCGGGAAATGGCGTTCGTCACCGGTAAGAGCCACCGCAAAAACAAGTATGCGGTGCTGCTCAAGCGGTACACCGAGAACCAGGAGTCGGTGATTCTGAACACGGATCTGTCGAGCCTTGGACCGTGGATGAAGATCTATCAATCCGGGCGTCTTGAGGTTCTGGAGGTCCAGAAGCTTCATCAGCAATACGGGGCGGACTTCCTTCCGCACTACATCAAATCCTGATCAGAAGGAGCGTGATTATGAACAAGCTCGTTGCCGGCGCGGTCGCCCTTCTTGCTGCGACCGCATTTACCACTCCCGCCAATGCTGGCGGCATCCCGGTCATCGATCCGGGCAACATCGCTCAGACGATGAAGGTCGTCCAGCAGGGTGTCCAGCAGCTGAAGGCTCTGCAGGAGCAGCTCAAGCAGGTGCAGGGCATCCAGGGCACCCTCGGGGACGCCATAAACGTCAAGAAGTTCTCCGGTGACCTGTTCAAGCTCCCCGGACTGAGCTTCGATGGTCCCACGAGCGCGCTGGCTGGCCTCAAGGGGACTCTGCCGGGCATGCTCGACGCGTTGCCAAGTTCGAACGTCGGTAAGGATCTGGGCATTTCGCCGGCGCTCGCAAGCGAAGCAAAGACGAACATCGAGTCGGGCCGCAAGTTCGCGATCCAGGCGTTCTACAAGAGCGGTAACGCGACGATGAACGATATCTCGGCGCGTAGCGGGGTTCGCCAGGCGGCGCTGCGTGACTCGGCGACCTCGGGTTATGCCCTCGCCGTCTACGCCAAGAACGATCTGAACGGCGTCGAGCAAACCATGAACGAGCTTAGCAAGAAGGTCGCCGCCTCGACGGATTTGCGCAGTGACGTTGCCGCTAACACGGCTGTGGAACTTGCGGCATTGCGGCAGACCGCGGTGACGAACCAGCTGCTCGCGCAGTTGCTTGAGGTGCACTCGGCCAGCGCGATCAACAGCGACAGCGCGTCGGTCGGCGTACGCTAGAACAAGAACGTCGCCTGAGGGATACGGCAATGCGCGCACTGTTTAAGAAGATTCTGCTTCTCGGCGTCAGTACGACCGCCGGACCCCTCGGTGCGTCTCTGCTGATGCCGCAGCAGGCTAACGCTCAGATTGTCAGCCCGTGCATGCTCATCGGCTCGCCGATGCCGCCGCCCTGCATCACGTTCGACTACAAGCGTCTCGCCGATATCGCCACGAAGCGTGCCCAGGAAGCACAGAAGGCTCAGGCCAAGATCCAGGAGATCAAGGGCTGGACGAACATGCAGAACATCATGGGCAAGCTCAACGAGGCGGTGAACCAGCCCAGCCTGGTCGACAAGCAGGTGTTCCAGGATCTCCCGCACTCGTTCGCAGGCGTGACAGCATCGACTAGCTTTGCCGAGGCCAAAAGCGGAAGCACGAAGTTCTTCGCTGAAGGCGATGCCTCTGGCGACGCTGTAACCGAAGTGACGATTGCGCGGGAGACGGCGGCACGCGGTGCAGCCGTTGATGGCATCGCGCTTGCGTGGCGAAAGGGACAGGCCCTCGATGCGACCGTGGCAGACGCCAAGCGCATCAAGTCGGCCGCGTGCAAGTCGAACGATCTGCGTACCGACTGGGCAGTCAACAGCGAGGCGAAGCGGGCGCTCGCCCAGGCGCGTGCCACCCAGAACTATCTCTGGCAGGCGTACCTTCAGGTTTATTCGACGTCCCAGCTGACGAACATGCCGGTCAATCAGGGCACGGCCGCAATGCCGGCATCCGTGGCCACCGGCCCAACGCAAGCGCCAATAGACAATGGCGACCTCGCTCGACTGCAGCGGATCGCGACGTTGGCTCTCGAGGCTCAAAGCCTCCTCGACCTGCTCGGTCGCAGCCGTAGCGCCGAGCAACTTCAGTCTATCGTCAGCGTCGCCAAGAACGACTGCCTCGACACTCAGAACCGCCAGGCGAACCTTCAGGCTCAGTTGCCGATCAAGGCGCGGGAGTGGGCTTGTCACGAGGGCAAGTGCAGCAACGGTCCCTATATCGAGAGCGCTTTGAAAGCCGCGCTCTCGAGTTGGGAAAGCCAGATGGACGCTCTGCGCTCACGCGACATCGCGTCGCTGGGGGTCGAGTTCCAGAAGCGCAATCTCGATGTTCAGCAGCTTCTCGCTTCTGAGACCGATCCTCGGCAGTTCATCGGCACTTGGGGTGACCCGATAAAGTACGATATGCTCAATAGCATCGCCAAGAACTTGGTGAACGGAAAGCGTGACCAGTACAACAACGGGCGCTCGATCGACAGCTACATCAAGGGTGATGCGGACGAGGCCGAGTTCGCCCAGATGCTGTATGACTGGGAGGACGTCCGTCAGGAGGTCGCCTGGAAGTTCTCTCCGCGCATCGATGGTGAAGAGGGCTCGGGTGGCATCTGCACGGAGGCAGCGTTCTCGGAGCAGGCCGCCGACGCGTACAAAAGCGAGGCCCAGAGCGAAACTTCCACGACGCTCACGCAGGACGAAGTGACCAAGAAGCTCAGAGAGATTGCCGCGGAGGGCGATCAGCTCGGCGCCGCCCTCACTCAGTCTTCGGATCCCATCACGATTGAAGCTGCGCGAGGCCAACTCGCTCGTCTCCAGGCGGTCCTCAATCAAGGGGTCCAACTGCCGGACCATGCCGGCTTCGATCCGGCTCAGTGCCAGGCCGCGGCAGATTATGTGGCGACCCAAACCGATGGGGCCGGCCGACCGCTATCGATGGGCGCCGAGGAAATGGAAGCCTGCTTGCGCGGATCCAGCAACCCCAGCAGTCCCTACTACGTAGCGCGTTAGTTTTCGGATAAATGTTTCCCCACAAGGGCCGCGGCGCCCCCGCGGCCCCTTTTTTGTAGCTGCTATCCTGAAAATAGGGCTACCTGTTTCCACCCAGTCATCCTAGAACGTTCCTAGGAAGGGATACCATGACCATGCGATCTGTGCTTGTTCTGCTCGCCGCTGCCCTCGTCACGGGGTGTAGCGCCCAATCCAAGAGCACTTCGGTCCCGATCGGCGTCGGTCGTGGGATCAACAACCTGCAGGAATCTCCCTGCGTAGGGAAGGGCAAGTGCGACCCGGTGGTTCTTCCGGTTTCGAAGGGGAATTCGTAGAATGTTCGGTCGTGGTGACAAGTCGAAGGCAGTAAGTCTCGGCAAGGCAGTCGGTGACGACATTGAAGGTTCGCGCGCGCCCAGCGTGGAGGCGCCGGACGACGGTGTCCGCGACGATCTTGGTGAATACCCCGAAAACGTCAGCGATCAGCCTTCCTATGTGCGTGCTATCGAGCGGACCCTCCGATCAGTAACATTGGTCGCCGTCATTTCCGGCCTCATGAACGTGGCACTGATCATGTTGATGATCACGATTTTCCCGTTGCAGAAGGTCGTTCCCTACATGGTGACCTTCAAGGGGCAGGAAAGCCAGGTGGTTCGGATTGAGGCGTTCGAGGCGGACGCACAGTCGATGCGCTTCGCCACCGAAGACAGCGTCCGTCAGTACGTCTCCCTCCGTCACAAGGTGACGCCGGACTTCGCGGTTATGAACCAGCAGTGGGGCCCGAAATCCCGCATTGCCGCCCAGACCGCGCTGCCGGCATATCAGGCGTTCCGCAAGGCTGCCGATGACGAGCTCAAGCAGTTGGTCTCGCAGAACTACTCGCGTGAGGTTCAGATCAACACCGTGAACCTCCTTCCGGGCGGCACATGGCAGGTCAGTTTCACGACTGTCGATCACTCGTCGGGTCAGGTTCTTCCCGCTCCGTCGACGGGCGGCTTCGGAGTGAATGCCTCGGCTGCGCAATCGGGCATCGTGCAAGCAGGGGAGAGCCGTCAGGAGTGGGTCGCGACCATGCGCGTCGCCTTTCAGCCCCAGCGCGTGCAGTTCAACGATCGCCTGCTGAACCCGCTCGGCTTCACCGTCACCGATTATTCCGTCACGCGCAGGAGCTGATACAGTGAAGCGAATTCTTCTCGCGGCGACCGCGCTGTCGATCCTTGCTGTCCCCGGTTTGGCGGGCGCTCAGACCGGGTCGGACAAGGGTGGGGCCTCTCCTGGGCGCTCGACCAACGTCAAGTCGCTCGGATTGACGCAGGACGCATGGAACGACCAACTCCGTACGCGCGGCGCAAGTCGCAAGCGTCCGGGGTACGTTCGGTACCTCTACAACAAGGAGGACGTGTTTCCGATCCGAACTCGTGAGGGCATGATCACGACGATCAAGCTCCCTGAGGGGGTGCGCGTCGCCCAGGCTTTCTCTGGCGATGACGCCGGCTTCCAGGTTGGTGTGCCTACGCCAACCACTGTTGCCATCAAGGCGCTTTATCCGGGTGTGGATACCAGCCTCGTCGTGTTCACCGAGGACGACCAGGTGTTCAACTTCTACCTGCGCTCCGAAGGGTACAACTCGAAAACGATCTCCGACTTCCTCGTGGATGTGGCCCTTCCGGGCAAGGGCGTCATGGAAGCGGCGGTCGACGAGGGTTTCATCGCGACGCCGTCATACGGCCGGCCTGGGGCGCGAGTAGCCGATCCGGCAACGACAGCTGCAGACGTTCGGGATGCATACGCCAGCAGCAACCCCGCCGAACAAGGCAAGGACGACTATTCCGACAACTATGACTTCGACCCCCGCACGGTGGTCGAGGATCTGACGGTCTACGTGCCTCGCAAGCAGGTCGGCGGCATCCTGCCATACAAGGTGTTCCGAGACGACCGCTTTACCTACATCGATTACGGCCCCAACGCCTCTCAGATCGCCGAGTGGCCGATGGTTTCGCTGGTGATCCAGGGCGTCGAGACGCCAGTGGGTTTCCGAACCGCAGGACCGGGCGGACGCATGATCGTCGTTGAAGCGCTCGGCGACATCGTCTTGCGCAACGGCCAGCGCATGCTTTGCATCCGGAAGAAGGGCTCGGTGAGCGCGAAGGATAAGGAGCTGGTCGAGTATAACACGGCCGGCCAGCAACAGATCCGTGTGCCCACCGATCTTCCCCAGGGGCATGGCCTTCTGCGGTCGACACAGTCGAAGACCGTTGTTCCCGCGACACCCGCTACGGTCGGCCGAGAGGGAAACACGAAGGTTGTACCCCTTCCGCAGCCGAAGTTTACAACGCCGATGCCCACGACCATCCGGCCTCAGCCGGGTTCGCGGTCGACGGTCGATAAGCCCGTCACGAAGCCGGCCGACGTCACATTCGCTCCGTCTCCGGTCACCGGCCGTCCTGGTGTAACGGGTGCGCAGATCGACAAGATTGCGGCTCAGGCCCCTCCTCCGGTGGTGGTCCGCTCGGCCATCAAGGCGGTCGACATCCCGGCTTCTGTAGTCCCAGCCGCGGGCCTGGCTCCTGCCCCTGCTCCGGCGTCCCTCGCGCCCGCTCCAGCGTCCTCGGCTCTCGTTCCGGTCGCAAAGGCGGCCGCATTCGCAGGGTACGCCGTCGATCTGGGTGTCGGCGACGAAGCCGTTCTTGCCGCTCAATGGAAGCAGCAGAAGGGCAAGCATGCCACTGCTCTGAACGGAAAGCGCGTCGAGTATGTCGCCGCCGACAACGGTCAGAAGCGCATGCGCGTGGTTCCGATTTCGACCGTCGCCGAAGGCGCGGATCTTTGTGCCGAGCTTTCCGCGGGCGGGACCGCGTGCTCGGTAATTGCGAACAGGTGACGAGAAATGGCGATGGATCCTCGTAAGCAAAAGAAGATCATGATCCCAGTGGTCGGCGGCATCGGCATGCTCGTCCTGCTCGGCCTGATGTACTTCCTCTTCTTCGGATCGGATAAGCCGACAGCTCCGCGAGAGACGCTCGGCGCATCAGACTCGATGGCTCCGGTTGTGGCCGCAGAAGCCACCGAAGTGGCGGGGACGCTCAGCATGTCCCCCGCAACGTTGACCTTCAATCCTGATCAGCCGGGCGATATCCTCGTGACGCTCACGGCGAACAATGGGGCGGTCGGCATCAAGGACATCCAGGTTCCGCAGGCCGACGCGCCGGCAATCAAGATCAGCAACCTCGACTGCCCTGCCTTTCCCAGCCGCTTGGCAGCTGGGAAATCGTGCAACGCCAGTGTTCACTGGACTGGGGATCGCACGGTCAACACGTCTGTCCGTGTTATCGCTGAGACAGTACGTCCCGCGACGCCCGGCAACCCGACGCCCGGCGTTCAGGAGTTCCAAGAGACACTCGGTTTGACCGGGGTATCGACCCGCGCTCTCGGCGCGACGGGGCCTGGTGCGCCCGTTCCCGGCATGGTCGACGCTGGCCAGGTTGGAGCGATCCCGCCGCAGTCCGCCCCGGCAGCCACGGTTGCTCCTCAGGGGCCGTCGGTTCGCGAGCAGTACCAGGGCGCCTATTTGGACGCACGTCGGGGTTCGGGATTGCAGGGGGCTCAGCCCCAGGGAGCCAATCAGCTGCAAGCTGCTGCTCGTTCGCCGTACACCAGTTGGGATAACATCGGCGTGGAGGGCAACTACTCCAGCTTCCCGACCGACATGGCTCGGGTCATCACCCCGGACAAGCCTCTTCCAGCCGTGCTGGTCGTTCCGATCGATACCCGCGCCACGGTCACCGCGGTCGCGATGGTTGATCGCGATGTCTACGGCAACAACGGTCGCACCATCGTTATTCCCCGTGGTACGAAGGTCATCGGCAACGTCGGCGGCGGCAACGAGCGCGTCGGCATTCAGTGGACCGAACTGATCCGTCCCGATGGAACGCGCTTCCTGTTCGACGCCGCTAGCGGCGATGCGATGGGCCGTGGTGGGATCCCCGGCCGCGTGAACGAGCGCAATCTCCAGCGTTACGGCTTCACCGTCCTTTCTGGTCTCGTCCAGGCGGGTGCTACGGTCGGCCTCGGGGGGCAGCAGGTCCAGACCACCGGCGGCGGTGTAGGCGGTGCGACCCAAACGCAAGACGGCCGAGCGGTGGCCGCGCAGCAGCTCGGTCAGTCGATCCAGCAGATCAACTCCGACTTCTTCGGTCGGCGGCGTCAGTTGACGGTGCAGGTCACGGTTCCCGCCGGTACTCGCATTACGGTCTGGTCGGCCAATGATCTCCGCCTCAAGCCTGCAAACGAGAAGGACGCACGCCAAGATCCGAACTCCCGCGGCGTACCGAACGGTGCGGCGGGTGGAGGCTTCCCGGCTCGCACCGGGTCCCTTGCAGGATTCCGTCCTTCAAATACCCAGCAGGGTCCGCAGCAGGCACAGCCTCAGCAGCCATCCCCGCAGAATGGCGGCGGCGACGGTGGCATTCGCACGGGTCAGATTGACGCGAACGGAAACTACATCGCTCCAGGCGCGCCGAGCCCTGGTCCTCGTGTCCTCAACGGCACATCGGGCGGAAACTCTGGTTCGAACGGAACCAATCAGGCCCCGTGGGACAGGTGAGCAATATGTCGAACATCGTCGAATTGGGAGGCGGCAAGAAGAAGGCCGTCCCCGAACAAGACCGGATCCTTAATGCGATCCTCCGGCATCTCCATCCGTACTATACGCACAAGGATCACGAAGAGATCGCGATCAACCAGCCGGGTGAGGTGTGGATCAAGCGACGTCGTGCGGCTTTCGGGGAATCCTTGTGGTTCTCCGTAGAGGACCCGAACCTTACGTTTGAGTATCTCGAACTGTGCTGCCGTGCCCTCGCTAATGCGAATAACCAGAAGTTCGGCGACGGCGCGGGAAAGATGCCCGTCGTTTATACCCAGCTTCCGGGTGGGCATCGTTTCACGGCCGGAATGTACAAGAACTTTATCTACGACATCCCGCAGCCCCGCGGCGGCGTCTGCATGGCAATCCGACAGGCTCCGCGAGATGACAATCTCATCGAGTTCTCCCACTACGGTCTGGTCGCCGGCGTTCGCGTCGAGGCAGCTCCGAAGTTCAAGGAGATGCCAGATACGTCCACGGATGATCTTTCGAAACTGCGTGACGCCATCAACAAGGGCTCGCACCTGGTGGTTTCTGGCGCCACCGGCACGGGCAAAACGACCTTGCTGAACAAGATCCTGACCGAGCTCGATCCCAAGCTGCGGCTCATGACCATCGAAGACACCCGGGAACTGGCGGTGCCACATCCGAACCGGGTGCATATCGTGCTTTCCCGCACCGAGCAGGTGAACAAGTTTGACGACGGTGGGGCGATCAACCTCGTGACCCGCATGACGCCGGACATCATCATCTGTGGTGAGGTCTCGACTGGCAACGCCAAGACAATCTGGGAGCTCACCGGCTCCGGGCACGGATCGATGATGACGACGATCCACGCAGAAGATCCGGAATCAGCGCTCGCAACCTTCTGCAAGCGCATTCAGCACCAGGACCCAAACCTGGACGTCGCCGGCACGATCGCAGAAATGCGCGAACGCTTCACCGTGGTGCAGATCATCAAGGATCCACTTTCGGGCAAGCGCCGCATCTCGGCCATCGAGACCTTCAAGACCTCTCACTGAGAGATTGTGCCCGTGGGACAAGCCAGCCTGGATGCTCCCGCGGGTATAACCATCGCAATAGATCTTCCTCGAAGCGCAACGAACATCGCTGCCGTCACGGGGTCGCAATCTGCATCGTGGGAGCGGTCGCCCGGGTCACCACTGGAGACCCTGTCTCCCTGTTGCGCGCCTACGGCATCATCACCGGACCAGAGTTCGCCTGGCTTGCACGCCAGGCGATCATCATGACGTATCGGCGCTGACATGGCAGGAAAGAAGAGCACCAAAGAGAAGGTGCACATCTCCACTGACATGATGCGTATAGCCATGTCACGGCAATGGAAGGCTCCTGTCCACGCCATTCTTTGGGAGGTCGGCGATGCTACGGGCGCGCGCCACTCACGTCTCGCCGATGCTGTGATCATGGGGCTTTGGCCCTCTCGCGGGATCGATCTCGAGGGGGTGGAGATAAAGACCCATCGCTCTGACTGGCAGCGCGAACTCAAGGATCCCGGCAAAGCCGAACAGATAGCCCGCTACTGCGATTTCTGGTGGGTGCATGCCTCCCCGGGAGTCGTAAAGACCGAGGAGCTCCCTTCGGGGTGGGGACTCCGCGTATTCGACGGGCGGATTTGGACGACACCGGTTCCGGCCGAGCGTCGGCGGCCGGATCCAATTAGTCGAGACTTTCTTGCAGCGTTGCTGCGCCGCTCGGACCAACAGTTGAGCAAGCAGGCACAACGAGTCGCCGACGAAGCACTGGCTTCCGAGCGCGATAAGATCGAACGGCGCATTGAAGAGCGCGTCCAAGAACGCACTCGTCTGAACGCTTCCTTGGTCACAGTTGCCGAGGAATTCGAAAAGGCTACCGGCTTGAGCCTTAAGGAACTTTCACGTGATGGCAGCGCGAACTACGCGGCGCGGATTACGGCGGCTCTTATGAAGCAGGACCTGCATAATCCATATTTCGGACTGGAGTGGCTGGTAAAGCAATTGCGCCAAACCGCCGATGCAACTGCCGAAGCCATGAAATCAATCGGACTGGAGCCGCCAACACATGAGCAATGTCAGCGATTGAGCAAGCGTCGGTGAACGGTGTCTACCTACACCTCCGCCTTCCTGCTGACCGCCTTTAGCCATAGCCTCGTGGCTTAAGGGCTGGAAGGGTCGATGCTCGCACGTCCATACCAGACCACCGCTCTCGCTAAGGCGAGGAAGCGGGTCAAAACAGCCCGCCGGGCCACGCTAGTTCTCCCGACGGGAGCGGGTAAGACAGTGGTGGCCGGCTTGTGGGTGAAGGAACGCAAGGAAAAGGCCGGGAAGCAGAAGAGACGGTTTCTGGTCCTTCAGCATACGAAGGAGCTTGTATCCCAGAACCTCAAGAAGGTCGGACGGATAAGCGGCCTGAAATGTTCTGTCGTTATGGGCAAAAAGAACGACTGGAGCGGCGAGGTTGTCTTCGCAAACGTGCCCACGCTCGCCCGCTTTGATCGTCTCGCTGAGATGGGGGTATTCACCGACCTCATCGTCGACGAGTGCCATCATGCGGCCGCGCCCGGTTGGGAGCGAATTATCCGCCAGGCGGTGCATAACAACGACAAAATAGTCGTTCTCGGCATGTCTGCCACGCCCGACCGGTCCGACGGGAAACCGCTTCCGGACGAACTCGGCGAGATCGTCCACCGGATCTACATTCAGGAACTCCTCGACGAAGGCCACCTCGTACCCCCGCGCGCTTTCTGCGTGAACCTTGGCGTGGATGCGGAGATTGCGGAGGCTGCCCAAGGCAGCGAGAATGACCAGGTCGGCGTCGCGAAAATTCTGGATACTCCGGCCTTCAACAAGGCTGTGGTGGACCAGTGGCGGGCAAGAGCGGAGCATCGGCCCACGATCGCGTTCTGCTCCACCATCGAACACGCCAAGAACGTGGCTGCAGCGTTCATCGCTCAAGGGATCGACGCCAGAACCGTCGACAAGGACACGCCACAAGCTGAGCGGGACGCAACGATTGCGGCGTTCAAGGCTGGCGAATTCCCGGTTCTATGTAACTGCCTGATACTTACCGAGGGGTTCGACCACACTCCGACCTCCTGCGTCATCATCCTGAGAGCGATGATACATCTCAGCACGTTCCTTCAGGCGATCGGACGGGGCATGCGCGTGGTCGACGCCGAAGAATTCCCGGACGTCATCAAGTGGGATATGATCCTCCTCGACTTCGCAGGGGCAGCGGCACGGCATTCCGAGCTCGACGAGAAAACGTCCCTCAAACACGATGTCCTCGATGCCCGACAGCAGGAGGAAGCGCCTGCAAGGGATACCCTGGAGGTGGCCGGGCCTGCCTCTGAGGAGGGGGCCCCGGAACAGGTGGTCGTACCGATACTCGAGGAGATCAACCTCAATCGGTCCCAGTTCCGTTGGACGGACATCCACGGGGACGGCCGCACACTGCTGGTATCAGGAGGACATGGGTTTGCCGCGGTGCTGCAGGGCAAGCGTGGGGATCCCCACCGGTGGGTTGCGATCGGTCGGAAGACCGCGACCCGTCCCTGGGGGGCGGTGGAGGTCCTCCACGTCGGTTCGCGCCGGCAGGCATTTGCCGCGGCAGCCGATTACATCCGGACGATTGAACGAGATGACAGCCGCCTGGATAACCGTCGGTGGCTCAATGAGCCCTGCACCGCAAAGCAAGCAGAGAAGCTCCGATCCTACGGTTGTCCCGACGAAATCGTGGACATTCTGAACAAGTACGAAGCGTCATGCCGCATCGTCTATCACGGGCAATTCGCGGACGTACGCAAGAGCGTTCTGCGTCACCTGGCGAGGGTCGCGGAAAGTCAAGAAGCCATAGCCGCATAGGAGAGCAATATGACCGATCTTGTTCGCGAACTTCTCGATACGAAAACGGCGGATGGTGTGACCTTCGAGGTCTGGCGGTACAGAGAGGCTCGCCAAATCGTTAAGATGCTCCCGGTCCCCGTGGGAGCAGGCAGTGCAGCCACGATCTCTTATCAGCCGCATGTACAAGAGGTTGCGGTCCATCAGATATGCGTGCGCCTAGAGAGCGCCTCCGTCATCCTCGAGCCTGGCGCGCTGCAGTACATGAAGGGCAACATCGATGTGGACGTGATGAAGCATGAGCCGGGGAAAGGCTGGTTCTCGCGTCAGCTCGCATCGGCCGGCACCGGTGAATCCCCTTACGGCGTGAAGTACACCGGCACAGGAGAGATCTGGGCTGAACCCGCGAGCAAGCACTTTATCATCGTGGAGCTCGATGATGACGGGCCGCTGCTGCTCGATGACCGGGCGTTCTACGCTTGTAGCGGCAAGGTCAAGGTCGACACCAAGAAGCACAACACTGTTTCGGGGGTCATGTCAGGCAACCAGTTGGTGCAGCCGAGGCTCAGTGGATATGGCCTCGCAATCGTAGAAAGCCCAGTCTCGGAAAACGAGCTCAGCTTCTTAACCCTTGATGGGAGCGAGAAGCTGACAGTCGATGGTGACTATATGCTTTTCTTTAGCGAAAGCATCGATGTGAAACTCGGCCCGCTTGTGTCGGGTGTGATCAACATGCACCGGTCGGGCGAAGGGCTGGTCTTCCACATGACCGGCAAGGGAGTCGTGTGCCTGATGCCGACGTCGCGTATCGTCTAGATCGCGGGCCCGAAACCTACACGGATCGTGCGATCCATCCTACAACTGTTCGATGGCCTCCACGGTTTCCCCGACGCGCACGGCAGACACGCCTGACGCTCTTTTTGGGCATCTTCCGCCCGGCCTGTTCGGGCCATTGGCATCGCCGTCGCGACGAGGCTACTCCCGCCTTCTCATGGCCGTGTACCGCCATTTCTTCGTCGACGAGGTCGAGGCAGAACGGGGTCGAGAGGATGTGGTTGGCTTCATTTCCGACGTCATGCGCAACGAGGACGTTGATGGTGCCGTGATGAGTGCGGTGACGGGGGATCGGACCGAGATCACCCAGAACCCGCAACTCGCCTACCGCAGGCTGGTGGAAGCTGGTTGGCTTGTTGAGCATCGACGGGGGTACAACGTACTGGTCGATGTGGAGCCAGGTGTCGCCCTCCTTCTGGATGCACTCGACGGCATCGAGACCGGTGAGGCACAGCATTATGGAGGAACGATCTCAGCAATCGATGCTGTTGTGACGCACGTGGGCGACGAGCCCAGAGAGCGAGCGGCAGCCTTGGCAGACACGGCTGGCCGGGCCCGACGTTTCCGTCAACACCTCGGATCTGTCTTGAGTGGACTGCGCGCGATCGAGCGCCGCATTCTCGCCAGCCCCGATCCGGATGCGATCCTCTCAGGGTTCTTCGACGAGTTTGTGGCTGGGAGCCTGATCGCCGACTATCGGGCGCTCAAGACCCGGAATAATCCCTTCCGCCACCGAGACCGCGTCATCTCCGCGACGAGCGCGTATCTTTCCGATCAAGCTCTCCTCGCCCAGGTCGCCGCAGGGTACGTCGAACAAGGGCTTGCCCCCGATGCCGACGCGGGGCTCCAGAGGGCCGCGCAACACCTTGCCCTCATCGGTTCCGTGTTCGTCCAGTCCGGAGACAGGCTAGACGAGATCGACGAGTTTCGAATGCGGCTCGAGAAGCGTATCGTGCGAACGCTTTCTTACATGGTGCAGGTCGACGAGGCGCTCGGGCCCAAGACGGCCCGCCTGGCGTCTTACGTGGGCTCTGCGATGCAAGACCCGGTCGCTGCGCCTTCCGATCTCTCGCCCGACCTTCGGTTGCTCTCTGCTGCGTCCCTGCGGCGTCCTCGCGTTCGACGAGATCCACCGCCTCCAACGGCTGTCAGCGTTGGAGAGCCCAACGTCTACCTGATCGAGCTTGGAAGAGCTCTGCGCGCGCATGCGCTCGCCATGACACCCCGCGACAACGACGTGGTCCAGTTCGCTGAGATCGCACTTGGCGCACGCCGATCCGTCTCATCCACCGAGATCACCGTGACCGATCCTGTCCACGTCATCATGCTGCAGCGCCTCAGGACGCTGTCTATCAACGGCAGCCGACGCCTGCGCGATCTCTATGACGTGTCTGTCGACCGGTCCACATACCACGACAACGGATGGACGGTTTCCCATCCGTTCATGCTGTCCAGGAGAAGCGAAGCGTGCTGACCGACCTCTTTGAGACGTTGGAGGCCCGCCGGAACTCCGGCACCGGCTACGAAGCGTCAGATTTCTCGGCCGCAGCGGATCGCCTGCTCGTCCAACAATGCGTCTTCCGGGACGACTGGGGGTGCCAGAAGCACTACGAGATTGTCGCGAGGAATGTCGAATACTTCACCGATCTCATGGCCGCGGTGGGCCGGAGCCTGGTGGTGGATGAACGCGAGCGCATGCTCACACTGGTGCCGCTGCATCCGATGGCTCGCTCAGTTCTTCAAAACGACGAGACGATCCTGCTGCTGGTTCTGCGTTCTGTCTTCGAACGCGGCGTTTCCGACTTTGGGCAGGGCGACGACGGCGAGGTCGAGACGACCTCGGATGACGTTCTTGACCGGTATGAACCCATGTCCGGTCGTCCTCGGCCTGTATGGTCGCGCGCCTATGAAATGCTCCGGGCGTTCGATCGCCGGCGCTTCATACGTGTCACGGAGCCCGAGAGTGGCATCTCCAGTTGCAAGGTGGTGATCCGGCCCGCGATCCGACACCTCACGGGGGATGACTGGATGGGCCGGCTTGAGGAATGGGCAACCTCGGAAAAAGGGGCAGCACAGCCGGGTCTGCTCGAAGGTGAAGAAGAATGACGCACATCGTCCGACTGTCGATGGTCAACTGGTACCTCTACTCGGTCCAGGACATCGAGATGCGAGGCGCTACGGCCATCCTGGGGCCAAACGGCGTCGGCAAGTCGTCGCTTCTGGACGCGATCCAACTTGTCGTCACCGCGAACAACCGACGGTACCTCAAGCTCAACGCGAGCAGCAACGTCACATCTGGATCCGTGCGACGCAACCGGGATGAGCCGTCCCGCTCGGTGCACGGATATTGTCTGGGTACCGTCGACGGCCAGCGTATGCGTGAGAATTCGATTACCTACGTGTGTGTTACGTTCGAGGGCGAGCAAGGCCAGCGCCTGTCGGCCGGGATATCCCTGCTAGCACGAGCCGGCGATCAGGAGGAGGAAACCGTCGGCGCTTTCATTCTCCCGGGCGGAGATCTGTGCGCCGAAGACTTCCTGGAACCAGACCTGGGCAGCGGCCGCACGCCGCTGCCATATGACGCGTTCATCAGCCGCTTGCGATCTCGATCCCAGCCGGTGGAGGACTACCGCTCACGTCTCGGAGGGACATTCACCAAGACGCTTCTCGGACACCTCGCGGGAAAGCGCTCGGTTGATGCAGAGCGCTTCCTGCGTGCCACCCGCAATGGCCTGCAGCTCCGCGAGATCTCGAGCGCAAACGATTTTGTCCGGGATTACATCCTTGAGGCTGACCCACTTGATATCCAATCCCTGCGTGAATCCGTCTCACGCTATCGGGGCTTTCAGGAAAAAATCGGGGATCTCGAACTGCAAGAACGCGAGCTCCGGGAGATTTCAGATCAGCACCGTCAACTAGGTGAGGCTACCACGCGCGCCGCGACATATGAGTGGATGCTTGCACGATTCCGGCGCGATCGCGTGGCTGAACGACGTTCCGATCTCCGGACAGTCCTGGCCGCCCTCACAGCCAAGCGGGAGGCCCTTGAGCGGGAGGCGTCAACAGTGCGGGGGGCGCTGGATGAAGTGTGCCGCAGCATTATCCGCGCCGAGGAGGCCCGACGGCATGACGATGTCGGCCGGGCGGTGTCCGCCCTGATCGCCGACGCCGCAGAGCAAGAACGCCTCGCCACAGCAGCTGAACGTACACGTGATGAACTGCTGTCCGCAGGGCAGTCGTTGGCTCACACCGTTATGACGCTGCGTGGCAGGTTCTCCGGTCTGGATTTGGATGCGGTCGCCGCTCGAGGTGCGCGTCTCGTGAAGTCGCTCGGAAATCCCGAAGATGGAGAGCGCATTGATGGTGTGCTCCAAGACCTCCTTCCCTACGTGGATGCGGCTCTGGGCAGCATCGAAGAGCGGCGCATATCGGTTGCCGGGCGCGAGCATGTGCTTCGGGCGGAGATGACCGACATGCAGGGTCGCCTAAAGCGGATGCGAGAAAGCGGCGGCGCGATCGGCGCGGGAACAGCCCGGTTCCTCGATATGCTATCGGACGCGGGCATCGATGCGACGCCCGTCTGCGACCTGTTGGAGGTCCCGGATGATGCATGGCGTGAAATCGTTGAAGCGGTGATGGGGCCGGCCAGGGAAGCGGTTGTGGTGCCACACGCGGACATACCAGCGGCTTTGTCGATGATCCGCCGAAACAGACGTGTCCTTGCCGGTTGTCGCGTTGTGGTGCCGGCAGAACGGGACATTGAGCGAGCATCGGACAGTCTGGCGTCGCGAGTGGAGACGGCTAGTCCCGAGGCGCGAGCGTTTGTCGACGCGCACCTGGGATCGATCGCTATCGCGGACGCAGTCGAGGCACTGGAAAGCGGCCACCAAGCCGTGCTGTCGGACGGGACACTATCCATCGGTGGCGCTGCTCGCACCATCGAGGGAGTGGCAGTGCCGATGCTCGGGCGAGAGGCTCGCAGGCTTGCTCTCGTTCGGCTGGAGGACGAGATAGCCGATCGCCAGTCGCGCGCAGATGCCCACCGTAGCGAGATGGAAAAGCTGGGTGATGCAGAGCGCCAGCTACGACAAGGCAGAATAATGCCCACAGAAGAACGGTTGCAGGATGTTCAGTCATCTCTTCGACGCGCTTCGGCATCGGCTAAATCCCTCCGCGAACGGGCGTCCGCCCTCGAGGGAACACGTCCAGCCGAGTTGTCCCATGTCCTGCAAAAGTTTGAAGAGGACCAAAAGAGCCTCAGCTCAACGCTCGCGAGCGTTGACCGCGACCTTTACGAAACCAGACTCCGGCAGGATCGCGCAGGTACTGATGCAGAGTCGGTGAACGGGGACCTGGCTCAGGCGCTAAACGATCTGGAAAAGCTGGACGAACAGCTGCAGGCTCGATCCCCAGATCTGGACGCCTTGGAACGGGAGTATGGCGGTCTGCTCGATCGCCATGGCTCAGATGCCTTCGAGACATCGATTATGGGCCTTCATCGCACCGCGGCAAACCAGTCGGCGAGGCTCGGCGGAGCCGCTCCGCAGATGACCAAGGAGTTCGCGTGGAGACACCGTTCAGAAGGGTTCGATCCGGAGGCCGGTCCCGACGAGCAAGCAGCATGGGTAAATGCGCAGCTTGAGACCGTCGCGGGTCACGGCCTCAGGCGCTACAAGGAGCAGGCGGACGAGGCGCGTGTCACAATGGAGGGTGCACTTCGCGAGCACCTCCTGGTGAAGCTCTATGCCCGGATAGTGGAGGCGAAAAGGCAGATAGCAGACCTGAACAGGCAACTGTCTATGCGCCGGTTCCACCGGCAGCTCTACGAGATCAAGGTAGACACCGACGCCGGCTACAGGGAAATCGTAGAGGTGGCACGACGCGTGCACGAACAGACCGACGACGTGACGGACCTGTTCGCCAACCCCTCAACCTATGGAGCCGATGTGGCCCGCGGGGTAGCGCGAGTGCGGAGCATGATCGAATCCGATGGCGACGCCGGTCTGGTGGGGGATTACCGCAACTATCTCCAATTCGACCTCGTCACCCGCAACGAGGAGGGAAGGATCGTTTCCACGCACAGTAGCCGTGCAAGCACTGGATCGGGTGGTGAACGCCAGGTTCCCTTCTACATCGCGATCGCCGCTGCCCTGGCGTCCGCTTGCTATGGCACTCCAGTGCCGGGGCGCCGCCAGCACGGCCTTGGGCTTGCCTTGTTCGACGAGGCCTTCAACGCCCTGGACGACGCGAATATCGCCGCCTGTCTCCAGTTCATGGACGAACTGGGCCTCCAGGTGATCGCCGCCGCTCCCGAGGGGAAGCGCCCTCAATTCATGGAGAACATGGACACGATCATATCGATCTACCGACATGGCCTGCACTGTGAGATCGATGTTGAGCATACGACCCAGGCTGGTCGATCTGGGTTTCGTGCGGCAAACCCGTTGTACGCAGATGCCTGATGCCTAACCGCGAAACCCTAAGCGCGCGGCCTGAGTGAAAATAACGGAGAACAACGATGGCTGTGAAGCTGGAAAATTCTGACCTCCAGTTTGTCGATTTCGGACGTGACGCCGGAGGTATGAACGTCGTTGCGCCCTTCCCTGCCATCTACCGATACGAGCAGATTATAGAGGAGGTCGCCGGCTACGATCCGCATGAAACCGGGGAGGTCACACGTCGGGTGCATTACGGCTATTCGCCTCACCCCGTGATCAAGATCTCGAATGTCGTGTCTTCTCATTCGACGCTGATCCGGAAGCTCGACTTCGATGCAGATGGAGCAATATGGCTGCTATGCCATCGACACCGCAGCGCCGCTGAGAGCGCGGCTTATGCCCATGCCGTGATGATGAGCAGGAATCCTGGGGATGGTCTTGCCCCAGCGGCCATCGAATATGTTACCGACGAGGGCTATTACACGATTGCGGCCCGCCGCCCCCCGAAGGACGCTCCCTCAGGTCTCATCGTTTACAGCGTCACGCATGATGACGTGGCGGGGCCGCGCATCCTCTCGATCGCGACCGACCCTAAGGGCAGCATCGCCTCGGCAGAAGCCCACTTGTTCTCCTTCGTGCCACTGCCTGACGCGAGAACGGTTCCAAAGGGCGGTACGTGAGGCAAGCCTTATCAGTATGGCGGTCTGCTCGGGGTAGCTAGCGGGAGAACCGCTCAAGACCGCAGCCTTCGCAACCGCTCCAGCCGTAACTGCCAACGTCTCACCCATACTACGAAAAACAGGGGCCGCGTCGCCCAAAGCCAAGGCCAAAAGGCCGAGTAAAAGGAAAGTTTGATGAGCAACGACGCGAACAAGACCAACTGCAGCTTTTGCGGCCGCAACAACACGCAGGTTAAGCGCATCTTCTCAGAGGGGAGCGCTGCGATCTGCAATGAGTGCGTCGACGGCTGTGTTGAGCATTCCGCGGAGCTGGATGCGCAGTCGGCTGGCGCAGCTGCTGCGACAGCCACGCGCCTGGAAGGGGAAGACGCCATGAACGCGGCGCTGGACGCTATCGCAGAACTCGCGTCGCCCCGCGCGATCAATGAGCACCTGAACGATTACGTCATCGGCCAGGAGAAGGCGAAGCGTGTCATGTCGGTCGCGGTCTACAACCACTACAAGCGCCTGGCGCACGATCAGGTTCTCGACGACATCGGCCTGCAGAAGTCGAACATGGTCATCGTGGGCCCGACCGGGAGCGGCAAAACGCAGATTGCACGGGCCCTGGCGAAGAAGATCGACGTTCCCTTCGCTGTCGTAGACGCAACCAGCCTCACAGCGTCCGGGTACGTCGGCGACGACGTAGAGACCATCCTCAGCCGTCTCATCGAGGCTGCCGATGGAGACGTAGCTCGTGCGCAACGCGGTATCATCTTCATCGACGAAATCGACAAGATCGCTCTGAAGGGGGAGAACATGTCGGTCACGCGCGACGTTTCGGGCGAGGACGTACAGAACGCCCTTCTTAAGATCATGGAGGGGACTTTGGCATCGGTTCCAGTCAAGGGCGGTGGTCGCAAGCACCCCGACGCTGCAACCTACATGGTCGACACCTCAGGCATCCTGTTCATCGGGAGCGGCGCCTTCGTCGGTCTAGAGAAGATCGTCGAGCGAAGGCTTGAGGAGACCTCGATCGGTTTTGGAGCGCGTGTGGGCACCGGCGAAGAGCGTCGTTCCGGCGACCTGATGAAGCACGTGACCGTTGCTGACCTCATGGCGTTTGGGATGAAGCCAGAGCTGCTCGGCCGAATGCCAGTGCTGACAACGCTGGACGCGTTGGACGTGGACACGCTTGTCAGGATCATGACGGAACCGAAGGACGCACTGGTGGCGCAGTTCCACCGCATGTTCGACATCGAAAGCGTCGAACTGGTTTTCACCGACGCGGCATTGCGACGGATCGCGGAAGAATCGATCAAGGCTCAGACCGGCGCCCGTGGCCTGCGTAGCCTGGTGGAAAACATCCTTCTTGACGACATGTACGACCTGCCTGAGCTCGAAGGTGTCGCGCAAATCATCGTCGACATCAACGAGCAGAATGTGGTTGGCACGCGTCGCGTAGATCACGAGGCCCGCCTGGCGGCTTAACTCGAGAGGCGCCGGCAGAAGAACTGTCGGCGCCTCCTTCCGTGCTTGGGTTGATCGTCCTCCCCAACGATGCGCGTTGATCTCGATCCTGCCAAGAGAACCGAAGCCATCGAGCTGCTGGCGAGTATCATTCGCGCCGGCTTACCCGGGAGCGCATCGTCCGCCGACACGACGGAGAGCGCGCTGGAGGAGGTGGACAGCTTCATGGAGCATCTGGACATGCTCACGGTTGACCACCCCCTCCCAGCCGATGGCGACTCTCGCGCCTATGGCTCAGCGCTCCTTTGTGACAGCGCGGCGGTTGAGGCTCAGGCTGACCGAGTCACGGCCACCTGTGACCGGTTCACGCTCTCCCGAGCTCACCACGGTGACGCGCGCATCGTCGACGCCAGCCTTCACCAGATAGTCTTTGACCGCTCGCGCCCGTCGCATGCCCAAGGCATCATTGTAGGTCGCCGACGCTCGGTGATCCGCATGCCCTTCGACAACAACGGTCGTCTCAGGGTAGCGGAGTAGCCACTGCGCCTGCCGATAGATAATGTCCTTTGCCTCGTCCGAGAGATCTGAACGATCGGTCGCGAAGTGGACAGTATCGACGACGACGGTGGCAAGTGGCGATTTCGCCCGTACCTGCTCAGCGGCGTCGGGTAACGGGAGCGGCGGCGGCAGCAGCGGCCCGCAGCAGGCCGGCTTGTGCGCGCAGCCAGACAGACCTGCGAGCACGACCAGCGCGCCGATGATGTGCGTCTTCATTCGTGATCCTTCTTGAGCCTCGGCCACGGTATAGGATGGAACAGCATCAAACGCCAACTACCATCCGAAAACTGGCGCCATTTCGACATCACGCGGCCGCTGCACGTTGAAGCGTGCATACCGGAAGGTGAGATCGAGATGCGCAGACCTTGTTCCTCGTTCGCCGGGACCTAGACTCCGCCACGCCGCGTTCTCGGACGGTTCGGTGAGTGAGGACGGGGCGCTCGTCTTCGCCTCGAAATGGAGCAATTATCGGCGCAACAGAGTGGTCTCGCCACGCACCAAAAGAGGCTGGGTTCCAAATGCTTAGGTAAGCCTTCTAAAGCGGATTTTTAGCAGCGAGAATCGGTTGTATCCGACGTGCAGCCCCTACATTGTGGCGTAGGAATACCCCTTCCTTTGGAAGCCTCGCCCGGACTCTGAACCGGCCACGCAAGGCCATCGCGCGCTCAGGGCTCTGGACGATCGTATGAACCTCGTAGGCGGGCCTTCCCTTCCCCGGCCGCCTGAATAGTCCGGCTCCCGGGATTCCTCTTCGGTTCTCCCGAGTTCCATCCTACAAAGGGATCGGAAACTGTATCATCACGCTTCGTGTCCGAGCGACGACGAAGCCGCAAAGCAGGACTAACGCCCATGAAGAAGATACTCGCCCTCGCCACGCTTACCGTTCTGTCCGCGCTACCGATCGCTCCCGCTGCAGCTCAGAACCTCACGGTCAAGAATATGATCGGCCTTTGCGCCAGAGGCGATGTATCGCAGGGTGTCAGCGATCCAAGCTGCATCGCGTATTTCGAAGGCTATACGGCTGCCGTTCGCACGGTAGGCCGGCCCTCTGGGGTCGATCCCCGCAACGCTGCCTGCGTGCCCGACGGCGTGACCGTTGATCAGCAGGTTCTCGCGCTCTTCCAGTATGTCCAGGCTGACGAGAAGTCTCTGGACGAGCCGGCAGGCGCCGGAGTGTATAAGGCTCTCGCCCGAGCCTACCCCTGCACGCGTTGATGAAACGCGTCAGTCTGCAGTCGCCGAGCCTGTAGCTCAAATCTCCCTCCCATCCTATAACGGTCACATGAGATTATGGCTCGCTGAGAAGCGCATATCCGCGCAGCAAATCGCGTCTATCCTGGGCGAGAAGAGCCGGGAGGGCGGCTTCATCACGCTCTCGAACGGCGACGTGATGACCTGGGCAAGCGGACATCTACTCGAGAGTTACAAGCCTCACGAGTACGACGAACGCTATAAGAAGTGGAATGTCGCGGACCTGCCGATCATTCCGCGGAAGTTCCTGCGAAAGCCCATTGAGGACGGTAATTCGCGGGCTCAGTTACGGGTTATCTGCGGTCTCGTGAAGAAGGCGGACGAAATAGTCATCGCGACCGATCCGGCTCGCGAGGGGGAAGCGATCGCCTGGTACGTGCTGGAACACGCCGGTTGGAAAGGGCCGACGCTGAGGTTCTGGAACGAGGGGCTCGATCCCACGAGCGTCAACAAGGCCGCCGCCAACCTCTTGGATGCCTCGAAAACGAAGCCGTACTACATGGCTGCCCGCCTGCGATCCTCGATGGACTGGTGTGATGGCATGAGTTGGAGCCGTTACTACCAGATGCGCGCGTGCGAGTATGGTGATGAAGCGATCTCGATAGGGCGGGTCCAGACGGCTACCCTCGCGATGCTTGTTGACCGCGACCTTGAGATAGAGAACTTCGTGCCGAAGGACTACTTCGAGGTCCGTGCCGGCTTCGATCTGCCCGAGGGGCATCTTGATCTCATGTATTCGCCGGCGGAAGAAAAGCGCATTCTCAATCCCGATCAGGCGGAGGAGATTGCCCGCAGCATCCGCGGCGCCGATGCTGTGCTCAAGGTTGAGAAAAAGCCCAAGACGTTCACGCCTCCCCCGCCCTTTAACCTCGCCAAGCTACAAACCGTAGCTTCTGCCAGATTCGGCTGGCCCGTGAACAAGACGCTCGAGGTGCTCCAGAAGCTGTACGAGGCCGGTGCGGTCACCTACCCCCGCACAGAGTTCAGCCATCTACCAGAGACTATCAAGGGCGACATGCCTGCACATCTCGCGGCACTTCGGAAGAAGCCGGCGTTCAGGGACCTTGCGGACGTCGCTCCCACGATCCGCCCAAAAATTTTCAACTCCTCCAAGGTGGGCGACCACCACGGCATTATAACGACGGACAAGGTGGTTGATGTCGTCGCTTTAGGACCGGACGCGGCAAAGCTGTTCGACCTGGTGGCACGCCAGTTTCTGGCTGCCCTCCTGCCCGACGCAAAGGGCGCGACGACGACGATCTCAAGCATGATCGAGGGTGTCCCATTCAAGGCGTCCGGCACGATCATCAGCACAGCCGGTTGGAAGGCGGTGTGGGGTAAAGACGATCCCGGGGAAAGTGACCCGAACGCCGACAAGATGCTGCCGGCAGTAAAGGACGGTCAGCGGGCGCAGGTTGATGAGGCGGAGGTCCTGAAGAAGGTCACGCGGCCTCCTGCATTCTATACCGAAGGTTCTCTGGTCGAAGCGATGGCGACGGCCGGATCCAAGAGTGACGACCCGGAGGTGAAGGAGCTTCTCCAGTCTGGCGGAGGACTCGGGACGGCAGCCACACGCGCTGCAATCATCGAGAAGCTCGCCTGGCGGCATTTTACCGAGACCTCCGGCAAGAGGCTCATGTCGACCCGTCGAGGACGCGAACTCGTCGCGGTCATTCGAGCTGACGGCAACCGCTTGGTCGATGTGATCGCGACGGCCGATCTGGAACGGGAACTCAGAGCGATCGAGAAGAATCCAGCAACTGCGATCGAGATCTGGCACCGGTTCACCAAGGAGCTCGAAGATGAAATGGAGCGCCTAAAGCGTGGCCCCGCGCCTCGCAAGCTGACTGCTTTGCCGCGTGGTGAAGGGCGATCTTCAAGCCGCGCCGCTTCGCGCCAGCCTTCGCGTTCGGGAGGGTCGCGATCCTCCGCCGCCCCCGCTTCGCCTCGCAAATCGCCGGCGAAGAGTGGTGCTCGGAAGACCCCCGTCCGCAAGGCGCCGCCCCGCAAGCCACGAGCAAAGAAGTCCTAGCTGACGTCTGACGTCCAGGTGATCTCCTCGAGTTCCACACCTATCCTAAAAATATGGTTTTCGCTGCGTCGGGCTTTCCGCTAAGTTAACGAAGCCGGAAATATCCGGCTACAATGGAGAAGCATATGCAGACCGAAAACATGCAGCCCGTCGAACTCGACGAGATGGAAATCGAAGAAGTCGCTGGTGGTTCCGGCATCACCCATCCGAACGGCTCGACCGGCACGGCGGGGACGATGGGGACGATGGGCGGCAACGACGGCCGCGGCGGCAACACCGGCGTCGACGGCTGAGGCATTCCGCCTGGGGCCGAGCCTGACGCTCGGCCCCAAACAGCTCCAGATGGCGCCAGGCTGATTTTAATCCTACAATCCTCCAGACGGAGGATTCCTTGACACTTTTTAGACCTGAAGCGATGAGGAGCCAAGACAGGCTCCACGGGGAGGTGAGCCTTGTCCCTCCCGTGTCCTGGCAGATGCTGGGGCTTTTCCTCTTTGCGTCGGTCGCCCTTGCAGCCATTTTTCTCTCCGTCGCGACCTATTCCAAGTCCACGACCCTAAGAGGTGAGATCCAGCCGGACCGGGGTATGGCGCGCGTCGTTCCGACCCGGGCCGGGGTGATCGAAGAGATGCTCGTTGTCGAGGGCCAGGTGGTCGATCAAGGGCAGCCGCTTGTGCGTATCTCGGTTTCTACCATCGAAAACGGAGGTTCGATCGAGCGACGCAGGCAGGACGCTATAGGACGCCGGGGAATTGCGATCGACGAACAGGAACCGGCTATTATCTCGGACTCACGGTCGCAGATTTCGGCCCTACAAGCGCAAATCGCGGGCGGCGAAGCAGAGATTGCGAGCATCCGTGATCAGATCGCCCAGCAGGTGGTGATGGTGAAAGGCGCTGAAGGCGACCTGGACAAAGTCAGGGACATCGCAGCTCGCGGCTTCATCTCCGGGAAGGAGATTCGGGAGCGTGAAGACCGAGCCTCACAGCGAAGGCAGGACCTAGCTCGCCTACAACAGGATGAAGCAACCAGACGGTCTCAAGTGGCGGTAGCGCGTGCGGAAATGGCCAAGGCAAAGAGCGAGCTCGCCATCAGGCTTCGAAGCTTGCAGGGCCAGCGGGCGGCTGTTGATCAGGACGCGGCCGATGCCGATCGTGCTCAGTCTTATGTCCTCGCTGCAGGCACAGCAGGCAGGGTCACCGGAATTACCTCCCATAAGGGGGAGCCTGCCCTCGTCGGACGGCCCTTGCTCAGCATAATCCCCGAAGGCGGGAAAATGCAGGTCGTGCTCAACGTTCCCACTACGGCCTCAGGGTTCATCGAGCCGGGCCAGGAAGTCCGGGTTTCGGTTGATGCTTTCCCGTACCAGACCTACGGGACCGTCTTGGCGCGAGTGGCTAGCGTCTCTGATGCTGCGGTGCCGGTAGACAGCCCCGAGGGAGATCCTCAGGACGCATTTGTCGTCAGGGCAGATCTCCTCAGCCTGGATGTGCGTGCCTACGGAGAGACGCGCCCCTTGCGTCCTGGCATGATGGTTACAGCTCGGATCATGACCCGCCGCCGAAGCCTCTTCGGCCTTCTTTTCGATCCCCTTTACGCAGTGGCGAGGCGATGACGGCCCCCTTCCCCATTGATACCGGCATGATGCCCTCACGGCGGATGCGCCTCATTCGTCAGTCTGAGGTTACCGAGTGTGGTCTTGCCTGCTTGGCGATGGTCGCCAACCGTTGGGGCTACGATCTCGATCTGCCGGCCCTCCGTCGACGGTTCGGTGTCTCATCACGGGGTATAACACTGCGCACGATGATGCAGTCGGCCGATGCTCTCGGCCTCTCGCCCCGTGCGCTTAAAATCGCGCCGGGAGCGGGCGTGCTGGCGGGCCTGTCGGGTCTGCAAACCCCCGCAATCCTGCATTGGGACCTCGACCATTTCGTGGTGGTGGAGAAGGTGGAGAAGAAGAGGGCCTATATCCTCGACCCCGCAATAGGTGCGGGTTGGTACGACGAGGCGTCGCTGAGCAAGCGCGTCACCGGAGTAGCACTCGAACTGCGCCCCTCGGCCAACTTCCAGCCAGAGAAGGACAGAGCCCCTCTCGCCATGCGCCAGCTATGGAGTGGCTCCTCAGGCTTCAGAAGGTCCCTGCTTCAAGTCGCACTCCTGAGCTTTGTGCTCCAGGCACACGTTCTGGCATCTCCATATTTCCTGCAACTTGCGGTCGATCAGGCGCTGCCGTCGTTCGACGCGGACCTCCTCACGGTCCTTGCCCTCGGGTTTGGCCTGTTCGCTGTCATCAGTTCAGTGGCGTATCTGCTGCGCTCCTTTGTGTTGCTCTCGTCCGGAACAAGCCTGAGCTTCGGCATATCCTCCAACGTCGCGAGGCGGTTGCTGCGGCTGCCGATTGGCTGGTTCGAAAAACGGACCGTGGGGGACATTCTAAGCAGGTTCCAGTCCGTGCAGCCAATTCAGAGGTTCCTGACGGATACTGCGGCCGCGACCCTAATCGACGGCCTGCTTGCGTTGCTGACGCTTATCCTGATGGTCGTGTATTCCCCGCTGCTCACTCTCATCCCAGTGACGGCCCTCCTCGCGTACGCCGGCGTTCGCTGGCTGTTCTTTTCCTCGGAACGAAGCGCCGCGAACCAGAGGATCGTGGCACAAGGACGTGAGCAAAGTACGATGATCGAGAGTCTCAGGGGCATCGTCACGCTTCGCCTGGCAGGCCGCGAGACCATGCGTCATGCTGCCTGGCAGAACAAACTATCTGAGTCTCTCGGCTCAGCATATGCGTATGACCGGATCCGTGCGTGGCAAATGTCTGCAGGAAATCTGATCTCGTCGATCGAGATCGTTGCGGTCGTCTGGCTTGCCGTCTCTGGGGCGATCGCGGGCGGCTTCACCACTGGCATGATCTTCGCCTTTCTCGCCTATCGCCTGCAGTTCTCCACCGCGACGAGATCACTCATCGACCAGTCGGTCGCCTACAAGATGCTGGGTCTTCACCTGGACCGGCTTTCAGATATCGCTCTCCAGGACGAAGACCCGGGGTTTGCCGAGCCGGATGCGCCGATCGAGTTCAAGGGCGGCGTGTGCTTGAAAGGCGTCACTTACCGCTATGGGGTGAACGATCCCTTCGTGCTGCGCGGTATCAACCTCGAAATCGATCCTGGCGAACACGTGGCAATCACCGGGGCGTCGGGAGGGGGTAAGACGACACTCACTAAAATCCTGCTCGGTCTTATAGAGCCGACTGACGGACAAGTGCTGATCGACGGTATACCCCTCGCCCGCTACGGGCGCAGATCGTTCCGCGAACAGGTAGGCGCGGTGCTTCAGGACGATGTCTTGTTCGCGGGAACGATAGCAGAGAACGTCTCTGCCTTCGACGTGCTCGACACAGAGCGAATGTGGGAGGCTCTGCGTGGGGCTGCGATTGCTGACGATGTTAGAGCCATGCCCATGAAGCACCTCACACTCGTCGGAGACATGGGGTCGAGTCTTTCCGGCGGGCAACGCCAGCGCATTCTCCTGGCCCGGGCATTGTATCGCAAGCCTCGCCTTCTCGTGATGGACGAAGGAACGGCGCATCTGGACATGGAGCACGAAAAGGCGGTGAATGCCGCGATCTCTGCTATGGGGATCACCCGCATCGTCATTGCGCACCGCAAAGAGACCATCGAAGCTGCCGATCGGGTGGTCGTTGTCGGCGACGGTGTCATGAAAGCTGTCTAGAAACGTCGGAGTGCCGGAGTTCGCTTCGCAAGAGTGTAAGACCTCCGCATCGAGGTTAGATTTCAGTCGTCCCAAGGGACCGGAAAAATAGAACCGGCACGCCCGGAAGTAAGGACATTTTATGTTCCAGAGCAGCCTCGTCATCAGGGTCATCGAGATCCTGATGCGCCGAAGTGCTATGAATATGGCCATCTTCACACTCGCATGTGGCGTGGGCGTACTCGCCGGCCTTAGCGACTTCGGCCGCCCGCTCGAAAGCGCCCTTGAGGGAGTTCGTCAAAGCACTTTGTCGCATCACGCGTCGGGAGATGTCGTGATCGTGGCCATTGATGGGAGAAGCATGCAGGAGGTGTCCGCATGGCCATGGCCTCGGAGCGTTCACGCCCGCATGGTCGACGTACTCCATGATGCCGGCGCGAAGAAAATCGCGTTCGACATTTCATTCGCCACGCCGTCCCCGGACCCAGAGCAGGACCAGATCTTCGCGTCAGCGTTGAAGCGGGCTGGGGGCAAAGTCGTTCTGCCTGGTGTCGTAACCGACGCCCCGTCGCACCGCGGGCGGATGGGGGCAACCACGACCATGCCCACAGCGCAACTTGCTGCAAATGCGACGGTCGCGAACATCTACATTCGCCTGGACCCGGACTTTTATGCCCGGTCGCTCCCTTATGCGAAGATCATCGGCGGGCAGCCACGTCCGACGATGGCAAGCCTGGTCGCAGACCGGTATGGCCCCGTGGGAAAGTCCTTCCAGCTGGACTGGGCTATCAACCCTGAAACGATCCCGATCTACAGCTACGCGGACGTCATCAACGGGTCAGTTCCGAAGTCGGACCTCAAGCACAAGCGTATCATCATAGGCGCGACAGCAGAGACGCTAGGCGATCGTTTCACTGTTCCAAACTATGGGCGGATTCCGGGTGTTTTCCTTCAGGCTGTCGGCGCTGAGACGCTCCTGAAGCACCGCCCTCTGGAAGGCGGACCATGGTTGCTGCTGCTGGCATTCGCCTTCGTCCTCGGCATTGGTTCCATGCTGGGGCGCGACGGAGTGCTCTGGTTCAGCATCGCAGCTTCCATCACCGGGATCCTCATCACACCGTACGTGCTAGACACAACGACACCACTTAACGTCGACATGGTCCCTGCACTGCTGATGACGCTGAGCGTCGGTGTCATGCATAGTGCCTATGCGGCAATTCGCTACATCGTGACGTATCTCACTCGATCGTCTTCAAGCCAGCTCCCCAACATGCTCGCCATGAACCTTGATGATGACTCTGGTTCGGTCGTGGTCGTGGTCAGAATGCGGAACTACATCGCGGCCACCACTCTGTTAGGTGTGTCCGCCCGCGGCGAACTGATGCGCAAAATGCACCACCGGCTGGAGATGGCCAACAACGGAGAGGCGATCTTCCAGACAGACGAACAGAGCTTCGCCTGGACGACTGGTAGAACCGTCGAGGAGATCGCCGATAGCATCGAGGGGATGTATGCGATCTTCTCCCAGGGCATATCGATCGGGGACCTGACGGTCGACGCAACGATCGCCGTCGGCATCTGCGACGATGTCACCCTGGGCAAGGAGGACGCCGTCGCCGCAGCCACGCTTGCAGCAGACCAAGCCGCCGTCCGAGGCCTTCGTTGGGAACGCTACGAAAGCGAGCGGGGAGATGCCAACTGGCGCTTGTCGCTTTTGAGCGAGCTCGACGCTGCCATCGACAACGGCGATGTGTGGGTCGCGTATCAGCCGAAGTATGACCTGCAGAGCCGCAAGATCTCCGGCGCGGAAGCGCTTGTGCGGTGGACACATCCCGAGAGGGGTTTCATCGCCCCCGATCGATTCATCCCGGTGGTCGAGGAGGCTAATCGGATCGAGAAGCTTACGCTTCACGTACTGCGTACGGCGATCCGTGACTTTTCAGATCTCGAAGGATCCCTCACCATCGCCGTCAACATTTCAGCGCGGGTCCTCGGCAAGGACCAGCTGCACGGACCAATCCGTGAGATGCTAGAGGCCTATGGCCTGCCGCCAAGCCGTCTCACCTTGGAAATCACCGAGTCCGCTGCTCTCGCCGGGGAGACTGGCGTAGAAGAGCTAAATCGCCTTCGGGAAATGGGCGTAGCGATTTCCATCGACGATTACGGCACCGGACAGTCCACGCTGTCCTATCTGAAGAAGCTCCCGGCGACGGAAATCAAGATTGACCGCAGCTTCGTGCAGAATGTGCAGACCAATCGTAGTGACGCCGCGGTGGTCGATTCCACGATCAAGCTCGCTCATGTGCTTGGGATGAAAGTGGTGGCGGAGGGCGTCGAGAACCAGGAGGTCTTAGAGATCTTGGCCGGGATGGAATGCGACGTAATCCAAGGGTATCACATTTCTCGGCCAGTTTGCCTGAACGACTTCGTCTCCATGCCCCTGGTCAGGGAAGTAATCCCAAACGGCGGAAAGATCCGGGCGGCCTGATCGCCTGACCGCGCGGGCCATTCTTCCCGACCCGGAACGCCGGTCGGGCGCGAGACCTGCTGGTCGAGTTACCAGCAACTACGTGCGAGGTTCACGCCGGAGTATCGCACGAGCCATTCGCGGCCACCCAGCCTCTGCGGTCGCCGGTAGGCGTTGTACCAGGATGCAATCAAGAAAAGGCAGCTAGGAAATGGATTTCGCACAGCGCGCGCATGACCATAACTACAGGATGGACCCGATCGTCCGCAGCCGGCTCGATGATGACGCGTACAAGTGGTTCATGGGCGCGACGATCTACGAGAAGCATCCGATGGTAAATGTGACGTTCCAGCTCGAGAACCGGACTAAAGACGTCCGGCTGGCGGATCACATCACCCTCGCTGAACTGCGAGAGCAGCTCGATCATGCGCAAAGCGTCACCTACACGCCAGGCGAGATCATCCATATGCGTGGGCAGTCCTACTACGGCCACTCCGGCCTGTTCAAGGACAGCTACGTCAACCGCATGGCGATATCCAAGCTGCCGGACTACGAGCTTTCGGTTGACGAGGAGGCGGGTCAGTTCGTGCTGCGGTCAACGGGAAACTGGCTCGATGTCAAACACTGGGAGATCCACTTCCTCACGATCGTGAACGAGCTTTACGCTCGCGCGCAGTTGCGCCTGCTTCCGAAGTCGAAGCTCGACATCATGTATGCTCGAGCGAAGGTGAGGCTCTACGCGAAGCTCGAACGCATTGTGAAGGAGGCTCCTGAACTCACCCTCTCTGAGTTCGGCACACGCCGCCGACATAGCTTCCTCTGGCAGCGCTGGGTAATTGAGACAATGCGCGACGTTCTTGGGAAGCAGTTCGTCGGAACCTCCAATCTGCTTCACGCGAAGGAGCTCGGGGTCGAGGTGAAGGGCACGATCGCCCATGAGATGAGCATGGTCTACGCGGCACTTGCTGCGAAGGACGGGGAAGAGGCTATTCGTCGCAGCCAGTATGAGGTCCTTAAGGACGTGCAGACTGTCCTTCCCGAGAGGCTGCGCGTGTTTCTGCCCGATACCTTTGGGACCACCCAGTTTCTGGAAGGCTTCCCGCAGGACCTTCTTCCTCAGGCCTGGACTGGGTACCGGCCAGACTCCAAGGAGTCCGTCGAGGCAGGCGAGGAGGCAATTCGGTTCTGGAAGTCGAAAGGCTCCGACCCTGCCAGCAAACTCCTGATCCTCTCGGACGGCCTCGATATCGATCTTCCAGGGGAACCCGGCAACGGCTCGGACATGATCGCTATTCACAAGGCGCTGCACGGGCGGATCATGGACACTTACGGCTGGGGCACCAATGCGTCCAACGGCTTCCGCGGGACGGTGCCGGGCCGGCCGGATCTGATGCGTCCGATCTCGATTGTCGCCAAGGCGGTAGAAGCCGAGAACCGGGCTACGGTCAAAATCTCGGACAATACTGCCAAGGCCAGGTCGATCGATCCGAGGGAGCTGACGCGTTACCTCCAGATATTTGGAAGCCAAGGCGTGGGGCTCGCGCGCGAGACACTCGTGTGAAGCCGGCTCCCGCGCAGCGTTAACCGCAACGGTCGCCTCAAGGAGACAATCTCAACCTCACATGACGAGGTCACCGAAGCCCCGGGCCGCACCTCCGTCGCGCCTCCGCTATACAGGTTTCAAGAAGGACAAAACTCGTGAGCAATAAGCCTAACGTTCTTGTCGTCCCCGTCGACACCCAAGGTGACTTCATCTTCCGGAGCATGAGGCTTCCAGTCCCCGGCGCGGAGGAGATCATCGGCGCAATCATCGTATACATGGCAAATCTCGACCCGGCCGAGGTCGCAGCTGTCGTGGCCAGCTTCGACACTCATGATCTCCAAACCTTCCTCGGCAGTGCGGAGAACCTGGGCGATCCGAGCAACGGTGTCCCAGGATTCGATCTTCACGTTGAGAAGGGTAAGGTCGGCTGGGAAAACATCATCAACCTGAGAATCCCCCATGCCCTCGGCATCCCCACCTACAAAATTGAGAAGGGGGTTTTTGACCAGTGGGCCGAGCCTCACCTAGTCGTTGAGCGCCTCTACGCAGAGGAGCCCGTTCGTCAGCGAGATGCCTTCTACCGCAAGCTGATGGCGCAGGGCGTCGACACCGTCCGCTTGTTCGGCTTTGCGGCGGATTACTGCGTGATGTGGGCGATCAGAGGTTACCTCGCTTTCGGGTTCAAGGTGCAAGTCGTCGCTCGGCTGACCGCCGGACTCCAGCGGGACATGCTGCAGACCATCGCCGACGAATTCCCGGGCCAGGTCGAGGTGATCTAGAAATCTCCCCGCGGCAAGCAAATCCCGTCTGCGGCAATGGGTTAGTCAACGATCTTACAAAAGCTATGGAGGGGCAATGAAAGTGGATCTGAGCAAGAAGGCGGCGAGCTTTCGAGTCAGCCTTGCCAAGAAGAATATCCTCAAGGCACCGACGCTGCGGGTGGGTGCTGCTTTCGACGAGTCTGGGTCGATGGCCGGTAAGATCGGTGGCGGCAGCCTGCAAGAAGCATTCAATCAGATCATGGGCGTCACTATTGAGTTCGACGATAACGGCGAGCTTGATTGCCTTGCCTTCAATCATAAGTGTCGGGCTATCGGCGTCGCCACGCCGGCGAACTTTGCGGGATTCGTCAGCCGTCACCTCAATGCGACCGGTTCGACATGCTATGCTCCGATCGTGAGAATGAGCACGGAAATGTTCTTCTCCCCGCAGCGGGCACCGGGCATCAGGGGGCTACTCGGCGGTAAGGTCTACGATACCTCACCAGCGCTGATGATGGTCCTGACCGACGGTCAGAACGACGGAGACGACAACCATAATCTAGACCGGGCTCTCGCCGATGCGCAGCGGCTTCCGATCTTCTTCCACTTCGTCGGTGTGGGAGCAGACAAGAGAAGCTTCCCGACGATTGGGCGTATCGCGGACAAGTTTCCAAATGTTGGAGAGGTGTATCTGCCGCGGTTCGACATGCCCGACACAGAGGTCTACGAACAGATCGTTACGGACCGGCTCGTCGATTGGCTCAGAAAGTTCTAAGATTGCAGTGAAGCGGGCGCTATTCCCGCCGCTCCACTGATACGTGCCGATAGTTTTCCGGTCACAATAAGGGGAGGTTCCTGAATGAACGACGCGCGAAATGCTGCGGCGAATGGATCATATCGACCGCCTTCGGAGGTCGCGAGCCTTCTCCAGAAGATGACGATCGTGGATCCCGCAGCCAGGATCGACTTTATCGGCAAACTGGCCAAGGAGAACCGGTGGTCTCGTGATTACGCAAAGGAAGTGTACGCCGAATACCTCCGCTTTCTGCTGATGGCTTGGTATTCGCCGACCATGGTCGTTCCGTCGCAAGATGTGGACCGGGCGTGGCATCTGCATCTGACACATACAAAACACTATTGGGGAGTCCTTTGCGGCACCATTTTGGGAAGGCCTCTACACCACGAACCCGGACTGGAAACCGACGCCGACGGTCGCCTCCACGCAGACCTGTACGCCGCGACGTTGCTCCTCTACCGGAGGATGTTTCAGGATCAGCCGCCCTCTTCCATCTGGCCCAGCCCAGGGTCAGACGATCGGCCCCTGCCTGACGCGAAGCCTTCCAGAACCCTGAAGATGGTTGCGGCACAAACCGGCGTGGTCACGGGGGCTGTCGTAGCAACGCTAACGGGGCACGCAGCGATCGCGATGACGGTGCTTCTCGGCGGGGGTATCCTCCTTTACAGAACGCGCGCGGCGACGCCGCCGGGCCGGAAAGTCGCCCCGATGCCCAAGCCCCGCGCCGTCCCGGGAGCGCGCCCCGATACCGGCCGGGTATACCCGGCCAAGACTCGTTCTCCGGGAGACGGCGGCAATCAGGCTATAGTCGACGACGGTTCCCAGATCGCCTTGCTTAGCTGCTCAGCCAAGGGCTGTGACTCCGACGGGTCGGCGGCGAGTGACGGTTCTAGCTGTGGTTCTAGCTGCAGCGGCGGTTGCGGCGGCGGCGATTGATACCGTGTCGCGGCCACCCAACCTAGCTGGACATCGATCGGCCCCCTCGATGGCTGCCGAACAGAGCACGGGTGCCCGGCGGACGACGCGCTAGGCTTCTGGCATCCATTGCTCTCCTGTGATATCTCATCCTGAAATCAGGGTAAAGTTGATGCGGCTTCGGAATAAAATCGCAGGGGGTGCCCTCGCCGTGAGCGCTGGCGTCGTTGCGCTCACCTTCTACTCTTCCACACAGGATGGTCCGACGCCCCGCGGACCGAAATCTGAGACATCCTCCGCTCAAGAGGAGGTGAAGCCCATTGCCGCTGATCCGGAGACAATCAAGGCGGGCAGAAAAGCCAGGCTGGAAGCCATATTCGGCGCTTTGGAACAGACTGGGCCAGCCTCGCCTATGTACCTCGCGCTTCGTGAAGAATTCCCGGAGCGCTACGAGGCGATCAAGGAAGCTCTGCTTGCGGAACTGGAGTCCGATAATCCAGCCAACGATCCCGAGCAGTCGGCGATGAAGTTGACGAGGACGTCACTCGCCGGCATCAAAGATCGCGTTCGCCAATCGTCCGATGAAAGTCTCCGCAAGGTTGCGGCCGCGCAGTACGCGCTGCTGACCACCCTCGCTACCAGCGATCCAGAGGCGTGTGCCCGCTATGCGGCGCAAGGCGGCGACACGACGCTACCCCAGACCCTGGAGGTTTCACGGGCGCTTGCGGGTCTTGCTGCTGTACAGATCCGCGCAGCTGGCGATGCGACGAGCGCCCCCCAAACCCGGAAATCTCCGGCGCCAGAGTTATTCGCTGAGCTCGTTCAGCGTATGAAGGCAGGCGGCATCACCGACGTGCAAATATCCGCACTGGCTGAGGATACGCTCACCTCCCTCCCGGCGGCCGATCAATGTCGAGTGACTATATCGTTGTATCAGTCGGCATTAGGTCTCTCGCCTGTGGACGCTGGCGTCTTGCTTGCGGCAATCATCAAGAACTGATCGCGGCGTCTGAGAGCCCTCCCCCGCTCGGTCGAACCGTCCAAGGCGTAAGCGAAACAACCGTGCAGGGCCGCGTACGCGGATTGGCGACATCCGCCTGCCCCGCCGCCAGCCCACGCTGTTCCCGAACTCTAGGTTCCATCCTATAACTGCCGTTACGGTACCGGTCGGCGACGCCTCTTCTAGGTGAGCGCTCGCCGCCGGCATATGACAAGTCAGGACACACCTTCATGCTAGCTGGCATCGCCAAGGCTCTCTTCGGGTCATCGAACGACCGTTACCTCAAGCCGCTGCGCGGCCTGGTTGCGCAAATCAATGATCTCGAGCCCACTGTCTCTGTCATGAGCGATGACGACCTTCGCGGTCAAACCCTTCGCTTTCGCCAGCGGCTGGGCGCCGGCGAGACGCTCGACGCGCTCCTTCCCGAGGCGTTCGCCACCGTTCGCGAGGCGTCCCTTCGCGTGTTCGGTCAGCGTCACTACGACGTGCAGATGCTTGGAGGCATTGTCCTTCACCGTGGGCAGATCGCCGAGATGCGCACCGGTGAAGGCAAGACGCTCGTTGCGACGCTGGCGGCATACCTCAACGCTCTTCCAGGCAAGGGCGCTCACGTCATCACCGTCAACGATTACCTTGCTCGGCGTGACGCCGAAACCATGAGCAGACTATACCGCTTCCTCGGGCTCAGCGTCGGAGTGGTGGTTCCAGGCATCGAGGCGGAGGAGCGCCGAGCCGCGTACGCCGCCGACATCACCTATGGAACCAACAACGAGTTCGGGTTCGATTACCTTCGGGATAACATGAAGCTCGACCGCGGGGATCTCGTTCAACGGCCTTTCCACTACGCCCTGATCGACGAGGTGGATTCCGTTCTGATCGACGAAGCGCGCACTCCTCTCATCATCGCTGGCCCGACCGAGGACCGATCGGAGCTCTATGCCGGCGTCGATGCGGTGGTGAAGGAGCTGAACCCGGCGGATTACGAGGTCGACGAGAAGCGTCGTTCCGTAGTCCTGACGGAAGAATCGACAGAGAAGGTGGAAAGGCTGCTGGAAGCAGCGGGGCTGCTCTCGGGTGACAATCTATACGATTATGAAAACACCCAGGTCGTTCACCATCTCGCTCAGGCCTTGAGAGCGAACACCGTCTACCGACGTGACGCAGACTATATCGTTCGTGACGGACGCATCGTCGTGATCGACGAATTCACCGGCCGAATGATGCCAGGCCGCCGTTGGGCGGATGGGCTGCACCAGGCCGTCGAAGCCAAGGAAGGGGTCGAGATCCAGGCAGAGAATCAAACGCTCGCCTCGGTGACCTACCAAAACTACTTTCGGATGTACCCGAAGCTCGGCGGCATGACCGGCACCGCTGCCACCGAGGCCAACGAGTTCCACGACATCTACAAGATGGCAGTCGTCACCATCCCGACCAACCTTCCGGTGCGGCGGATCGATGAGGAGGATCAGTTCTACAAGAACCTGCAGGAGAAATATGCCGCAATCGCGCGCACCGTCCGTGAGAGGCAGGCGGCCGGGCAGCCGGTTCTCATCGGCACCGTCTCCATCGAGAAGAGCGAGTTGCTCTCCCAGTACCTGAGCGATGAAGGCGTCTCTCACCGCGTGCTGAATGCCCGCTATCACGAGCAGGAGGCCCACATCGTCGCGCAGGCCGGCCGTGCAGGGGCGGTCACGATCGCAACCAACATGGCCGGCCGAGGCACGGACATCCAACTCGGTGGAAACCTCGAGTTCCGGATGCTCGATGAGTATCCGACGTTGGAGGTGGGGACTCCCGCGTATGACGATGCCGCAGTCGTCGTGCGGCGTGAGATCGCCGAGGAGAAGCGTCTGGTCCAGGAGGCTGGAGGTTTGTTCGTCCTGGGCACCGAGCGGCATGAGACCCGTCGCATCGACAACCAGTTGCGCGGCCGTTCAGGCCGCCAGGGGGATGCGGGCCTAAGCCGCTTCTACCTGTGCCTGGAAGACGACCTTCTGCGCATCTTCGGCGCCGACTCTCTGCTGGGCAAGATGATGAACAGCAATCTCGGCGAGGGGCAGGCCCTCTCGAGCCCGATGTTCACCAAGGCCATCGAGAAGGCTCAACAGCGGATTGAAGCCCGGAACTACGACAATCGTAAGCAGGTCGTGCAGTTCGACGACGTCATGAACGACCAGCGGAACGTCGTGTACGCCCAGCGGCGCGAGATTATGGATGCTACGCGTGTTGACGATCTCGTTGACGAGATGCGCGAAGAGACGGTCGCACAGCTAGTGTCTGAAGCATGCTCTCAAGGATCCTACCCGGAACAGTGGGACGTCGAGGATCTGGCTCATCGGGTGACGGACCTGTTCTCACTGGACTTTCCGATCACGGATTGGCGCGAGCAGGAGAGTGTCGACCCTGAATGGATCACGCAGCGGCTCTTGGACGCGACCAAGAGCGCTCTCGCCAGCAAGGCCTCGGACGCGGACCCCGAAGCCTGGGTCGAGATCGAGAAGAATGCGATGTTGCGATCTTTCGATCACCATTGGAAGGAGCACCTGGCTACGCTCGACGCGCTTCGCCAGGTCGTTCATCTGCGCGCTTATGCCCAGAAGACGCCCATCAACGAGTACAAGCGCGAATCCTTCATGCTGTTCGAGCGGATGCTCTCGGTCATTCGGGAGGATGTGCTTCGCCGCCTCTATGCGATGAGCATTGAGGACGCTATTCCTCCGGCCAAACCGGCGGCGCCAATTCCCGCTGAGGATGAGCCCGGTCCCGCTGATCGACCTTTGGTCGAGGGCTGAGTAGCGCGGGTCTGGAGGCATCCGGCATGCGCTTCACCTTCAGACCTGCCCCAGACATGGAGAAGCCTCATATGAACCAGCCGTCAATCGAGCGGGCCTTATGAGCTCGCAGGACCGCAATTCGTCAATCAGCCTGAAGGCTTATCTTCAGGATGCCGACGCCGCCGTGCGTGAGTTGCCATCCCAATGGGTCCGATGCGAACTTCACACACTAAAGGTGAGCGACCGGTTCACCAAAATGGAGTTCATCGAACTCGACGGCCAGGGCAAGCAGGTTGCCAAGGCAAATGGCGGCTGCTTCCCAAACGTCTGGAAGCGCATCGACGGTGCCTTTCGAGATGCCGGCCTGCCGCTCGAAGAGGGCTCTCAGGTCCTCGTCAAGCTGCAGGCGGCGATCAACCCGGCGTACGGGTTCAACGTAAGCGTGCTCGAGATCGATGTTACCTTTGCCCTAGGAGACCTCAACGCCCGCATCCAGGCCATTCGCAAGCAGCTCAAGGATGCAGGGCACTGGAGCCGGAACCGGTCTCTTGCCCCGCCAACCGACTTCACCAGGGTGGCGGTTATCTCACCCTCGGGTGCAGCTGGCCTCGGCGACTTTCGATCGACAGCTGACAGGATGACGCTCCTCGGCCTCGTGCAGTTCGATTACTTCGAGGCGCCGTTCCAGACGCGTGACGCGCCGGCGCGTATCGTGGAGCTCCTCCGGGGCATCTATCGGGACTGTATGGATCCGGACACGCGCTACTGTGCAGTTGCGATCATCCGGGGTGGTGGCGCCTCCGCTGATCTCGCATGGCTTATCGATCACAAGCTCACCGAAGCTGTGTGCCGGATGAATGTTCCGGTGATGACCGGCATCGGGCACGAGCGCGACAAGAACCTGCTCGACGAAGTGTCGTGCATCTCGTGTGACACCCCATCAAAAGTGGCCGAGTATATCACCAGTGCGGTAACCCGGTCGGCCATGGCAGGGCAGCGCGCCTATGAGATCATCCTCTCCCAGGGGGTACGCACACTCGACGCAGCACAGGCCGGGTTCGCAGAGGCGCGGCATGCAATCGACCGCGACGCCAAGGAGACTGTGCGGCTCGCGGACAATGCCGTGCGAGCGGCCGCAACTGGTATTGAGCCAGGAGCTCGAGCGCTCCTCGACGACACCCAGCAGCTGCTTGCCCATGCCTCCGAGCATATCCGCATTCTTGCCGGAGAGCGCCGAGAGGATGCCTCGGGTGCATTGCGCGACATGAAGCGCTACATCCAGCAGAGTACCGAGGCCTCGTTGAGAGAACTCGAGCTCGGACGTGGCCGGTCCGTCAGTGAGATCTCGACGCGCGTTGAAGCTGTCCCGCAGGCAGCCTTGGACGAGGTCAGGCGACTTGCGGATCAGATCAAAGCCTTCGCGGTCCAGACGCTAGACGACTGCACTGCCTCCATCGCAATGGCAAACGATCGCGCCGACGCACTGCACCCTCGCACCGTCCTGGCCGCTGGCTACGCTATATTGCGAGACGCCGTGGGATCCCCGCTCGTTGGCATTGAAGCCTTGCGAAGCGCTGGGACGCTTCAGGCTGAGACGCGCGACGGCATCATCGCCCTTGCCCCCATCACGACCGACAGGAAGGAAGACGACAATGAGCAGCGTAGCGATAAGAAGCCCAGAGGAACCGGCGCCGGAAAAGTTCGCAGAGGCCTACGAGGAGCTCCAGGCGATCGCAGCAAGGCTGAAGCCGAACCAGGGGCAAATACCGGACGTCGACGCAATCGAGCCGCTGATCAAGCGAGCGAACCTGCTGGCGAGGCACTGCCAGGATCGCATTGACGCTGTTCGCGCCCTAATTGGCGATCAGGCCGGCGAGCGTTGAATGCCATACGCCCTCGCAGTGCGGCCAGGGCGCTGCGAGGGCATATGGTAGGGTCGATATGCGTAACCCGCGCATACGCCTTCGGGCCGGCCGCCGCGACGTGTAGGTCCTTTAAACCCGTATACGCGTCCGAACATCCCGAGTGGAGCTGTCTATAGCCGGCAGAGTTTTCACGACCGGCTCTTGCCTCACTCAGTGGCACCGCCGACCAGAAACTGCCTTCAACGCCAGATAAGCGTCACAGTTGCTGCTCACAAAGGCGCCAAGAAAATGGTCATCCTTAGACCACGGTCGGCACCAGCCGGAACTCCCTTACCTCCTCGGGGGGTAGCGGCACTTGGTCAGACGGCCTTGCCAGCGGGGCCGTGATCACACGGCGCATCAGGATCTTATCGCCGGGAGCTACCTGCGCTGCAGCGGACAACGGGACACGCGACCCCCGACAGGAGAAGCATGAGGGCACGCGTGCGGAAATTGTTCAAGGCGGCCTCGGCGTAAGGTAGTTTCTGGATGGGACGACTGTCTCCTGAGACTGGCAAAGTCAAGCGCCCTTAGCCGGCCGCTCGCTACGATGGAGCTTTGCCCTCCCCGACGCGTCATCCTAAAAGATGGGCGAATCTTCAACGTGGGACCAAATCGCCATGCACCTCCGACCTGTCGCCATTTTCGCTGTCCTCGCGCTCACCGCGTGCGGCAAAGAAGAGCCACCCAAGCCAACCGGACCGGATTATTCGAAGATGGCCTCCATCCTTGAGGTCGAGAAGGTGGTCCCGGCATCGCTGAAGATCTCCTACCAGAACCTCTTTTCGTGTCGGTACGAGACGGCGACCAAGGATGGCGAGCCCGGGCCGGAGCTCAACGCCAAATACGCAGTCGACGTCCTGGAGGCGGTGAAGAAGGATCCCGCAGCAGGCGATAAGTGTCTGAACGCTCTTCGGGCAGAGCCCGAGAAAAAGTAGGTATGGCATCTGGCGGTGTCGCTCGAGCTGGCGGCACCGCCGCCTTTGCAAGTGCTTAAAGCTGGCGGCGGAGATGTACCGACGCGATTGCCCTTCCACGCTGCTGCACCTGGACGTCCGGTTTGCTCAAGGGGCGGGCCAGATGCCGGGTATCTGGCGCTACTTCGCATCGCTATCGCATCACTCGTTGCGAGGGCGTGCTTGCGGGGCGCATCCCCTGCCTTCGCAAACCTCCGACCCCGACCAGGACATCGAGTCCCCAAGCTCTAACTGCGGCTCACACTCACGACGGACCGGCCCGACAGATCGTGAGCGATGTGCACGAAATCTGGATGTGTGTCGCTCGACACGTGCCAGCAACGCATGAGATGATCCATCCTCAACAAGGAGTTCCTATGCCAGCAAGGCGTCGTCCGAATTCGAATGATAATCACGCATACCAAGACACGCTTGCCAGTGTCATGCTGGACGCGGCGATCCAGGCCTCGAACCGTACCCAAAGCGAGATCCGCCGCGCCCTCGGCTACAAAAGCCGCTCGCAGCTGAGCCATTACGCTACCGGCTTGTATCCCGTCCCGATCGGCTCCGCCGAACGCATCGCGGAGGAGGTAGGTCTCGACCCCAGATCCTTCCTGATCGCGGTCCTTCGACAGCGTCACCCCGAGGTTATGGGCGAGATGCTCGTCCCCTGCCCCTTTGACCCGCAGGAGATCGCCGCAATGCGTGCCCGACTGAACGAAGAAGGCAGGCCGGCTGCGCTCGACCTGCTACTGCACATACAGCCGCCGGTGCCGCACTCTGTCCTGAAGGCCTGAAGCGCACTGCAACTGCCTCTACGAATTTCCAACTCGCCGAGGAGCAGATCAAGGCGCGACCTAGAATGCGATAAGGATGGGAAAAACATGAGGAAAATGCGCGGAATGGATCTGGCTGACGTCCTGGCGACCATGACCGGAACGGGTGCGGGCTCCCGCGTTGTGACCATCGCTGAGGTCCCGGAGGAGCAACGCGAAACCGTGCGCATGAAAGTAGCTGAGATGGACAGGCAGGGCCTTGGCCCGGCAACGATCTCGCGACGGGCCAACGGTAGCTACTCGGTGTTGTCGGGCGTGAAGATGAGCCGCAGCCTCAGCCGTTCGGTGCGCAAGCCATGATCGTGACTGCGGCGGGTCGGGAAACCACAATGCTATTAGAGCCACGCTTGGACGAGGCCGCGTCAACACCTGCCCTCCTGGCCTCGGAACGGCTGCTGACGCAGACAGCCGCGGGAGATCAGCGAGCGTCCCTGGGCGCTGCAACCGCGTCGCTCGCAGTCGACTTCGTTGCTCCGAGGATCCTTCCGGACGCCGTCAAGATCGCCCCAGGTGTGGCGGATGATGTCCGCGCGTACCTCAACGAAAACTGTCGATCGTACCTCGATCAAGAGATCACGTTGAGCAATGGGCCCTTTCTCACCCTTAGGTGTGGTGATCTTTACGCCCATCGAGGAGGGATCGCAGAGCACCAGGATGGCGCTGGCTACACGTACGGGCTGGTGGTCATCGCCGAGGGCCGGCACGTGATGTTTGTCGGTGACGCTGAGTTCGAGTTGAAGCCTGGCACTATCTTCGTGATTAACTCTGACGAGCCGCATGGCACTCGGTCCGATGGAGATGGCATGATCGCCTTCGTCACCCGCGACTTCTATCACAAACGGACGACCGACCCTCGCGGTACAACGGCAGCGCGACCGGGGACGACGTGTAACCTTCCCGGGGTGTCTCCGGAGGCGTTTGCGCAGAGAGCTTACGCAGAGCTCGTTCACCGGCTGTCATAAGCGCGGGTCCCGTCCCCTTATCACGAAGTTTTGCGCGCACAAAGGCAAGATCCATGTCTTGACCACTCGTATCGGTAGATCCTACAACATCTCTAGGCCACACCGCAGGCCTTCCGCCCGCAACGGCGAACCCACCGGGAGCGGCGACAAATGTGAACCTTCGACCGTCCAACCTAGTCGGAAGTGGTCGCCAGCGGGCAGCGAGCGCAAATCCGACGAAGGCAAGGACCGCGTTCGATGAAGACCATTCGGAATCTCAAGAAGCAGGCACGTCTGCGCGCTGTAGCGAACGGAACTCCGCATCAAGCCGAATTGAATGCACTCGCCCGCGAGAAGGGCTTTGCGACCTGGGGCGACTTGCAGCGTTCACTCCGTTCGGCCCGCCCCTCCCCGTCCGTCCGACCGTACGAGCCGATCTCACTGGAGGAGGCGGCTCGCATGGAGGAACACTACGAGCGCCTTCGCTACAATCTGCAGCCGATTGACGACCCCGATGCCGAACTCCAAGATATGCTTGACGGCTGCGCGGCTGCACGTCGGGTCCGTGGCCATCTCGTGGTGGCTCGTCCGACCGAGGAGCGGGAAGTAGAGGTCATCGAACTGCTGTGGATGTACCAAGACGAGAACCCGCGCGACCCCCGGCTTGAGGGGATAGCGTTTACTCCCTTTATCGACCCTGTAGCGATCGAGCATGCTAACTCGCACGGGCAGACGCTCGTTGCTGGTTCGGGCGGTATGCATCGCGAAGCGTCTAACGGCCTGTTTCTCGTGCACAACGCCAAGCAGAAGCTGTCGCAGTTGAACGCGCTCTATTCCAAGCGTGACAAGCAGGTGATCGACATGACTTTGGCAAGCGCCATCATCTCGCAGCATGTCGGCGAGAGCCAGCCCGAGCCGTCTTCTGGGCGGCCAACCATAAGATGGAGCAGCCGCCCTCTATTCGCTGATAGGAGCGAACTCTGATGCCTACCATTCGCAAGAGCTGGTGGAGAGGCGCTCCTCCCAAAGGAGGCCGCAACGACCCGCAGGCCTGGCTTGCCGACGTACTCGCCCGTATCGCCGACATACCCCAGTCCCGGCTCGACGAATTACTGACCTGGAACTGGCAATCATGTAAGTCAGAGTTCGTCGCAAAGGCGGCATGACCGCATAACAGGAGGCAAAATGGGCAAAAGGCTTTATGAGTGCGAGTCCGAGCATGAACAAACCGCTTGGGCGGTATCGCATCTGAAGGCAGGTGGAGCCATCAGCGATGTTTCGCTCTGGCTCGCCGGAATTGACCGCCCCATGCGCCTGCTTGCAAAAACCAAATCAGCTCTGCGGGAGGAAGGTCTCGTCGTAACCAGTAGTATGAAGAATGTCCGGGACGCTGCTGGCGAAACTCACGACGTCCTGACGTGGAGAGTCGAAAGGTAGCCGACTGAGCGTCGAAACCGCTTCCCGCAGATCAACGCGGCCCTCTCCGGATGCTTACTGGCGACGTCGAGCACCCGGCGGATAACGTACTCCTTGAGATGCCAAATTTCGGCAAGAAGTCCCTTGAGGGAATGCGGTCTGTTATCGCCGGCTATTTGGAGAGAAATCGAGCCTGACCCCACGCGCCGAGGGGCAAGAGCAAGGCGGCCCCTTCGGCAAGTATTGACGCGCCTACCAATTTCATCCAGAAAGAAGGCACGGCCCACGCGGGGGCCGGTCGTCCGCCTTGACGAACCCGGCCTGGGACCGCTGATCGACCAGGCCCCCGACCCTCCCAACGGGGCGCGGCGCGCATGAGCGGACGGTGCGATCCAAGAAGCCCTATCTGGAGCGTCGTCACGCCATGACTCACAACAAATCGCGCATGATTGCGGACGCCAAGCGCGCCGCCCGCCGCCTCGCGCGAACTCGCGCCGAAACCTACCAGGAATGCCTCGACATCGTGGCTCGGCGAGCCGGCCGCGCCCACTGGGGCGCCTTCCTCGCCGATCCTGCTGATGTCCGGTCCGGTGGCGAGCCGGCTACGCAGCTCGATGCTATGCCAGGCTCCGCATTGATCCAGCAGGGCGCCGGAGATCCACGAGCAGGGCCGAGGGGCGACCGCGCGCCGATCATCGCCGGCTCCTCTCCTCCCGTGCGATCGGAACCATCGGGCGAGGACCGGATCCTCAACGTCCGAGGCGGGGAAGGTATCGTTCTAGGCGTCGCCGATGAGCGCCTTGTTCGCAGCTCGCGCCAAGCCGCAGTGCTTTGCGTTGGTGAGCCGGCCGTCGGTAAGACGATGAGCATCGTCCTGCCGACCATCGCGCTGTCACCAGATGCCTCTCAGATCATCCACGACCCGAAGCTGGAAATCCTCCGTGCAACCCTGTCTCTTGATGCCCGAACGGAATCGCGCATCTTGGTGCTGGACATCTCGGCTCAGGCACCGCTGCAGGGCGGCGAGACCATTGCCTTCAACCCTCTTCATCCGGACTTTGCCGTCGATGAAGACGTTTGGGGCCACGCGCTCCGCGTCGCTCGCGTCTTGGTGCCCCTGGGTGGCCGCGGTACCCCCTACTTCCAAGAACGCGCACGTCTGCTGCTCGCCGCACTCTGCTCATATCTGATGCTGCATCCGCACCGCATCCCGACTGACGGTTATCGGACTCGTATCGCCTCGCTTCCCGCTGTCGTCGATTGGCTATCCAGCGTCCTGCGTAGTGGCTTGGATGACGCTCTGATGCTGGTTGTAGAAGACTGCCTCGCGTCCGGGGCGCCGGCGCAGATTGCATCCGAGGTGACGCCACTCATCAGGATGGCGCCAAGAGAGCGTAGCGGCATCCTTGGTACTGTGGACCAGGCCCTGATCATCGCGAAATGCTCGTTGGTGCGCAAGGTCCTTGATCCAGTCATGCCGGACGACGGGGCATCGATCATCCGCGCGTTCGCTGACCGGGACCAGGCGACAACCGCCTTCATCTATCCTCAACAGAACCTTGGCGCAGGCCCGCTTGCTGCGCTTGCCCTTGACCTTGTGGCGAGATGGCGTTCCGAAAAGGGCCCTTCTGCGAGGTCACTCCAGATCATCATCGACGAAGCGGCCAAGCTGCCTCCAATCCCGGAAATCGAGCGCATCCTCTCGGATGGCGCCCCTCCGGGCACAGCCCTGCTAATCGTGGACCAGCGCCTTCCACTGGCGCATCCACGGCGCTGGTGGGGAAAAGATCCAGAGTGTTGCCCCCGCTTCGACCAGGTTGTCAGCATGATCCGCGGCGTGACGACCCAGGATGCTGGAGAGATCGCCGAACTGGCGGGCATGCAGGAGCGATCCAGCCTTGAGCCTCAGCATCTCAACGCCTCGTTCGCCCATCATGTGGTCGTCGACGCAGGTGGCCCGCGCCCGCTCGCTACGCCCCACGTTTTCCCAGAGCATACCGGAGAGAGTGAATGAGCGGCTGCAACCCGCGGAACGAGAACGTTCGCGAGGTGATCGTGACGTCGGAGGACGGCCGGCGAATGGCAGTCAGGGTGCTTCCACTGCGTGGTCGCACACATCTGAGCATCCTCGACGTGGATAACCCGCCGTGGTTTTTTACTCAGGGCACGTTGCCGCCCACGACTAATGCATGGCTCAAGGCTGTTGCCGCGTTTCCCATTGAAGAACCCGACTACCATTGGGACACTCCTCGGTACCGCGAGCTGTGTATCGAGGGAGGCTTGGATCCGGATCACGAACGGCCAGAGTTTCACCCGGCTGATGCTGCTGCGTGCGAACAACTCGTCCAGCTGGTGAACCAGACCGCCGACGCCCTGCCGCCCGCCGGCCTCAGCATCGTCATGGATTTGGTGGAGCTGTTGCGGGTGGATCGCCAGTCGGATCAAGCATCTATTGCCGGGCTTAGACATAGCTTCCTGGCGCTTAGCCAAAGAGACGCTCGCACTGCCGAACGACTTTTGGATCTCGTTGAGGGTATCGCCGGCCGCGGTCGTGCGACTGAGCTCTTGTCGCCCGTGGGGACGTAAACCCGCGGCACCCGCCATGTTTACGGTCGTAGAGGTCATGAGCCCGGCCAGGATCGCTGATCTTGGTCGAGGCGGCGTGCGGAATCGGGAAGGAGATGTAGAGTGGCCGAGGACGATTGCCGTTTCATGCCCTGGTACCGACTATGAGATGGTACGACGGTAGCTCCAGGTGGGCCGTCATCGAAGCTACGTTGCGGAACGACGGATACGCCTTGCGCTTCTCGTGCGCGAGCTTTGACTGTCCGCCCGACGACCTGATTTATACCGGCAACGAGAGCGGCTGGGAAATGCGCCGCCTGATCACCGACTGGTGCACACGCAATGCGGTGACCGAATACCGCATCCTGCGGAACACCAGCTACCATCGGGATCTACATGGGCCACGTGTCTACGAACTGTGGACAAAAACAAACCAGAAGCAGAAGCGGAAACGGATCTAAGCCATGTTCGGAGATGATGAACCGATCCAGGTCTGGCGCGAGTTGGACGAGGCTGGGCTCCGCTCGTGGGCGGCCCAGTACGTGGGATGGGCTACTACTGAAATGAGCCCGCCAGACCTCCTCCGATGGACGCTCGAGGAGCGGCAACCACTTGAGCTGTTCCGCCAGACCTCCACCGACTGGGAGGCATTCTACCAGGACGAGATCGTGCGCGGAGGTGGATCCGATCCCAGCTTCGCCGATCTCGAATTCCATTCACCGGTGGTGATCAGCATCGAAGGAGGCGGCGTCATCATCTGGGATGGGTGGCACCGGCTCGCTTGTGCGATCCATCGGGGCGATCAGACCATCATGGCCATTGTCGGGACGGAGATCTCCGGAACGTCGAGCTAAGTCCGACGCTCCGGAGAACCTGGTTTTCGCGCTTCCAAACTGCACCGACGGGGTGCGTAGTGAGAAGCCAAATACTACAGCAACGCGCGGCTCAGAAGCCTGGCCCCTGCCCTTGGGCCGAGATCGCTGCCAAAGCGGGACGCGCAGTCAGTTGCGCGGATTGAACCACCTGCCCTTGGACCGGGGCTTTGAGGGACGCGAGATGCGCGACAACCTCCGGGGTGGAGAACGCTGCAACCATACCGCGGCCGCCGACGGTTCGGACTGCTCCGTAGCGAGATGGATCAGAATACTTCGTCATCCCCTGGCGGACATCATCCACCGTTAGAGATGGATCCGCCTTGGTAAGGAGCACGCCGTATGCAGCGGCCTTTCCGACAGCGAAGGACGCGCCAGCCCACTGGCCGTTTTGCCCCTGCTGGTTGCCGTCGATCGCGAAATCAACCCACGAGGCCCAGTCCTTCCGGTGGGCAAGCGCGCCGCGTGAACCGTTGTCGTCGGCTACCGATATCGCCCCCTTGTTCGCGGCCGGATAGATGCCTTCATCCCGTTCGGAGTTCGGAGTTGCGGCGAAGACGACCATGCCTGCCTTGCGGAACTGGTTCACGATCGATTCCCCGGCCTCTTTGTTCTCTATGCCGAAGGCGGTGATCACGACCTTCACGCCATTCTGCTTCAGGACCGGGATCGCATCGGTGATCGCCTTCCTGTTGAACGTCATGCGCGAATTCTGCTGGAGAAACGGATTGACTGAGTAGATATCAATCGCGGACGATGCGTTCATCTTGCGATACTCGCTGACGAACGCCGAAGCCACGTAATCGCCATGGTCCCCATTCCCGTTGCGGCTCTTGGCGAACGTCCGGCCCTCAGGGGGAGCGGGTGTAAGATTGATAAAGCGCACCTTAGGGTCGGGATTGTCGATCTTGTCCGCGGAGATGTCGATGATCGCGACCGCGGCGCGATCGGCACCCGGAGCAGTGATTTCAGCCTGTGCGGGGACGGCGGAGGCAAGCGCTGCCCCAGCAAGAAGGCCCTTGAGGAAATTTCCCGACATTGTGACTCTCCCTTTGGTCGGAGAGTAGCGTATCCGAAAACGTTATCGGATGGGAAGTGTCGGGACTCAGTTCATCCAGAACTGCTGAGGCGACTGCAAGCGTGGCTCGTGTGAGAAGGGTACGAAAGGATTTCTGAATGACTTCCAGAAACGAGAATCTAGAGATCGTCCGGTCAGCACTCTCGCGCAGTTCCGAACATGTGACGGCCCTGCATGTAGATGCCCGTCACTGGGGCGCCGCAAGGCCGGTCGTGCTGGCGTTCCGAAACGCTGGTATTGATGTGCAGAGCCTTAATCAGGCTTGCGAGGAACACGGCCTCGTAAAATGGCTCGCCCGAGGATCAGATCCAGCGCTCGTTCTGCCTCGGATCTTCGCCGACAAAGGTGTGAAGATCATTTATCTGACGGGCTGGGGCTCGGATCCGCGATCTGCAGACGCGCTTCTCGCAGCCATTTATCCCCACGTCGCGATGCGGGGCAATCTGCGTCTCGTCGTGATGAACAACGCGGCCCCTGTCCCAGCGGGTTTTGCGCCAGCCCAAGCGATCGCCCATGCCGACCCGGAACAATTCGCTACCCACATCGCGCGGCTCGCCCGTGTCGATCGTGGATTGGTCGATGTATATCGGCTGGAGCGTGAAAACCCTGAAGATTGACCCCGGGTCTGCCCACAATGAGACAGAAAGGATCGAAAATGAAGACAGCCGTCGTGCGCGCCAGCGACCTGCTGAGAGAAGGCCGGTGGGACGCCGGCTTCCATATTGCTCGAAGCGAACTGGCCGAGGCCATGGACTCCCTGCGCGGGCGCTATAGCGAGCAGCAAGCAATCGATCTTGTCGATAGCATCCCCCTTTCTGAGAAGGCTTCGCTGACGATCCTGCGCACGGGTAGCGGGGCGCGAGGCATGGGGGCCGCGGAAGCGCAGGAGGTGACCCGTAGGTATCCCTTTCTGTCCCTTGCTTTGGTCGCCAGCGAGGCAGATGCGAGCATGCGCCGGATTCGCAGCGAAATCGAGCGCAACCAGAAAGCCCTGGCCGTCCTCTTTGAACTCTCAGACGAGGTGCAAGGCGACTGACGATGCCAGTCAGTTCTTTGTCCTGAGAGACATTGCCTGACCTCATCTCGGATCGAGCGCGCCCGCTTAACATCGATCCAGGCCAGCCAGGCGGCGGAGCCTTAGGACCTCGATGCAGCGCCTGTTGAGTTCATCGTTTGAAAATCGAGAGGATGCAAAAATGGCGACCGATCTCACTGTTCCCCGGACCACCCTTACCCAGTTGGGCGGCAACCGCTTCGTGGCCATGACGGGCGCGAAGTCTTTTGCGGGAGATAGCAACAGCCTGACTTTCCGGCTTCCGGCGAGCATGACGAAGGGGCGCGCTACCGGGATTCGCATCGTGCTCACGGGCAACGACGACTACACGCTTGAAACCTTCAAGGTGGTGAACCACGCTGTAACGCGGCTGGAGCTTTGCGAGTGCGTGTACGTCGAAAATCTGAGAGAGACGTTTACCGAAATGACCGGCCTCAGCACCCGTCTGTAGGGCAGCCGCGAAGTCCGCCGATGCGACATACTCAAGCCAAGTGAGGGTGCTCCTTGGGACTGAGACCAATCAGCACAGATGGCAGTCTCGTTCGACAGCCGTATAAGCGAAGATGAAGGAACACAGATGGCCCGCTCCATAGATTCGATTGTCGCAGCGCACCGAACGGCGCGTGAGCTCCGCGCCGCGGGAAAACCGATCTGGACGTACACGGCGGAGATCCGGCCGATCATCAACGAAAGTCGGGACCAAAGCGTCGAGCGGGTGGTAGACGTCGCTAACCGGATCGCGCGGACGCTGCGGGAACGGCTCCCGGCTGCATTTTTCGATGTCACGAGCGACGACTACGAAATGCACCTCGATGAAGCGGTCGAAGACCTCGAGAGCTACACGGTCGCGAGCCTGAGCAAGCCCGGAGGCGAAGACGTCGAAGCTGTGGAAATGTTGAACGGACGCCTCGAAGAGCTTTACGACTGGGCTGACAGGGCACGCGTATGGCTCGGCTGACGAGCCTTGCTCGCGACACTGATCGCCGTCATGCTAATGCGGCTGGTAATACCCCGTCCCAGCCTTTCTTGACCTAGGCTGAGCCCCGCAACCGCCTCAGGGGTCGGGTGGGCGGGTCTGCATCGCCGCGCGATAGAATAAAATTTTCGGTTCTTTAGCCTGGCACCCCGCTATCGATCTGAGTGCCGGCCGCAAGCCAAGCCTCAAAATATGCTGTGGCGGGAACACTTTACGGCGAACCCTGACTTTCTCCTGCCGCCGAAGGGGGATCCGGGGATCGAAATCGGGACAAATGCCGGGCCGTTCAGAGCGCATTTCCGGATAATCTTTGCGTGTTTCAGGATGGCAAAAGCCGTCCATTTGTCCTAAAAAGGCAACCATGTCTGTACGCACCCTCCGCCTCCTCGCCTCCGCAGCCATTCTGGTTCCGTCTCTGGCTCAAGCGCAGTCGCAGTCCAGTGACGTCGTCATCATGCGGAAAGCCATTCCTCGTTCAGGAGCTGGCTCGACCCCCGCACCAGGTACTCCCACGCCGGGAGGCCCGATCGTCGACCCGGGTGGTCCCGGGGTTTGGCGAGCCGGTGACTGGACGTGGTCGTCGACCGAGATGTGCACCAACGCTGCGCCTCAGCAGCGGCTCGTGGAATGCGTAGCGAACGGCGTGGTTGTCCCTGACGGGCGTTGTGATGCGTCGGCTAAGCCCGAGACAGAACGTATGGAGCCCCGGACCGGTGGCTGCTTCAACGTCTGGCAGCCAAGCCCTTGGAGCGACCCTGTTCCAGCGTGCGGGCAAACCACGCAGAGCCGAACGATTACATGTGTTCGGTCCGACGGTACGCCTCTCTCCGACGATCAGTGCGAGACGCGCAAGGGCGAAACCGTCCAGCCAAGCGTGGACTATAGCCTGTGCACCAATGAATGGGTGTCGGGGCCGTGGTCAGAGTGGGATTCGTACTGCTCCCCGAGCGCCGAGCGCTACCGACAGGTGCGTTGCGAGCGCTCTGACGGCACGCTGCTTCCGAACGAACAGTGCCCTTCGGACAGCCGGCCGGCGACCATGGAAGAGGCGGGCGTATTTGAAAGTTGCGGGTATCGCTGGGAGGAATCCGAGTGGGTCTCGGCGGGGCCTGTCACCATGTGTGGCAGTCACGAACAGACGCGGATCGTGCGGTGCGTGAGCGAAAGCGGGAGCGGAGCCGAGGACTCGCAATGCGGCGGCGAAAAGCCTGAGACAAGCCGCTTGTTGGAGACGACGGAGGACTGCACCTACAGGTGGGAGTTCACGCCTTGGACGGAAACACCAGGCTGCGGCAAGGTCGAGCAAACACGGACGGCAGCGTGCATCCGTAGCGACGGCAAGTCCGTCGACGCGGAGATGTGCGGCGGCAATCCCGAAACCGTAGTGCAAGACGAGGATTATCGGGCGTGCGGCTTTGACTGGCAGATATCGGCGTGGAACGAATGGGATAGCGCCTGTTCTTCGAAGGCCGTGCGAAATCGCTCGGTGAAGTGCATCCGTTCTGATGGAAAGCTTAGTGCTGACGCAAACTGCGTGGGCCCCACCCCTCCGAGCACCGAGCAGAGCGAGATCTATTCCGGTTGCTCCTATGACTGGACCACGACGCCGTGGTCGAAGCCACAAGGATGCGGTCAGGTAACTCAGACGCGCCAGGTCACCTGCACTCGCACTGACGGCACGGGCGTCGAAGGAACGTTCTGTGACTCTGCTACCCGCCCTGCGGAGGCCGAAGTGGTCACCGACTACGGTGCCTGCTCGTATCGCTACGAGGCGTCCGAGTGGGGGGCGTGGAGCTCGACCTGCCAAGCTGGGGCTTCGCGCAACAGGACTGTGACGTGCGTCCGGGATGACGGCACCCCTGCCGCGGAAGAAGCACTTTGCCTTGAAGCCGGCACGAGGCCGGTCAGCACAGAGATCTCGGACATCTACACCGGCTGCTCGTACGAGTGGGGCTCAATGGGATGGAGCGCACCCACTCCTGCCTGCGGCAACACCACGATCACAGAAACTTTCGCCTGCCGCCGCAGCAACGGCGCTGTCGTGAGTGACGATCATTGCGAGGGCGCTCGCCCCGAGAACACCGCTCAGGTCCAAGATTACCGGGCCTGCCAGTACTCATGGCATGCAGGTGCCTGGGGGGCATGGGACTCGAGCTGTTCGGATCAAGCAGCCCGTGTCCGCGAAATCACGTGTCAGACGAGCACCGGCATCGTAACGCGGGATCATTCCCTGTGCGAAGGAGATGCGCCAAGCAAGATCGAACGGTCGAGCAACTATAGCGGGTGCACGTACGAGTGGGATCCCGGGCAGTGGACCTCCGCCGCATATTGCGGTCCAGTAACGGAAACTCGGACGCCGGTCTGCCGGCGGACTGACGGCCTCGCCGTGCAAGACTACCTGTGCACTGGTGAGCGCCCAATCACCGAACGACAGGGTACCAACTACAACGCATGTACCTATGCGTGGGCCACCGGTGCATGGTCCAACTATGATTCCGCCTGCTCGGCAACGGCGACGCGCCGCCGCGCGGTGGAATGCGAACGGTCGGACAAGACGATTGTCGAAGACAACAAGTGCACCGGTGTTCGCCCGGAAAAGCTTGAGCAGACGAGCATCTACACGGGCTGCGAGTACAAGTGGACGACGTACCCTTGGCAATCCACCTACTCCTGTTCTGAAGCCGACGTCCAAACGCGTCGAGTTGAATGCACTCGCATTGATGACATCTCGTCCACGGTCTCGGATTCGTTCTGCTCGTCGATGGGGCCAAAGCCAGCTGCCTCCCAGACGGTGATAAACGTCGAAACCTGCACTACGTCGCTTGTGAACGGCGGGTTCGAATCTGGCCTGACGGCGTGGAACTACTCGATGCCCGTTACCGCGACGGCTACGTTGGCTCATGGCGGTAGCACCAGCATCAAGATGGACCCCAACGGACAGCTTCGTCAGTATATCCAAACGGTCGCTGGGAAGACGTACACCCTGAGCTATTGGGCGTACATCAAGCGCGGCTTGTTCATGAACTCCTACGGCGCGCAAGGTAAGGTGATCGAGAACCGTCAGCTTACCAACACCGACTACCAGTGGGTGCATCATACCGGTACGTTCGTCGGAACCGGCTGGATCGTCCAGATCGGCTTCTATCACTACGCTCCCTCCGGTGGTTCGTCTTGGCTGGACGACGTGACGGTAACCGCCAACTGAACGTTGGTCCGCGCTACCACTGTCGTAGGTGCGTCCGTAGACGCGTCTGCGCAGGGGTAGTGCGGGCGTTTTGGAGTTGGAAAAGAGCGGCCGCCGATCGCGATCAGCGCCAGACGATAGCAGAGACCGTGCACGCGCTTATTTCAGCGTCGCGCCGCCTGCCCTGAGCTTCCCTCCGAACCTGTCTCGCCCACGGCCCTGATAGGGCGTGGCAAATGAGTAGGCAGAGCCCGGCTCGACGCCTGCAGACCCGTAAAGCCTCGGGACACCAGCGAGATTACATGCCCTGGGGGCATGTCACCAAACGTGCGTCCCCTTCATGGGGGCAAAACGTGCAGCCACCTCCTCAGGGAGGCGCCTCAACAGCTGATCTGACAGTCAGCCATCCACCAAGAAAGACATTATGAAGATCTCCAGGCTCATCCTCGCAGCTGCGGTTGCCGTCGCCTTCACCGCCCCCGCCCAGGCTCAAATCGTCAACGAAGCTTATGTCCCGGCCGAAGCCGTCTTCGGCGGCATCCGGGCCGAAGGCCAAGTCGGCTATGACCGCAATTCCTACGACCTCAAGGTTTCCACGGAAGCGGGCACGCCCTTCACCACTGCCAGCGTGAACTCCAAGGGCGCCTCGTTCGGCGCCGAGCTCGGCTACGATGTGCAGATCAACCGAGTGGTATTCGGCTCCTACGTGGGGGGCGAGTATAGCACGGCCGAGCTGTGCAGTGAGGTCTACGGTACGGACGAACTGTGCTTCAAGTCGAAGCGCAACCTGAATGTCGGCGCTCGGCTGGGCTTCGCTTTCGCGGGGGACGCGCTCGTCTACGCAAAGGGCGGCTATTCGAACGGCCGCGTCTCGGTCGAGTACACCGATTTCGCATATGACGAAAGTGTCCGGGCCGGCGTGAACCGGGACGGCTTCCATGTCGGTGCCGGTGTCGAATTCCCGATCGGTCGTTTCTACGTGAAGGGCGAATACCTGCACGTGAACTATTCCAAGTACCGCATCGACACCGCGACGTTCATCGACGCTAGCCGCGACCAGGGCAGGTTCGGCATCGGCTACCGCTTCTAATCGAAGCGCACGACGCTGGGGCGCCGGAGCAGATCTCCGGCGCCTTTATCATCTGCTCGTGAACTCACCTCGCCTGATGTCTAAAGGAAACAACCCATGACAAACTCGAAAAGTGCGGAGCGCCGCACCTTCGTGATGCACCCGAACCTGCTGTTCGATGTCATTACGAAACAGGCTGGCACGCTTCAAAAAGCAATTCTCGAAGGCGTCATGAACGGCGTGGATGCGGGAGCAACCCGTATCGATATCTCGATCGATACGGGTCGGGTCATCATCTCGGACAACGGCAAGGGCTTCACGGATCGCCATGAGATCGAACAATACTTCGAGACCTTTGGTACTCCGCACGAAGAAGGTGATGCGGTTTACGGTCGTTTCCGCATGGGCCGCGGACAGATGATGGCGTTTGGGGTCAACCAGTGGACTACGAACACCTTCGTGATGCAGGTCGACATCAAAAACAAGGGGCTGGATTACGACCTCGTCGACAGCGTTGCCTCATCCAAGGCTTTCAGTGGCTGCCGAATCAAAATCGACCTTTACGATGCACTTCTGCCGTCGGACTGCGATTCCATCCAGCGGGATCTGAAGCAGTGGGTCGCCTACGTCGGCACCCCAGTTTACCTGAACGACAGGCTGATCAGCGAGGATCCATCCTCTGCGAAGTGGGATGTCGAAACCGACGACGCATGGTTCAAGTTGGCGCCTAGCAAGGGCACCCTGGCCATCTACAATCTCGGTGTCCTTGTGACACATGCGCCGGCGCATCGCTTCGGCACCGGCGGGGTTGTCGTCTCGAAGAGCCGCCTGGACGTCAACTTCGCCCGCAACGACGTGCAGAATACCTGCAAGGTATTCGCCGGCATCAAAGCTGAGCTCCGACGTCATTCAGATACGCAGGTGACCCGCAAGAAGCGCATCACAGAGTACGAGAGAGCGCACCTCGCTGGTAGGATCCTCGAAGGAAGTGTTGACCCGGCGAGGGCGATTGAGGTTCCGGTCATAACCGATGTGGAAGGGCGTCACCTATCGCTGAACGATTTTGCCCGGAGAATCCAGCACGCAGAAAGGGTGTTCGCTACCCCGCGTGGCAATCGTCAGGCAATCACCGTCGCGCAACAGATTCTGGGCACCGCAGTCGCGCAAGAGACGCTCGATCGCTTCGATGCAAAGGACATCTACGACTTCATCGCGAAGTTGCGTAACGTAGTGTCGACCTGGGCCGGCGAGAGCGGCTCGTATCGTGACAACCAACCATATAATACCCTACGTGCCGCTCTGGCCCAGGCGAAGGCAGTCGACGTTTCTGTGTTCGACACCCTGGTCACCGAGAGCTTCGAGCCGATCCCGGAAAAGAAGCTCAACCCTCGCCAAAAGATTTTAAGGCGTGTGCTCGAAGCGGGCATGTACCCGATCGCGGAGGCCACCCGACAGCGTCCCCGGAAGATCGGTATTGGACACTCTGATGTCGCACAGGCGTGGACAGACGGGGTTGGCCATGTGTGGTTTAACGAGAACATGCTACCCCTGATCGGCGAAGGATATCAGGGCTGCACCCGCCTCGCGGCTCTCATGCTGCATGAGTTCATGCATGAGGGCCCGGACACGGACACGCACGAGCACGACGGTGAGTTCTACAAGCGCCACCATGATCTCTCGCTCGACACGGATGCAATCGGCAAATCAGTCGCTTCCATGATGCGCTATCTCGCTTACGACGCCCGGAAGCGGGGTAAAGCACCGGTCAAGCGTGTCTCCCTCTTCGAAGATATGGAAGCGCGTATCGTCCAGGAAGGCGGCTCAGGATCAAGCGGAAGCGAAGAGGTGCTTGCGCTCGTACAAGGATCCGCAACGAATCTCCCCGAGGTCGCCGCCGCCCCATAGGAGCACGCTGACGGCCGAGGCAGGCGCAGACTCGCCGGGCCGTGTGCCTGGGCGATCGCGGCACGGGTCGTAAGCCGACCAGAAGGCTTCCGCTGAGCCGAGAACCATCCTAAAACCGTTCCTGAGCACGTTTGTGCGACCAGGATGGAAAGATGAACTCCGCAGCCTCGAAAGCACCGCTCGGCGACGAACACCCTTTGATGTGGCGTCGCACAGTCACGCGCCGCCCCGAGAAGGTCGCTCGCACGCGTCGGGACGTCCTGCGCGAGACCGTGGAAGCACGGCGGTGGGTTGGACACGGCACTGCGGGAGTAGGCCTCCTCGCCTTCCTTGTTGCGGCTTTCTCCGTTTACGGCGAGGCTAGTGGCAGCAGAGCGTCGGCTGCGGCGCCAGCCGGTACTCCTTACCCCGCAATAGCTACTTGGGGTAAGCATGACACGGTGGCGACCGCTCGGCACGGCGCCCCGGCGGCTGCTGAGATCGAGCCCCTGCGCATCTATGGCAAGGTCGATGTCGATCTACGCCCCGCCCTTGAAACCGCCGGGGTCCCCGACGGCGAAGTCGAGCAGTATGTAAAGCTGATCTCACGTGAGGTGTCGCCGGACACCGTCGGCCCGGGAGATCGTTTTGACGTTGTGCTCGCTCGGAAGTTGAACGCGCAAGGACAGCCTGAGATCGGGAAGATCATGTACGCCGGGCTGTATCGCACCGACGGTGTGAACGTACGCCTCGCCGAGTGGCAACTCCGCGGGCGCCGGTCCTGGTTCGAAGCAGAAGAGGTCGGCCGGACGTATCAAGCGATCCAGCGGCCCGTGCCCGGGGTTGTGTCCTCTAACTTTGGACCCCGGCATCACCCCATCCTGGGTTATACCCGGATGCACAAAGGTATGGATTTTCGGGCTGGCTACGGCACGCCGATCCTCGCGGTTCAGACGGGCTATGTAAGGACGGCCGGCTGGAACTCCGGTGGCTATGGAAATCACATCGAACTTCAGCATGGCGCCGGTCTTACAACGACATACTCGCACATGAGCCGGCTTACGGCCCGTGCTGGGCAATTGGTCCAGCAGGGGCAGATAATTGGCTACGTAGGCGCGACCGGGCTCGCGACAGGCCCTCACCTGCACTACGAATTGCGGCGCCACGGGCAAGCGATCGATCCGGCGACTGTGAAGTTCACGTCCACCAGCCAGCTGACAGGGAGCGATCTCGCGGGTTACCGGGCACGGCTCGGTCAACTGCTATCACTGCCGCTCGGACGATCGCCCGAGAAGCCATGGATCTCCTGACGCAGCTCGACCAGCGAAGCGCAGGTTCTGGCCGCCCTTTTGTAGGATAGAGCCCAGCAGGCTTCGGCGGCGGTCAGAGACAGCTGAGAAGCTTGACGGAAAATAAGAGCGAAGCCGACCGCAGCAGTAAGCTGAAGGGTCGCTGCCGCCCCTAGGAATGACATTATGATAGACCCACAGATAGTTGCCGGTTTGGCGACGCTCGTCGTGCTCGAGCTCATCCTTGGCATCGATAACCTCGTGTTTATCGCTATCCTCGCCAGGAAGCTCCCACCCCATCAACGTGACCGCGCCCGACTTATCGGTCTCGGTATGGCCATGGCCATGCGGCTGGGTCTGCTCGCCGTCATGTCGAAGCTGGTTGGGCTCACCGAGACGGTCTTCGGTTTTGCAGGGCGAGACTTCTCCTGGAGAGACCTCGTTCTCATCGTCGGCGGCGTCTTCCTCCTCTACAAGGCGACTGCCGAAATCCATGAGCGCCTGGAAGGGCATACCGAGAGCGCGGAGGATGACCGACGTACGCCGTCCTTCGGCGTAACCATCGCGCAGATCGTCATTCTAGACGCCATCTTCAGCCTGGACTCGATCATCACGGCGGTCGGGATGGTTGAGCATCTATGGGTGATGATGACCGCTGTCATCCTCTCGATGGGCATCATGATCGCAGCCTCACGGCCTCTCACGGACTTCGTCTCGCGACATCCGACGGTGATCATCCTGTGTCTCAGCTTCCTCCTTCTGATCGGTTGCAGCCTTTTGGCGGAAGGGCTCGGTTTCCATTTTCCCAAGCAATATCTGTATGCTGCCATCGGATTTTCACTCCTGATCGAAGCTCTTAATCAGCTTGGTGGACATCGACGCCGCAAGGCAGCGATGAGCCTGCCCAGTCGCCAGCGAGCAGCTGCGGCGATCCAGAGGCTCCTCTCGCCGGCGCCTGGTGGTTCCACGGAGCCCGATAGCGGTCCGATGCCACACGGTCAGGAGCCGCTGGGGGAGCTGGCGCCCGAAGAGAGCAGCATGATCCGTGGCGTGATATCTCTGCCGTCCTTACCGGTTCGATCGATCATGACACTTAGACCGGAGATCGTCTGGATCCGGGCCGATGCCGACATGGAGACCATCCGGGGCACTCTCCTTGAGAACGGCCGTACCCGGGTTCTACTCTGCGCCGACGACATTGATCACGTCCTGGGTGTGATCGATGTCCGCGCCGCTCTGAAGGCGCTCATCATCGCACCAGATCTCGATGTGCGTACCTTGGCTTCTCGCCCGATGTACGTGCTCCGTACTATGCCGACTTCCAAGCTCATGGAGGAAATGCGTCGACGAGACGAGCGGTTCGCCGTCGTCACCGATGCGGATGGAAACGTCGAAGGCGTAGTCACCACCACGGACATCTTCGCGGTCATCGCCGGCGATCTTGCCGATGACGAAGACGACGATCTGATCGTCGCTGCATCGGCCGACGGGATGCGAGTACGTGGTCTTGCGCGCGTGGTCGATATCGAGACGCACTTCACCTTGCCCCTGGGCGAGAGCAACCGGAACTACGAAACGATCTCCGGTCACCTTCTCGCGATCGCAGGCCGCATCCCGGAAGAGGGGGATAGCTTCGAGCATGAAGGCCTGCGGTTCACTGTGGTTTCAGTGGACGGGCGCAAGATCGAGTTGATCGATATCGCGCGCATCAAAGGGGACGGAGAATGAAAGAGGAAGAAACGTCCGCCGAGCGCCTCGCCCACATCAAGAGGATGAGGGCGGCCCTGCTATGCTGCGTTACTTCCCGGCAGCGCCGTTGGCTGAGGGAGGCAATCAAACTTGCTTCCAATGGGCCACGACCGCCTCAGTCTTGATCCCTCCTGTCCCAGCTCGGCGATGACGAGGCCGAGGCGCGCCGACGCTGATGAGATAGAAGGACGGAGAAGCTCTTGCTCGAGATTGCCTTGTTCACGGTCGCCATCGCGGCCACCTCGCTGCTTCTGCAGCACCGGTGGGGCGTCCCCACGCCAATCACGATTATCCTATCGGTGATCGGTCTTTCGACGCTGGGCCACCAACGGCTCTCGATGACAGATCAGGATTTCGACAGTCTGACCTACCTCATGTTGCCGATCCTTATCTGTTCAGACGCGCTGGCCCTCCGGTGGGACGAGATCCGACGCAACGCACTCAGCTTGGGGTATGTCGCCGGCATCATGATCCTGCTCTCGGTCGGGACCGCCATTCTGTTGAACCGGGTGATGCTTCCGGACTACCATCTCGAGCCGGCTGCGGTTTCGGCGCTCTTCTGCATGGTGCTTGCGACCGATCCGGTGACCGTTAGCTCGGTCTTTGGCCGCTTTCGCCTGCCGCACAACCTCAAGGTGCTCGCTGAAGGTGAAAGCCTTTTCAACGACGCCACCGCACTTATCGCCTTTTCGGTGTCGTTGACCCTGATGGGCTACGGCGGCGCGCGCGCAGCAGGTGATCCCGTGACCTACTCGCTGCAGATGGTTGCAGGCGCGCTTGTCGTCGGCCTCGTTATTGGCTGGGTTGGACTTCAGGCCTTGCGCTGGGTTCACGATGCCATGACAGAGACGATGCTGGTTCTGGCCATGGCACTTGGCTCCTTCGCAGCAGCCGAGCATCTGCACTCGTCGGGCATCCTCGCCGTCATCGTATCTATCATGTTCGCCAACTCCGTGATCACCCGGCGGCTGCGTGACACGGAAAAAGAGATGAACGAGCCCGGCAACCGAGGGGCGGCAAGCGCAATCAGGAACTTCATTGCCGGTTTCGATAGTCTGGTGAAGGACGCAGCGGCTTACCGGGTCGTTCGTGGGAACATCCAGTTTGCAGCGATCCTTGCGGCAACTGTCCTCTTCATCTCCATGGCTAACATGGTCCGCCTTGAGATTTTATATCGCTACTGGCGAGAGATCGCCGCAGTCTTCATCGGCGCGACATACATTCGTATGGCCATGCTAGGTATTTTTGCGCGGCTCAGCAGGTGGACTGATAAGGTCGTCACTATTCCGTTGCATTGGTGGAAAGTTCTTGCCGCGGCTGGAGTCAAAGGAGCTTTCTCAATTTTGATGCTCCATATGATTTCTAAGCAATTCCCATATCACGAAATGTTTGAAGCAGTAGTAATCGGGAATATTCTACTGTCAACGTTTTTGTATCCTTTGGCGCTTGTCACGATCATTCGAGTGCACAAGCGCCGCTTCGACGCAGAGTACGCGGCTGATCACCTTCGCTTCGAGGAGTAAACCTTCAGGGGCGGGAGATTACGCGCCATACTTCGGGGTCAGAATCCCAGATCGACGCCGGCGAGCCGCAGGCTGGGGCGGTTCCGGCTCGGCCGGAGGCGTTTTGGTATCAGGACGCGGCCTGATACCTCCTGATTTTCCAAGCCCTGAGGCGAGCGCCTGATCTCGCTTCTTAGCCGAATAAGCTGGGGCGACCATGGGGTAGGAAGCCGGCAAGGACCACTTCGCCCGGTATTGGTCGGGCGAGATCCCCAGGCGACGAAGATGCCGGGTGAGGAAAACCACGTCGCGGTTGTCTTCAAGGCATACGAGGTGGTTGTCATAGATGGTCCTGATGCCATTCCGGATCGTCCCATCTGCGGTATCCTCCAGGACGTTCGGACTGACCGCTTTCGGGCGCGAGGCTTCCGCGAGCTGCGCCTCCGGGGTTGTCTCCGCCGCTTTGGGCGGCGCTTGCTCGGGAACTGCCGAAGTGGCCTCGGGGACCTCCTCGCGGATCTTCGTTGAGTCTTCCTCGGAGATGCTGGCCCTGGACGCATCGCGCCTAGAGCGGAGATCCTCCAGCGTTTCGTGTACGCTGCGGATCACGACCGGCAGGTCTCGCATGCCGATCTGGTTCTTCGATACGAACGCCGTCACGATGCTCGACGTCATGTCGAGAGTGTCACCAAATTGCATTGCGACCCCTCCTTATTGAGAGAGGGCGACGTCACGCGCAGATCGCGTAACGCCACCACCCACCGGAGATGGGCTCAACAGTCCGTATCGCGAGTTTTCGTCGAGGCAATACCCCTTGCGGAGTAGTCGAGCCGCTCCACTAAGCTTTTGGGAACACAGCGCCTTTGCGGACGCGTGCCGGTATCACGCCGCTGCGGTGCGCCCACCACCCATCCGTCGTCCGATGGACCACGGCGAACTCTCACCATAGAACCCGGATCGAGGACCCCGATGATGCTTTACGAAGAGAGGCCCTTTCCCCCTGACGCTCCTCCGTGGCGCATCAGAGAGGCCACGCGCCTGCGGGACTGGCTCCAGAACTCCACGTTGGAAGACGCAGGCATCCTCCGGTGGAGATCCAACTGCAGGGTGGTGCCTGCTTCGACCTATCGAGATGCGTACTGCGATCCGCCCCCGGGGAGCGAGAAGGTCGAACGTGCGGAGGCCGAAGCATTCCTCGACGCATACCGTCGAACGCCACGCCACTATGACCAGGAAGCGCTGGCCGAGATGCGCAGCGTGTTTGGAGAAGGCGCCACGGTGGTCGACGTCTTCTCCGGGCAGCGGACCAGGCTGTAACGGTCTTTCAGACCAGCAGCGCTTGTGCCATCCTGAAATTCATTGCGCGGCTACTTGACCGACTGCTATAAGTTGATCCGCGCGAAAACGAAAATTGTGCGGCTGTAGCGCGCACCAGCGTAGGATACTGAAATGGCAACCGCTCCCCTCCCGCACGGTTACGCAGAAGATTATCGTCCGCACAACGACGAACCCTTTATGAACGGGCGGCAACTCGCCTACTTCCGCGCAAAGCTGATCGCGTGGAAGGAAGAATTGCTGCAAGGAGCGGAAGAGGCTCTGGGCAACCTTCGCGAAGATAGTTTTCGGGACCCCGACGTGATCGATCGAGCGACGTCAGTAGCGGATTGGTCGCTCGAACTCCGAGCGCGCGATCGCCAGCGCAAACTCATCGGCAAGATCGAAGCCGCCCTCCGCAGGATCGAGGAAGGTGAGTACGGGTACTGCGAGGTGACCGGAGAACCAATCTCTCTCGCACGTCTCGAGGCCAGGCTGGTCGCGACGATGACTGTCGACGCGCAAGAGCGACACGAACGACGTGAGCGCTCGTTCCGCGAGAAATGATCTGGCTTTCAGGGCGGCGGCCCGACGCTGGCGGGCTCTCCTAGCGTCCGACGTTTGCCTGCTGCCTGCGTGCCTCCCTTCCTCTGGAAAATCGTCGCCTCGCATCCTGAGGTGAATGGCCGTCGCGCCTGCGGGACCATCGAATGTCGTCGTACGACAGCGCGGGGAAGCAGGCTGAGTGTTGGACCATTCAACTGGCCGATATCACTACAGAATGGAGTTGAAGATGCACCAGAAGGACCTGTTCCTTCAGGACCGCAGGGCCGTGTCCTTGGGCGTAGAAACCCGCCCCGAGCTCGACCAGTGGCTCACGCCATACTGGGCAGCCGAAGAGCTGGCGCATGACGTCTTGCACGCGCTTGGCGCAGTTCCGGTTCTTGAACCATCCTGCGGGGCTGGATCATTTCTTTCAGCGATACCTGATGCGAACGAGGCGTACGGGGTCGAGATCGATCCCGTGATGGCGGAACGTGCCCGCCGGGCTACGGGCCGCCATGTCATCGAAGGTGACTTCCGCAGCGTCGATCTTCCTCCGATCGAGTTTGGCGCGATTATCGGGAACCCACCCTTTGGCGCGGACACCGTTGATCTGTTCATTCGGCGATGCCACCGCCTGCTCCCTGATGGCGGGGTCGCAGCGTTCATCCTACCAGCTCACCTCTTCTCAACGACCAATCGGGTGAGGCCGTGGGCGACCATGTTCAACCTGGACGTGCAGATGATACCAAGGTCGCTGTTCCCGCGGATCTCGACGTCGTTGGTCTGGGCCAAGTTCATCAAGGCGCGAGCGCGGAAAATGATAGGCCTTATGCTCTTCGACCGTCAGGGCGACGTCGAGAGTATGCCCAAGGAAATCCGCAGGCGGCTCACCGCTGCCGGGACCTGGCGCGAAGCGGTGCATCATGCCCTCGAAAGCCTCAACGGGGAGGCAACGCTACGGGAGATCTATGCAGCGCTTGAGCCCCGCCGCCCAAGCGAAAACCAATGGTGGCGAGACAAATGCCGTCAGACGCTGCGCCTCCACTTCGAGCGGGTTGATGATCGACGGTGGCGCCTCCCCTCTACCTTGGTCGCCTAGCCGTTTGGCAGCCTCGCTTAATGAAGCCGTCCACAGAACGGCGCTTGAAGGACAAGATGTGATGAGGGCAAAACTTCCCGCCGCTCACCTGCCCCCGGAGACCAGTCGCTATATCGCCCGCATTATGCGGATTCCCCTCCTGACCCTGGATGAGGAAAAGCGCCTGACTAGGCTCTGGAGGGACGAACGTGACGCGGCCGCACGCGAAAGGGTTATGGCTGCGCACCTCAGGGTGGCGGTAAAGATCGCCCAGCAATTCTCGCGCTACGGCATCCCGGTTGAGGACCTGATGGACGAAGGGGCTGCCGGCCTAAGCCGAGCGATAGACAAGTTCGATCCCGACCAGGGCTTCCGGTTCGTCACATACGCCAGCTGGTGGATCAGGGCAGCTGTCTTGGATCTCGTAATGCGGACCACCTACCAAACTCCTATGGGCACCACAGTGGCGTCGAAGAAGCTCTTCTTCACGCTGCGGAAAGCCAAGGCACGGCTGGGTATCCTGGACGATGAAGTGCTCAGCGCGGAACACGCCGCAACAATCGCCCAAGCCACCGGTACGACGGGCGTCGAGGTCCAGGAAATGGATCGGCGGATGCGCTCGGACGTCAGCCTCGACGCTCGCAATCCGGAGACAGGTTTGACCGTTCTGGAGCGGATGGTCGACCAGGCGCCCCTCGCCGACGAGATCTACTCGGATCGAGAGGAGAGCGAGGTGAGAGAAAGTTTCCTCCGGGAAGCTCTCTCAACGCTAGATGCTCGCGAGCGACACATCGTGGAGACCCGCCAGCTCCAGAGCGAACCGCTGACCTTGGATGCCCTAAGCAAGGTGTATGGTGTGACAGGCGAACGTATTCGTCAGATCGAGGCAAGGGCGCTCCGGCGCCTCCAGAAACGCGTGGTGGAACTTGCTCAGGAATGCAACTATTTCTCCGCGTAGTAGAACGCTGGAACGCCTGAGCTTAGAGATCCGGAGCTAGTGTCCTATCGGGCTTCGGGACGGATGATGTGGCCGAAGAAGGCGGCTTCGCAGGGGCATCCTATCCCCTGCACTCGACCACCTTTTCGGGGCATGGCTCTTCAAGGGTCCGCAACTTAGGTCCTTACTCACCAAGGTCGTTCCGCTTCACAGCCGCCAGGCCCGACGAGGCAAAAATTCCTCGAACAAGTTGCGCGAAAAGCCAGTTCGACAGGATATTGCAGGATGATGGCAAATAGCGCATCTAGGAGCAAGCGCGACATGGCGCGCTGGTGGAGTGCGAACGGTGGAACAGGCCCAGATCAAGATCATGAAGAGGGACCGCAAGGTCATGCTCCGTCTGGCAGGCCTCCCCGGCGGTACGAGCGAAAGCCTCTGCATGACCAGCGAGGAGGCGCAGTGCGCAGCCAATGCGATCACACGTCTGCCCAAGGAAAACAGGGAGGGGCGTGTCCGTTATGGCGCGCTCGAGATCGTTCACTTTCCTCACCACCACCAGCCGGTTGAACTGCGGTTCTCGGGCCAGGACTTGAGCGTGATTGTCGATCTGAGCCGGATTGAGTCCTATACCATCGGGGACATGCTTCGCGGCGCCGGTGTCAGCGACCGGCCCTTCGACGCGGAGGCCGATTTGCAGTATGTTCCCCGGGTGCAGAACATCCACAAGGACCCGCTGCCCGATAGCCTCACATCGCTGCTCAACCTGGGTTCTGCCCGGCTGTCCGATTTTGTCGACGATGAAGCAGAAGAGCCTGCGGCCTCAAGTCGTCGCCTGCCGTCTCCCAAGGACGCATCCGAACGACACAATCGACCGAGCGCCTGACAGTTCTCCGCTCAAGCACTGGTACGATCCAGTAGCGGGGCTCGGTTGCTTGCAACGCTGACCGTCTAAGCCCGCGGTCATAATCACACCAGCGCCGCCCGCGGCCCACCCGGAAACGGTGAAAGGCGGGGGCCCAATCGCCAGCCCGTGGATTGCTGCGGCTCCAGCAAGCGCTTCCGGCAACCTCTCACCGCCCCTGCCTCCGAGAGTGCGGCAGCACGCCGATCCTCCGAGCGCCGACCCTAGGGCCGGCGCCTCATGTCCGGCGAAGGCACATGAAGGCGGCAGGCCGGGTGCGTCACGCATCCGCTAAAAAATTCACGAACAATTCATCAAAGGGAGGCGTCTATGGCCATAGAGGTCCTACTCGGACTGCCATATCTCTCGAGCGGCCCCCTCACCGCAACCGCCCGTGAGCTCAAGGCTCCCGTGCTTCTCAGTGCGAATTCGTTTTCGAAGTGGCGAGATGACGGACAGGTTCCACCTGGCTGGGAGTTTAATGCTCTCGAGCGTCGCGTCCGTGCACTCCGCTCCGATACCCGACCTCCGACGCCGGCGCAGCAACGACGTCGCGTCAAGGAATGGTCTGGCTGGAACCTCACCCAGATGAAGCACGCTCATGGCCTTCATGAGGTCCACCTCGACAGCGCAGGCTTTTACGCTCAAGCCGCATGGGGAGGATATCCGTGGTCGGCTGAAGCCTATATCTTCGGATTATGTGCCGCCTACCCGTGGAAACGTTTTTCTTCGCTCGATCTGTGTGTCGAGGAGGAGGTCGCAAGAGACAGAATCGAAGTCCGTGAACGGGTCTGCAAAACAGTAGCGCTTAACTTGCTCTGTGCGAAACTTTCTGAAGACGCAGGCATCGGCGATCGTCTCATGCCAGTCATTCAGGGTTCGCTGCCCGAGGACTATATACGCTGTTACGATTCCTTGTCGGGCATGATCGGTGAAAAGCGCATCATTGGCGTAGGTTCAATGTGCCGCCGGAAAACCTCGGGGGACGACGGTATCATTGCTGTGGTTGAAGCATTGCACCGCGAGTTGCCGCCAGGCGTGAGGATTCACCTATTTGGTTTGAAAAGTGACGGCGCTGAGGCGGTGGCTGATCTGGACGATCGAGTGGCGTCGATTGATAGCCAGGCATACGGCGTGACCGCCCGGAAGGAGGCGAACGAGCGCAGGAAGCTCGATCCGGCCTTTTCGAAGAGTAACAGCTATGTCGCTGGAATCATGGCAAACTGGTATCGCGGGCAAATGTGCCGGATGGGGGCTCCACGGTCGAGAACGAGTCAGCCGGGGTTCGTCTTTCCGGCTTCAGAGGCTGCCCCTCGGACGGTTCTCGAGGCACTGGAGCTCCATGCTCGCAGGCAGATCAACGACCTGATCGAACAAGGTGAGCTGGACCACGATCAGATCGTCTCTCACCACACCTTGCAGGGTTGGATGGCCGATTGGTCCCTCCCGCACGGGGTCCATTCCGCGGACCCATACATCTCACAGGATCAGCTACCCCCGGAGCTCCGGGAGGCACACGCGGGGTGGGAACACGAAGAAAGTGCCACGTGGCTCGTTGAAGACGACCTTCATTCTCACGTGACCATGGGAGTAGCTTGATGAGCGACGAATTGCCGACGCAACGACAGCTCGTCCTGCCGCTCCTCGACGCGCTCGAAGAGACACCGAAGGGCATGACCACCCGTGATCTCGCCGGCGCTGTCGCGGAACGGCTTGGGTTGTCAGACGCGGTCCGCGAGGCACGAATTGAGATTTCTGGGCAATCGCGATCGCATTTTCGCCATCGCCTCCGCTGGGCTCAACAGATCGCCAAGTTCGAAGGTCTCGCCGAGCGTTCCGGCGGCGCGTGGCGACTTACGAGGAAGGGGCGAGATTCCCTCACAAAGGCAGTACCGGGCCAAGTGGTCACGATCTTCACGACTGAGAACGGCGCCTTCCTGTGGGGGCTGGCAGAGGATGCCATTGGCCATGTTGATGATGGCTCGATTGCGGCGATCTGGACTTCCCCGCCCTATCCGCTCCTGACTCAGAAGCGCTACGGTAATCCCATGGAGGCGGGCGTCAGCTACGTCGACTGGCTCACGCGAATGGTCGAGAGCTGGTTACCGAAGCTCGACGGAGATGACGCTTCGGTCCTGTTGAATCTCGGCGACGCCTGGATGCCTGGAATGCCGTCGATCTCGACCTACCAAGAGCGTCTCATTGTCCGCCTGGAGGACCGTCTCGGCCTTAAGCTCGCCCAGCGGTTCACCTGGTGGAATACTTCAGCACCGCCCGGCCCGACGCTGTGGACGTGCATCCGTAAGGTGCGTGTCAAACAGGCTGCGGAGACGATTTGGTGGCTGTCCCGCTCAGGCCACGCCCGGGGTGACAATCAGCGGGTCCTCGTCCCTTACGCTGACGACCGCCCGGTACAAGTTGGTCCCCGTGTGAAGCGGCCAAACGGACACTGGATGCGCGGTCACGGCTTTGAGAGGGAGAACGGAGGTGCCATCCCCCCGAATGTGCTCCCGATCGCCAATGGCAGCCAGGACCGAGCCTATTTTGCCGCTTGCCGCGCTGCAGGGTTGCCCGTGCACCCAGCACGCTTCCCAGCCGATCTTGCGAAGTTCTTCATCGGGCTCACGACCGAGCAGGGCGAGACAGTCCTGGACCCATTCGGTGGATCCGGCACGACGGCGCGGGTTGCCGAGGATATGGGACGCCGTTGGGTGTCCATTGAAGCCATGCGTGAGTACGCAGAAGGCGCCCGGCTCCGCTTCGCGGCATAATCGCTCTACCGCCTGAGCATATTCCATCCTAAAATGGTCATGGGCAAGGTGGAACAAACGAGGAAAACTCATGATCTTCGCACGCCACAGAGACGTTCGCGAAAAGCTTGTGTTTGATGCTCTTTCTGCGCGGGCAGATATGACCGGCGGAGAACTCTCGCGCGTCACGGGAGTGCGCGTCGGGAACCTCTATCCCGTATTGATGCGGCTTGAGTACAGTGGACGCATCACCTCGCGCTGGGAAACCAAGACCCCGCGCGCCGAGGGGCCATTGCGCCGTCGTTTCTATGCACTTCCGGCAGAAGTCGGTCGCGGCTGATACCCCGGGGATCCCGGGTACAAGTTCAACACAGAGGAGTAAGCATGGCTGCAACGAATAAGGTCGCTCCGATTCAGGGCGACCGACAGAAGGCGCTTGAAGCGGCGTTGGCACAGATCGATCGCGCTTTCGGGAAGGGTGCAGCGATGAAGCTGGGCCAGAAGGAGGCAATGCAGGTCGAGGTCATTCCCACGGGCTCGACCGGCCTCGATATGGCCTTGGGTGTCGGCGGTCTGCCCAAGGGGCGCGTCATCGAGATCTACGGGCCGGAGAGCTCGGGCAAGACCACTCTATGCCTGCACGTCATCGCCGAGTGCCAGAAGATGGGGGGTACCGCGGCATTTGTCGACGCCGAGCACGCGCTCGATCCAGTTTATGCGAAGAGGCTCGGTGTGGACATCGACAACCTCGTCGTGTCGCAGCCTGACACGGGCGAACAGGCACTTGAGATCGTCGACACCCTCGTCCGCTCGAACGCAGTCGACGTCCTGGTGGTCGACTCTGTCGCCGCTCTGGTCCCGCGGGCTGAAATCGAGGGGGAAATGGGCGACAGCCACGTCGGCCTTCAGGCTCGCCTGATGTCCCAGTCGCTTCGTAAGCTGACTGGTTCAATCAGCCGCTCGAAATGCATGGTGATCTTCATCAACCAGCTGCGCATGAAGATTGGCGTCATGTACGGCAATCCCGAGACTACGACTGGCGGCAACGCACTCAAGTTCTACGCCTCAGTGCGTCTCGACATCCGCAAGACCGGCGTCATCAAGGCCACCGGTGCCGCGGCCAAGGATGGCGATATCGTCGGTAACACGACCCGAGTGAAGGTCGTGAAGAACAAGGTTGCCCCGCCGTTCAAGCAGGTCGAGTTCGAGATCATGTACGGCAAGGGCATCTCCAAGGTCGGAGAGCTCATCGATCTGGGCGTGGCCGCCGGCATCGTCGAGAAAGCCGGCGCTTGGTACTCGTGCGATTCCGTGCGGATCGGACAGGGGAAGGAGAATGCCAAGCAGTACCTCCTCGACAATCCCGAGATGGCCGAGATGATCGAGCGTCACATCAAGGGCAAGGCTGAAGCGATCGGCGAGGGAATGCTGGTCGGCCCGACTCCTGAAGACGACGTCGAAGACTGAGGCTCAGCACGGGAAATATAGGAAGGGAGGGCTTCGGCTCCCCCTTCTCTTTTGGCGCCGATTTTGTATCCCAGGATTGAGCCGGTTTCCCCACTTCGCTCATCGACCGCGTACTCAGAAGTCCCTCTCCAAGCTATCCCTCCACTCCGGCGCGTTCCGGATCAACACGAAGGCCGATTATGCTTCTAACTTCCAGTCTGCTGCTTCTTCTCGCCGCCGCCCCAGCAGTCCAGTCCTCGCCGTTGATCACCCAGGCAAAGAAGGCGGTCACGGCCGAGCTGGTCGATCCGGGCAGTGCTCAGTTCCGGAAACTCCGGACGGCTAAGGTCACCATCGACGAAAGCCAGATCACGGTGGTCTGCGGCGAATACAATTCGAAGAACAAGTTCGGAGGCTACGTCGGGTTCGCCACCTTCGCATATGAGCCGACGGTCCTGGGAGGGGCTGTAAGCTATAGCGCTGAACGCAAGGTCGAGTTCTTCGGCGACACCTACAAAAAGGCCGAAGGGGGTGATTACCGGGTTAGCGCCCGGATCCTGGGAGTTTGTCTCGGGATCGAACAATAGGCATGGTCATTTCCCGGCGCTCGGTCCTGACGGCCTCGGATGGCCGAGATGGTCGGGCGCCACATCAAGGCCTAGCCTGAAGCGATCGGCGCGAGCCTGCTGCTTGGCTAGGCCTGGGAGCCGAAGCCAAGGATTGAGCCTCAAGCTCGGCACGCCTTCCGGCGTTATGGCTTCGGCCCGCTCTTCTGTTTCGCGCTATCGACGTTGGCGGTCATCCCCAGCAGCCGGGTAAGAGAGCGCAGATAACCAGCCCGACGCCAGGGAAACACCCGGAGCGTCAGAATACCCGGCCCGGCGAAATTCGCCACCAGAACCGCTTTGCCCGCCAGACAGGAGGGCGGGCCAGCACCGGACCGAGAGCATTGGCATAGCCCGGGGATGGGCGCGGGACAGTAGCAACCGCTGCCCCGGAAGAAACCAGAAGACCGATGCTCGATCGAAATTCTGTCAGGAGATACAGATGAAGAGTAACCGGAACCTCAGCGCCGCCATTTTCGTCATCATCCTGGCACTCGCCATATGCATGGGGGCCGGACTCGCGTTCATGCGGGGCGGCACGCTACAGCCTATGACTCCGGAGCAGATCCAGGCCCTCGTCCGAGCGCAAGCAGATGATTGTCGGCCGATGGTGCGCGAGAGTTTCAAGAACAAGATCGTGCAGCATCAGCGGGCGTTGCAAACTCAGGAAGCCGAAGCGATCGTGAACCGGATCAAGGATTACGAATGCCGGGCGGCCACCGAGCAGCTCGACGCTTTGCGAACCGACGCCGTGCTGGGGATGTTCTGACGATGCGGGCCTTAGAAAGTTGTAGCCCTTCCTCAGAGGCGGGCGACCGTCCCGTGTACTCTGAGGCGGGGAAGTCGGCGGCTACTCCAGCTCTTGGCCTTCGCGCCGGCTGGATCTACCCTCTCAAAGATCCCGATGAATACTGGGATGAAGACGACGCCGACAAGTACGACATCGAACCGGACAAGCGCTTCGCGTACGCACGAGTGCCAAGCGAGGCGGATCCTGGAGATTGCTACATCCATGACGTCTGGATCGTTGACGACGAAGGGTGTCCGCATCCGGGGTACGAGGCAACTCCAACCCCCATACGGACGGAAGACCTCGATCTCGAAAGAGGACGGCTTCTGCCGGGTGCTACCCCGAAACCCATGTCCATTTTCGATGCCGGCTGGTTCACCCGGTGACCTCGGTCGACACCTCAACCGTTTACCACCAAGGAGAATAACATGGGCTTTCTCGACAATCTAAAAAAGGGCTTCACCGACGCTCGCGCGCGAGCAAGCGAAGAGATCTCGCGCTATAAGAACAAGGACGTTCTGCAGGCGATCGTTGCCGGCTGCACCTATATCGCGGCCGCCGACGGTGAGATTTCCTCCGCGGAGAAGTCGAAGATGCTCGGCTTCCTTCGCAGCAGCCCGCTGACCGCGATCTACGGAATGGACGAGGTCGTGAAAATCTTTGAGGAGAACTCGAAGCGTTTCGAGTTCGATCACGATTCCGGTCGCATCGAGGCACTGCGCATCATCGCCAAGCTCAAGGGGAAGCCTGAGGCTGGCATGCTCGTTCGCACGTGCATCGTCATCGGCAAGGCGGACGGCGACTTCGATCAGAACGAGCGTCGCGCCGTGGGCGAGATCGCCCGCGAGCTCGACCTAAATCCGGCTGATTTTGATCTTTGATCATCTGAAGTCTGCCCCCCGCAGGAAGGGCGCGTGCTATGGCATGCGCCCTTTCGGGCGAGATCAGCCGGAAGAACGAGGGGGTCGAAGTGATCACAGGAAGGCGACCGGCGATACGTGGCGACGCGACCAGTTCGCGTTTGTAGGTCGCACCCCTAGAGCGCCCGCCCCCAGTCCGCGGCCGATGGCAGAGCGGAAACGCGGCACGAGTTCACCATGGGGTTTGGCTCGCTTGCGACGCAGACTCTTGATGGATACACTCGAAAGAAGAACCATTCGTTCACTTCTGCTGTGCGCTTTAGATGTGCGCGACCGGATGAATGATCCTATTCCAATCCACACGAACTCCCTGAAGTCATATCAGAACGGTTCTGGCTCCAGGAAAACGGAAAAAAGATGACGAACATACCACCAGGTCTAAACCACGAGATTGCGCAACTTTTCGGATCTCGAAACAAGAAAATGCGTGCTGCAGACTCTCAGCCGAAGGCAGAGGGACGCGGGTCTGAGGTTGAAACTGCAGAGCGCAGAGCCGGCGCCAAGGGTCGCCCTATTCTCACCCTAAAGCGCTAAGCGCGATGTAGGTAGATTGGAGGACAGATGGAACACTCCAGGCGCGTAACCGCCGTGGACGGCGACCTGGCCAAGCTCGCGCTGGCAATGCCCGATATGCGCATCGTCGCCATGGATCTGGAGTACGGTGATGATACCGAACCCTTCGTAGAGCTTGGAATCGCCAGGTGGGACTGCGGGGTACGGAGCGGTCGGCACATCATCGTTGGCGAACACCCCGGGCCGATCATCTACCGACACGGCATGACCGAACGCTTGCCGCTGGGTGCGGCGTGCCGTGTCCTGACAGACGAACTCTGGGATGCTGACGCGATTGCAGGCCACGACTTGTCGGGGGATCGGCTTCGCCTCAACAAGGTCGGCTTGAGCCTTCGCCATCTCCCGACATACGATACCGCCAAGATTTCGAAGCGGATTTTCACTCCCGGACTTCAGGCTCAGTTGCGGGCCATGCTGCAGATCTATGGGATCAGCACCGAAGGCATCCACAACGCCGGGAACGACGCGTGGGCAGTCATTGACCTTCTGGTAGAGATGACAAGGCAGGGAACCGCTCCATGCGCGGGGCCCGATGGCACTTATCGACACCCCCGCGAGCGTTCCGATATCCTCAGGGATCGCCGGACCCGCAACGGTTATGTTGTCGAGCCAGGCGGCCGGGAAACGCCGTAACGTCGCTGCGTACCTTTGCCGGGATATCGGCTGAACGAGCACCCACTCGCCTTTAGGCGGGGGCGCAGCCGCGCGCCCAAGTCCGTCACCGGCCGCTCCTAGGGGTTTCATGCCCCGCCCACGCGCGGGCGAAGACACCAGCAGCTAAACCGAACACCCGGCGACGAAACGCGCGTGGGAGCGCGAGCGCACACCTGCGCACCAGCCGCGGAGCCTTCAGGCGGTCAGCCTCCGCCCGGGGTGCCGGGCATGGCGTCTTATCCAAAAAGTCGAAAGAGGGTGACAAATGACCGATATGGAAGGTGCGATCGACCGCATCCATTCCCACACTGCCGTCTTCACCTGCGACGATGTTATTGATCGCCTCCTCGACCAAGTGGAATGGCCGTCACGGAAGGGGCGGCTGCTTGATCCCGGCGCTGGTCACGGCGACGTTCTCCTGCGTGCGATCGCGCGCTTGGATCTCGCCAAGGATGACGTAGACCTATTGGCTGCTCGCGTCGAAGGCTGGGAATTCCATCCGCAAGCGGCTGCGATCACGCGGACTCGAATTGCCGACGCTCTGCAGCAGCGGGGCTGGACGACTGTAGCGGCGTCAGCAGCCGGCAAGGCGGTCGTCTTTGAACGCGACTTCCTGCTCGACGGGCCCGCGATGAGGACCTTCGATGTCATAGTTGGCAATCCGCCCTACATCCACCGCTCACGCATCCCGGGCGATTACAGGGTCAAGATGGACCGGGTCGTTCCCCGGTACGCACGTCACGACATGATGCATCCGTATCTGGAAGCCTGTTCACGTCACCTTGCCCCGGGTGGGTGCATGGCGATGGTGACCTCTGATCGTTGGCTGATCAACGAGAACACTGCAGCTCTTCGAGAGGTGCTAGGAAGCCGTCTCACGTTCGACGTCGTCGAACGGCTCGGCGTCGACAATCCCTTCTACGTTCCGAAGACACGGCGTCGAAATTCGCCCCCTCGCGTTCACCCGGTCATAGTCGTTGCCCGCAATGCGGCAGGCCGAGGCATACGCGTGGACGCCGCTCCCGTGCCACTCGATGATGCACGGGCTTCCGCCCAAGGACCGGTCCTCGCCGACCACGTGAAGGTCATGGTCGCTCCCTGGATGGGCGCCGACGGCATCTTCGTCGTTCGACGAGATCGAACAGATTTGCCGGATGAGGTGCTCATCCCCTGCGTGGTGACGGGTGACATCCATCCAACTGAGGATCGCCTACTCCCCCTAAGCTGTGCGGTAATCCGAACGGGGTTTGAAACGCCGCACCCGCTGGTCATGGAACACCTCCGCCAGGAGCTTCCCCGGATGGCACCCCGGGGGCGCCGAACGCCCGCATGGCTTCCGCCCACGAGCTTCGCGCATAAACTGCCGCTGAAACGTCCCGGGCTCCTTATCCCCCGCATCGCCAGGCGGTTGAGGCCCATCCATCTCCCCGTCGGAGTCATGCCGGTCAACAGCAACCTCGTGATTACGGACTGCGATGATCCCGCAGCTCTCGCTGCCTGGTTGAACGATCCTGCCCAGCAGGAGTGGATCGCACGCAACGCGCCACCTTTGGAGGGGGGTTACCTCTCCATCACCACAACCCTGCTGCGCCGGATGCCGGCTCACGATCTGCCTAGTAAATGGAAGGAGGCGGCATGAACCTTCAGGCCAAACTGCCCACTCGGGCGATTACCGCAATGGAAATGCCCCGAGTGCTTGCCGAGGCGATGGGGCGACCAGTCGTAATTCTTAGAGCTCGCCGCGGCGGCCGGCGTCAGTTTGAAAAGCTGGTCAGCCCCTTCGGAGAGCGTGCCGTCCAGATACTCGACACCGACGGTTACCTCCTGCTCGTGGTTAAGGACGCCCGGGAACAGCATCACATCATCACTTCTGCACTCGGCACGGCTGAGCAGGTCGACATCACCGCATGGGACGACCGCGGTGAGGCAGTAGCGATCGAGAAAGGAACGTACCAGTGACGCATATGCAGACTTATTCGATCCAGAAGTTGGGGCAGCAGCGGTACTCCCGTCGTCTTTGGCTGGAAGGACGTCGCCTTGAAAAGGCCGGTTTTTCGCCGAACGGCCGCTATGACATCCAGATTGATCGGGAGGCCCGATCCCTCACTCTGCGAGCGACCCGCACGGGTGGACGCATTGTTACTCGCAAAGAGCGAGATGGCCGCGTCTTCCCGATCATTGACATCTCGAGCGGAGCGGCGCTTTCCCCCTTCGAGGGGCTGGATCGCGTGCTCGTCGTTTACGAGAACGGCGCTCTGGTCATTACTCCTCTCGCCACGGACGAACGTGTGCAGGAGCGGCTGGACCGCCTCGCCGGACGTCTTGATCGCGGCGAACCTTTACGGGTTGGCTCCCTCTCCACCGGAGTGGGGGTGCTGTCTCTCGCTGTTCACGAAGGGCTCGAAGAGGCCGGCCTTGACGCCGAGGCGGCCTTTGTGTGCGATCTCGACGGCGGTTATCTTGCTCAATGTGAGGCAAGTAACCCGATGTTCGGCGAGAAAACCGTCGTCGTGTCGGCACCGCTCCAGGAAATCGCGTTCGACCATCGTCGGGTAGAACGCCTTCCGGAGATCGAAATCCTGGAAGCTGGCATCCCCTGCACGGCACATAGCAACGCAGGTCGCGCGAAGAAGGGCAATCCTATCCCTGAGGATGACCCGATGGTGGGCCACTTGGCGGTGGGCTTTCTGGCGATCGTGGCCACATTGAATCCCGCAGTCGTCCTCGTCGAGAACGTCCCCGGCTACATGACGTCCGCCAGCTTCTCGATCATCCGCAACCAGCTCACTGAATGGGGCTATGAAGTCCGAGCGGACGTCTTGAAAGGGAGCGAGTTCAACACTCTCGAACACCGCGACCGTATGGCGCTTGTCGCCGTTACGCGTGGCATGGACTACGACGTCTCAGACGTGACGCGTCCCGAACCGAAGACGCTCCGCCTCGGCGACGTCCTGGACGACGTGGCCAACGACGACCCAACCTGGTCGGACATGCGCTACCTCAAGGAAAAGGAGGAGCGGGACATGGCTGAGGGCAAGGGCTTCCAGATGCAGGTGTTCGGCCCGGACTCGACGCGCGTTTCAACGATCGGCCGAGGTTACGCCAAAGTCCGTAGCACCGAGCCGAAGCTGCGGCACCCGACGGATCCCACACTGTTGCGTCAGCTTACCCCCGCAGAACACGCTCGCTGTAAGGCAATCCCTGAGGATCTCGTCCACGGCATGCCGATGACCAGGGCGCACGAGGTCCTCGGGCAATCCGTTCTCATGCCGCCCTTTCGGGCCGTCGGAGCGGCAGTCGGTCGATCCATCCTAAACTGGCATGAGGCGAGGCAGGAACCTGATGAGTTTCGCCTCGTAGCCTGAGGGCATCCAAGGGGTGAATGTGGCCCCGCGTAGCATTCCATCCTATAACGAGGTCTCCGACCGAAGAATTGAAGGCGTTGTACCAAAAAATGCGTATCACCACCCTGTTCGCTGCAGCATTGCTCGCGGCCGCTCCGGTCGCCGCCGCCGCGACCCCAGCCCCAGCCCCGGCCCCGGCCCCGCTCTCGTCCCAGGTCATCAGGACGGATGATGGCTACCTCATGGGGAATCCGAAAGCCCCGGTAAAGCTGGTGGTTCTATCGGCTTTTGGCTGTCCTCATTGTCGTATTATCGACGGCGCCATGATGCCTCCCCTTAAACGGGACTGGATCGACACGGGTAAGGTCTCGCTGCGCTACGTCCCGTACGGGATGTTCCCCACTGACGTGCCCTCCCTGTTTCTGTCCGAATGCGGCCGGGTGGATGGCTTCTTCAATCGGTCAGGACGCATCTTCAAGATCCAGCAGGTCGTGACCTCTGCCTTCGCCGGCGCACCGTCTGCGTCCCGCAGCAAGATCGCGGAGGGGCCAGCCGCTAATGTTCCGGGCGCACTTGCGAGCCTGTCGGGGCTGACAAACTACGCGCCTCGCGTCGGGGTGACCCAGGCCGCCTTTCGGCAGTGCCTATCGAACCCGGGTATCCGTCAAGCGATCTCCAAGCGGCAGAAGGTGATCGAGGCCCGTTACAAGTTCGTCGGGACGCCCGCCATCTGGATCAATGGCAAGCCTACCGGCACCGGCTCGTCTTGGCCGAAGCTGGAAGCGTTGCTCAAGGCCGCGTCCCGTTGATCAAAGCGCCAGCTAAGAACTGAAAGACACACCATGACCCAAAATGCATGGCGGCAGCGTAGTGCCGCCATCCGCCGCTCGGCTGCAGTCGAGGGGTTTGATGTTGCACGCCTGGTGCGCATCGCAACGGTGGGTGATCCGCACGGTCAGCACGTCGGCGCCGCCTTCAATGCGCTCGTCCCGATCCACAAGGTCGAAGGCCGCATCGAAGATGTGGCGCTGCCGATTTCTCGGGGGGCTTGGGCGCCGCCCACCGAGCTCTGTGATGCCCGGACGCTCGCACGCCGGCAGGTCCTGGCGGATCTCCTAACCCACTCTGGCGACGCGGACGCGCAGACTGCCGTGCTAACCGCCGCCTTCGTGCACAGCCATGTGACGATGAGCAACCGGCGGCGATACTCCTGGCCGATCGCGGCCTCAAACGAGCTGGTCAGTCACGCAGTCGCTCATCTCGCTTGCCTCGGGACGCGCATGGTGCTGCCAGTGGAAGGCACCTTCGCGCTCATGGGCACCTCAAACATGTGTCGAGCAGCGCCTGAACCGTACTGTACCGATACGGAGAGCCTGGACCGCGCCGTTGGCCGCCACCTGGCACGGTCTTTTCGTGGGACCGTGCTGCTTGCGTTACGAATTGAGGCCGGCGGCGTCGCTGCTGCCAAGGCGCGACCGGCAGATACGCGCGGCCTTTTGGCCCTCGAGCGCGAGGATCTTGCGCGCCTCGTCACCGAGCAGGGCCTCGAAGAGCTGTGCCGCACCTACGGAATGAAGATGCGGGACATTACAACTGCCTGCCGACGGCGCGGGATCGATGTCGCACGCTTGGCGGCCTAAGGGGAGACAGGGAAGATGAAGGAAGTAGAAGACCTGACGGACGTCGAGGCCGCCGCTGAGCTCGAACGGCTCGCGGGTGAGATTTCTCACCATTCGGAACTGTATCACACTCACGATCGACCGGTTCTCGAGGACGCTGCGTATGACGGTCTCTTCCGCCGCAACGAGGCCATCGAGAAGCGCTTCCCACATCTCGTGCGTAAAGACACGCCTTCCAAGAAGGTAGGCGGGCCGATCTCCGGCAAGTTCGCCAAAGTGACTCATGCCCGTCCTATGCTGAGCCTAGAGAACGCCTTTACGCGGGAAGACGTCGCGGAAAAGCTCAGTCAGATCCGTCGCTTCCTGGGCGTGGCGCTTAATGCGCCGCTCCCCATGGACAGCGAATACAAGATCGACGGCCTATCTGTTTCTCTCCGCTATGAGCATCGTCAGCTCACCTGCGCGGCTACGCGTGGAACTGGCGAGGTTGGCGAGAATGTCACGGCTAACGCGCGTTTCGTTGCCGGCATCCCCCAGAGCCTGCCGGAAGACGCTCCCGACCTGCTTGAGGTCCGGGGCGAGGTTTACATGAGCAAGCAGGCGTTCCTGGAAATCAACGAGCGTATCACTCGCGATGCGCAAGCGGCGGGCAAGGAGCCCAAGCTCTATTCAAATCCCCGCAACGCGGCTGCTGGCTCGCTACGACAGATCAGCGCAGCGAAGACCGCGGAACGTCGCCTCGGCTTCCTCATCCACGGGCTCGGTGAGACATCTGAGCCTCTCCATGCGAGCTGGAGCGAGGTCGTTACTCTCCTGCAAGGCTGGGGCTTCGGCGCTCCGCAACCGCAGGCGGGAGTGTGGCATCACGACGGAAGCGTTGACGCAATCATGGAGATATACGAGCGCATAGAGGAAGAGCGTGCGAGCCTGCCGTTCGACATCGACGGCGTCGTGCACAAGATCGACGATCTCTCCCTTCGGGACCGGCTCGGACAGGTCTCGCGTACACCTCGCTGGGCTTTCGCACACAAGTTCCCTGCAGAGCGCGTTCGCACTCCGCTGAATGACATCGAGATCCAGGTCGGCCGCACGGGGCGTATTACCCCGGTCGCGCGCGTAGAGCCGGTCAATGTTGGCGGCGTGATCGTGTCGAACACGACGCTCCATAACGAGGATCATGTCCGCGAACTCGACCTGCGCATCGGGGACACGGTTGTCCTTCAGCGCGCCGGGGACGTGATCCCCCAGATCGTCGCCTATTCGAGCACTCCGGATCGACATGCCGAACTCGAACCTTGGAGGTTCCCCACCAACTGCCCGACCTGCGGCTCCACACTTGAGCGCGCCGAAGGGGAAGCTGACACCTACTGCACCGGCGGTCTCCACTGTGAGGCGCAGATCGTCGAGCGCCTTAAGCACGTTGTTTCCAGGGATGCGCTCAACATCGACGATGTCGGCGAGAAGGCGATCCGCGAGTTTCACGAGATCGGAATTCTCGCTCAACCGGGAGACATCTTCCGGCTTCACGAACACCGCGCCGCCATCCTCACACGAAAAGGATGGGGCACCTCGTCAGTCGACAGGATGCTGGCTTCGATCGAGGCAGCTCGACGTCCGACCACTGACCGCGCTTTGTACGCACTGGGGATCCGACACATCGGCAGGACCGTAACCAAGGCACTGGCACGGGAAATTGGCGGGACGGAGGAAATCCTCGCTCGCTTCCGCGATCTCGAGGTCATTACGACGGAGGCGAAGGCCGACTACCTCGCGCGCGGGCTGGACGAGGCCAAAGCGCGAGACCGCGGGCTGAAGAAGGCAGCGGAGACGCTGGCGATCGCGGGAATCGGACCCGAGATCATCGGCAGCATGTTGAGCTTCCTCGCGAACGAGGAGAACCGGGCAATTGCGTTTGACCTCTGGAAGGAGCTTGAAATTCAAGATCTCGAGAAGGTCAAAACGCTCCAATCGGAGGTTTCGGGACTAACCGTCGTGTTCACCGGGACCCTCGTTGCCATGAGCCGTGATGAGGCCAAGGCTCAAGCTGAGAAGCTGGGCGCCAAGGTCTCTGGCTCCATTTCCGCCAAGACCGACATCCTCGTTGCAGGACCGGGCGCGGGATCGAAACTCGCGAAAGCTCAAAGCCTCGGTGTCCGCACGATGGACGAGGAAGCGTGGCTCTCGATTGTGCGCTCAGCTCAATAAACCAAGAGCGGCCGGCCTATGGCCGGCCGCCTGCAGGAGTACCGACTAAATGACCACGATCCGTCTCAAGTTTGATTTTGGACGTGAGTCCGCGCGTCTCCAAAACCGGCTATCCTATCATGATCCAGCAGGGAGGGCGTTCCTGGCAGGCCTGGCAGGGTACTTGAACGACATCACGAAGAGAGCAACGGATTTGCAGGATGAGACCCTTATGGGCTATCTTCTTGCGATGGGTCTCGTCGACGACGCAGGCTCCCCCCGATACGTGACCGGGCCCGACGGCGTCCTTGGAGACGTCGGCGAAAAGCAAAGGGCTGGAGGAAAACAATGAAGGACATCTACCAGGGCCTGAACGAACAGCAGCTCGAGGTCGTAAAGCACCGTGGAGGCAGCTGTATCGTCGTGGCCGGTCCCGGCTCGGGCAAGACACGGTCTATCACGACCCGCGCGGGGGCGTTGGTACGGGAGGGCGTTCCTCCGGAATCGATCCTAATGCTGACCTTCACGCGGGCTTCGTATCAGACGATGCTGAAGCGCGCCAAAGCCATCGATCCCCGTTGTGAGTTCCTGACGATCGGAACTTATCACGCAATCGCGTCCAAGATCATCAATCAGAACTTCCACCTTTTTGACAAAAAGCGGCCGTTCACGGTTCTTGATGGCGATCAACCGGCGACCATCATCTCGGAAATCATGGAGCCAATTAAAGGCGTCGAGAAGAACTGGCCGCGCGCACGTTCGATCGCGAAGGTGATCAGCTTCGCGGTGAACACCGGGCAGACGATCGAGCAGGTAATGTTGGCCAAGTCCGGCTGGGCGAAGTACGCCGACTTCATTCCTCAAATCGAGAAGATCGCCGATCTATACGCTCGCTACAAATATGATCACAGCATGATCGATTATGACGATTGCCTTCAGTATTTCGGCGCATTGCTGGTCGATCCGCAGATCGGGCCGTTGCTGCGCCAGCGCTGGCGGTATGTCATGGGTGATGAGCATCAGGACACGAATGTCTTGCAGCTCAACATCGTCCAGGCGCTCGCAATGGACGGCATGGACCTCATGGTCGTCGGCGACCCGAGCCAGTCGATCTACGGCTTCCGCGGCTCTGCCCCTGCGACCATGACGCAGTTCCAACACGCGTATCCCGATTCCCGCGTGATCAACCTAGAGGTCAACTACCGATCGACGCCTGAGATCATCGATCTCGTGAACGCGGTAGACAAGAAGATGGGACTCCCCTTCCAGCGTACGCTCGTCTCGGGACGGCCTTCGAGCGGCATCAAGCCAACTCTCGTGGACGTGATGGACACTGCCGGGGAAGCGGCCGCGATCGTGGAAAGCATCCTGAAAGACAAGGCCGACGGCGGAGAAATCTCCGACCATGCCATTCTCGTGCGCTCGATGACCTCGGGGCGCCGCATCGAGACTGAACTGATCGGACGCCAAATCCCCTACAAGGTAATGGGCGGCATCAAGATCAATGAAGCCCTGCATGTTCGCGATCTTCTCGACATCCTGCGCCTCACGCAGAACGTTCAGCACGAGCCTGCCTGGATGGCGGTTCTGACCCGGTTTCCGAAGGTAGGTCCGAAGGGGGCTCGCCCCGTCATCGACTTGCTCATGAAGAGCGCGAACATTGCCGAGGCGATCGACGTACTGGAAGGCGGAGCAGTTCCCTCGAAAGTCTCGTTCCAGCCGCTGGCGGACGCCCTGCGCGACGCGACCTTGGCTGGAATGCCGGCAGAGGCAGTGCAAGAGGTCATCAGTGCGATGAAGCCCATCTGGTCGGCCGTGTGGTTCGAGGACTGGGAGGCACGCATGCGCGACCTCGACGCGATCAACACGATCGCCGAGGAGTACAGCTCCATCTCTGACTTTATCACAGCGGTGACGCTGGATGGCTCGTACGACAGGGCCACCAAGGACCAGGCGCAAATGCCGGATGAGTGGCCGCTCACCATCTCGACCATTCACTCGGCCAAAGGCCTGGAATGGAAGCACGTGCACATCCCTGGCTTCACCCAGTTTAGCATTCCGTCTGCGATGGCGGAGACAGACGAGGAGATTGCTGAGGAGTGGCGAGTGTTCTTCGTGGCTGTATCTCGGGCTGAACGCACGCTCCGCCTCTACAAGCCGCGCTTGTCGAACAACGGAAAGATCATCGAACGCTCAGTATTCGAAGAGACCATCCAGCGGTTCGTGGAGCGCGAGAACGGCGTCAAGGCTCACCAGATAAGCGCAGGCCCGATCGAGACGGAGTCCCGGATCTCGATCCCTGCGCTTCGCCCCAGCCTGGTTCAGCGTTGAGGCCCACCCGGCTCAGGCAGCTTCCTTCTCAGGCGGCTGCAAACCGGTGTGGCGCCATCCCGCCTCGGTAAGCACTCGACCGCGGCCGGTGCGGGCAATCAGGCCCTGACGGATCAAAAACGGCTCGATCACATCCTCCAGGGTGTCTCTGGGCTCGGACAGGGCGACCGCCAGCGTCTCCACTCCTGCTGGACCGCCACCATAGTGCGTCGCGAGGATCTTCAGATACCTCGCGTCCGACCAGTCCAGCCCGATGGCATCGACGTTCATGCGCTCCAATGCCTCGTTCACGCGAACGGCCTCGATCAGGTCGTCGCCGGCGACATCCGCGAAATCGCGCACGCGCCGGAAGAGGCGCCCGGCGATCCGGGGGGTGCCCCGGGCCCGGCGGCCGATCGCTAGACAGGCATCGTCAGAGATCTCGACTGAGCCAGCGACGGCTTGCCGACGCACGATCTCAGCGAGTTCCGCATCAGCATAAAACTGCAGGCGGACCTCGATGCCAAAGCGGTCGAATAAGGGCTTGGAGATCGCGCCGATGCGCGTGGTAGCGCCGACGAAGGTGAATCGAGGAAGGTCCATCGTGACAGGGCGCTGCTCGAGCCCTTCTCCGACCAGAAGATCCACCTTCCGATCCTCGAGCGCTCCGTAGAGCGTCTCCTCGATTTCGATCGGAAGCCGATGAATCTCGTCCATGAAGAGAACGTCGCCATCGTTCAGCCCCATCAGCAGCGCGATGATGTCGGACACTCTCGAAAGGGCCGGGGCTGTCGCGGTGTGGAGCTTCGCCCCCATCTGACAGGCGACGATGCCCGCCAGAGTGGTTTTTCCCAAGCCCGGCGGCCCATGGAAAAGGATGTGATCGAGCGGTTCGCTACGAGCTCGCGCTGCGGTAGTGAAAACTGCCAAATTAGCCACGGCCTCCGCCTGGCCTACGAACCCGTCTATGTCCTTCGGCCGTACGGTCGTCATATCTACCCTCGCTGGCTCCCCACGATTATAGGATGGCACCGAGCGAAAAGCGAACAAAGCAGGACCAGAGCGGGAAGTATCGGGGAAAGAGCGCGCGCAGAGAGGCGCTCGAACCCTGTACACTCAGCTCTCTGGCGATGGCTGGGCTGCCCAATCTGAAGTGCCGGGAGGAATGATCGATGAAGAACCAAGCGAACCTCCGCCCGGGCGGTCTCGACCATGAGTTTCGCCAGTGTCGGCGCGTTGACCGTCCGTGGTCCGAATATCCGCTTGGAACTAAGGCGCTCGCGTTGATGGGCGGCCACTGGTTGAGGGTCGAGCGTGGCTGGAAGTGGCAACCGAACGGAGGCACCTTTCCCGCGCCGGGTGGAGACGCCTTCAACGTCGTCCTGCCAAAACAGGAGGCTCAAGAGCCGGCTGCGTCCGCCTAAGCTGCGGAACCGCAGGGTTTGCGGTCCGGCCCTTATGGGATGGGGGCTCGAGCCCCCTTTGTTCTTCATCCATCACAGAGTCGAAGGCGGGGTAGAACCCGCAGACGCTCAGCATGTTTTAGGATACGACGTAAGGCATACGAGTTTCGGTGTGGTGTTAGGTTTGCTACCGCAGGGAAGCGTGAGAGTCGTCTCCATCCGCAAAGAGGAAAATCATGAAGATTCTAAGCGAACGGCGGCTCCCGGTTCGGCCGCACGACGATGAGGTGCGCAGCCCAGACCGTATCGATTATTCCAGGGTTATGCACAGCCAGAGCTGGCGTGCGCTTCAGGGCAAGACCCAGATCCTGGAAATCTCGGACGGCTCGTTCCATCGCACGCGGATGACTCATTCAGCCGAAGTGGTCCAGGTGGGCGTGGGTGTGCTCGAGGAGATCCGCTGCCGCCCCTACCCGGCGGATTTGCTTTGCTTACTCCCAACAGACAAGCAGATGGAGGCCATCTGCTGGCTGCACGACATAGGGCACCCTCCGTTCGGGCATGCAGGCGAGACCGCCCTGCACTATTCGATGATGCGTGCTCATCCGGCTCTCGACAGCGGGTTCGAAGGGAATGGGCAGACGCTGCGCATCATCTCGAAGCTGGAGAAGTATACCCCAGGCTTCGGGTCAAATCTGACGCGGCGCACGATGCTCGGCGTGCTGAAGTACCCACGCTCGTTTTCCGAGGAACTGCGCCGGCTGGAACCGGCCGGCGGGCTCACTCCCGCATTCCCCGACGCCCGGTCGCCAATCACCGGCCGCATCATCCTCGACGATCGAGCTTACTCGCCGCCCAAATGTTACATGGACTGCGAGCGGGACGTCGTGGACTGGCTTCTATCGCCTTTTGCGCAGGAAGACGCGGAACTGATCCGCACTGGTGGGCACAAAAGCTTCGATTGCTCGCTCATGGACTTGAGTGACGACGCAGCATACTCGACCGGCGATCTGGAAGATGCCATCGTCTTAAAGTTCGTGAAAGAGGAGCAGTTCCGGGAAGAGATAACCGCCGAGGTTTTTGGCAGTTTCCTGGGGCACCTCGCGAGGCGCTATCCCGACGATTATGACGGAACCGTCAACGTGAACTACGACAAGTTCGTTAGCGCCCTCTTCCGCGACCCCTCGACCACGAAGAAGCAGATCGGCCAGATCGTGAACTTCTTCATTAAATCTGGCGACGTCCGCGAGCGGTCGCAGTTCCGTCACCCGTTGTACCGATGGGAGGCTGTGATGAAGCAGACTGCCAAACCACTGCTTAACGCCCTCAAGCGCTTCGTGCATCAGCGCGTGATCAAATCGAGCCGCGTTCAAGCGCATCGACACCGCGGGCAACAAATGCTGATGCAGAGCTTCGATGTCTTGGCGTCCCAGCCATATGCGTATCTGCCGGAAGCAGAGCGAAAACGCTATGCGGAGTCGGGAGAAAGCCTGCGGGCCATCTGTGACTACCTCGCAGCAATGACGGACGCGGAACTCACATCCTTCTATACGAGGTTGTTCATTCCGTCCCGCGGCGAGGCCATCGAGATCCTGTGATCACTGCTTGGCGAACAATTTCGCCTGTGACTGCCTCCCAAAAGGACAGCGTCATGATCTCCTCGAATGACCTCAGCCCCAAGTTCGGTACTCCGTATCAGGAGGGAGTGAGATGACACGATCGCCATCGCTATCTGCGCGGATCGGCCGCGGAAGGTTAGGCGCGCTGCTCAGATCCCGGGCCAAAGGCACCCGGGAAGCCGTGGTTGAAGCTGAAATCCTGGAACTGCTTACGGATCACCTCCAGTCCCTTCGGGTGGCAAGGCTCATCCAGCCTTACGAAGGCCTCGCTAATCGACGTCTAAAGCTTGTTGATAGCTGGAACCTGATGTGGAGCACGGATGCGCAGCAGGGGCTTCGCGGAGCAAGAGAGGTGGCCAGTCAGTTCGGGCACCACCTGATCTTCATCCATCTCATCCGTCTCGCGTCCGGGCTTCGACGGGCGCCCGTGGATGACAGCAAGTTCGACGAAGCCCTCGACGAGGTCATGGCGAAGATCAATCGGGGTGACGCTCGCTGGTGGCATATCGGCAGCCGCGAAGCGGACCTCGTGTCAGGTGAAGAGTTCGATTATGAGATCCGGAGCTGGAACCTGGTGATCGGCCGCCGCACTGACAGGTCTAACGATCTGCAGCCGGTGGAAGATCTGCCCCCAGCCGAGCTCCATAGTTTCGAAATATGCCTCCCAACCGGGCGTTGCATCCTGGCGCCATCGCTTGTCACCGAAGCGCTTGCGCCGGACTTCGCCGCGCTCGTTGATGTGCGGACTTCGTGGCGTGTGGGATTGCAGATGGAAAACGAGCGGGAGGCCGAGCGCTACGCTCGGGACTACGGCTTCGTGTCAGTCGCCTCTGCATACGACCGCCTCACTGTACTGGCCGATGCCACGAGCATCATCGTCTGCCGTTATTTTCAGGACGGCGAGTACCAGCTTCCTGAGGGGTTTCGGGTACTCCGGGACCTTCTGGTAATCGATAGTCCCAAGGTGTGGTTTGCAGACCGTTCCACTCTGATAACGCTCTTCACGAGCATTCGCCGGGTATCCCAGGCTCGTCAAATCGTCGAGGAGGTCGAACGGGACCGTCGAACTCTTCTCGTGGACCTGCCGGAAGGCCGCTATAGAGTCCTGAGCAGCGGCCGCGGTACCATCAAGGGCGCGCTGGAAGAGGGGCACCCTCTCAAGATCCCCGGCTTTGATCCGGTCATGATCATCGAACCGGGATCATAGGCCCATCGGCGAACATCGGTGTGATGAAACAATCCGGGAAAGGCGAATTATGCTTTCGATGTTTGTCTGCAAGAGCGTGTTCGACAAGCTCTCGGTATGCCTGTGCGTTGACATCGCCGACAGAGCCGCAAGCGGTACGGTCAGCTACAACGGGCGCATCATGCGAATGATTACCGAACGAGATGCTCCGTTCGGGGAAGTGAACACCCCCGAGAAGGCCCAGGCCTGGATGAAGCGTCCAATGGGAGAGCGCGGCAATCTCATGGAGCACCTTGAGTGGCAAGCTCGCACCGGCCTGCTCCAGCCTGAGACCAGTCTGTCGAAGTAACACCCGATCCCAGCGATCCGAGGCGCTCTGAGCGTTGATAGCTCTTGATCTCTTTCCGGATCGCGCGCGGTCGCGCGGTCGGCTACGGTTTGGCACATGCCTTTCCTAATCATTGCTACACTTCGGCGGGCGGTTGCGCTTAGTCATCCGGCACAAGGAAATGAAAATGAAGAAAATTCACGTCCTCGGGGGAGGTACATTCTCACCGGTGGCTAACCACTTGTCTCTGTGCGCTCCCGCCTTCGGAGGCACAGCTCGGCAGATCGCCCATAGTCTTCGAAACGGAGTTCGTGTTGAAGACCTGGCCGGTGACGGGACGGCCCGGGTAGCAGATATCGGCTGCGAGGTCGTTCTCACACTGACCAAAATGGCTGATCCCGCGAGCAGCCTGGTCACGAACGTCGACGTTGCGGAGCACATCGACGCGCTGATCGCCGATCCTGACACGCGTTGCATCATCATGAATGTTGCGCTGTGCGACTATGATGCGGTGGTGGAAGGACGCCCGGGAGATTTCCACGGCGATCGCTTCCGGACTGCCGACGGTCCACGGGTCATCAACATCACGCCGGCAGAAAAGTTGATCTCGCGCATCCGCAAGGAGCGGAAGGATATCTTTGTTGTAGGCTTCAAGACCACAACGGGCGCATCGTCGGACGACCAGTACGCAATAGCGCTGAAGGCCCTCAAGCGGGATTCGCTGAACCTCATGCTGGCGAACGACACCGTCACTCGCAATAACATGATCGTGGCGCCTGAAGAGACGCGCTACTGTGAAACCATAGACCGAGCCAGTGTGCTTTCCGCTCTTGCGCTGATGCTCCATTCGCGTCTGCAGAACACCTTCACTCGTTCTACCGTTATCGACGCGCCTTCCGTCGCCTGGTCTGATCCGCGTGTTCCGGCGAGCCTCCGCAGTGTCGTTGACCACCTCATACAACGCGGAGCCTACAAACCTGTAAACGGCGTGACGGCTGGTCACTTCGCCGTCCGTGTTGACGATCGCACGATCCTGACCTCCAAGCGAAAGCAGGACTTCAACCGCCTCCCGGAGATCGGCTTGGTGCAGGTTGAATACGAAGGCTTCGACCGTGTTCTCGCCTATGGCGCGAAGCCCTCTGTCGGAGGGCAGTCCCAGCGTATCGTATTCACGGAGCACCCAAACCTCGACTGCATCGTCCACGCGCATGTTCCGATGCGTGAAGATGCTCCTGACGTTCTGGCGATCGGCACAGCAGATCAGTGGCGCAATGAGTGCGGAAGCCACCAATGCGGCCAGGCCACCTCAAGCGGGCTCCGCCCGATCAGCAATGGCATCCATGCCGTCATGCTCGACAACCATGGCCCCAATGTCGTGTTTCCCAAGGATGCCGACCCGGACGAGGTTATCGCGTTCATTGAGCGCAATTTCGACCTGCAGGCGAAAACCGGCGGCTTGGTGGCAGCGTGAATTGCCCTGAGCGCCTCGCGCTGGCCGACATGATCGAAGCTGCCCACGCGCCCTCACGGCTGCTCGACTGTTACGTGTGGCTCATCATCGGATCGTCCCTGGGCAAGCCGTATCAAGCGCGGGGATCGGATCCAGTGTTGCCGGCAGAAATCGTACAGGGAAGGTGGTTCGGCTCCGCGCTGGCGAAATACCCGCTCGACGTCGAGGGGGTTGCGTCGAACTGGCGCGTGCCGAAGTTCACCTTATCGATCGATGCGGCTCGATTGCTCCTCCAGAAGGTCGGCTTCGTTCTGAATTCCCCACTCGGCGAGAAGCCGACGGTATCCACCAAAGCCGCGATCGGCTGGAGCATGCCCAACGCCGGCGTGAACGAGGCAATGGCCATGACAGTAGCCGGCCTACGGTCAGCTAGTCCCTCTCAACGGTCTCACCATGCATAGGCAAGCCCGCCCCGGGTGCCCCGGCGAGACGACCACCGCCAGGCGATGTAAGGTTTGGCAAGAAATCCACCTTTTTGAACTGGATCGCCGGTGCCTTTCCTAAAAGATGCCGCGCCGCCTCTGGCCCTCAAAGCCGACTGCTTTCTGATACCCTTCACCGATGTAAACTACCTCGACATATCTAAGCTCGAGCACGGTGTGATACGCATCGTCACGAAAAGCGGTGAGGAGCACGACGCTCGTGGTTTCGATGCAATCGAGGCCATCATGGCCCTGAAGCCTAGCGCTGTAGAAGGTCTACGATTGCGTTGGAGGCCGCACGCCTGGGCGTTTCATAACCTTGTCGCACATCCGCTGGTCCAGATCCTCGCATGGATGGGATGGAAACGTGCTGCGATCCGGTTTCACGACTGGACCACTCCGGTGCCGCGGAGCTTCAGAAATACTAACCCTTCGACCGGCCCATTAATGCCTGGAAAGAGAACAGCTGATGGAAAGTAGACAAATGGCCGCGCGGATAGCACTAGCTATCATCCTCGCCCTGGCCGCCGGTTGGATCGGCTTCGCCTTCATCCCGGCAGTCCTGTGGGCTGGGGTCGTAGCGGTGGCGGTTGACCCACTACGCCGAAAAATGCTGGGTCGCCTTCCCGGCCATCATGCGACAGTCGCGGGTATCCTCACGGCCGCCGTTGCCCTCCTAGTTGTGGTTCCGCTCGCGATGGCCCTCACGAGCGCTCTGCTCGAGGCAAGAGGCATAGCGGCATGGTATGCAGCTACTACCGCGAATGGGGTGCCCGTCCCGGCGTGGCTGTCCCACATTCCCTGGGCGTCAGAACGTGCGATCGTGTGGTGGCAGACCCATCTTTCGACGCCCGAGGGGGCGGCCGAGCAACTGCGCCGCCTCAACGCGGACACCATCCTCGCGCATACCAAGGTCGTCGGCCAGAATGTCATGCACCGCGCGGTCATCTTCGGCTTCTCCATGACGACGCTCTTCTTCCTCATTCGTGATCGTGACGAGGTGGTTCAGCAGCTTCGCCTCGGCGCGACGCGCGCCTTCGGTCCGGCTGGAGAACGCATCGGAGGTCAGATCCTTGCTTCGGTCCGCGGTACGATCGACGGCCTTGTGCTTGTCGGTTTGGCCCAAGGCGTAATCATGGCCATCGCCTACGCCTTCGCCGGCGTACCCCACCCGATCCTGCTGGGTCTCCTTACCGGCATCGGCGCGATGGTGCCCTTTGGCCTCCTGGTCGTGATGCTAGTCGCTCTCACACTACTCCTTATCAAGGGGGCGATCGTTGCGGCGGTCGTGATCGGCGCCTTTGGGTTCGTCCTGAACTTCGTCGCGGACCACTGGGTGCGCCCGCAGCTCATCGGTGGCTCAACCAGCCTGCCCTTCATGTGGGTGCTTATCGGCATCGTTGGGGGCGTCGAGACAATCGGCTTGCTTGGTCTGTTCGTCGGACCCGCAGTCATGGCTGCCTCTATTCTCGTGTGGCGTGACTTCATCGACCGCCAGCCTGCGAGCCCCCCTCAGCCAGGCACCCCGCCTGCGCCTGCCAATCCTTGAGGGAATCCGACCATGGACACTATCCAGTCGAGTGAAGCCATCATCATTGGCGAAACTGCAGGAGCCGAAGGCGAGGAACAGAATGTGACGCTCGTGGTGAATCTGCGGGTGCTCAACGAACAGCGTTTGCGCCGGATCGCAGCGGATCGCATGTCGCGCTCCGGTTTCGACGTGGATCCCCACCACCACATGGAACTTCCGCTCCACGAGCTCGCCTACGAAGCGATCTTCGGCAGCAATCCCGATCCCCTTGGTCCTGACGAGATGGGGATCGAGATCACCTCCATCAGCAATCGCTGACGAGATCAAGCATGAAGACGCTTCAGATCAAAGAGGGGCGATGGTACGCCATCCCCGCCTCCGACGGCACTATCTCATACTTCCACGCTTTACCGGGCAGTACCGCACGGGAAATTGCGGAAGAAATCGACGCCGATAATCCGCCATTGGTTACCGAGGTCATCGGAACTGGTCTGCGGCTATACGATGTTGTCGAGCTGGATGGCGAAGACTGGGCCGTCTACGACAGCAATGCTGACGCCTTGCGCGCTGCTGCGCTCAGGATCCACGAAACTGCCCCTTGAGCCAACCGGGCAACCGAGGTCGCACGAGCAAATCCGGGGGACGGATTCAAACCCGCACGAGAGCATGATACGATGAACACCATGGATCTATGGGATGACGCTGGCGCGTTCCTCTACCGCCACTTCCCTGAGATGAGCCTCGTCGATTTCTTCACCGAAGAACGCGAGATGCTTCAAATTTCCCGCGAGCACGGCAAATATTGGCTGAGCGACACGCGCGCGGCGGGCGCCACCCCATACGACGACGTCGGCGCGGCGAAAGCAGCCGGAGACGAAGCGATTGCCGACGCCGAGACAACGCTCGATGCTTGCCTATTTGCAGAAGCTCGCCTTTCTCCAGCTGTTTGGAGTGTAAACCTGGAAGACGGCCTGAGCTTTGTCGAGAAGGACGGCCCCTTGTGCATCGTCGCCCAGACTGACGGCGGCCCTCGGAAGCCGTTATGGGCCTTGTACGACGGTGAAGACGCTGTCGTCTCAGAAGCCGGCGACATCGCGACGGTGGTCTCCGCCGCTGGAAAGTGCCGCTCGTGAGCGATCCTCTGGAACTGGCGGCCGCTATGGCGCGAGCCATCATGCGCGATCGAACTGCCCGTTCGTCAGCGCCCGTAGGACGTGACGGCCGGCAGCGAGTGACGTTTCAGCACATGCAGGCCGCCAAACAAATGGACGAGGCTATGGAGGCCTTTTGCACAGCAGTCGGCATGCCGATCGTCTTCCCTGTCCAGTACACCGACGACGAGGCGCTTAGTGCATGGAAGGCTGTCGAGCCTCTTCCAGCTTCCCCTCCACGATCCTAGGCTCGGGGCCCGGCGCCACTTCTCCATAGAGGTGGATAAGGGTCTAACCACCGTTGGGAGTGTAACCCGGGACCAGACGCGGGGGATCCAGACCCACCAACCTGCTACGCTGGCACGCGCTCTTCGACCACGTCCCGTGGGACGGTCTTGTGGCTACGGCTCTCAGCGACAAACCTTTGCCCCAACTCTGAATGGATCGCTTCCTTAAACGATAGCGTTGGAGCGTCAGCGGGGACCGTCTCGCCGGCGACCTCGATTAGCCAACGGCAAAAAGCGTCCAGAATCCTCATCGAAGGATCGAATTCTTCGAGAAACAGAAACTGGCCGGCTTCGTTGCACTCGAGAAAATGCCAAACCTCGTCCGCGTCTACAATGAAATCGAACGCGCCGTATCGGATGCCCATGCTCTCCAAGTAGGCCACGCACGCACCGCGCACTTCCGCCGGAACCTCAATCTCTTTGACAAGAGAAAACCGGCTTAACATGGATTCGAGCCTTGAGTCGGTGGCACCTTCACTGCCTACGACTTTTGCTCCAAAGATGTTGTCGCCAAAAACGATTACTCGAACCTCATAGAGGCGCTCGACCTTCTTCTGAAAGATCATAGGGCAAAGCTCGATGCTTTTCGGGTTCCACTGCTCGGGCGGCGGCATCTCGAATGTGAATTCATTCAAGGTGCTGTCACCGGCGATCCAACCGTGAGGCCGATAGGGCTTCGCGACAATAGGTGCGAAGCGATCGTAAAACTGCTCGATTGACCGCGGATCATTCGAACATAGCGTTGGCAGCGTTTTCAAACCGACGGAGTTTGCGACCAGGAGTTGCACGGACTTCCTGTCGGCAACCCGCTGCGCCTTCGGGCAATTGACTGCCGGCATCAACATCGAAAATATGTAGAGCATTCCCTCGTTATGGCTGGAGCATTCCTCTTCGATGACTTTGACGTCATACTCGGAGGCAAATTCCGGAGCCCTGGATGCCACCCGGCGGCGATTCCAAAGCAGATCGAAGTCGCTCGCTAACACGGACTCGTCTGCGTGGTTGACGGTTACTGCTTCTAGTTTTCCGTCATCCGAAATCAGAACAGACGAAGATGCGTAGTCCGGCAGATCGCCGGGAGCCCAAACATAGGAGGTGCTTCCAAAGAGTGCTAAACCCGTACGCACAGCTGCAACGTGAGAGTCATTCGGCGTTCCGACAATAAGCACTTTAGCCACGAAGCACCTCCTTGTTATTTCCCGGCGACCCTAGCGGATCACGGGAAGGATTCATCAACGTTGCAATCGTCTTCGTCATACATCTTGGCGTTTCCGCTCATCCCCATGTACGTCCAGCTAGGGTTGCTCCCGCCGCCGCCGTTGCCAGTATAGGACAAAAGACTGCCGGCAACGGAGTTAACCTCGTCGCTGGTGAGTTCCGTGGCCATCGTACGGCCGAGGATGCGAACCTGATCGGCTGACATACGGATACACTCCTCTCATTGCTCCAGGCCCATCCGGAGCACGAGAAGCCTAAGTCGATGAAAGCCCCTGTCAAGTAAATAGAGAAGCCGTTACTTAGCTATTCTTTAACGCGACTTGCATGCGGTGGCGACGCGGTCAGACGGGGCACCGAAGCGCAATAGTCCCAGTCAATGGCAGCCGCCTGGATCCACAGCAGCTGCGTCGCACTGGCTGTAGGCTGGCAAAAAGCCAATCGGACCGGCTTGTCTCCACAACCGTCCGGGCCGCATTGCCAAGCCTTTCCTGAAGGGTCGGTGCTCGACAGCGTCGCGGAGGTAACGGCAAGCCCCTTCTCTCTCAAATACGCGGCGACCGACTTTCCTTTATTGCGCGCATGCGTGTTGCCGATGAAGACAAAGCCTCGATAACCGGGCCTCCGGGCTAGCACTTCACCGAACAGGTCTGCAGCTCTCTGATCGAACCCGCGCGAACGCGGAGAAGTGTCTAGGTAAACCAATTCAACCTGCTTGGAGGAGACGAGGGGCCGCAGCGCGCAAATGAATGCGTGCTGAGCTGCGCTCGTCCGGCCGTCCGCCGCTTCCAGTCGCCAGCTTGCCGGAACGGGTGCTTTGCCCGGATCACAGGATAGCGAGCCAGTGTCCGGGGATAATTCTACCCCCACTAAGACACGTCCTTGCTTCGCCAGAGCGCGTACGGTGGCAAGGGCGGCGTGGGGCCCCTCCTCTGTGCCGTGGCTCTCCCCAAGGACAAGCACGTCGTTCGACCCGATCTTGGGAGGCGAGCTTTGCGCACTGGCAGGAACGACTTGAAGAGGGAGCCCGGCTATCGCCGAAAACGGGTTCGCCGTGCCTAAGAGCAACGCTGCTACAACAACAGGTCTTCGAGTGCTGGACATGAAAACCGCATCCCCATTGCCGACAAACCGAGTCGTCCGCCGCTCGATGAAGTTATCACGGCGTTCGTAACGCGGTCTATCACCGATACGCCTGATGGAGGTGAGGGTGAACTGGTGAACTACGGGCGCTCACGATCAACCAGATCTCGCTATGAGAGTGGTAGAGGCTGGCACAGACAGGACCCTTGATGAGGGATCGAAATGACAGCCGAAGCGCAGTTGTCCACACCGGGGTCTTAGCCCCCAGCTTCCCAAGCTACGACGTCGGCGCCCGCCTCGGGGTGCCAAACCACGCTGGGTCATCCTTGGCTCCCCTCCACCCCGAACAAAAGAGAATCCTGTATGCCTTCATGCGCGCTGGTCCTTGAGCGAGTCGATATCCGCTGGATGGTGAAAACCCGAAGCGTTATCATGACATCGAACGGCGAAGCGATCGCTGACGCTCGTTTCTCAATCACGCTCGGCACCTATAGCGGGCCCACAACGCCGAAGATCATGGCGGACAACATCAACGCTCGCGGCGTCTACGAAGACGATGTTCACGAAGTCTTCAGCCCCGCGGGAGCGCCGCCGTTGAGCGAGGCTGCAACTCTGCTCTCCAGTCGGGGTATTCTACCCGATGACATTGTTGATATGGCCATCGAGGATGTTCTGATCGATGACACGGTCATCGCATCCAGTTTTGTCCACACTCAGCTATGATGCTGCGTCGCTGAACCAAGCCGCCCCGGTATCATTCTAAACTGCAGCCTCTGGCTTCGTAATGCGGCGTATTATCCCGTTGAGTTACAGGCCCTGCAGGAAATCCCAGCCCCGAAGAAGGACCAATACCATGCCCACCATTTGCGTCACCGTCACCGAGGACATCAACGTACCTGAGGACACCCTCATCGTTCGGGCGCCCACCGGCGCGATCACGTGCCTTCGCCTGCCGGACGGCACGGAAATCAAACCGTGGATCGTGTACGAGAACGTTGCGAGCGAAGAGGATTTGACGCACGACGAACTCATGCAGATGAACGTCGACACCGGCCTGGACTACAAGATCACGATCGAGAGCGACCTTCAGGAGGTTGCAATCACGCTTTGAGCGACCGACGGAATTTGAATCCGCGGCATCGGGCGTGACAAGCCGGCGTTCTACCGCCTGAACTACAGCCGCCACCGGATCCGGCTCGATGTGCTCAGCGTCCGGGAGGGGTCTGTATCGGCGAGCGCCCAGTTCTTTGACCTCCGCGCGAAAGAGCACCTCCCGGGCAGCGACTCCGCAAAACCGGAGTTGCTACCCCGCGCCCCCCGCAGTACTGCGGATCGCCGGGCATCCCATCCGGAAACATGCCCCCCCCGGTGTCGATCTGACCTCGTGCGTGGCTTTGATCCCGTCTCGTTCGGTAACGAACCATCTATTGGAAGAGCCTATGATGCACATAGTCCTGCCCCCGGTCATCTCGCTAACCGGCGTTGGCCAGGTCGGTAAGTCCGAGGTCGCCAATTATCTGAGGGAAAGATACGGCTACGGCGGAGATCACATCAATGAGCCGATGGTGGCAATGGCCATTCCTCTGCTCGAGCGGATGGGCTGCTCGCGCAGCGATGCGGTGGCTCGTTTGACGACTGAGCGAAAGGCAGAGCCGATCCCTGGCTATGAGTGGCTCAGTGGCAGGAAAGTTCTGCAGGCTGTCGGGTACGATTTGCGCAACGCGCTCGGCAGGACGACGAGCAGTGAGACGGGGGCCGTCGATGCGCACTTTTTCCTCGATATGTGGGAGCGTCGGCATTCTCACTTTGAGAGGTTGGTGAACGAGTCCGCGCGATACCCCGTGGAAATCAATTGGACAGATAATCGTGGCGGCGTCGTCATTTTGGTCGACGCGCCCGGCGCTGTAGCAGCCAACAGTCATGTTTCTGAGACCAAGTCGCTGCCTCACGACTATCTCCTGGTCAACGAGTTTGACGGACTGGGGAAGCTCCACGCGAAGGTGGACGCCATCGTTACCGCCTGGTCGTCGCCCGAAAACAAAGCCTACGACCTTTTCGAGCGACGAACGCGCCTTCTCCATACCGAGCATAGCTCACTTTGCGAGCGGGTCGCCGCAGTAATCGCCCTAGCCGCCGGCCTGCTCATGGACTTCGAAGATCTCGAGCAGAACATGGTGACCTCCCTTCTCGGTCGGACGGATCATCGGTTCGCTGGAAACAAGGCCAAGGCTCGGGAAATGGAAGCGTGGCTCAAAGGTATAAGGGCGATGGACACAATGCGCGTTGCTGCAGTCATTTGCCACTACGGGGTCGAGCGATTCCAGAATAGTTCGTTTCGGGCTGCGCGCTAGCTGGTAAGGGCCGGCGTCGGACAAATGACACGTGCGCAGCAATATCAATAGGAGGAACTATGTTGGACAGGCTTCGCGAGAACGCTGCTAATCTTGCCCTCCAAGACTATGACTTTGGCAACGACGCCCTTCTCGGTGGGGCCGACGGGTGGGCACGAACAGTTCCTGGTGACGAGTGGACTCGAACGGTCTATCTTAAACGGGGCTGTCAGGGAATCGACGAAAATACCGAGGCAGTGACGTTCACAGTCCGATTTCATCCCACTACATCAGCTGTCGCTGAGGCTTACGCCAGCGATCGAAAAGGTAACATTCTCGGTTGCGCGTCGAGGGTGACGTTGCAGGTCAAAGCCTGAGAAACGCCCGGCTTTCGGGCTCTGACAGCTGCCCGGCTGGTTCGCGCGGCGAACTCGGTCGCTGGGACCGGCCAGCTCAAACTTGAAGACATCACTTTTGCAGCCAAAGCTCTCCCGTGAGACAGCGGATACTGAGCTCGCGATTTTATACTCGAAAGCACGAACTTTAGGCTGGGCGACCAGGCTTTGGGCAGGCTTTCCGCCGGTTCAGGCGCCACCCTCGAGTTGTCGCGGGTAGGATCTTACGTATTCCTGTTTGCCCTTATCGCGAAAGATTGTAACAACAAAAGCAGGATAGCACTGGGATAGGCGGATAAGATCATATTTCGCGGGCACGCCCTGTGATGTGGCGCGCCAAGCCTTTATCCGAGCCTGTTCCCTGCCGACGCATTGGGGAAGGCCGAAGGAGAACGAAAGGGGAATATACGAATGGCTACAGCACTTCTGGACCGGCCCGCTACCAGGTCAATGCCGTCGGGCATGACTTCGACGGACAAGGTACGGATGTATGCGTCTGACGTTCGGGTTTTCGCCAAGGCCGATCTCGTGCGGCGGTTGGGCGAAGAGGCCGCTCGAGCACTTCAGCCAATGGTCTCGCGGGGAGATCTCGGCAACCCCGCAGTGGGCATCTATACCTTCCCAGGCGTTCTCCCCGACGACCCGCGGGTACTGGCGAAGATCGAGCAGACAGGGGCGAAGCCCGTCAATCGTAAAACGCTGGAAGCCCGTGCGAGGCGCCTCGAAGAACAAGAGGCGCGCCGGATCGTCAAAGAGGCAAAACGGGAGACAGTTCCCGACCAACTCAGGCGGTTCTTCAAGCGGCAGGATGTCGCGCTCGTCAGCGAACTGCGCCGCAAGATCGGCCCAAACGTAGCTTCAGGTCTCGACGCCCTTGTGAAGGAGGGCTTCATACGTCGGGTCGAGAACGGGCTGTATGCTCGCCCTACGGTCGATCCTCTGGGATCCGTAATGCGGGCCTATATCGAGAAGAACAGCATCGAACTGGCTACGATCAAGCGCGAGATCGACGAGGCGAGGCGGAAGCTGCCGGAGCACTGCACCTTCGAGCATTCCGACATATCCTACAGCGTCTACACCCCTCCTTCTCCCGATGGCGTTCAGGTTCGAACTCGCGTCTACGTCTCGATCCCTGGATATCCCGTCATCTATGCCTCCGCCGGCCAAGCGGGAGCTCCGTCATGGAATGGGGCTAAGGACGGCGGCCTTAGCCGCCACGCTGCCGACCATCTGGCCCGAATGATCTTCGAGCCAATGCCCGAAACCTATGCTGCCCTTGTGCGGATCGTGCGTGAAGAACGCGCTCCCCGCCATGTACGTCGCCGTAGCGGAGGCCACGATGTCGACGATCGCTGGCGGCCGCGCCCGGAAACCTCAGAAGGTCCGCCGCATCGCGAAGACCGACGTCACGCCCGGCGCGAGGGCCACGAGAGACCTCACGGTTATGCGGCTGAGGGGGGCCAGCACCGTTCGAGAAAGGAACATCAACGCAGGCCGTCGCAGGATCGTGGCGAAGCCAAGTATCAGCAAAAGGGGCCGTACGGCACTCAAGATACCGACCGACTTCACCCGGATCGCCTCTCTACCCCACTGCCCGAGGCCGTGACGCTTGAGATCGATGACCGGGAAAACGATTGGCTGCTCACCCGCCTAACGGGAGTGCCAAACCTGCACGTGATCCGCAGCAGACTGCCGATCGGAGATTTTCGAGCTCGCCACGGCTCGCGCGAGTTGCTGTTCGAGCGAAAGACATCCTCAGACCTGGTGGCCTCCCTCCAGGATGGACGGATGACCACTCAGGTCCGTGCTCTCAGCGAGCACGGTTCCCCCTGCTGCTTCATCATTGAAGGAGGGGTGTTCGGCTCTCGGTCCCTGCCGATCACGAAGCTGGCGGCAATGCAGAGCAGGCTGGTCTTCGGAATGCGTATGCCCATCGTCGAGACGATCGACCAGGCCCACACCGTATATGCTATCGTCACTTCGATCAGAGATCACTTCTTCGGCGTTGGAAACAAGTTCGACCTCGAACCAGTCCGCCTCAAAGGCGCAGGTCCAATCGAGATCGCCAAAGTGATGCTCGAAACGATCCCTGGTATTTCTCCCGCCCGATCCACGGCGCTTCTGAAGAGGTTCGGCTCCGTCGCCGGCATAGCCCGAGCTACCGTCGAGCGCCTCGCCGAGATCGACGGTATCGGCAAGAAGACGGCCGAAAAGCTACACGAGGTCTTACGTGCCGGTGCGTGAATTTGCGCGCATCGAACCCCCATCCTAAAAGGTCATCATGGCAAAACCGCTCAAGCATATGGACTACCATCCGTCAGTGCCCTGCTGCCGCGGAACGGATGAGATAATCTGTGGCATCGATGAGGTTGGCCGTGGCTGCATCGCTGGTCCGGTTTATGCCGCCGCAGTCTCCTTCCGCACCAGGGACCTCCCCCTGGGTATCAACGACTCAAAAAAGCTCAGCGCGAAGCGCCGCGAGACGTTGTACCCCCAGATTATGAGCTGCGCTCACGTCGGGATCGGGATCGCTACGGTCGAGGAGATCGATCGCTACAACATCCTTGAAGCGACCTTCCTCGCGATGCGCCGAGCCTTCGGCAACTTGCCGCTACGCCCCAAGATTGTCCTCGTGGACGGACCGCTCGACCCAGGCATCGGTCAGAGGGGATACAACGTGATCACGCACGACGGCCTCGACGGTTACTGCCCGACGGTCGCTGCCGCATCCATCGTCGCCAAAACAGTCCGCGACGCCTTGATGACCGATCTTGCAATGGAGTTCCCCCACTACGACTGGGCCTCCAACAAGGGGTACGGCACGAAAAAGCATCAGGACGGACTCAGGTCTCATGGTTTTACCGATCATCACAGGCGGAGCTTTTCGCCAGTGAAGGAAATGGCACGGGCGGCAGCCTGACAGGGAACTGAACATTAAGATGAACGACAAAATCATACCCAGGCGTCACAATACGTACCGCCTGCGGGCCGGGGTCGTGGCCGGTGTCGACCAAGGCAAAGGACCTCTTCTGCAGGCGGGGATTGGCTCCGCGACCATGGAGAGAATCTCGATGGTATGGGACACCGGCGACGCTGGTGAAATCGTGCGACGATTTCCAGCCGAAGTGCGCACCGGGGACCGTCTGTACTCGCTGTACGTCGAGACTGGTGTAAGCGTCCATCCAGAGCGGCCTGTGTTCCTGTTCAACGCCGGCAATGGGCACCAGCATCGCGAGGTAAATGCCCCAGCGGTGCGCAGCCCTGGTCAGCTCGCAGCCGATCGTCTGCCCGTTCTGCTGGCAGCCGTCGTAGCGGGCGCCTTCTCGTCTATCTATGGTGGGTACGATGGCGAAATGTATCAGCGACTGACCGTCGGCCTGCAGGCCGCGCTCGCCGTCCTGGTGCTAGCGTGGGTGTTGCTACTATTCGTTGACGTGCGGGAGAACCGCCGTCGCGCGGAACGACTTGAGGATGAGACCTCAGCTGCCAAGGAGTCCGCCCAGCTGATGAACTCGGATATTTCTGAAAGGCTGGGATCCTATGGAGCCCAGGACGCTCAACCGGGGGGCACAGAGACCTGATGGCGGGCGCGATCGTAACAGCCGAGGGCGTCGTTTTCAGATGCTCCAGCATGAGCGAGCAAGGCGTCCACCACTACATCTCGGTTCCTCTCGACGGCGATGTCGAGTGCTCATGCAATGGAGTGAGCTGGTGCTCACACATCGACGCCACTCTCATGGCCGGAGAGCGGCACATGGTGCCGCCGGAGGACTGGCGCGCGGCCAACCTTGCCGGCGTGATATCCCGTGGAAAGATCGCCCCTCACGAAGGGTGGAAGGCCACCTGGCGAGATAACAGACGGTGGCGAGGGCTGCCTACAGTGCGTAGCGCGGCCGCGCTAAGAGCCGTTCAGCATCGGAAGCCTCTCGTTTCCTTCACCGGCCGGAGCTCTCGTCGGACTACGCTCGAGTACATGTCTATCGAGCATGGCTGGGAAGTCGCCGGAACCCTCGTTGAAGGATGCGCATACCTTGTGGTTCCGGAGGCCGGCACTACCGGGGCATCCGTCGCGACCGCACTGCGTAGGGGCGTACCCCTTGTAACTTATGACGATTGGGAAACAATCTCGGCTGAAACATGCCTCATCCTCGCGTCCGCGATGCGGGGCGAATGACTAGAAGCAAGGATTTGCCGAAAGCGCTTCCATTATGCCTATTCCATCCTATAACCGGTATTTACCACGGTTTGGGATCACACAATGGCAGACAACATCCCCACGCACCATTCTTCTGAGAAGAACAAGGGAATGCTGGTAGTAGCGGGCGGCGTGGCCGCGTCCCTCCCGCTTATCGCAACGACGGTGCAATTTGCGCCGCTGGCGGCCCTTCTCGCGCACAGCGACTTCGACGCAAAGACCTGGGAGCAGGTCGGCAACTATATGGGTGGCCTCTATAACCCCCGCTCGATCATCGACTATTACAGGTACTCCTGGGACCAGTGGCCGATGGCAACCGCGGCCGCAGGGCTATTCAGTATGGCCATCGGCGCAGCGCCCGCCGTGGTCGCCGCAGCCGTAAACCCCTTCCGGATGTTCGATCTGATCCACGGCGACGCGCGCCTCGGCAACATGCGTGACGTGCGTGAGATGGAAAAGCGCAAGCAGGTCGGCATCATCGGCGGTGACAAGCTGGTCCTCGGCAACTGGCCCAAGTCACAGAATCGGATGGGGCTGATCGAAACCCTATCGGTGCTCGTGCTCGCGCCTCCCGGTACGGGTAAGACTGCCACCTTTGTGGTGCCATCGATCATCGAGACGGACGGTTCGAGCTTTATTGTCAACGATCCGAAGCCTGAACTGTTTGAGGCCTGCTCAGGCCATCGGGCGTCGATCGGTCCCGTCTTCGAGATAAACTGGTCGGCGACTGACAAGGTCGATCCGGACCACCTCGATGACCCCGAGAAGACGGTCTTCTATCCGCGCTTCAACGTGCTCTCTCCGCAGCTAACGCCGCCGGCGGGCACGGCGGAGCGAGACACCTACCTCGACGCGATCGCGAACGTGCTCTCCCCGGGCGGCGACAAGGGCGGGAAAAACGACTACTTCGAACAGAAGGGGCGCGCGGCCCTCGTCGGCTTTCTCCACTACATCTGCTCGAAGGTGAATGACTCCCGCGATTACGACGGGTTGCCCGATTTCTGGCGCGGCAAGGAAGCTTGCATCCCAATGATCGTTGATATGATCAACGAGGGGCTGCGGCGAGCAGCGGCGGAAAATGACCGGAAGAAGGAAGAGGCCGCACAAGCTCAAAGCTTCTACCAGGGCGATGCGCTCAGCGATTGGTTGAAAGCGATCGTGGGCGAGTGCGAGGAAAAGCTCTACAATCCACGCGCCTCGACGGAAATCACGCCGTTGATCTCGATGGCTCCAAACGAACGGTCCGGCATCCTCGGTACGATGGACAAAGCGTTCATTCCGTTCAAGAACGCCGCCGTGCGCGAACGCACCATGTCGTGCGACTTCCTTCCCTCTGACCTGCGGGGGATGCCCGATCCGGTAACGGGAGAGATCAAGCCGGTAACCTTGTTCGTCTGCGTCAACCAGGCAGAGGCCGCCGCCTTCGCGACAATCACGTCGCTGCTCTATGAGGTGTTTAGTCGCGAGTTCCTCGCGTACGGTCCGAATCAGGTCAACCGAAACGGCGTAAAGCTAGGCAAATACCCTGTCTGCTTCATGCTCGACGAGTTCGCAAAGCTGCCCCGCATCGAAGCCGTGATGACCGGTCCGGACCTCGGCCGCGGGAAGGCTACTTACTACTGCCTCGTCGCGCAGTCGGCGGCTCAGATCGGCAAGCTGTACTCGAAAGAGGATCAGGAGATCATCTATGCGACGACAGCGGTCAAGTATGTCCTCCCACAGAACGACAAGGACACCGTCCAGCTGATCTGCAGCATGGTCGGCCCTACCACCATCAAGAAGCACTCGCGCTCGAAGAGCCGCGGCGGCGACATGAAGGAATGGGGCAAATCCAATGTTTCCGAGGGGCTGGAAAAGGTCGATCTGATCCGCCCGGGCGACATCGCCGGCATGAAGCCGGGCACTCATATGCTGATCTGCCAGGGATTCATGAACCGGCCGTTCATCATGGATAGCGTGTTCTGGTTCCAAAACAAGGAAATGGCCGCGAAGGTGTTCAACCCGCGGACCGGAAAGGGACCAGCCCCTGCCCAGCCCCTTCCTCCTCATATCCGTGAGAAGCGGATTGAAGAGTGGAAAAAGCTAAACAATCACCTTCAGCCCAAAACTATCGCTCCGCCTCCAAGGCGTAACACCGACCTGGATCCGGATGATTTAATAGCTGCCTGATGCTCCATCGCCATGATGGGCCTCGGGATAACTCTCAAGGAGAATTATCATGGCGAACCCGCAGCTCAAGAACGAAGACATTTTCGACGACCTCGACCTCGATGGCACGGTGGCAGACGTCAAGAAGACTGCCGCTATCCGCCCCGAGGTCGAGCGGAGCCGCGTTAACATCGCCGCCTGCGACGCCCTCCTCGCCGATCTCAGCGATGATCAGTACAAGGCTGCGATCTCCGATGCTCAGCACGCGCTCCTGATTGCGCCGGCCGGTACGGGCAAGACCAGGACGATCGCCGCTCGTATCGCTGCCAAGCTGCGTAACGGGATCCCAATGGATCGGATCCTCGTATCGACGTACACGAACAAGGCCGCCAACGAGCTCGTTGAACGCATCTCGCCGATGCTGAAGACTGATGTGCGTGAGGCATGGGTCGGCACCCTCCACTCGATCGGCCTCCGCATCCTGAAGGCGGATGCCATCCGTAAGGGGCAGAGCCCCGACCGGACCATCATCGACGAAGTCGCACAGCGCCAAATCATCGAACAGGAGTTGCAGAAGCACAACCACCCCATGGCGGACGGGGTCGATACATTCACCCTCGTCCGGCAGATCATTGCCTTTATCAACGAAGCGAAGAACCAGATGGTCCCGCCTGAGGTGGCGATGGACACATACCGCAAAGGAGCCTTGCGGTGGGCTACAGGGATCGGTGAGGCCGAGATCGCGATCTATCAGGCGTATACGGACTATCTGCGCCTCTACGACATGATCGACTATTCCGACATGCTGTACCTGCCGACGCTGCTGCTTGAAAAGGACAAAGAGTTCCAGGACACTTGGCGCGGAAAGTTCGACGAAATCATCGTCGATGAGTATCAGGACGTCGCGAGGGCTCAGGTTAGGTTTTTGAATAATCTCGTAGGAGAGAATACCGGCTTCTTCGTAGCAGCGGACGATGATCAATCGATCTATGGCTGGCGCGGTTCCGAGATCAAGAACGTCACCAAATTCAAGAACTACTGGCCTGACGCCGCCGTTCTTCACCTTGCATACAACTACCGCACGCCGCGGCCGATCTTCCGTGTGGCGGCCAAGCTCATCCTCAAGAATGCGGACCGCTACGACAAGGATGTACGAACCCGTCCCGACGAGGAAGCCTTTGTACGCGCGATTGAGTGCAAAGATCGCGAGGATGAGAAGGACCGCATCCTCGAGAATATCATGTACGCGCACGAGAAGCTGGGGATCCCGTACGAGCGGATGGCGATCCTTTGTCGTATGAACAAGGGCTGCGGCACCATCGCGACGCAACTCGGTGCCGAGGGGATACCCATCAATCTGCACGAGGATCTGCCACTCCATACCCGGCCAGTCGGCGCGCTTGTTGCGTGGATGCAGGCAGCGGTGGGTATCGACAATCCCCTGAACTTCGAGAAGATGGTCCGGTATCCGGAGATCCTTTTTGACGATCAGATGATGAACCAGATCGTCCAGCGCGTGACTGGGTGGAACGAGAAGAACCGGGACCAGAAGATGGGCCCAATCGGCTTCCTGGTCCGGTACCGGGAGATGAACAAGCTGAAGGACGGCTCCGCCGGCGCCGACTTGCTCGATAACCTCGGCAAGATCCGGCAGATCATCCACGACAATCCCTCAACGCCGTTTGCGGAAGCTGGGCGCCTGCTGGGAATCCCCGAGATGGTTTCGACCTCGAAGGATCCGGATGACCATCTCTACGGACGGTTCGTGTCGCTGGTAGATTCCCTCGCCAACAACGCGGCCACGGACACGGGCGACCCCGTAGCGGTTGTGAAGTCGATCTTGGGGTCGCTCACGTCGATCGACATGAACTCCGGAAAGACCGGGGTAAACGTCATGACGATCCATAAGGCAAAGGGGCTCGAGTTTGACGTCGTATTCTCACCCGAATGGGAGGAGGGCGAGTTCCCCTCTCAGCGTCATGGTACCGTGCGTGACCTCGAAGAAGAGAGGCGCCTCGCATATGTAGCGATCACTCGTGCTCGCCGCATCATGATCATCACCTGGGCCAAGGGTAACCGCAGTCGTCGACCCTCGCAGTTCCTTCAGGAAATGGGCGTCCTCGCTGAATAGCGCGTGAAAAAAATGGGCGGACTCCACCCGGAGTCCGCCCATTCCCTCATCCGATGCTCCAAACGAAATGAAGGGCGCTTACGCGCCCTCCATCCCAGATGGGATCACCTCCTTCCTCAGCCGCCGATGCCCGCGTTCTGCGCCAGAGCATTCGCCCAGCTCCGCTTGCTGCGCGCACGCCCCTTCGGGGTGCCTTCGCCGCCCGCGTCAGCAGCCGGCGCGTCGGCTGCAGCCATCTCGGGCGCCTGCTCCTTCGCCGGCGCCTGACGCTGCTGGCTCTGGCCCTGCTGCTGGCTCTGGCCCTGCTCGGCGCTGCGGTCATTCGACTGGCCCTGGTCACGCGAACGCTCTGCGATCAGGCCACGCGAAATGGCTTCCTTGCGGATGACCGAATAGCCACGCTCCAAGGCGACCAGCTGGGCGAACTCCGTCGGACCGAGCCCGGCGCCGCCGGCCAACTTGCGCTGCCGCTCCTCACCTTCATACCGGCCTTCACCCGGACGCCGGCGGCCTTCCTGGTAGAACTCGGAGGGCGTCAGCCCCTTATCGGCATGCAGATCGAGCGCCTTGTTCTTGCGGATCTCGGTCATCTTGTCGCGCAGCTCGCTGCCTGCCTCGCGGGTGCGAGCCAGAATGCGAGCGACTTCGACGTCCGAAGCCTTGCCCAGAGCCGCCATCTGGGCGTCATTCGCCTTTTTGTTGGACAGCCCTGCGTTCGGGTCGAGCAGCTTGAAGCCGTTGGCGTTGTCGGCCACGAAGTGTCGACCAGCAGCGCGTTCTGCCGTCGCATCGATCGCTCGATCCGCATCACGCGCCATCTCACGACGCTTCGCCCGAGAAAGCGTCGCCTCGCTGTCCCACTGCGCCTTCGCCTCAGGCGTCTTGTACTTGTCCCAGCCCTCCTTCGAGCCAGCCACGACGTGGAAGGCCCCGGCGCCGGAATCATACTTTACCTCCACGCCCTCCTTCTTGCGCGCAGCGACGTCGCGGTCGAACTCGGCCCGGACGCTTGCGTGGGGGTACATCCGCTCGTCAGCGGGGATTTCCTGGCCGCGGGGAGCCTTGGTGACGTTCGACGCGAGCGACTGACGCTCCTTGAAAGCAGCGACCTCGGCCAGGCTCGCCGCCTTGGCCTCTTCCGTCACAAATTTGCCGAACTTCGCGTCGACGTCGAGCCCTGCCGGGATCTGATCCTTGTACAGGCGCCACTCGATGTCCTTCCCCTCCGGCTTATCCCAGCCCACCATGTCCTTGTTGCCGGCTTCGACAGCAGTGGTCCGAAGAGCACGGTTACCTGCATCGCCGCTCATGGTCGGGAAAAGGCGGGCGTATTCACGACCGTCCGAAGTCTTCTGATCGAAATCCATCTTCTTTTCTCCTTCGCGTCAGCAGGCGCTGCGCTTTGGCCTTGTTCCATGGGACCGGCCACACCTTCGTGCGCTTCCCACCCGAGATCACGAGACCGATGGACAACCCGTCGGCTTCGGAGCGAATGGTATCACTGTCCCCGAACGGCCCGCAAGCGCCTCCTACCCAAAAATTGCGTCCCATCCTACAACGATAGCTACTTGCGCATCCAGGGAATGGCTCGATGAAGGTTTGGCTGACGGAAAAATCCAGCGTGGGCAAAGCTCTCGCACAGGTTCTCGGCAACCCCCGGGGAATCCCAGGCCAAATGCATGGGCGCGATACGGATGATGGTCGCGTCTTATGGGCGAAGGGTCATGTCGTCTCTCTGGCGGAGCCCCACGACTACGATCCCAAATACCAGTCCTGGGCGGTGGAGCATCTTCCATTCTTCCCCAGCCGCTGGATGTTCAAGGTTATCGAGGACGCACAGCCCTGGTATGATTGCATTGAGCGCGGGATGAAGGGCGCGAGCGAGGTGATCGTCGCGACCGACGCCGGTCGCGAAGGAGAGTATATCGCTTGGCTCATTCTCACGCACCTCGGTTACAAGGGGCCCTTGCGGCGCCTTTGGACCTCCGGCGCCAATGAGGCATCGCTTCGCAAGGCTATCGCGGATCTGCTCCCGTATGAGCGCCACGGCAGGTTGGCGATCGCGGCGCAGATCCGGGCTGAGTCAGACTTTATCGAAGGTATCAATCTGACGCGCATCTTCAGCGAGAAATTCCGTCCTGACGGCCATGACAAGCCCGTCTCCGCAGGGCGCGTCCAGACGGCCGTCCTGGCGCTGGTCGTGAAGCGCACCCGCGAAATCGAAAACTTCAAGTCGCAGCAGTACTACGAGATTACCGCCAAGATGCAGGGCGGCGGGCACGACTTCGAGATGCACCTGCGTCCGCCCGAAGACAAACGGATCCTCGACGTCGCCCAGGCACGGATGATTGCTCAGCAAATCATGGGCAAGTCTGCGCCACTCGGGGTTAATCGCCAGGCGATGAGCCAGCGGCCCCCTACTCTCTTTGAGAGCTCGACGCTGCAGATCCGTGCGCACAACCTTTGGGGGTGGAGTGCGGCCAAGACTGAAGAGATCAGTCAGTCTCTCTACAACACACACAAGCTGATCAGCTATCCGCGTACAAGCGGCACGCACCTCGAGGATGATCAGGTCAACGAAGTCGAGGAGACGCTGCGCAACGTCTCCAATATGGACATGACCCGGCCTGTCGACCTCAAGGGCGGCGCCCAATTTCCCGATCTCTCGAAGATGGTGCCCCAGGAGCCGCTTATCCGGCCGGAGGTCTTCTCTTCGAAGCTGCTCCAGAAGTCTGGAGCTGATCACCACGGGATAATTCCGACGACCGAGCGGCCCGATCTGTCGAGCCCCCCGGCTGCAGGATCCGTCAGCGATGTCGAGGGGCAGCTGACACAGGACGAGCGCAAGCTCTACCTGCTCGTCGTCCGTCAGTACCTCGCCCAGTTCCATGAGGACTGCGCATACGAGCAGCTCACCATGTCCTGGACAGCCGGCGGACACACGCTGACCGCGTCCGGCCGAACGATCCTGAAGCCGGGTTGGAAGACTCTCTTCGGAGAAGCGGATTCCGCCGCCGACAAGGACGAAAAGACCGTGGCGGAGGATGAAGGTGACGCTACCCTGCCCCGGCTGCCTAACGGTACGATCGGCACTGCCGCGCATGCATCGCCGATCGCCAAGACGACGCGAGCACCCAAGGCCTTCACGGAGGCTACCCTGCTGGCAGCGATGAAGAACTTGGCGACGGTCATTGATGACCCGGAAACCAAAAGGCTCCTGAAGGATGCGGGTGTGCTTGGTACACAAACCACCTGGGGCACAATGCTGAAGAAGCTCAAGGAACGAGAATTCGTTTTTGTGAACAAGGGGCAGTTTGCGCCTTCTTCGCTGGGGCGCAGCCTCGTAGAATTCTGCGAGAAGCACGTGCCTCAGCTCGTGAACCCTGTTTCAACGGCCCGGCTCGAGATGATGCTCAGGGATGTGGAGCAAGGACTTCTAGATCCCAACGAGGCGCGCAAAACACTCCAGAGCCGAAACATCCAGTCGATCCGCACCTGCCTTGATCTGCCTGCTTTCAAGCTCTCACCTCCAGAAGGCAACGGCGGGCTGCGCCGTGCTGCCCGTGCGCAGGACGATACCCGCCAAAAGCGGGGCCATAAGCCGATCGTTGGCGAATTCGTCACGTTGCATGTGCCTTTCGCCGATAAGGACAAGGTCAAGGCGATGGGTGCTGTCTTCCACGGCGAGTTGAGCAAGTGGGTCATGATGAAGGACCGTTTCCCAGCCTTCGAAAGCGAAATACGGGAGGCGGGCTGGCTTGATGAGCCCAAGGCCGCCTGATACGCTTCCTATCCAGAAACAGCGAAGCTCAACCCGCAAGTTCATAGACACCGCACCCCGGGGGCAATGCCGTCGGGGTGTGCTCCTATTACGAACACCTTCCAAGGAGCAATTATGACATCGAGGAACTACCTTCGCGCCGGCGAGGTGCCCACCCTTTACGGCGAGAACTCGCGGCAGTCAGACTACCAGTTGTGGAATGAACTCATCTCCGGCGAAGAACGGGACATGAGTGAGGGCGGCATCTGGAAAGGCCGCCTCGCCTCGGAGATCATGAAGGGCATCTGCGAGGACCATGCCCTGAAGAGCCAGGTGGCACTTAATCCGCGGGATGCTGCTGCCAGCACCGGGGTGATGCCTTCAAAGGCTTGGGGCATCGCACCCAATCAACGAACCGACGGCAAAGAGGCGGTGCTGATCGTCGACATCCGGGCCTCGACGACGATGCGTGAATGGCATGCGCCCGACAAGTTGCCGGCAAAGGCTCTTCGCCGATACAAGGCAGTGGCTTACGCCTATGGGGTCGAGAAGGTCGTCGTCGGTGTTCTCGTGGACGGCTACAGCAGCCAGCTTTTCGTGGTGAGCCTCACGTCCAGCGAGCGTGCCGAGATGAAATCGAAGGTCGATGCCTTCCTTCGGCTGGTAGCCGAGCGAGAGGAACCTGACCTCGATTTCGACCGGGATTCTCGCGAGATCCGGTCAGGTGCGGCAGTCCAGAAGATCGCGGCCTCGGCGGGCCAGGTCGACGCGCTTAGTGTAGAACGCGTCGATCTCGTGAAAAGGCTGGTCCCCCTGAAGGCTCAGGTGGGGCAGCATGAAGCCCGGGTCACGCAGATCGACACGATGTTCATCGCGATGGCGGGAACAAAGGAAAAGCTGGAGACCCCCAGCCACGTCGTTGACATCGCACGCGACGCCAAAGGGGCTGCGAAGATCACCGTCGTAAAGAAGGGGCAGAGCCTCTTCTGAGAATCCATCCTAAAACTGGCGAACAACCTTTCCCTCAGGGAGTAATAGAATGAACGACATGACGCCGACGATCTATCGCCTTTCAGATGGGGAGGGCACTCGCTACTGCCCAGCTGACTTGCTGCAGAAGCTGGACCGGGACATTCATCCCTGGCTGCTCTCAGAGCGAGAGGGAAGCAACAGGACGACTCTGTCTTACGTGAAGGTCGACATCCTCACTGACACGCTCAACAAGCTGTTTGGGCCGCTCGGCTGGGGCGTCGAAGCCGAGATCCAGAAGATGGACGATTTCCAGTACGACAAGCCCGGTTACCAGAACGCACCTTCTACCGAGATGTACGTCTTCCAGGTGATCTCGCAAGTCAAACTGACCATCAAGCCGCAGACGGAAACCGGCACCCCCACGGTCTTCGTCCAGTCTGGTATCGGCTACGGAGAGGTAAAGATAAACGGTCACCGCAAAGATGCGGTTGGCATGGCCGTCAAGGGGGCGGAAAGTGACGGCCTGAAACGTTGCTGCAATCTCCTCGGGCGTGCTCTCGGCATGTTCCTGGTCGGTGGCAAACAGGATCCGGTTGTCTATGCCCACAACGGCAACAAGAATAGGCAGGTCGTGCAGCGTGCCCTGAGGGATCGGGCCGAGCATCAGGAGCGCCATCGTGATGACGCTTCCGGTCGTGATCGCTTCGAAGACGTTGACCGTGAGGATCCCCGCGGCCGAAACCGTGATGACCGCAACGATGAACGTCGGCGTGAGCCCCGCGCGCGCGACGATCGCGACGACGAGCGCCGGCTCGACGTGCGAGGTCATGATGCCCGGGCTGATGAGCGCCGGCGTGAATCGCGGCCGCGCGACGACCGTGATGAGGCTCCCCGGCGTGAGCAGCGCGAGAGAGACGATCGTTCCAGGAACCCGGAGGATGACCGGCGCACGGACCGTTCCGATAGGCCTCGTGAGTCCGTCCAAACATCCGAGCAGCAGCGCGGCAATAGCGCGGGTCCGGCGTCTGCGGATCGGCCAGCCTCCTCTGATCGCAGTGCTGCGCCTACCGGAGATGGTCGCACCACTCCGAAAGCGGAAAAGACCGAAGCTGCCACGCCCGAGGTAAAGAACTCTCGCCGCGCAAACACCAACTACGATCTCCGCAAGGTTCCGGTGACGCGGGATAACCAGACCGACTTCGGCGCTACCTTCATCCGTCAGCTGGAAGGCATGCGTCAGATCGAGGACCAGGAGCAGATGGTCAAGAACTACGCGCAGCGCATCAACGAACTCGACCCTGACGTTCGGGCCCTGATCGTAGAGCGCCTCCGCGAACGGCAGATCAACGTCGCGCTGCTCGACTAACCAAGTGATGCGACTGGAAGAACCGAGATGCTAGTTACCGATTGGCCGGCGAAGGATGTCGCTAATCTTCTTTCCAAGCCCGGTCGCGGGAAGGCGAAGCCTACCGGCCGGGGTTGGAAGGTGTGCTGTCCTGCACACGAAGATCGTACCCCGTCACTCCAGTTGGATGATGGAGCGGCGGGACTTATCTGGCACTGTTTCGGAGGGTGTGACTCTCGCGAGGTCTTCAATGCTCTCCGGGCGCTCCTGAACGGCAAGAAGGCGCCAGCCGCACGGACGAAGGGCCGCCCAGCAAAGCCGAAAGCGGAGGACGATCCGTTCACACAGATCACTCCCGTGCCTGACGACGTGGCAGTCTCGATCGATGAATTCTACCACTTCGAATACGGCGCGCCCGCTAACGTATGGACGTATCGAAACGCCGACGGATCCATTTACGGATGGGTCTGCCGCTACAACAAGAGAGAGGGGGGTAAGGAAATCGTCCCCTGGCTCTGGGGGCATGACCGCGCGAAGAACAAAGACGTGTTCAAGATGAAAGGCTTTCAGGAGCCGCGCCCTTTGTACAATCTGCACCGGATCACCGCCAGTGCTGAGGAGTCACAGGTCCCCCCAATCATATACAATGAAGGAGAGAAGGACGCCGACGCTTCAGGCCTCCTCTTTCCAAACTGGATTCCCACGACCCCACAGGGCGGCGCCAAGGCTTGGCACAAGTCGGACCACACCCCCCTGCGTGGACGGTTGGTAATCAGAGCCCCGGACAATGATGGGCCGGGATATGACATGGCTCTTGAGATGGAGCAGCTATACGGCATCCCCGTGCGCGATCTGCGCATTCTGCGCTTCCCGACCCATGTCCGTCCACATAAGGGCGTGCTCATTCCGGAGTGCTATATCATTGGCGATGGATGGGGCGCGGCCGACCATGTACGCGAGGGGTGGACCCACTCCCTCCTCAAGGAGGCAATGAGAACTTGCCCGCATCCGCTGGTAGACACGGTGCGGACGCTGGGCATGCCATTCGAGCCGATCGAATTTGACGACTGAGCAACTGTAAAGATCCGAAGTTTTTAGGATGAGAGGAAAATAAATTACGAACGGGCCTTGCAAGGCCGTTTTCAGGCTGTGACAATTCGGATCAGACATCCAGCAGGAGCTTACTTAGCATGTCGTCTTACAGCTACACTGACTGGGCCCAGCTCAGCGAAACCGACAAGAAGAACAACCCCGGCGTTTCGATCCATCGCGAGCACAAGCTGAACAACCCCAATCGGGGTGCGTACTGGAGCCCTGAAACCGCGGCTCAGGCTCTGTCGGCTCACCTGGAGCAGCTGCTGACGCATCCCGAGGACGCGGTGCGGGAGCAGACGTTCAATGAATTGCGTGGTGTGACGGACGATGCGTTCCGCTCGCAGCGTCTTCTTGAGCGTTCGATGAACGTTCGCCGCGACGATGCCAACCGCGCGAGCGACGCCTACTCCGGATATCTGGATGAGACGCAGCTGACCCTGCTTGCCGACATCCAGACGGACGTCGCGCTCATCCAGAAGGAGGCGCGTGCCCTTGGTCTCGATCCGATCGCCGCTTCGAGGCGCGCTCTGAACATCGCCGCCGGTCATTCGGTTGGCTTCGACATGACCACGGCGGAGGCCTCGCTGGCCTCCCAGGGGCTTTCCCTCGGCTCCGTTGAGACGATGAAGAATGCCGCTCGCCAGCTGAACAACTCGCTCTCCAGCCGCGAAATCGACGCGATGGACATGGTCGAGTCCATCGGCACCTCGCGCAGCTTCGACGAAGATAGCCGTGACGAGCACCGTCGCATGGCTGATGTCCTCAACTCGATCCCGCTTGCGCTCGACTACGCGGAGCTCAAGACGGAGAACAACCCGTCGTTCCGGATGGAGACCGCCGCCGAAGCGAGCGTGATGGAAACGCTCGCTCGTCAGGTCATGAAGTGGGAAACGCTGCCCGAGCGTGAGACCGTGCACGAGGCTTTCTCGGCGTGGCGCGATGCCGGCGTGGCCGAATCCCCGTTCTCCCAGGACATTCCGCAGACCGTGGCCGTGATCGTCGGCACCGGCCCGCAGGCCGCCGAGAACCTCGCTATCATGCTTGAGACCATCCGCGACGATGGCCGCATGGGCGAACGTGACGTGACCATCCTTGCGGTCGAGCCGGACGCCGACTTCTACCAGACCCTGGCAGAACATGGTCGTCCGACCATCGATGTCGTGGCTCTTGCCAGCACCAATGGCGTGTACGTCGACGCTCGCAACCCGGGCGAGCAGAAGGGCGAATATCCCACCATCGAGCTGATGACGCTCAACCGTGAAGAGGCGAACGACCCGATCCGCCGCTCCCTCAGCGCCAACGCACTGGTCGCTCGCTCCGCGACTGTTGCGTACGTGCAGGGTGCGAACATGACGGTCGCCGAGGCTCAGGCGATCCACGTCGCGGGTACTGCCCGCAAGCTGTCTCTCGGCATCGACCGGGACGGCGAGCGCATGGACGGCAAGGCCTTGGCAAAGACTCGCGCAATCGCCATTTCGATCGACAAGAACGACGATCCGCAGCGCTACTACACCGCGGGCCTCGCGCGTCCCGCTGACGGCATCTACGGCGTCGGCTTCGAAGCTTCGCGCTTCGCAGACCGTGGCCATCAGAAGCATGCTCCCGGTAAGGATATCATGGGCGACGCCTATGACCGGATCCCGAAGCACGCGACCATCTGGGCTGTCGATGAGCCGGAAAACGCGAACGTACGCTGGCTGCAGGAGAAGGCTACCGAACGTACGATCCTGTACGCCGAGGCAAAGCGGACGCTGTCGTTTGCGACCTTGGCCGACAAGGGGCTCGAGCGCGAGAAAGTCCGTACCCGCGAGGCTGGGACGGAGATCACGGTCTACGATCGCCCAGCCAGCGCGCGTCAGTACGAGGTCGACCCCGCCACCGGTGAGCAGCGCTGCGTCACGAAGCCTCTGCAGCTGAACAGCTCGCGGGACGCCTCGCAGGCAGAGATCGACCAGGTCATGGAGGACCGCCGCAAGATGCGCGGCGCCATCGTGCTCGTCACCGGTCATGCCCACGACAGGGGCACGCTGAACCCCGGAGCCCAGGAGGTGAAGGTGGCTCAGGAGGCCGTGGCGGATCGTGCGCATACGTTCATCATTCTGAGCGATGCCAAGCGCCCTGCGCTGTCGAAGGACATGCACATGGCGCACATGACGCGCCTCGCCTACGAGACGAACAAGAAGACGACGTTCATCAACGGCGACGGCAGTGAAATGCCGCTCGACGAAGCGCGCCGCTATACGACCCGGATGGGTCCGAACCGTGAGGACGCGATCAACCAGAAGTTCGATGAGCGCATGCGCACCATCGACAAGCAGAACCAGCCGAAGCCGTCTGCCGACTACGCCATCGACAGCGATGAGGGTCGCCTGGCCCTCGCCGCCCTGCCGGGCATGGATGCTCGTCGCGCTGCCGCCTTTGACGGGGTTCAGCTCACGATCAAGGAGATCGCGAACAACCGGGATCCTGAATTCCACCGTGCCTTGCACCAGATCGTGCTCCGCGGGCCCGACGGTGAGCCTCTCAAGGGGACCGACGGCAAGGAAATTCCGGCGATGCCGGCCGAGACCCTGCGCGTGATCAACAACAAGGAGGAGTGGAGCAAGGCGCTCGACTACGCCGAGGCGATCACTGACGTGGCCAAAAGGAACGGCAACACCATCTACCATCCCGACATGGAGATGCATCCGCTCAAGCTGGCGAACGGTCCTGACTATCAGCCGAAGAGCGTGATGATCGAGCATACGGCTAACCCGGATGCCTTCGACTTCTCGAAGATGAAGCTGGCAGCGTTCATCGGCGGCAGCCAGCCTTACAACGAACCGGGCGAATTGCTTCGCCGCGAAGACGCGCGCCTCGTGATGGAGGAGAAGCTGAAGGGAGTGGATTCCTCCAGCCTCGCCACCGAAGAAGGCCGCAAGGTTCGTGACGATGCGATTGCATCGTACCGTGAGGCCATCCGGGACACGCGCGAAACCCGTGACCCGGGTGAGAAGGTTGATCGCGACCAAGTGCGCGCAACCGTCGAGCGGTTCTCCAAGAACGGCTACGGCATTGCTGTGGCTCTCGAAGAAGGCGTCTCGAAGGTCGTGCTCGAAGAGGCTATGAAGGTCGAGAGCGCGAAGATCGTCGTCATGACTCCCGGTCCTATCGAGGCTGCGCCGGTGAAACTGCGCAACATGGTCCACAAGCTCGTCGAAACCGGCCGTGGGTCGGTTCTGATGCCGGAGCAGATCGCTCAGGCAGGCGCGCGGGTCGACACTCCGAAGTCGGATGTTGAGCAGGAGAAGTTCCACTACGATCCGGACAAGAAGCACTTCATTCGTCCTGATGGCTCGCCGGCCATCCCGCGGAAGGGCGAGGTCCAGGAGAACGGTGAAATCAACTGGAACGCCGGCGCCAAGGTCAACACGATCAGCGACGCTGAGCTGGAAGCAGCTGCCGAGCCAAAGATTGTGCCGGTTTACGTCGAGAACCGTGACCGCATGCGTGCCAACCTCGCGGAGATCGCCACGGTTGCCGTGGTGGTTGCCTCGAACGAGCGGGATCCGGCTATGCACACCGTCCGCCAGATGATCGAGCAGGACAAGCCCGTCGCGGTGCTTGCCTCCTCGAACCCGGAGGCGTTCCACTCGGAGGCTTACTCGGCCAATCGTCGGCTCCTTCGGGATGACGGCAAGATGATGATCCAGAGCGAACGTCCCGCGCAGGGCGTCTCGGCTCAGGGCTTCGCCGAGATCCTGGAGGGCGACACCGAGGTCACCCTCCAGGGTGGTGTGATGCGGGGCAACGCCGGCACGTTCGTCAGCTCGCGCTTCGCCAAGGACGACATGCTGCGTAGCGGCAACCACTCCCGCTCGTTCGAATGGGAGAACGGTGCCCGTCCTTTGAGCTCGGAAAAGTCGATCGACCGTCTGGTCGCCGAAATCGACCAAGGGCTTGCGCCGGTGATGGGGCGTCCGTCGGTCTACGTCGAACGCAAGATCGGCGTGGACGGCGAGCATGGCGTCGAGAAGATCGGTCGCGTCGGCTTCCAGGAAGAGCAGCGCTCGCTGTCTCGCCTCGGCGCCGCCAACACCGAGGTTCAGGAGGAATTCTCGCAACTGAGCCGTGTTCACGGAATGGACGAGCAGACTGTCGAGAAGCAGTCGATGAGCAAGAAGGCGGCGTTCGCCGCTCTCGAGCAGATGGGCTCGATGCGCCGCTAACTCATCTGCATTGCTGAGTATACCGGAGGGGTCCGACGCAAGTCGGGCCCCTCTCTCTTTGGACAGAGATAGGAAGAACGATCCCATGTACGATATTCTTGAAGATCCCGCGACGGACCGCATCATCACGCGGACTGACAACAACCCGCCCGAGCCCGTCGGCCTTCTGGTTGCTGCGGAAATTCCCGACGCGCACAAGCAAGCCGCGGAGGAGTTGCGGACCAATCACCTCGACACGCTTCTCATGTTCCTGCGTGCCCCGGCAGTCATCGAAAGCCAGGACGTCTACAGTCGCGTCACTGCTTTGAGCGTGATGGTCAAAAAGGCGTTCGAAGCGATCGACAAGAGCCGTACGACGGCGAAGAAAGCCTATCTCGACGGCGGCACTGCGATCGACAAGGTCTACGCTCTTCCCGTCGAGATCGACGACCCCGAGAAGCCGGGCGAGAAAAAGACCGTCAAAATGCTCGCGGAACTCAAGGGGGCACACGATGCCCTAAAGAAGCGGCTGTCGGTCTATGACACGGCCGAGTACAAAAAGGCAGAGGAAGCTCGTCTCGCCGAGGCCGCAGCCATTGCCGCGGCCGCGGCCCACGACGGGATCGTGATGGAAGCTGGTCGCCTTGGGGACGGGAAGATGGAATCCAGCCGGTCGGAGCACGGCGGGATCGCTATCAAGAGCGTGGAGAAAACCTTCCGCATCATTGATCCGGACCAGGTTCCGGCTAACCTCTGTTCGCCTGATCCTGAAAAGATCCGGGCGGCAATCGACGCGGGTGCGCTGAAGATCGCGGGGGTTCAGATCGACGTCGCAGTCAAGACCCACGTGCGCTAGCCGCAGCTCGGCGCCGGGAGCTTGAATCTCTTTGCTTTACGCCGACAAACATTCATCCTAAAATCACTGCATACGCCGATCCCCAAGGGGTGGACGCGACGACCACCAAGGAGCACCATATGTTGAAGGAATTCCGGGTAATGGCCCGGACCACGAGTCTGGTCGAAATCGCCCGGTTCCAGGCCGAAGGAGATGCGCTGGACGCGCGTGTTTCGGCCGTCATCCGCCAGGCGCGCACCGAGGGAGATCTCAAGACGCTTGCCACTGGCGGCAACGGTCCTGTGGTCGTCGCCCAACAACTGGGCGAAGGTGATGCTCTTGGTCACCCGGGTGAACCGGCAGTCGACCAGCACTTCGCCTACGACGTCGACGGTCGTCCTCTCGACCAGCGCCAGACGCGCATCAGCACCGTCAAGGGTTCGCACATCCTCGAAGGTAGCCGCGACAACGGCCACACCTTCGATGAGGTGATCGGCGCCTTCAACGATGAAGCCCGCGCAGAACGCATCGCCAGCTTCTGGAAGGCCGGCCACCTGGGATGACCGTTCTCCTGGCCTATCTGCGTGACGGCCACGTTTATGCAGACCATGAGGCATGGGAGCATGGTCTTGACCATGCTCCCTATGAGATCGTCTGTGAAGATCCGCCTTACGCCAGGACACGGATCGCCGGCGTCAATTACGTGAGCGAGTGGCTCTGGGGTCTGGACGCTAAGCGCCAGTACGGAGCCGTAAAGCTGATCGAGGTCAGTGCCCATCACGGGAAGTAAGCCTGCGGCCCTCCAAGAAATAACCTCAGCTCCGGCTGGAAAGGTAAAAGATGAGCTACCACACGACCGAGACCGCGACCGGCGACGACATCGCCGCGAAGGGTTCCATCGATGCGGCTACCCTTGCTGCAACCACGACTGAGACCGTCGCTGAGGCGTTGGCTACCAAGCCCACGACAAAGGAGGTCATGGTACGGCGGTTCGCCATCACGACGGACCCTTCCCGCGACGCGCTACTGACTGATTTCGGCAAGAACACGCTCGACGATCGCTACCTCATCCCGGGAGAGACGTATCAGGACCTCTTCGCCCGCGTCGCATCTGCATACTCGGACGATCAGGAGCACGCGCAGCGCGTCTACGACTATATCTCTCGCCTCTGGTTCATGCCGGCAACCCCGGTGCTGTCCAACGGCGGTACCGGCCGCGGCTTGCCCATCTCCTGCTATCTGAACTCGGTCCCCGACAGCCTGGAAGGCATTGTCGAGACGTGGAACGAGAATGTCTGGCTGGCATCGCGCGGCGGCGGTATCGGCACCTATTGGGGCAACGTCCGCGGCATTGGCGAGCCGGTCGGCCTGAACGGCAAGACCAGCGGCATCATCCCGTTCGTCCGCGTGATGGACTCGCTGACGCTGGCAATCTCTCAGGGTTCGCTGCGCCGAGGATCTGCAGCCTGCTATCTCGACGTTTCCCATCCGGAAATTGAGGAATTCCTGGAAATCCGGAAAGCATCCGGTGACTTCAACCGCAAGGCCTTGAACCTTCACCACGGTGTGCTGATCCCTGACTCCTTCATGGAGGCCGTTCGCAACGGCGACACATGGATCCTGCGTTCGCCTAAGACCAACGAGCCACGTGGCGAGGTCGACGCTCGAGCCCTCTTCCAGAAGCTCGTTGAAACCCGGCTTCAGACGGGTGAGCCCTACCTCGTGTTCACTGATCACGTGAATAAAGCGATGCCGAAGTTCCAGCGCGACGTCGGCCTCAAGGTGACGACCTCCAACTTGTGTTCCGAAATCACTCTGCCGACCGGCCGCGACCAGTACGGCAAGGAGCGCACCGCGGTGTGCTGCCTGTCCTCGCTGAACCTCGAGAGGTGGGACGAATGGAACGGTGACAAGCGCTTTATCGAGGACGTCATGCGCTTCCTCGACAATGTGCTCCAGGACTACATCGACCGCCACGAGCCGGGAATGGCGCGGGCGGCGTACGCCGCTGAGCGAGAGCGTTCGGTCGGCCTTGGGGTCATGGGCTTCCACAGCTACCTGCAGAAGAAGGGGTTGCCCTTCGAAGGTGCGATGGCCAAGTCGTTCAACCTGCGCAGCTTCAAGTACATCAACGCCAAGGTAAACGAGGCGTCGATGCTGCTGGCCCAGGAACGTGGCCCCTGCCCCGATGCCGCTGATATGGGCGTCATGGAGCGGTTCAGCTGCAAGACCGCGATCGCGCCGACCGCGTCGATCTCGATCATCTGCGGCGGCACCTCCGCCTGCATCGAGCCGATCCCCGCGAACGTCTACACGCACAAGACCCTGTCGGGCTCGTTCGAAGTGCGGAACCCGTACCTGCAGGCGCTGCTCGCGTCGAAGTCCAAGGATTCAGCCGGCGTCTGGGCCTCGATCCTCGAGCATGGCGGATCCGTGCAGCATCTCGACTTCCTGAGCCAGGACGAGAAGGACACCTTCAAGACAAGCTTCGAGATCGACCAGCGCTGGCTGCTCGAGCTGGCGGGTGACCGATCGTCCTATATCGACCAGGCCCAGTCGCTAAACCTGTTCATTCCTGCCGACGTCGAGAAGTGGGATCTGCTTATGCTCCATTTCCGCGCGTGGGAGCTGGGCATCAAGTCGCTCTACTATCTCCGGTCGAAGTCAATCCAGCGCGCGGGCTTCGCCGGCAGTGGCCTCGATGGTGGCGTGGAGGCGGACAATACTCCGGCACTGAAGCAAATCGAGATGTCAGCTCCGACTGATTTTGACGAATGCCTTTCGTGTCAATAAAGTCGTTCGTAGGTTTTGCTAAGCAGTACCGCCGTACTGCTTAGTTACTAGTCACAAATAGTATCGCGCTCCATTCGACGCGCGTCTCTATCTTCTCCCGTCCGCAAGGACAGGACACTGCGCATTTAGGAAAACGAGCATGGCATCCCTTCTCGAAGCCACCAAGGTCTACAAACCCTTCAGCTATCCTTGGGCCTATGAATTCTGGAAGCGCCAGCAGCAGGTACACTGGCTGCCGGAGGAAGTGCCGCTCGGCGAGGATTGTCGCGATTGGGCGCAAAAGCTCAGTGACAACGAACGGAACCTGCTGACGCAGATCTTCCGCTTCTTCACCCAGGCCGACATCGAGGTGCAGGATTGCTACCACGAGAAATATGGTCGCGTGTTCAAGCCCACCGAGATCAAGATGATGCTGACGGCGTTCAGCAACATGGAGACGGTCCACATCGCGGCCTACAGCCACCTTCTCGATACCATCGGCATGCCGGAGGCCGAGTACTCGGCGTTCCTCCAGTACGCCGAAATGAAGGACAAGGTCGACTATCTGGACAAGTTCGGCGTCGATACCGACGAGGATATCGCACGCACCCTGGCGATGTTCGGCGGCTTCACCGAGGGCGTTCAGTTGTTCGCGTCGTTCGCGATGCTGATGAACTTTCCGCGCTTCAACAAGATGAAGGGCATGGGCCAGATCGTCAGCTGGTCGGTGCGTGACGAGAGCCTGCACTGCGAGGGCATCATCAAGCTGTTCCACGCCTTCTGCGCGGAACGGCAGTGCCTGACTAAGGCAGTGAAGGACGACATCGCCGACCAGTGCCAGACGACAATCCGGCTCGAGGACAACTTCATCGACCTCGCGTTCGAGATGGGCCCGGTCAACGGCATGACGCCCAAGGAGATCAAGAAGTACATTCGCTACATCGCCGACTGGCGCCTCGGACAGCTCGGCATGAAGCCGATCTACATGATCGACGAGCACCCGCTGCCGTGGCTGGTGCCGCTCCTGAACGGCGTCGAGCACGCCAATTTCTTCGAGCAGCGCGCGACCGAATACTCCAAGGGCGCGACCCGCGGTAACTGGAACGAGGTCTGGGATAGTTTCGACAAGCGCAAGCGTGCCAACCTCGCGTCGCCGGCGGTGGACGAAGTCCTCTCCGGAGGCCTGTTCGACGGTGTTGCTGCGGCGAACTCGTGATCGCCGCGATCTGACGATCACATCGGTCCCGGCGGTCCACCATGGCCGCCGGGACCTCTCATTTCCGGCTCTACCTGTTCACGCAAGGAAAACTCATGAGCAAGCAAGCGCACATCCTGGCCCTCAAGGCTGACACTCTGCCTGGCGGCCTCGATTTTGGCATCCGGGCTCTTGGAGCCGACGGGCTCGACCCGGTACTCAAAGCGCAGGCCTGGATTGGGCCTCGGCCGATGCTCGAAGAGGACACATCGTTCGTCCAGTTCATCCCGTACGTGCTGGTCCGCCACAAGAACCGCCTTCTGGCGTACGTCCGAGAAGCGAGCGGTAGCGAGGCCAGGCTCCACGGGAAGTTTTCGGTCGGGGTTGGTGGCCATATCGACCTTCCGGACGTGGTAGTCGACGAGACCCTCGTCAGCGAGAAGGGCGCTGAAACGCCCGTGAACCGGATCGACGTGCTGAAGACCCTCACGCGCGCGGCCATCCGCGAGATCTCCGAGGAGATCGCCATGGACGTGCCCGAGAACGCCCTCGAATGGAGTCACCTCATCCACGTGACCACCACACCGGTGGATCAGGTACACCTCGGGTTCGTCGCAATCCTCGACATCGACGTGGCTGGGATCGCACCGCTCGTGTTCGAGGAATGCATCGGTAGCGCACAGTTCGAGGAGATCTCGGCCCTCGCTGCCGGCCGCGTCGGCAACCTTTCAGCCGAACCGGAAACCTGGACCGGCCTCGTCCTCGACATGCTCGTGAAGGATGCGGCCGCGGCCTGACGGAACGGCCTCTGCAACCTGACACGAGAAAGACATCATGGCCACACGCTTCGACGATGACGATTTCGTCCCCTATTTCGATGACCTGCCGCCACCAGAGCCGGCGGTGCGGCCCTCCCCCGCCAGTGAGCGCGCCCAAGCGCTCCTGGTAGGGCTCACCGCCCCACAGCGCGAAGCCGTGCTGCACCGTGGATCCCCTCTCGTGATCCTCGCCGGCGCCGGCACCGGCAAAACCGAAACGATGACGCGTCGAATCGCTCATTTGATTGCCAGCGGAGACGCACGTCCCGAAGAGATCCTGGCGATTACCTTTACGAACAAGGCTGCAGCGGAACTCGAAGAGCGCATCAAGCACAAGCTCGACGACGAGCTGAACGGCCTGTCCGTGGGCACTTTTCACCGGATCAGCGGGCGGATCCTCCGAGAACACTACCACCGTTTCGGCGTGCCAGAGGATTACGTCATCCTCGATCCGGCCGAAACGAAGCGCATCATCCGCAACCTCGCGAAGCGTCGCTGGGGCAAGGACGTCGACAAGGAGACGATCCAGGAGGCCGAGAAGTTCATCGAAGAGGTCGCTAACGACCCTCACTCGATGGCGCGGAAAATCGGCGAGGCCGACTACGACATCCGCGGCATCTACAATGATTACCGCGAAGAGAAACGTAAACTCAACAGCCTCGACTTCAATGACATGATCCAGATCGTGCACGACGCATTCGCTGGCGGGGCAGTTGTACCCGAAGAAGTCTGCGGGCATTGGCGCCACGTGGTAGTCGACGAGTATCAGGACACCAATGGCCTTCAATACGAATGGCTGAGGTATGTGCTGGGCGACAATCCGAACATCTCGGTCGTCGGCGACGATGACCAGTCGATCTACGGCTGGCGTGGAGCGAAAATCGAGAACATCCTCGACTTCAATCGCAACTTCGAGAATGCCAAGACCATCAAGCTCGAAGAGAACTTCCGTTCGTACAAGCCGATCCTGGAAGCGGCGAACGGCATCATCGCCCGCAACCGCAACCGGCTCGGCAAGAAGCTCTTCACGAACAAGGAGCCTCCTGCCAAGGCTAACGGGGAAGAGCGAGATCCCGATCCCGTGGTGATCCGCTACTTCATCAACTCCGATACCGAATCCCGCTGGATCACCGGCGAGATCAAAGCAGCCATCGCGGGCGGAATGGCTCCCACCGACATCGCAATCCTCTCGCGGGCCAGCGATCCTCTGCAGCTGATCCAGCAGCGGCTGGCAATGGCAGGCATACCCTATGTGGTATCCGGCGGTCAGAAGCTCCAGGAGAAGGCAGAGATCAAGGATGCCCTAGCCTACCTTAGGCTCGCGGTGAATCCCGACGACGGAACTGCGCTCGATCGGATCATCAACGTGCCCAGGCGAGGCGTAGGCGATACGTACGTCAAGAAGATCCTCGAAGCTGCGGAACTCGCCCGCAAGCAGGGAATCGAGCTGTCGCTGATGCAGGTCGTCGAATCCTTTGCAAAGTCCAAGACCTTCCCCGGATCGACGCCCGACCGGGTCAGGGAGTTCGGCGAGATCATGACCAAGGCGAACGCCATGTTCTGGACGGATGCGAGTGCCGGCCAGATGCTCTCCTATCTCATGGAAGAGTCCGGGTATCGTGCGGCACTCAGGAGCGATCTTGAGGAGGCGCAGCTTTCCGGAGACAGCAAGAAAGCCGAGTTGCTGACCAATCGTCTCGACAGCCTTGCCGATCTCGAAATCCTCGGGAAGACAATGGGGCCGACTGAACTCATTGAGCAGATCGGCTTCGCTGACGAGGGGCGCGGCCGTAACGCAACAGGCGTGTGGCTCGGCACCATCCACGCCGCGAAGGGCCTCGAATGGCCGGTCGTCTTTGGGATCGCTTGGGAAGAGAATGTCTTCCCCTCCTGGCAGTCTCTTCAGGAGAAGGGGGAGAAGTTGGCGGAGGAACGGCGCTGCGCTTATGTGGAGATCACCCGAGCTCGGGAAACGCTCATTCTGACCACCACAGGCGAACGGAACCTCAAGCCCGCGAGCCCCAGTCGTTTCCTTGATGAGCTGCCGGACTCGGTCATCTACATCGACAACCAGCCGGAGTACGACTGAGGCGGCCCAAAGAGGCCCATATAGCTGACTAACTCGACGCCGCGGACCCTGTCCGTGGCGTCTTTTGGCGTACTGCTACCAGGGCGAATACCGTCATGCCTGCAAGTACGGCGATGACGCCTGCCAGGAAGCCGCCGACGGCGATGGATGCTATGTCGAGGCTCCCGAATGGAAGGACGACCAGTGGCTGGTCGATGAGAGTGCCGCACTCTACGCGATCCCGCTCGACGGCGACGCCGTAGAGGGGCCTGACGACGACGTCTGCGACACGATTCTTGGAATACTCCATCACGCCCATGCCGACGTCCTCGACGAGAACGAGATCCTCCTCATGGGCACGTCCGAGGTGCCAGCGCCGCTGCGGCGCTTCTCTCCCGAGATCGGCTACTACTCCGCCTGAAACGAGAAAGGGGAGGCTTTCGCCTCCCCTTTCAGTTACCCACGGACGGGGCAATCAGTCCTTGCCGAGAGCCTGAGCGATCTTGCCGCTCATGACCCGGGCGTTCACCTGGCTGCCAGCGTAGGACTTCCCCCAGGCAATCGGCGCGCCAAGCGCCGCGCCAGCCCCCTTGCCGGCCACACTCGCCGCCGACGAGACTGCGCCGCCCACCGCGTCACCGACGCCGCCGCCGCTACCCGAGAAGCCCGAGAACTCCTTAGCCAGCGCCGGAGCCATCTGGATCATCGCGGAGAAGACAATACCGCCGCCGATCAGGATGATCCCGTTGACGATGGTCGTCAAAGCGTCTTCCGAAGCCCCCTGCATGCCAGCAAGCGAAGCATTTAGCACTCCGGAGAAGACAGACGCGCCGAGATTGAACATGATCCCGGTGAAAGCGAACAAGCAGCCCACGTATAGCACGTTCTGAATGGCCGTGGTGACGTAGCTCCTCGTCGGCTTGAAAACCGCCAGCACGATGATCACCGGGGAGAGAATACCGATGATCGTCAGGCGGATCAGAATATCAATGAAGCGCAGGGGGAAGGTAATCGCGACCCAGCAGAACACCGACATCAGGATCAGGCCGCAGATCAAATTGGTAAGAGTGCCGAAGAATCCGTTCGTGTGGGTCATCAGAGCCCAGCCGTAAGCCATCCCTGCTCCGCTCAGGCGATGGCCGCCACAGACGATCCCCTGCATGCCCTGCACAATCCCAGCAGAACCCTGCGGGCCCGACGGAGACGACAAGGAGCACGCTACCGCATTTCCCGCGATGGTCAGGGTATTCGCGTCCGCCTGACCGAACTCCTGACTGATAGCTATCGGCACGGCCATTACCGGCCCATACACCCAGCTCCACATGTTCTCGAACGCACTACCGACGAATATGCTGCCGAGGGCAGCGCCCAGAAGGAACTTCCAGACCGTGGTCCAGCGGCGGGCAATGTCGGACGCGTCGCCGGCAACCAGACCGCCACCCAGATACACGAGGCAGAAGACTACAGATACTGAGGCAATGATGCGCCGCATGGGGTCGGCTGCACGGCCCGAGACTTCCTGCCCCTTCGAGAACATGGTTGCCGCGAACGTGTCGAAGATCATGCAGGGCCAACACGTAGTGTTATAGAGGCCGAGGAAATCCGAGACCGATTCACCGATATTTTTCGTGTTCGATGGCGTGAAAATGTTCAGGTCCGGCAGAAATCCCGACTCCGCTGTCGTGACCGGCCTGGGCGCGCTTTGTGGCGGATTGTTCTGTGCGTAGGCAGGTTCTACGACGGCGATGTTCCCAGCAGTGAAGGCCAGGATCGCCAGGATCGCAATGAACAAGGACTTCATCTTATTGGTCATCTTTGCTGATCCTATGAAGGCGGCCCAGTTCCTTCTCGTCGAGACGGCGTTCGTCATGTGCGTCCGGAGCAGTGTTCGTGCCGAACTTGTTCCTCACCTCGTCCAGCAGGACACTGGGAGGCGTGAATAAGCCGCGGCTCACCAGCTTGTAGACTACGACGGCAAGGGCGGCTCCACCCACCAGCATAACCCCCCAGAAGACCCACTCATTCATGATCGTCGCGAGGAGCGCGACGATCAGGCCGAGGAAGAGAATGCTGGGAAACCGGTTGTTCATGCCGCGTCCTCGAGGGCTTCACGCTGCGACTGGAGCGCGTCCATGTCGTGCTCCGCCTCCGAGATCATGAGGTCTATCGGCGGCCGAAAGAACGACTGATTGACACTGACCCACAGGCCGAGCGCGAGCGAGTCATACACCTGCGAGCCATCGTGACGCAGAAGGTGTACGAAGTTCGAGAACTGATAGCCGTAGGCATTGGAAATCATCACGATCCCGATGAGAAACTCAATGTTGCTCTCGTCTTCAGCCATCTCGTCGCCGAAGGGGTTATGCGCGATGATCTCGTCGAGCACGATCTGACGGTAGTCGTCGATCCGGGCTTGTTCGATGCCGATCGCGCCGAACTCGTCCTTGAACACCGCGAAGAGATCACCCTCCTGCTTCGTCATGTGGACGTATTCCTCCTGCGTCATCCGACGCCGGTTGAATTTCGGCATTCCATTACTCTCGAAGACTGAGAGACCCCTCTCCTTCGCTTCGTCGTAGAGCGGAAATTCGCTCGGTCCCATCGGAGCCTCCCTGATGACGCAGTTATCCTGACCAGCGTTATAGGATGGCACTTGGCTTTGGCAAACGACTAATCCCCCGTCTTTCATCCGACAATGTTGCCGCTCCGGCAATCTGATCCTACAACCGAGGTATGGCTATGATCGAAGAAGAGCTGAAGGGGAGTGTGCAGAGCATCATCTTCGGCCCGGCGCAGGACAATGGCTTCACGGTTATGTCCGTCCACGACGCGAACGGCAGTCGTTCCGTGGTCGTGGGCTACGCCGCCCTGCACGGGTTCCAGGTCGGCGACGACGTCGAGCTTCAGGGCAAGTGGAAGGAGGGCCCCCGCGGGCAGCAGTTTTCGGTGAGCCGCGCTGTTAAGCGGATGCCCCAGACGCTGCGCGGTATCGAGAGATGGCTCTCCAAGGCCAAGTTGCCGGGCGTCGGCCCGACCACGGCCGCCAAGCTCGTCAAGCGGTTCGGCCTCGAGACCGTCGACCGCCTCATCGAAGGGCATGAGGATGTCATAGCTATCGTGGGCAAGAAGAAGGCCCCGAAAATCATTGAGGCCATCACCGCCAAATCCGCCGAGGCCGCCGTCGGCAGCATGCTTGCTGCTCACGATATCGGGCCTGCCATTCAGAGGAAGATCTTCGAGCGTTATAAGGGGGATGCTCAGTCTGTCCTGCAGACCGATCCCTATCGGTTGATCCTCGATCTCGACGGGGTCGCGTTCGCGACGGCCGACAAGATCGCTCAGTCCACGGGACTTCCCAAGGAAGCGCCCTCTCGTATCCGGGCTGGCATAATCGAGACGTTGCGAGAGGCATCTCTAAGCGGCGATTGCGCCCTCTATCATGGCCAGTTGCTCGAAAAATGCAGGCAGAAGCTCTACGTTGGCGAGGGGCTGATCGAGGATCAACTCGAGGAGTTGTCCCCTCGCCGTATTGTTCCCACCCGCATCCGTGGGCAGAGAGCCTGGGCGCTCGTGAAGCTGAACAGGCTCGAGCGCGAATTCGCCCGGCGCCTGGTCCGAAAGCTGCGTGACCGCAATGTGCCAGATTTCGGGATGGAAGCCATCGAGCAATCGGTGGATAAGGCATGCGTCAACCTGTCCATCACGCTCAACAAGGAACAACGCGCGGGAGCGATCATGGCTCTCCAAGAGCGGTTCGCTATCCTTACGGGCGGTCCCGGTACCGGCAAGACCAGCACTCTCAAGGTGATCTGCGAGGCGTGGCGCATGCTTTCGCCCCGGATCCTGATGAAAGCGCCGGAGAACCGGCAGTTCTCGCTTGCCGCTCCGACCGGCAAAGCCTCCAAGCGCATCACGGAGTCAACAGGCTTCGAGGCCAAGACCATCCACCGGCTTCTGGAGTTCAAGCCCGAGAAGGGGGGGTTCGACCGCGGAGAGGCCAACCCCCTCGAATACGGCATGATCTGTATCGATGAAGGGTCGATGCCCGACATCAACATCATGACAGACCTGAGCCGGGCGTGGGGGCAGGGCCGCGTCCTGATCGTCGGAGATACTGACCAGCTCCCGTCGGTCGGACCGGGCAAGGTCCTCGCAGACATGTTGGCCAGCGGCCAGGTGCCACATGTCCGTCTGACGCAGATCTGGCGGCAAGCCGCCGGCTCGGCTGTTGCCCTCGGCGCGGACTCAATCCGCAAAGGGCAAATGCCCCAGATGGGGCTTCCCGGGAAATCCGACCTCGTCCACATCGATCTATCGGACCCTGAGGACGTTGCGGACAGAATCGTCGACATGTACGTCGACAATCTCCCGAAATACCTGGCATCGCTGAACCTAGACCCGGCGAGCATTCAGGTACTCTGCCCTGCAAGGATCAACACGGTCGGTACCGTAGCGATCAACCGTCGGATCCAGAACGGCCTGCGACGCCAACGCTATGACGGAGTCTGGGCAAGGGTCGGCAATGGCATGGAAATTTGCGTAGGCGATAAGGTGGTGCAATCGGCTGCTGTCTACGCCGAGGTCCAAGCCAACATGCCAGGGCCCGTCATTGCGATCGATCGCGATCGCGATGATCGGCAGCAGGTTCACGTGAATTTCGGAGGCCACCGCTATACCTATTCCGGGCGCGACTTGGATGCCCTGTCCGTGCATTCCCGGCGCGAGGGTTCCGTCTTTCTCTCGGACAAGGCCAAGAAAGCAGATGGATCGCTCATCCAGACGGAAGGCGGACCAGGCGACAAGGTCATCCAGCTCGAGAACGACTATGATCGCAATATTTTCAACGGAGATACCGGCACGATCATCTCGATCGACACCGATATCGCAGGTCATGCGGTCAGGTCCCACGTCGATTTCGGCGGATCCATCCAGACGTTCGAAGGCCGCCATCTGACGAACCTCGCTCTGGCATACGCTTTGACCATCCATAAGAGCCAAGGGTCAGAGTACCAGGCCGTGGTGATCCCAGTCACCACGTCCCACTACGCTATGCTCAAGCGCACGCTCCTCTACACGGGCGTGACGCGTGCCAAGCGCCTTTGCATCTTGGTGGGCACTAAGCGGGCCATCCAGATCGCCATTAACGAAGAGGACTCGATCACTCGCGTCACCACCTTGACTGATGCAATCCGGGAGGAAGCGGACGACGGCTACGGAGATGAAATGGGAGCCGCAGGCGATCACTTTGGGAACGAAGACGGCGCTCGCGATCGCAAGCTCACACCTTCGGAAGACCTCACCCATGAAGATGCCGGCCTCCGGTCGATGGCAGAAGATGTCGCTTTCTAAGGAGCCACCCTTGAAGAAGGCGAAAATCATCGCAGTCGTCAGTGCGGCGCTCGCAGTTGCGGTGCCTTCGCACGCGTCGGCACAGGTGTTTGGTCCCAGCAAGGGGCGAGCAGCACAGGCACAGCGCATGAAAAGCTGGGAGCCAGCGACGGTAGCCTCTGTCATCAAGGATACCCAAGCCGCAGTACGTGCCGCCCGTGCGGCCGGAGGTAGGGTTGGTGCCCTGCCCTCGGAAGCCGTCTCCGTTTACAACCAGAAGGTCATTGCTGCCGCAGCACCGACCTCGTCTGCGGCTCGTGGGTACGGCACTGATATGACGCCGGACCGCTGCGAGTATTACATCCGGCATGCGGAGCGGCGATATGGCCTTCCGCCATATCTCTTGCACGCGATCTCCCTCACCGAAAGCGGACGAGGCGGGCGGCCAAACCCCTTTGCAATGAATGTCGGCGGACGCTCCTACTCGGCAAGAGACGTGAACGACATGGTGCGCGTCGCAGACGCAAATTGGGGGGTTCAGAACGTGGATGTGGGCTGCATGCAAATCAGCCTCAAACACCATGGCAACAGGTTCCATGACTGGAAGACACTTCTGGCGCCCCAGTACAACGTCGAGTACGCAGCTTATTACCTGAGCCAGCTCAAGCGCGAACTCGGAACATGGACCCGCGCTGTGGGAGCCTATCACAGCCGGACTCAGTGGCGGGGCGCAAACTACGTCTGTCTGGTAACGCGGCGGTGGGGGCAGATCTTCGGCTCGGATCGCCCCGGCTGCGGGCCCAACCTAGAGATGATGGCGCAGCTCCTCTATCAGGACGCTTCCTGGACGAACTGATTTCGAAAAAATGAGGCAGAGGGGAGCTGGAGGTGATACCTCCGGCTCCTATGAGCCTGCTCGCTTGCGAGAGGAAGTTTTCGAAAGAAGTTCGGATCGAGAAGTGGTTCGAAGGGAAAATGCTATGACGAAGATGGTGCCGATTACGGCCGGCCTGGTCGGCTATGTAGCCGCCTTGATGCTGGGATACCCGAACGCGGCCCTGTTCATCGGCTTGGCCTGCGCGGGAATGGGGTTTTTGGGTCGCTTCGCCGGCAACGGATTACACCTAAACGGCGCGCAGATGCGTGAGGTCACACACCTCACGCATAGAGCGATTGCGGCAAATTGGGGCCTGCGTCCGCTCACCCAGCGCTTCGAGGAGCACGAACAGCAGAAGCTCTTGGGCTCTATGTTCGACGCTGTCGCTGGCGAGCCGATCCAGGAGCTCGTCGAACAGTGGCCGATCCTGTGGGCTCACGTGCAAAGGGTTCATTTTAGCGGTATCCCGCCCCTCGCGTCGCTACGAGCGATGAAGCGTGCCTACCGAGCCCGGCTTTTCAGCAAGGATAAGTCCCGGGCCGGTGAACTCGCAAAACCTGTTGCCGCCGCCTACGCGGCGCTTCACCCCAGCCCCGGAGACGACTTCGACTGGTTCACTCGCTGGGCGTCCGCGATCGGTCTCCCCGAGGAGGTCGCTCATCAGATCTGGCACGAGGCGATGCATTCGGAGAAGCCCGCCTCTGTACAGCTGACGCCACTGCCCGAGGTCGATTGCGCCGCGCACGGTGAAGGCGCCATCTCGATCGAGCCCTCGCCTCCCTGCGGAGACGTGCACCTCTCGGACGAAGAGATAGACCGCCGGCTCGCTGCGACCCGCTAGGTAAGAAAAAAGCCTACCGTTGCAGGATGAGACGTCCTAAAATGGACGTAATCTATTCTCCCGCGGAGGCCATTATGGCAGATGACGTCGTACCCCAGAATGGAGGCGAGCACGGCCTCCACCCCATCGAACCCGTTGCAGCGAGTGCCGGGGGAGCCGCGCAGGCGGCACAAATTCCCGAAGGCCATGCCCCTCCTGAGAAGGCCCCCCCTCACGCCGACAAACAAGTCGAAGCTTCTATGGGGAAGGAAGCTCCCGCCCGTCCGAATTTCTCTCCGCAATCGGGCGACCCAGCTCGATCTTTCCGTGCGCACGAGCCCGCCGGGTTCGCTGCGGGCGAGAGCCAAGCATTCAACCTCCTCGACAAGGCCATCAAGGACACTGACTGGGGTTGGAAGGCAAAGGCTGGAGAGGCCCGTGAGCTGGGCCGCCTGACCTTTATCAATACGCAGAATGCCTGGATTGCAGCTGCGGTCGAGGATCCTAAGCGAGCGACGGAGGCATGGGTAAAAGCTACCCGGCGCAATCCCAGTTCCGAGATGGAGCAGGCGTTGGCCCAGCGGCTCAAGACCAATGCGGAGACGGGCAAGAAGCAGGCGGTTCCCGGCCCTGGTAATCTGGACACGCTCGCCGCGGATATCGGGCAACTCGCCAACCGTCGCGATCTCAGTGAGAGCAAGAGCCGCAAGACCGCACTCAGCGCATCGCTGGGTGAATGGAACGTGATACGCGGGGATTCACAGCAGCGGGCTTTGCAAGCCAAGCGCTCGCGCAGCAACGAGCTTTGGAGCCCCGAACCGAACAAGGGCGAAGACGGGCTCCATCTCCTGAAGTCCTTCATAAAGGGCTTTGCCACGCACCGTGAAAGCGCGCAGAAAAAGATTGAGAGCAACAAGGCCAGTCTTGCCGGGAAAGCGATGGAGGGCATCCAGAAGGAACTCGGCCATGTCACCACGAGCATCAAGAAGTTCGAGACTGAGCTGAACATCCCCATGAGCGAGCGCGAGAGCAGCGGAGTGGTGGGTCGGTCTCGTGAAAAGGTCGCCAACACCAAAGCATTCAGGCTCGGAGCTGGCGCAGCGAACATCCTTGGCAAGGTGTCGAAGAAGGCCAACGAGGCGGTCAGCGAACTCGCCAAGGGCGTTGCCATTCAGGGCGCCGCCATGGCCGCGAACCCGGGCACGGTCGGCGGTAATCAAGGTACCGCGTCCTACCAGGCACGCATGGCCGCGTTCCATCAGTTCCAGCAGTCGCGAACCGGTATGGGGCCGGCGCGATAGAACAAGTCAGCCAACACCAATCGAACGAAGGGCGGCCCGCGGGTCGCCCTTTTCTTTTAACGTCAGGATTCTTCATGCACGCAATCTCACGCATGCGGTCCCCGGATTACGCCGGCGATGCTCACTATCCCGACCCGGGCGCCGGCTACGAACTGCGCGACGATGAGATCATCGTGGATAGCTTCGCGGGTGGCGGCGGCGTTTCGACCGGTTTCGAAATGGCCCTCGGGATTTCGCCCCATATAGCCATCAATCACAACCCGATTGCGCTTGGGGTTCATGAAGCAAATCATCCGGAGACGTTGCACTTCGTAAATGACGTTTTCGCGGTTGAGCCCCACGACGCCGTTCCGGCCGGCAAGAAGGTAGGCGTTTTCTGGTCGTCCCCTGACTGCCGCTCGTTCAGCCGTGCCCGAGGCAAGGCCCCCGTGTCCGAGCCGGTGCGCGATCTCGCCTGGGTCGTTATCAAGTGGGCGCGCGCCGTACGCCCGCGCGTAATCTGCCTCGAGAACGTGCCCGACTTCCTCAAATGGGGGCCTGTTGGTGCTAACGGAATCCCAATCAAGAAGCGCATGGGAGAAACGTTTCACGCATGGCGCTCGCAGCTCGAGGCGCTAGGGTATCAGGTTGATCACAAGCTGTTCGTAGCAGCAGACTATGGCGCAGCGACCACCAGGCGGCGGCTTTTTCTCGTAGCTCGCTGCGATGGCCTCCCTATCCGGTGGCCCCAGCCGACGCACACCAAGTCACAAACCGGCTTCTTTGAGGGTGGGCTTCGCCCGTGGCTGACTGGCCGTGACGTCCTCGACTTTAATGAACCTGTGCACAGCATCTTCCTTTCGAAGGAGGAGGGCAAACTTGCTGGCGTCAAACGGCCACTGGTTGAGAAGACCATGCGGCGTATTGCTCGTGGCATGTACATAAAGGTCATCGAAAACAGCGAGCCTTGCATCGTCTCATACTACGGGGAAAAGCGCCTGGATGACGGCTTCCGCGGGCGTGGGCTCAACGAAACTCTCCCGCCACAGACGACGGCAAACCATTTCGGCCTTGTGGTGCCGCTGACTCATGCTGGCGACGATCGTGTCTACGGTGCCGGAGACACTTTGCGAACGATCACCTCCGCCCATCGAGGCGAGTTCGGCTTTGTCTCCCCCACTATCATTCAGGTAGGATACGGAGAACGAGAAGGGCAGCATCCCCGCGTCCCGGGGGTCACCAAGCCACTTGGCACGATGGTCGCCAGCGGCAACAAGCATGCTGTGATTACGGCACATGTCGGCGAGGCGACGGCCCCGGCTCCAGTTCTGGTTGACCGGAGCGAAGAAGTCGCCCGGTTCCTCTGGGATTACCGCCGCTACGCCAAGGGCGAGGTGCAGCTCAACAGCGCGGGACGCCTCATCTATGGGGGCCGGGAGATGCGTATTGGCGACATCGGCATGAGAATGATCACCCCGCGGGAGATGGCGACCAGCCACGGCTTCCCCCGTAGCTACCACATCGATCGAACCTCAGCGGGAAGGCCGCTCACCCTGACCGAACAAACGTCGCTCCTGGGCAATTCCGTTCCCCCACCGATGGCGGCAGCGATTATCGCTGCCAACGTGCGCCCGCCGCGGCCACGTCCGGTGCTGCTGAAGGCCGCATGATCATGAGAGCGGTCAAGCCGTACCTTTTCCGCCTTATGGACCGGCCGAAAGCAGATCACCTCCGCTATGGGGCGGAAGACACCGAAGCAAAGCGGTTCGTCGACCGCGTGCGGGTCTGGACCATGGAGGGGTACGTCCGAGGAATCTGGAACCATATTGCGAATGAGATAGCCGGCGAAAGCGGCGGACATGCTGATGAAGAGGTGCGGAAAAGCCTCCGCCGGAAAGCCCAAATTCGCTACACCAAGGCTCAGGCACTCGGCATGATCATCGGCTGGAGTGATTACGTCTTCTGCCGTTCAGATCGCTCTCTTGCTCTCGAATGCAAGTCCTCGCGTGGTGCGCAGCGGCCCGGGCAAATCGATTTCGAAAAATGGTGCACGGATCAGCAGATCCCCTACCGCATCTTCCGAACCGCCGAGGAGGGGTGGGACATTCTTGTGGAGGAAGGATACCTTGATCCGCAAGCGTGGCGCCCCCGGGGTCAGATCAGCGCCGAGGTCGGGCGTACGGATTAGCCGGCCCAGCGGATGGCTTTGCCTGCAGAGGGTCGCGATCCTATAATCAGTATGATGACCGACGACCCCATCATCGCCAGGACGTCCCACCCCCGGCAGGACAAGATTTTGAAACGTGCGGAGAGAGATGCAGCAGGAGGTTGTAATCCTGATGTCAATCTCGTTCGGCGGATCGCTGAAGCGTCACGCTTGCTGTCTGCGGCCGAATCTGACGCCGATGTCCTGCAGGTCGTGGAGAGGTTCGCGTCCGAGATCGTAGGCGCGCAATGTGCCATCCTTGATGGTTCCGTCACCCCATATTCCGGCAGTACGGCAGTCGCGATCCTCGACTCCTTAGGCGCCCACCGGGCGACCTTAATGCTGTCATGTCAGGATCTGAGTCCTGATCTCGACGACTCTATCCAGATCCTGGCGACCCAGGCGGGGCTGGCCTTGGGCTGTCACGCGCTGCGCGAGAGCTCCTTCCAAAATGTGACTTCCCGCCAGGTCGCAGAGTTCAAGGCCGATCGTCTGCAGAAGCTCTTTGATCGCCGCCTGGAAGAGGCCCTCGGAGAGCGTAGCATCTGGGCCGAGGTGTTCAAGGGGTCACAGTATGGGGTTTGCATCATCGCCCCCAACCTGCGCTATCTTTCGTTCAATCCCGCCTTCGAGGATTGGTTCGCCCGCCATAGCGGCATGATCCCCTTTCCAGGTCAGTCGTTGAAGGACGCGCTCTCAACCCAGCCCGAAGTGCTAAGGGAGGCAGAGGCCTGTTGGGCCCGCGCTCTCGCGGGAGAGGACTTCATCCACAATTGGCAGGTTTCCTCTCGGGGGCGCGAATACCACTACGAGACGAGGTACACGCCTCTCCTCAACGAGGTGGGCGAAGCCAAGGCCGCGGTGCAGTTCTCCCTGGATGTGACTGAGCGCTTTGCCGAACGTCATAGGCTGGAAGTAGCCGAAGCGGCTATGCGTCAGTCACAGAAAATGGAAGCTGTGGGCAAACTGACGGGCGGCATTGCTCACGACTTCAACAACATCCTGACAGGAATTGTGGGTGCTATCGACCTCATAGGCCGGAAGATCGCGGACGGCCGCCTGGAGGCGGTGCCGCGGTATCTCGATATGGCAGCGACATCAGCAAATCGTGCAGCATCGCTTACACATCGGCTGCTTGCCTTCTCTCGACGGCAACCCGTCGACCCTCGCCTCGCCGATGTTGAAGCCCTGGTTCTCGGCATGGAGGAAATGATCTCCCGGGCAATGGGGCCGGACGTGGCGGTGGAGACATCTACCAGCGGCACTTCGCTCAGGGTGCTTTGCGATTCATCGCAGCTCGAAAGCGCTTTGATGAACCTGATCGTCAACAGCCGCGAGGCAATGCCCACCGGGGGACGTCTCCTTATCGCTACGGGCCAGGTGGCACTGGACGAGCTTCCTCCTGGACATGACGTCGATCCCGGAATCTTCATCAAGATCGCGGTGTCGGACAACGGTTGCGGGATGACGCCGGAAGTAGTGTCCCACGCGGTGGAGCCATTCTTCACGACCAAGGGCATAGGGAACGGGACGGGTCTCGGCCTCTCCATGGTCTACGGCTTTGCACGCCAGTCTGGCGGCTTCATGGACATCCACTCAGCCGAAGCCGAAGGGACCACCGTATCGGTATACCTGCCGGCTACAGCGATCTCGCCGATGATCGATGAAACCCCGGTGGACTCTGTCCGCGCCATTCGCGGGGCCACGGTCCTGCTAGTCGAAGATGAGCCCGCAGTTCGAGCAATTGTGGTCGAACTTCTCGACGAGATGGGATGTCACGTGATCGAAGCTGAAGATGGCGGTCAAGGGGTTGCTATCCTTTCTTCGGGACGAGCCATCGACGTCCTCGTCACCGATATTGGCCTGCCTGTCCTGAACGGGCGGCAGGTCGCCACGGTGGCCCGGTCCGAACGGCCAGGCATCCCCATCCTGTTCATGACCGGCTATTCCGAGAACGCGACTATCACGGAAGGCTTTGGCGGTCGGACCTTGCTGGTTACGAAGCCGTTCCGCCCCGCTCAGATTTCGGAGGCATTAGGCAGGCTTATTGGATAGCCACGCGTGCTTCGGTCGCCCTTCGTCCCCCCGCCCCTCCCTACCGTCGCCGAAGCCGTGCACCCATTTCTGAAAATTGAGGACGACCTTATGAATCTCAGAACCTTCGGCATGATCAAGCCAGACGCAACAGCGCGAGGCGTGCAGGATGATATGGTCACCGATATCGAGGTCGCCGGCTTCGTCGTCGAACGGCGGATCCAGCGCTCTTTGTCGCGAGACGAAGCCGAGTGGCTGTATCGAGAGCACGCAGATCGCGATCATTTCCGAGGGCTCGTTGACTACACGATTTCAGGAGAGGTCGTGATGTTGCTTCTTACACACCCGCAAGGCGATGCGCCCCGACGATTTCGGGAGCTGATGGGGCCGACGGACCATAGCCAGGCGCCCGCCGGAACGCTCCGAGCTCGATATGCTGTCGGGTACCGGGAAAACAGTGTTCACGGCTCGGATTCTCCCGAAGCCGCGGCCGCTGAGATCTCGCGCTTCTTCGGCTAAAATGCGCGGCAGCTGCTTATATGAGCCATTGCTGCCACACTCTCCAAACGGCCGGCGCGGGCTTCGGGCTGCCAGGGCAAATCAGAAGCTTGGGCACGCGTCTCGCTCAACTTCGCCACAGCGCGCCCAACAGGATCGTCCGATCCCCCACGATCAGCATCAAGCGCCTGTGCTGTCCGGTCGAGCAGTAGCACCAGCGTGTTGCCGGTACCGAGGCTGGAGAAAAGGGATCGCTCCCCCACGCTAGCTGCTTTTTCATTTGGAAAGCTCTGTTCCAAGGCGTTCCAGACCAGGTTGGAAGCGTAGCCGAATGCTTCCTGATCATCCATGTCACGGACCGAACGGCTGAACCGCACTGCCTCACCGCTCTCCAGCTTTGCTCCGAATAACGACGTCATGCTGGGCACAGTCTGCCACAAGGTTGTGGCCACAGAGGACGGACCGTCCTCGATGCCAAGCCTGGCTCTTGCGTCACGACAGTGATCGAGGAGTTCCGCTGCTAATTGCCTGTCGTCTAAGGCGAAGGCGCGAGCTGAGTACGCGCGGATATCTGCATGTCGATCACTCTGGGCGTCCGGCCACCCGGCTGACCATTCCGGGCTCACAGGCTTTCCAAGCCTGGCTCCCGCAGCGGCAAGGTGTCCGGCCAAAGCATCCCGCGGGCCATCCATATCGATGCGGGCAACCCCTCCGCACTTCGCCGCGCGATCTACAAGCAGCGCGGCAACATTGCCCCGTGTTGGATCGGTGAGCAGGTAATTGTCCGGCATCCCAGGCGCGAACACGGTGCATCGCATTACCCGGCGAGAAGCCTCAGCGATGCTCCTGTCAGTTGTGTAGCAGCGTGTGATATGCGGATTCCGGTGCATCTCAACGTCCTGCATCGGCGCCCCAAGGGCGGCAGCCAGGAATGGAAGGTCGTGATGTAGCATCGAGCCCAGATCAAAATCGGCTGGTTCGATATTGAGCCTTGTCCGCGTGCTGCGTGCATACTCGAGCACCCTGTCAGCGAGGCGGCGATCGGCGACCCCTGAAAGGATGGTCGCGTCGCAGTTGCGGTCAATCACTCAATCCCCCTCGCTGAAGGCGCCGACCTACAGCTCCCGCACTATCCTGAAAACCCCCTAACCCGGACCCGCGTCCTTATTTGCGGTGTAAGGAGAAGATGGAGAGGCGGAGCGGTACGCCGCGGCCGCTTGATCAGGGATGCAGCCCCTATCCGCACACGGTGTTCTTTCGCCAACCGACAGCAACTCGCGCCTGCGAAGGGTGGACGGACCCGCGCAGGAGACACAAGAATGTGACCGATTATCCGGGCATGGTTCCGCGCACCGAAATTTCATCCTATAACCCATCCTCTCCAGAAAGGGATGTGACGTGGTTTTCCTTACCGGGGCCTGGCGCCTGAAGACATTTGCCGTCATTGCAGCGCTATGCGCGGTCTCCTATTCGCTCGCCTGCGCGTTCCTCTGGAAGCTTGGCCGCCTCGGGGGCCTGGCGCAGAGCATCGGGGCTCCCTCGGACCCTTTCCTCTTCGGCTTATCAATCGCTGCTATCCCGGTCGGGTTCACGGCACTGGCTGTTTGGGCGGCGTCGGGCGTTATGAACCGGGAAATGCACCGATCGAACCTACGAGCTCCGCTAAGCGAAGGGCGCGTCCACTGGATTACGGTCAGGATCGTCGCCGTTGCCTGCATTCTGCTGATGGAGGGTGCGATCCAGATCCTTCCTCAGCATTATCCTACCTTTGTGTCGTTCAGCCACGCGCATTGATGGATGGGAGCGGAAAACAAGATCCTCCGGCATACCCGGCGCCGCTGGGTGCGTTGCACCAAAGAGGCGTCACGCCACGAAATCCCACGGGCTCCATGCGCCGGACCCACTGAGTTCCCCTGTAGCCGGATGGCAATTGCAGAGAGAGCCTTTGCTCTTTCGCGGGCGATCACCGGAACGAACATCGAAAGGAGCTGCTGATGAGCGGCGGCAACCATGCAAGGGCGATCGGCCGATCTGACCACAGGCCGGAAGCGACCCCCGTGAACGTCAGGAACGCTTTGACCGATGAGCAAAGCAGGATCGTCACACACGATCCCAGCGGCACGCTCATCGTGGAGGCATTCGCTGGAACCGGCAAGACCAGCACCTTGGTTGAATATGCGAAAAAGTGGAAGTCCAAAGGGCTCTACCTCTGTTTCAACAGTTCGATCGCGAGCGAGGCGAAGGTGCGGTTCCGCGGGACGAATGTCACCGCTCGAACGGCCCATTCGTACGCGTCGCAGGCGCTTGGGGTGAGCCGCTACAACGGTCGCCTGGTGAACAAGATTCGACGCCAGCATATCCGTGAGGCAGGTATTTCTCTGGGGAACTTATATGTCTCCGAGGAGCGCATGATGAAGGCACTCCTCGAGGCCCTGACGAGCTTCATGATCGACCAGGGAGCAGAGCTCCAGCCGTACCATTGTGGGCTTCAGGGTCTGACAGATCGCTCACTGGATTCCGTTATGCCTATCCTCTCTTCGGTGGTCGAGCGGTTCATCAACTTTCAGACCTCCGATCTGCCGTTCACTCACGACATTTATCTAAAGCACCTGGAGATGTTCGGAGGGATTTCGAAGGAGTACGACTATCTCCTGATCGATGAGGCGCAGGACCTGAACCCGGTCCTAATCAGCCTCGTCAAGAAAAGCGGCCTCCCCGCAATCATCGTCGGCGACCCGTTCCAGAGCATTTACGCTTTCCGCGGGGCCGTGTCGGCCATGCGCATGTTCGATGCGCCGCGTCTTCCCTTGTCTCAGAGCTGGCGGTTCGGATCCAACGTCGCGGACGTTGCCAACCACATCCTGACCTATGTCTCGGAGCCGCCCGAACGACCAATCGTCGGCCGCCCTGAACACGAAACCGTCGTAGAGCGCTACTCCGGGTCAGCGCCGCCGAAGTGCTTCATTCTAGCTCGCACGAATGCTCGCCTCTTCGAGGGTCTGATCAACATCCACGACAAGCCCTTCCACGTCGCCGGCGGCTTCGGTCCGCTCGCTTCACAGCTACTCTCTGCCTATCATCTTTCACGGGCGGAAATGTACAAGGTAACCGACCAGTTTGTGCGTCAATTTTCGAGTTGGCAGGAATTCTCCAGCGAAGCTGAGGATGGCGACCCTGACGCGAAGCGGCTCTCCAGCTTGATCTCCGAACACGGCAACGAGATCCCGGCTCTAATCGACAGGCTGAAGGTTCTCGCACGGGAAAAGGCAGAAGACGCATATATCATTCTCTCCACCGCTCATAAGGCAAAGGGGCTCGAAGCTGACGTCGTTGTCATGCTTGACGACTTCGAAACGCCGCGTGATCTCAAGGAGAAAATGCTAGAAGGTAAGACGGACCAGATTACCTTCGATCAGGAGTGTCACCTTCTCTACGTAGGTGTGACGAGGGCGAAGAAACGTCTGCTGCTGGCAGACCGGCTGTTCGACGCGTTTCATCCGCATATTGGCGATGGGAATACGGCCCGCGCCCCACTGGAGTCAGTCGAATGAGAAAGGGTTTCCTTTTTATCGTCGTAGCCTGCGCTGCCCTCACCGCCTGCGGCATGGGCGGGGAAGGCAACGGAACCGCCGACGGTCCGCCCCCTCTGTATGAAAACCCGCCATTCGGCGCCAGCGACATCGATGCGACCGTCGAGGAAACGCGGCAGCGGATGGATCGTCCCGACGCGTCCTCAGACCGGTTGGACAACCGGACTGACTAACGCGACGCTGTCGCAGAGACGACGCCTTCACAACCCCCCTCCGCACAGGAGGAGGGCAAGAATCCGCAGCAGCCTGAATTTTGGAGTTGCTTAAGGATGCATCGATGCCCGAAATACCCCTAAATAAGGGGGCTAGGGCATTGACTGCTCAACTAGGGAAAAGGAAGAATTTTTATGGGAGTTTCTCTCAAGAAGGGCGAACGCGTTTCGCTGAGCAAGGACGTCGATGCGGGCTTGAAGAGCGTTCAGTTCGGACTGGGCTGGGACGAGCGGAAGAAGGGCGGCCTGATGTCTGCCCTTTTCGGCGGCGGTGGCGGCGGTGGCATCGATCTCGATGCATCGGCGGTGCTTTTCGGGGCTAACGGCTCGCGGATCGATCAGGTCTGGTTCCGCCAGTTGCGGAGCAAGGACGGGAGCATCGTGCACAGCGGCGACAACCTTACCGGCGCAGGCGACGGCGACGACGAGGTGATCACGGTTGATCTCAGCCGCCTGCCCAGCGATGTCCAGACCATCATCTTCGTCGTGTCGAGCTTCCGCGGGGATACGTTCGATTCGATCGACAACGCATATGCTCGTGCAGTCGACGCGAAGACTGGTCGCGAGATCGCACGCTACGAGATCTCGGGCGGCGGCAGCCACACTGGCCTGATCATGGCATCACTGTCGCGCAAGTCGGGCAGCTGGGAAGTCCAGGCAATCGGCGAGCCTGGCCGGTCCCGCGTATTCGAAGACCTGCTTCCGCAGATGCAAGGACATCTCTGAGGCGGCGACCGCAGGGCGCCCGTTCGGGCGCCCTGCGGTTCTGTTCGCAAGGGGCTGAAGCTAAGATCAACGACGCTGCTTGGTGTCTCGAAATCGATTCAAAGGCGGGGCAAATGAGAAAAGAACGCGCCATGCATCTTCACGATGCGATGGTCTATGTCGGCTGGATTGCCGGCCCTGAGGCACATGCGCTGGCGTATTGGACCATGCGCCTCGCTGATGAGCTCGACGGCATCCGCTGTTACGAGTTCCCTTATCGCGCATTGCGCAAGCTGGCGTGGGAGAACACGGGCCTTTTCAGTAGCTCTCAGTACGCCGTCCGTGCGTCGTACCCGCAAGAGGTGCGCGTCTTTCTGATGCGGTTCGGCGCCCGTTTCACTCCCAAGTATGCGTCGACCCTGAAGGCGATCGGCGAAGCGCTGAATGGGATGGATACGGTTCCGACCGAGACGGGGCGGAAACCCCTGGCCCTTGCAGCCTGAGGAGATACTTTTGAGCATTCAGATGACCATGGGGGAGAAGAAGCCCCTCTCTGCAATCGGCGTCGGGCAGAATTTCAGCATCATCGTTGACCACGGCGCTGCCGATCTGGACATCGCGATCTTTTCGCTCGACGGCAACCAGCGGATTTCGGATGATCGCTATTCCGTCTTATTCAGCCAGCCGAAAACGCCCGGGGCTGAAATCAGGATGAGCAGCCCCGCGCAAGGCAGCACCCGTTTCGACGTAGAGTTGGGACGCCTCCCTTCGAACATCGAACGAATGGTGGTGACCGCAACTCACGACACGTGCCCGGTCTCCCAGGCACTGCCGCTCGTGGTTTCTATCGGTGATGCCAGCTTCAACGTCGGTCGCTTCCTCAAGGACGAGAAGGCCGTCAAGCTGGTGGAGATCTATCGCCACAAGGGCGAATGGCGCCTGGGGGCGGTTGCCCAAGGCTTCAACGGCGGTCTCGCCGAGATGATCCGCCACTTCGGAGGCGAGGTTGACGGGGAACCCGCAGCAGCGCCGGCGCCATATCCTAGCACCCCGCCGCCTCCGCCTCCGCCGCCCCCAAAAAGGGTCAGCCTGAAGAAGAACGAGAGCGTGAGCCTGGCCAAGAAGGGCAGCAGCTTCGGCGAAATGTTCATGAATTTGAACTGGAGCCAGCCGAAAGGGCTGTTTGCGAAGGCCGTCGACCTCGACCTCGGGTGTCTGTTTGAGCTCGAGGACGGCCGATGTGGCGTCGTCCAAGCGCTCGGCCGATCCTTTGGCAATTATCACCAGGAACCGTTTATCGAGCTTTCGGGCGACGATCGTACCGGAGCCATCGCAGCAGGCGAGACAATCCGGATTAACGGCTCGCAGTTCCAGCGCATCCGTCGGCTTGCTGTATTCGGCTTGATCTACGATGGCGCACCCAACTGGAACGCCACCGATGGCGTCATCACCATCAAGATGCCAGATCAGCCTGAGATTGAAGTACGTCTCACTGGTGGTGACAACCGGAAACGCCTGTGCGGCGTAGCTCTGATCGAGAACATCAACGGTCAGATGAAGATCACGAGCCTCGTGAGCTATCACATCAACCAGGAAGATTACGCCAATAGCCAGGGCTTCAAAATGCGGTGGCAGGCGGCGCGTAAGGACTGACGATTAAGCTACCGATAGTCGTCACTAGCTGAGGGAAAAATAAGGCTAGGGCGTGGACTTCTCTCTCCAAGGGAAATGAACATGTTTAAGAATTTTTATGGCTCTATCGCCTTTACGGCGGTGGCGCTGGTACTCGCCGGCGTCACCGGTTACGTGGAGACCGGCCTCGCGATCGCGGCGCTCCAGATGGTCTTCATCGCCGCGGTGCTCGGCATGATGGAAACCTCCCTCAGTCTCGACAACGCCATGGTGAACGCGGCCGTCCTGAGGGACATGGATCCGAAGTGGCAGCAGCGTTTCCTCACCTGGGGCATCCTGATCGCGGTGTTCGGCATGCGGATCGTCTTCCCCCTCGCCATCGTCTCGGTGTCGGCCTGGGTTTCACCGATCGAAGCGGGACGCATCGCCCTGTTCGACCATCAGCTTTATGAGCAGATCGTAACCGGCGCTCACATCGGAATCTCAGGGTTCGGCGGCGCGTTTCTTCTGCTCGTCGGCCTGACCTTCTTCTTCGACGACACACGCGAGCACATGTGGCTACCGGTTCTTGAAAAGCCGATGGCAGCTTTGGCGCGCGTTCCGTATGCGCCCTACATCCTCACCACCCTCATCGTCGCCGCTTTGTCTTTCACGATCGACCCGGCCGAGCAGACGACCTTTCTAACGGCGGGCGTCGCTGGAATCGTGATCTACTTCGCCGTGAAGTGGTTCGGTGACTTCTTCAACAAGGAAGATGAAACGGGCGTCGTCGTTCGCTCGGGCGCAGCGTCGTTCATGTACCTGGAAGTGCTCGATGCATCGTTCTCGTTCGACGGCGTAATCGGAGCATTCGCGATCACCAACGATATCGTGATCATCGCTCTCGGCCTTGGCATCGGCGCGATGTTCGTTCGCTCGATGACAATCGCGCTGGTGCGTGGCGGTCATCTTGACGAGTACCGATACCTCGAGCCTGGTGCATTCTATGCGATCATCGCGCTCGCGATCATCATGCTCATCAGCATCCGTGTCCACACGCCTGAAATTGTCACCGGCCTGATCGGCGCCGCGTGCATCGGGTTGGCGCTGTGGGCTTCCATCCGCCACAAGCGACTCTACCCGGAAGAGTATGAAGAGGACGGTGCGGCAGAAGCAATCCTGCCAACCGGCGAAGTCATCGCGGGCGTCCATACTCGCTAACACAAGATACGGCCGCCCCTGCGACGGGAGGGGCGGCCGGCACGATCCCGTCCACAAGAAAACTAAGGAGTAATCATGGGTATTTCGCTCTCGAAGGGTGGTAACGTCAGCCTGAGCAAGGAAGAGCCGGGCCTGAACGAGATCTCGATTGGCCTCGGCTGGGACGTTCGTGCGACCGATGGCGGCGAATTCGATCTGGACGCTTCGCTGTTCGCACTCGCCCTCGGCGACAAGGTCCGCGCTGCCAGCAAGTCGCCAAACGGCTTGACTGACGACATTTCGGACTTCTGCTTCTACGGCAACCTTCGCATCCTCAACGACGCGGTTATTCACAAGGGCGACAACCGCACCGGCGCAGGCGACGGTGACGACGAGACAATCGACGTCACGCTGAACAGCATTCCAGCCGACATCCAGAAGCTCGCGGTGGTGATCACGATCGCCAAGGCGCGCGAACTGGGCCTCAACTTCGGCATGGTTTCGAACGCGTTCGCACGCATCATCAACCGCAAAACCGGCCGCGAAATCGTGCGTTATGACCTGTCGGAAGACGCGGCAACCGAAACTGCGATCGTGATCGGTGAGGTCTATCGCCACAACGGCGAGTGGAAGTTCCGCGCCGTGTCGCAGGGATTCGCCGGCGGCCTCTACAAGGTATGCCACATGTACGGAATCAACGCCGACGACAACGGCTGATCCGTTAGTAAGGCCGTCGCCACAGGGCAGACGGCCTTACCTGCGCCCCGGTAATCATCGGCGGCGCGCAGAATATTCCACCCCCACGTACCTAGGAATAATAACATGGCAGTATCACTGAAAAAGGGCGGCAATGTCTCCCTGACCAAGACTGATCCCGGCCTCACCTCGCTCAAGGTCGGCCTCGGCTGGAATCCGCGGCGGACGGACGGTTCCAAGTTCGACCTGGACGCCTCGTTGTTCATGCTCAACGCGAGCGGCAAGGTGCGCAGCGAGGCGGACTTCATCTTCTACGGCAACGCGAAGTCGGCCGATGGCTCGGTAGTCTATGGCGGCGATAACCGCACGGGCGAGGGCGACGGCGACGACGAGACGATCACCATCGACCTGGCGAAGGTTCCGGCAGACATCACGAAGCTGGTGATCACCGTCACGATCGACGAGTGGGAAACGCGCAAGCAGAATTTCGGCATGGTCGATGGCGCCTATGCTCGCTGCCTCAACGACAAGTCGAACGAGGAACTGGCGCGGTTCGACCTTTCCGAGGATTCGGCTGGCGAGACGGCGATGATCTTCGTCGAGATCTACCGCGGCAGCGATGCCGGCGAGTGGAAAGTCAAGGCAATCGGACAGGGTTTTTCTGGTGGACTTGCCCGCATGGCCACCGATTATGGCGTGAACGTCGCCTGACCTTCCATCCTCGGAATCGTTGCCAATAAGCCGGCAGAAAAATCGCCGGGATGATGTGTTGAGGGGGTCTGATTGCTAGACTAAGGCACTCGGGCCTCCTCTCTCACCAAGGCGTGGCTGAGCTTCGTTACCATCACACGCGTCCACCGGTACCCCTTTGGTTTTTTTGATTTACGCTAGTCAGGGCGGTGTCGGTTCACTCGTTGAATAAGGTTCCCCGAATTGTTTACGATGATAGCGCTCGTCGCTGCATGGCAGGCTGCAGCGCCAGCGGATCCAGCTGAGACGCGGCGTATCGAGGTAATACGCGCCGAAACTGAAGAGGTCCTGCGCGAGTTGCGGAACGCCCCATTCGAGGTCGCGCGCAATTCCGGAGGCACGGTCTGGAAGATCAAGGTCTCAGATATCGACGCCTGGACGCCGGAGAACAGGCTTGTCTGGGTGACGATCGATACGAGCGAAAACCCCATTTACGAGAGCGGCGCGAGCAAGCAGCTGTGGCGAATGGATTGCACGACGAAAACCTGGTCTCTGGAGGTCTCCCAGCAGATCGCCCGGTCAGGTGAGTTGGGTAACCGATACACACCGCCCTCTCCGGCCAAGGCCAGCGATATCATCCCCGGTTCTCCGGTCGACAAGGTCCTGAGGGCCTTCTGTCCGCCCGAACTTGAGTGACCTGGAGCCGGCTCTGGTTTGACGAAGCGCCCGGGCAGATGGAGCGATCGGAGATCTCTCGCTCGCACCCCGAAGGCTTTCGCGAAGCCACCCGTTGAGCAGCACCGATCTGCGCCGCTGAAAGAACCATCCTCAATTCGGAAAGTATCGCATGCACATGATGAAGCCGGGCGAAAAGCGGCCCGTCGCTGACGTGACGACTAGCCGGGAGATACGCCTCTCCGTCAGTCACTCTCCCGCGGATGTCGATATCGCAGCCTTTGGGCTGAACGCTGACCGGAAGATCGGCGACGATCGGTACGTGGTGCTGTTCAGCAACGAACGGAGCCCTGAAGGTGCTCTAACGTTCTCCAAGGGGAGCAACTCGACTACGATCACGGTCAATCTTGATCGGCTACCCTCCGACATTCACAGGGTGTCCATCACTGCCACCCACGACCATCTCATGCTGCGGCAGGCGAGCGTCCTCAGCGTGGATGTCTCGGGCTCCATGACGATCGATGCCAAGCCACTGCTCGGTGACGAGAAAGCGGTCGTCCTGCTCGACCTCTATCGCCACGGCTCGGATTGGCGGATCGGTGCCGTCATCCAAGGCTTCAACGGCGGCTTGGCAGCTCTCGTCCAGCACTTCGGCGGCGATGTGGAGGACGATGCCGGCCCCTCGTCCTCCGGGACGGACGTTGCGCCTTCCTCCCCTCAGGCGCCGGTCACGCTGGGCAAAGTCGACCTGCGCAAGCAAAAGGTGGGCGTCTCGCTCAAGAAGCTTGGGATCGAGCACGAAAAGGCAGAAGTGACGTTTGTCATGGACGGCAGCGGATCGATGGCTGCCCTCTACGCCAATGGGACGGTCCAAGAAACGGTGGAGCGTTCGGCGCCGGTAGCGCTGCGGCTCGATGATGACGGCAGCATGGATACCTGGTTTTATGCCAGCTCGTGCGCACAGGTCGAGGCGCTCACCGATCACAATCTCGAAGGATTCGTCGAGCGAACGCTCCCCCGCCCAGGAGCCCGGATCGGCGCGAGCGAAACCGGTAAGAAGGGCTTCTTCGGAGGCGCTATCAAGAGCGGTGGCGCATCGATCGGCTATGGCAACAACGAGCCTGTTGTGATGCGGGCAATTCTCGAGAGCGAGCCGGAACACCGGCGGATTCCTCGTCTCGTGATATTTGTCACGGATGGCGGGATCGACCGGACTACGTCGAGCGTGATCAAGGACCTCCTGCGCGAGTCCTCGGCCAAGGGCATCTTCTGGCAGTTCGTTGGCGTGGGTAATGCGAATTACGGCGTGCTGCGCGAACTCGACACGGTCGACGGCCGCGTCATCGACAACGCCGGCTTTTTCAGCGTCGACGACCTGTCGAAGATCTCGGACGACGATCTTTACGATCGCATCTTGTCCGAATTCCCGGCCTGGCTGCGAGCCGCCCGGTCTGCGGGGATCCTACCATGACCCAGCAGCTCTCGCCGCAGGACGAAACCACGATGGAAGATGCTCCGCAAGGCCATGACGACAAGGGGCCGAGTATCTACGAAATCGTGGAGGTCGGCATTCTTGGGGTCGCGTTTGCCGTAATCTACGCTTTTGGGATCCTGCGCTTCTCACAGATGGTAGCAACGGAGTGGGGCCGCGCGCCAGCCGTCGTATTCGCCGTCTTCGCGGTGGTCATCGCAATCGCCTTTATCGATGCGATCAGCCGCATCCTGAACGTTCATCGCAAATCTGAGGACGACCATACAGCATGAGGATCTGGTTCAATCAGGGGCATACGCTGTATCAGACGCTGCGGGGCATGGAGGAGCGCGTCCCCGGGGTAACAATGCTCGTTAGTGCCAAGGCAGCCATGTCCCCCGCCGCGATGGCGGGCAGTGAGACGTGGAGTGAACCCACTGGCCTTGCCGGCGCCGACTACGCGGATTGGGCACTCGAAAAGGCGCTCGAAAAGCGTGTAGATATCTTCTTTCCACAAAAGGAAGTGGTTGCCATCGCGGAGGCGGCGGAACGGTTTGCCGCAGCCGGCATTCGCCTCGAGCTGCCGGGAGATCCAGCAACAATCCGCCTTCTGGACGACAAGGCTGCCATGGCCGAAGACCTCCAGGGAGATCCGGTCCTAGCACCGACCATCCGCGCATCTGGCGCAGAGGCGGTGGCAAAAGCGGTAGACACCATTCGAGCGCTGGGCGTCGACGCTTGCGTTAAGCCCGCACATGGCATCTTCGCTCGTGGCTACTGGCACCTCGTAGAAGACGACCTGCTCGACTGCCTGGACAATATCGGGAGCCGGCGCATGCCCCTGGCTACCTATCTCTCCGCGATCTCGCAGGCTGAGCGGAAAGGCTCGCCTGTCGATCTGATCGTCATGCAACATCTCCCGGGCCCGGAGGCTTCAGTCGATGCGCACGTGCGGGATGGCCGGCTCCTGCGAGCGGTCACTCGCGTGAAAATCAAAGGGGGCACCCAGAAGGTCGTCGGGGGCCACGAACTGGTCCGGGTCGCCGCCAGGCTCGCCTCCCGGTACCGCCTCAACGGCGTGGTGAACGTTCAGTTCAAGCCCACCTCAAACGGCGAGTGGAAGATCCTGGAAATCAATCCACGAATGGCCGGCGGCCTTTCCTATGGGATACCCGTCGGGGTTGATCTCGCGGCGGACTGGGTACGTTGCGCGATGGGGCAGAGCATCGATCCGGTAGAAGACGCGTTTGATCACGTCGTAAACTTCTATACGGAGGCTATCATCCGCGGGCACACTGCTTCTAAGCAGTGATCCCGGGGGTGACACCGCCCGCTTGAGGATGACAGCGTGAAAGAGATCTCGTGGCCGTTATGGACGATGGAGATGACGCCTTCGAGCGTCACCTCCGATAGCTACCCAATCGAAGTTGGTGTGGCATGTTGGACTGCCCCCACGTCAGCTATCATGCTGTGGTCATCGGCAATAAATCCGTACGGCGTAGCCGGCTGGGAAGAAACCGATCACGAATTTCTTGAACGGATCGGGTTTGATGAGTCACGTCTGCGGCAAGGCGTGCCACCTGTTGTTATTGCTCGCAATCTCAACGACATATTCATGAGCTCTACTGTCTACGGCAAGGGCGGGACTACCGATATACACCTGGCAAATCGGCTTAACTTTACAGCGCGGGTTTGGCCTACCTACGAGCTGAAGAGCTGGCGGGTGATTTGCGAACGCCGCCCGGCCAACGGCAGCTCAGCCTGGGAAATCATCCGGACGGCCAAAGGCGATGCAGCAGATCGGGCGCGCGGGACAATGATGGGGATCGCGCACCTGCTCGGCCAGGTTCCCTCGAGCCGGCGAGTGGCGACAATGGCGGTGGCGCTTCCGATCTGATCGTCTGCGCTCCCCGCGACCAACGAGGAACACCAACATGATCGAGAAGTCTGGAAGCCGCGTCGAACTGTCGACGTGGCCGACGACGCTTGTCCTCGAGGCGCCGGCGAGCGAAGGACAAGCGGCTGCACTCGTCAATCGGAAAACAGGTGCTGTCACCCCCCTCCGTCGATCAGGGAGTACGTGGTCAGCCGATCTAGCTGATATCGAGGACGAGCTCGATGTGGTTGTCTACCGCGCCGACGAACCTCCACAGGAGACTGGGCCAAATCTCTGGACGATCTCGATCGCAGGCCGCACATTCGCGATCCAGCGCTCCGACCGCAGCCATGCAGCTGTCATCCTCATGGTCCTCTATATCCGCCAAGGGCGACGCCTCGCTCGCATCGGCGGCGATGGTTACGCATTCGGCGTCGATGCCTATGCGCGCACCTTCAACCTGAATAGGAACGCCTTCGCACGGATCAGCCGGTCAGAGGCTGAGCCAGTCGCTCGACCTCCACAGGGCCAGCCGTCTCCGCACGGCCCGAGCTGCGGTTCGCTGGAAGGTCAAGGCAGCGGCGTCTGCGTTGGCCGTGGCCTGATCGTTACCAATCATCACGTGATCGAAGGCGTGGAGCGGCTGGTTGTCGCTCATGAGGGGAGACGATCGGACGCTCACGTCGTCATGACTGATCCCCAGCACGACATCGCCCTCGTGCGTCACGATCTTGCCGGCCTCACCGCTGTCGCCCATCGAGACCCGGCAGAGAGTCATCTCGGAGAGGAGATCCTCGCGGCCGGTTTTCCCCTGGCGCAGGTTCTCGGTGACGACCTAAAGCTGACGTATGGAGACGTCTCGGGTTTGCGAGGCGGCGGTGACGTCACTCGTGTTCAGTTCACCGCCCCGATCGCCAGCGGCTCGAGCGGCGGAGCCTTGCTCGACATGTCTGGAAGACTAGTGGGCGTGGTGTCGTCGGCCCTGAGGCATAACATTTTCGCGGACCGTGGAGCGGCCAGCGAGAACGTGAACTTCGCCGTCAAAGCCTCGCTGGTTCGTGAGATGCTCATAGCAGCGGGCTGCGTGGCTCCGGAGTACGCAAAGCCACAGCCACTCACCCGGGCAGTTCTAGCTCGCCTCGCGCGGCAATCCGTGGTGTCTGTCGATTGCTATAGGAGTTGACGATGCAGAGCCGATCCATCCATGCATCTGACGTTCCCGACGCCCTTGTCGAAATCGTCGTTGATGCGGTACGCCTCTGTCGCGCCGCTGATCCAACGACCACCGCCCCTATGATTGTAGCCTCGCTGCAGGAAATGCATCCCGCCGAGACACCAGCATCCATTCTGCGGTCTGCCGGATACGCAGCCATGTTGCTCGACCCACGGAGGGGCTGAATGGGTTTTCGTTTCAGTAAGCGATTGACAATCATGCCCGGTGTTCGCCTCAACCTTGGGCTCGGCGGGCCTTCTTTATCGGTGGGTCCACGAGGCGCTTCCGTAAGCATCGGCCGGAAGGGCGTCTTCGGCAATGTCGGCATTCCAGGTTCCGGCCTGAGCTACCGCACGCGACTAGATGGCGGGGGTACGCCGGGTCGAAGTGGAGCCAGCTTGCCGCCAACGCTCATGCTCGAAGTCCGCAACGGACGTGTCGAGTTCACCGACGGCAACGGGCGGGACATTCCGGACGAACTGAGATCTGCTGCCGTGCGCGAGAACCGAGTTGAGGCAGAGCGGATGCTAGAGGAACAGGCTGAAGCTCTGGCGCGAGCGGTCTCGGTCCTGACGAGCCTCCACCTTGACACCCCCTCCCCGGCGAGCGGTGAATCTCCCGCGACCTACGCGGTCCCCAAGCCTGTCCGATCCGACTTTGCCGACCAGGAAGGGTACATGGCCTCCCTGATGTCCTGGCGAGCAGCCAAGGCGAATTACGAGCGCTCTTCCGGTTTTAGCTTCGAACCGTCGCGGCTGGAGGCAGCCCTCTCAGCGCTAACTTGGCCACGTGAGACCGTAATCTCGTATGACCACAGCCCGGATGGCCGGATCGTCGCGCTCGATGTCGATCTGCCTGAGATAGAGGACATGCCGTCCCAAGAGGCATCGATCAACCGAAAGGCCCTGACTATTCGGCTGGTCGACCTGTCGTCGAAGCGGGTCGCGGACCTCTATTCGTCCCATGTCGCCTCCGTCGTGTTCCTGCTCGCCGGCACGGTTTTCGCGAGCTCTCCAGCCGCTGAGGTTCGCATCTCAGGCTATACCCAGAGGGCAGGTGGTACCGGCAGGGTCCAGGACGAGTACGTGGTTGCCGTCACGATCCCCCGCGAGGGGTGGTCGGCAATCGATTTCTCGGCTCTTGCGCTCGTTGATCCCGAAAACGCGCTGCAACGCTTTGGCATGAGGCTTGAGCGAACAGGTCGTGGCTCCTTGCGGACCGTAGCGCCCTGCCCGGCCATCTAGGAAGCGTGGGGCATAAACGAATTATGAACCTGCATACTCGCAGGGTGCTCCCACTTACCCCCGAGTAACCAAGGGGTTGCCCGAGAGAGAAGAGCCGATGAACAACTTCGACGTGCGTAGCCAAATGCTCCGCCTGGCTAAAGACACTCGTGGTAACGCCTTGATCCTGATGGCCGCCGGCCTGTTCCCTGTGTTGGCTGCGATCGGGAGCGGTGTAGACATAGCCCGGGCCCATATGGCTCGCACGAAGCTACAGCAGGCCGTCGACGCTGCTGCGCTGGCTGGGCGACGCGCCATGACCGGTGACGACATCGCGACCGCACAACCCGAAGTCGACGCGTACCTCGCCTTCAACTTCCCCGAAGGCCTCTACGGATCCACGAAGGTTATCGCGACCACGACGAAGCCCGATATGGGCGAGGTCAGGGTACAGGCTCGCACCTCTGTACCGACCACCGTCATGGCCATTTTCGGGTACAAGAAAATCGACATCTCGGTGAGCGGCGTTGCGGTCCAGACCTTCAAGAACGTCGACATCATGCTGGTGCTCGACACGACCGGCTCCATGCAGGATAGCATCAACGGCGTACGGAAGATCGAGGCGCTGAAGTCGGCGGTACGAGCATTGTATCAGCAGCTCCAGCCGGCCCAGGAGGCACTCAAGAAGAAGGGTCTGCGCATGCGCTTCGGGATCGTCCCGTACGCTGCAACCGTGAACGTCGGCAAACTGCTCTACGCCAAGAACCCGAACTACATCCGCACGACCAATGTGCCCTATTACCATTGGAAAGCCACCCGAAGCTGGTTCTCCACCTCCTGGAGCTTCGGCCAGCAGCGCTACAATCTGAGCAGCTACGTCGCGGGGGGCACCCTCGGCAACCTGAACGGGAACAGCGACAGCTCCGGAAACCGATGGGAAGGCTGCATCGAAGAGCGCAAGACCGATCCCGGGATTCTTGCCAACGACACTCGAGACGCGGCGCCGAACACAGCGCTCGATCTCGATATCGATCTCATTCCGGGCACGAGCGACGACACGAAGTACCCACCTTATATTTACGACCCATATGCCGGCGCGAACGTCGGCGGCAACGGCGTGAACTCGTACTGCCCCGCCCCTGCAACCGAACTTACTGAGATGAGAGCCTCGGACCTCGACACTCTCCTCTCCAGGCTTGTCGCACGAGGGTCTACCTATCACGACATCGGCATGATCTGGGGAACTCGCCTGATTTCGAACGAGGGAATATGGGGGGCAACCAACCCCGATACATTCAACCAGATCGGCGTTCAGCGCTACATCGTCTACATGACGGATGGTGCGATGTCCGCTCCTCGTGACCTATGCTATTACAGCAACTGCAGTTCATCCAATTACGACCACACCGCCGCTTATTCGTCCTATGGGATCGAGGCTTATGATCGCCGCGTTGGCGCGACTAGCGACAACGATAATAACCAGCGCCACACCAAACGCTTCCTCATGGCCTGTAACGCGGCCAAGGCGAAATCCATCTCCGTGTGGACGATCGCGTTCGGCACCGGTCGCGTCGCGTCGCTTGATCGATGCGCGAGTAGCGCCGACCAGTCGTCGACTGCGGCCAACTCCAACGATCTCATCTCTCGCTTCGCGACCATCGGAAAAAGCATCGGCTCTCTTCGGATAGCGAAATGAGGAACCAGCTGCAGCTCTCCACAAAAGGGAAAGCCATGCCATCTGTCTTCCTGTGTCGGCTGCGGCGCGATCGCCGCGGCCTGGCAGCCGTCGAGTTCGCCCTTCTGGCTCTCCCGCTCTTCCTGCTCATCATGGCGGGTATCGAGTTCGGCTTCATGATGTTCAGCAAAGCGCGCCTCAGCGGCACGCTCCAGCAGGCAGCTCGCATGGCAACCACTGGGGATGATGCCAACGGAGCTGACGGGGCCAAAATCGACGAGATGGTCAGATCGGAACTGCGGGTAACGACCCAGGCACGCGTTGATGTCGAGAAGTCATACTACGACAGCTTCGACCAGGTACGGGTCCCCGAAGAGAAGAACACCTCCAGCACCAACCCACCCTATTGCTGGACGGACGTCAACGCGAACCAGCGCTGGGACGTAGATCCGGGCCGAAGTGGTCTTGGCGGGCCGAATGACATTGTGAACTACAAGGTCACGTTGACATATCCTGTCCTCTTCCCGCTTCTCACCAAGACCCTCACGGGATCATCCGAGATCATCCTGAGGGGACAATCTGCAATGCAGAACGAGCCCTTCGGCGGTGGGAAAGACCAGGCACCGAAGCAGTGTTGCATCTCCGCGGCGATGGGCAATCCGGTAACGTGTAAGGACCTGTGATGGAGTCCGCCTCAGACCGAGTGGCAGGGTTGCTCTGTGACCTAGGCACGAAGACCCGGGGCGTATCCCTGATCGAGTTTGCTATCGGCCTTCCGGTATTTCTGGTTGCCATCCTTGGTGGCCTGGAAGTCGCCAACATGGCGATCACCCAACAGAAAGTGGCGGGGATCGCGAGCGAGGTCGCGGCGAACGCCGCCCGGGGGACAAACCAGATCGACGAAGCAGACATCAGCCAAGTCATGACCGGCGCCAGACTGGCAGCCGAGGGGACCCCGATCCTCAGCAAAGGAAGGGTGATCCTGTCCTCTGTTCGCCTGAACGCTGCGAAGAATGGCCAGTGGATCGAGTGGCAAAGATGCGAGGGTGAGGATCGCACCATCAGATCCGCTTACGGAGCGCAGGGCAAGGGGCGTACCGACACCTCGCTTCGCCAAGTGGGGCCGGCGCCAGGACTGAAAGCTGCTGACGGTGTCAATATCATGGTCGTGGAAGTGCAGACGAGATACCAGCCTTTGATAGGTAATGCGTTCTCGGTCATAACCGAAGGTAACGATCTGAGGGCGGTCTCTGCGCACGTGGTTCGAGATCGAAACACCTTCTCGATTAAGAATGATGGCGGCGTTAGCTCGGGCAAGATCAAGACCTGCTAAGCGGGTCCACGCCTGACAGTGCAAACCGTCCGTCGCCGCATCTCCAGTACAGCTCGGCCTCTATGCTCGCTGGAACCAACTAGGTTCTCGGCCGCCCTTCCCGCGCCCAGCGGCCCACACATATTCAGGAGTACGCACGGCATGCTGACAGAAATGAAGCAAGCAGATCGCGAGATCATGGCTAAAATGGTCGAAGACCTGTGCCGCTCACGGGGCGCCGGAGTCAGCCGGCGAGACCCAGACTTGTGCGATCCGCGCGAGATTGGCCTCGAGATATCCTTCGGTGACGCTCGTGTTTGCATCGATTTTGACGGCTCCAAGGGCGTCGGCGAGGATCGGGATGTATACTGCATGCCTTGGGTCACTCACGTGCAAAGTGGTGCGAGAATGACGGACGACTTCGGCGTTGCCGTAGGCGCCGGCGTAAATCCCCACCATCGATCGAAATGCACAGGCTTTGCGGCCGGGATCGACAAACTGCTGATCAGCCTCAGCCGAGCATTGGATTGCATCGCGGCTGGCTACGCATTTGAGCGCCCTATGGCAGTTGCAGCCTGAGGGCTGGTGCGAGCGCCCTACCTTTCGGAGGGCTAAGGCAGAACTCGGAACGCCTTGAGGCGGGCGGCGCGAAAGCGCGCCTGCACCTCCACGGGTTTCAGGATGGAACGGCGCCGGATTTGACATGCTCGTCTAGCGGCGGCTAGGTCGTATCCAGAAAGTACCGGAGAGGCCTTGAAGGCCGACCCCTCATGAGAAGGGGTGGCATCATCAACGGCAGATCGGAAAAGAATTTGATATCAGCAGTCCCGACAGGGAGAAGCTGGGTGTATCTCGTTCCCATAGCGGCCGGGATATTGACCGTTAGCGTCTCCGATCGGTTCATCCCGGCCAATCCGGTGAATGCCCGGCGAGACATCATGCTCATCCCCCCGCCATCGCCTGCTTCAGTGCCGTCGCCAGCACCAGCAGCAACAGTTCCCTCGCGACAGGAACGATCGCGGCGCAGCCTGCGAGAGGCGGTGAAAAAGCACCCGATCCCTGACCGCCGCTCTCGTGAACTCGATTGTCTGGCTAGGACCATCTATTTCGAGGCCCGGGGAGAGCCTCTTGAAGGTCAGCTTGCCGTCGCGCACACAGTTCTGAACCGGACGCGATCGGACAGCTTTCCCGACAGCATCTGCGCGGTAGTCCGCCAACCCTCACAATTCTCCTTCGTGCGTGGACGGGAGATCCCCGAAGTGGACGCGACGAGCAAAGCTTGGCGAACCGCTATCGCCGTAGCGCTCCTCGCCAAGAAGGGGTGGCCCAGCCGCGCGCGAAAAGCCCTGTACTTCCATGCGACCTATGTGTCCCCAGGATGGAACCGCCAAGCAGTTGCCCGGATCGGGGCTCATCACTTCTACTCGTAGGAACGAGAATGCGTTTCACCCCACTTATCGCACTTGCTCCGTTCCTGCTCGCGGCCTGTTCACAAGAAGCCATGGGCGGGAGTGAAACCCCTGAACAAATCGCTCCGGGCCAGGACTTGCGCCGCAACCCGTTCCACGCCGAAATGCTCTTGCCGTCGGACGTAGACGCCATTCGCTCTGAAACGATGATCGCGGAGCCGCCGGCGCCGGCCGATCCGGCCTATCCGCTCTCGTGTCGAGACGGGAAGCGGGTCTGCGCTGACATGGCGGACTGCGACGACGCTTATCATCACTTGCAGCACTGCGGAATGCGTCGCCTGGATCGCGATGGAGACGGCATCCCCTGTGAGAAACTCTGCGGAAAGCACTGACATCAGGAAGGAACCTTACGTGAATATCAACAGTCTGCTCGATCGCAATATCCAGGTTGAGGGGGACGATCTCCCCACCGTGCGTCAGATTATCGATCGCTACTTCATCGAGAAAACGGCCGGAAACGTCACTTTGGGCAAAATGGCCGCGGCTCAGTACATCGCGTATCTAACAGGCACGACGGAGACCTCTGAAGCTGACACTTCTGCTGGCAATCGCCAGAAGCCCTACCAAGCCAACGGCAGTCCGCACGCCGACAACATGCGAGCGACAGGAGAACCGTCGGCCAGCAGCAACTCCTCCATGAGCAGCGATGCAGAAGCGGTCCTTGCTTCGCTGGGAATTCCGGTCAGCACGGACGGCCGCATTGATCTGCTTGGCGCCTTTGCCGGAGCGCTCACCCCAGAGGGCGCCAAGACGCCGCTCGGCGCTGTTTTCGGAACTGTTGTTCGCGGCCTCGGAGACGCCAAAAAGCCGCGCACCTGAAAAGGCTTAGGAGAATTGCTATGACCTCGCCTCTCGACCTCTTGTATGAAGGGCGGGGTTTCTCCGGCACCGTCGATGTGCGCGGATGGGTCCCACACGCCGAGCCTGAAGACGTCGTTGCCCTCATGGCAATGCGAACCGGCCTGCGCTTCGTCGATGCCCCACCCGGGCTAAAAAAGGCTTACCTCGAGCTTGCAGGACTAGACTCGACGACCCATCCTGAAATACTGATCTTCCGCGATCAGGGCGCACTCCTCGAGCTACTCCGCCGCGACCACCCCCTCCTGTGGGAGCATGCCGCCGGCTGCACCCTCCGATGCGAAGTGACCCCTGATATGTTCGGTAACACCCTGTGATCAGCCTGCCCTCCCAGAGGCAACTTATCCTGCCATTGCTGGAAGCTCTTGAGGACGAAGGCGGGAGCGCGACGACCGGGATCTTGAAAGAGAGGATCGCAGACGGTCTTGGCCTCGACATTGAGGCCACGCAGCGCCGCGGCAAGATCGGCGGACAGGATCACAACCTGCTCGCACATCGCGTGCGGTGGGCCCAACAACACGCACGCATCGCTGGGCTAGTCGAAAGGGGCGAGAGGCGATGGAGTTTAAGCGACCGCGGTAGGGAACATCTGACAAAATCAGTCCCAGGCCGCCCGGTCACGGTGTTTTTCACCGAGCACGGCTGCGCAATCTGGGGGCTGGCAGAAGAAGCGGCTTCACTCATCGATGCTGGCAGTGTCCGCCTGCTCCTTTCCAGCCCGCCCTACCCCCTAAACACTCGCAAAAAGTACGGGAATGAGGCGGCTGAGGAGTATGTCGACTGGCTTTGCCGTATAATCGAGACCTTGATGCCCGCAATGGCCGGGGACGGGTCCCTGGTGATCAACCTTGGGGACGTATGGACCAAGAACTCACCAACGGTGTCGCTCTACCAAGAACGCACGGTGATAGCCCTCCACGACCGGCTGGGCCTCAACCTGTGTCAACGTTTCGTGTGGCATAACCCGTCGACGCTTCCTGTGCCCACTAATTACGTCGGCCGTGAGCGGATCAGAGTGAAAAACGCGTACGAAACCCTGTGGTGGCTCTCTCCATCCGAGCGTCCGTACGCAGACAACCGCTCGATCCTGGAACCTTACTCCCCTGCCATGCGAAAGCTCATCGACAAAGGTGGCGTTGGCAGGTCGATAAAGCCTTCCGGGCACGCGCATCGGGAAGGCTCCTTCTCCGTCGACAACGGTGGAGCGATCGCGCCGAACGTCATTCGTCTCCCGAATTCCGGCGACCAGGCTTATACGGCCGCCTGTCGTGAGGCAGGGCTAAGGCCTCACCCGGCAAGAATGCCGCGTGAACTCGCTTCGCGCATGATCCGCTTTTTAAGCCGTCCCGGTGAACTCGTCCTCGACCCGTTTGGCGGGTCCGGCACGACAGCGCTCGCAGCTGAAGAGCTCGGCCGTAAATGGATCACGACCGAGATGCACCGTGAATACATCGAAGGCGCGCGCTTCCGCTTTGCCGCGTGACTGCCATCGAACCGCGCAGCGAATACATCAAAAGGACGGAAAAAATGACGAAGAACCGCAGCATCACCATCGGCGCCGGCATCGGTTTGACCTTGGTAGCTGCTCTCTGGCTTGCCGTCTCCCCATACCTCACTCTTCATCGGATGCAGAGGGCTGTGGCAGCGAAGGACGCTCAGACCGTCACGAGCTATGTGGACTTTGACGCTCTGAGGGAGAACCTCAAGCAGCAGACCGCGCTCGAAATCGCTCGGAAAGTTGCTCGCGATGGCAAATCCCCCGAGGCTGCCAAGAATGCTGTCGCCGGCGTCAACGCGATGATCGATGCTTTCGTCCAGCCGACTTTGATCACGATGATGCTTTCCGACACGCGCAGCTCGAACAACCCCATTGGCGGCAAGATCGTCGGCGAGGACGTATCGGTCCGTCGCAGCGGCCTGACCCAGTTCGAGGTTTCCGGAAGCAAGGGCGGGGCTGTGGTGTTCCAGATGCGCGGCTTGGGCTGGAAGCTCGTGGGCATCCGGCCTGCTGCGGCACGCTAACGCTGCCCGCTAGAAGATAGGGACGGCAAATGAAACAGCCTCTGATCGTACCCATCGAGCGGCTTTGGCACGTTGGCGACATGCGTCCTGCATCGAAGGGCAGAAACTCGTACGAAGGGGCCGGCCTCTCGGTATCGCTACACCCCGCCGCCTGGCGGACGATCGCGCGAGGGCAAGTCGGTGGGGCGACCTGGCGGATGGACCGCCGCGGAGCCCTGTTCCTCGACGCTGTGGGTCTCAATGCGGCAGATCGAGCCGACGTCCTGGCCTGGGGAGTGGGGCACGGGTATTGCGCCGCTGTACCTCTTTGGAGGTGGACGTACCGAGACGACGAACTAGACGTGGAGATGCACCAGACCTTCTTAAGTCGCGAGGCCGCGCTCAGCGAAGCCGACGGCGACGAAGAAGACAATTGCGTCACGTTGGTCCAGGGACACGTCTCCACCAAGGCCCTGGACGTGGTTGCGCTTCAGGATCGCCCATCCGCCGGAACCGCCGAGGTTCTTGATCTGCTGTTGCCGATCTACGCCGATGAGGTGCTGCGCCTGGATGGCGTTTGGTGGAACGAACGCCTCGATCCTTCGTGGTACTCTGCACCTCGAGGCGTGATCCCCTCACACAGCGTCGGGACTTGGAAGATCACTCGCTGCGCCTGCGATCCCGATGCTGACGCCGATTATTGACCAGATAACTCACTGATCCGGTCCTCCAACCGTGGAAGGGATGAAGCATGGACCAGTTCAGCTTCTTTGACCTTGATGATACCCCAGAACGCGTCCTCGATGTGATCGACATCAAGGACGTGAATGCTCCTCGGATTTCTGTTGTAGAAGGCAGAGCTACACCCGACCTGGATACCTACGACGACGTCATCGTGGCATTCTCCGGCGGCAAGGACAGTGTCGCTTGTGTCCTGGACTTGCTCGACCGTGGTGTCCCGCGCGATCGCATTGAACTCTGGCATCACGACATCGACGGCCACGGTGAGGCCGCCTTTTTCGATTGGCCGGTGACACCTGCTTACTGCGACGCCTTCGCGGCCGCGTTCGGCCTGAAGATTTACCACTCCTGGCGCGTAGGCGGCTTGAAGCGCGAACTTCTCAAGGAGAACGATCGGCTCGCGCCTGCAGCATTCGAAACCCCCAACGGGATCGGAACGGCCGGAGGAACAAACGGGAAGATCTCCACGCGCCTTCGCTGGCCGGCACTTGGTGCGGACCTGATGACCAGGTGGTGCTCCTCCGTCGGCAAGATCGATGTCTTCGCTGCGGCGATCGCCGGACAGCCCCGACTGAAGGGGCGGCGCATCCTGGTGGTGACAGGCGAGCGCGCGCAGGAGTCCCCGTCACGTTCGAAGTACGCGACGTTCGAAACTCATCGCAATCACGCTCCAGGTCCAATCGCTCGGCGAACGGTACATCATTGGCGCCCCATTCACGGGTGGACCGAGGAGCAGGTGTGGGACATCATCGCTCGACACCGGGTCAATCCCCATCCGTGCTACCATCTTGGATGGTCACGGGCGAGTTGCCAGTTCTGCATCTTCTCGGGGAAGTCCCACCTCGCCACCCTACGCCAAATGGTCCCTGATCGGTTCGAAGAATTCGCCGAGCTCGAACGTCGCTTCGGCCACACCATCCGCCGGGGTGTGACGATTGAGCAGACCGCGGATGATGGTACTGCGTTCGACCTAGATCCCGGCATGGTCGAGGTCGCCCTTTCGACTGACTACAATGAACCGATCGTGCTCAACGAATGGACGCTACCCAAAGGCGCCTTCGGAGAAAACGCGGGTCCGATCTAAGCTGGACATGATCAAGGAATAAAGATGAAAGAAGCGATGATGCGGATCGTGACCGCAAATGACGAGTCCGAGGTCGCGGTTGTCGTCAGCCCTCACGACAAGGCTTCCGCACTCGAAGCCTTGGCGAAAGAAGACGGCTACTCCTCTTTCGCGGCTTACTGCACGGACCGGGGCTGGTCGTTGCAGAAGGGCCTGGACATGTTCAAAGCGACGCCGGTCTATGAGGAGGTCGACGTACCGCTCCTGAGCGGCAATCTGCATCTCAGCATCCACAGCCACCACGAAGACTGGCCACTCCAGCGGCTGAGCGACTTCGGCGCCCGCGCGAACCCGAAGCGAGGCTTCCTCATTGTCTCGAAGGTTCTAGGGCGGCACATCCCCGCCTGCCCGTCGGACTTTCGGCAGGCGATGAACGATCTGTCCGACATGCTCCCCAGTCAGCTTCCCGGGCCCGTTCTGATTGTCGGCATGGCCGAGACGGCTACTGCCTTGGGGCAGGGAGTGCATGCAGGCTACGTGGGCGGCACGGGCCGCGATGACGTCTATTATGTCCAGTCGACCCGCCAGGTTGACTGGAACACGCCCCTCCTCGCGTTCGAAGAGGCGCACAGTCACGCAACTTCGCATCTCATTCTGCAGCCGCGGACTGCAGAAATGCGTGAGGTGTATCGCACCGCGCGCACCCTCATCATTGTCGATGACGAATGCTCAACCGGAAACACCTTTCTGGAATCGGCAACTGCCCTCCTCAAGGTTATGCCGGCCGTGCAACGCATCGAGACCGCTGTCCTCACAGACTGGAGCGGAGGCGAGTACCTCGACCGTATGCCTCGTCCCGCGACGCGACACTATCTCCTGGCTGGCAAGCTTACCTGGACGCCTGACCCTGAAGCCGTAGCTCGAGCAGCACTCGCCGCTTCAAGCAATGGCCACGGCAAAGCCCCAAAGTCGGGAACACCCGCCCGTTACGGCATCCGCGACCCTCACGAGGGTGTGCCACCGCAACGCGAGCTTCTCTATGATCTCACTGGCCGACGGGTGTTGGTGCTGGGAGAATGCGAATTTACGTATCCCGCGCTCCTGCTCGCCGAGAAGCTTGCCGACGCAGGCAACGACGTGCGAATCCAGGCCATCACCAGAAGCCCCGTCATGGAGGGCGGCGCCATCGGTGACACGGCGCATTTTGATGATCCGTATGGCTCGGGCGCTCCATGCTTTCTCTACAACGCGCTGACACCAACATACGATGACGTAGTCGTAGTAAGTGAAGTCGGCAGGACCACTAGCGACGTAAAGGTTCTCTCGAACCTGCGCGATCGCACAACTCGAGTGTTCGGCGTGGTCTACCAGTGGGACCTAGATCCTGCGATCGACGCGGTGAACCAGCTGATGAACGGAAAACAATGAACAAGATTACTGCGCCGCTCGTTCTGACAGACCTCGATGATACGCTCTTCCAGACCCTGAGGAAGATCCCGGAGGGCATCGACCGAGAAACACTGACGCCGGCTTCCTGGCTCAAGGACGGCTCAGTCTCCGGTTACATGACGCAGCTTCAATCGCTGTTCCACGGCTGGCTCGCGGCTGGCGAGGTCGTTCCCGTCACCGCCCGAACGAAGGCTGTGTTGGACCGCACCTTTCTGAAAGGGTGTGGGCGGGCTATTTGCTCGCATGGTGGCCTGATCCTCGACAAAGAGGGCTCTCCGGAGCGAGCCTGGACCGAACATCTCTCGTCGCTGGACACCGCTTCACCGGTTCCCGTGTCAGAAGCCTATCGCATGTTGGAAGAGCGCCTCGCAGAACACGGCGACCTTTTCCGCTACTGGATGGTTTCCGAGGAGGGCGTGAACCTCTACGTCTCGGTCAAACAGAACTATGCGGTTGATGGTCATCCCAGCAACCGGTTGCACGAGGTCGCTGCAGAGCTCGCGCGGCTTCTGCCTGGCGACTGGAAGCTTCATCGAAACGGTAACAACGCTGCCTTCATGCCGTCATGGCTCGGGAAGCGGCAGGCGGTAGAACATCTGCTCGCCGGCGTCCGGCACGATGACCCGCTGCGTCCGGTTATCGGCTTCGGAGACAGCACCTCTGACCTGCCTTTCATGGGGCTATGCGATTATCTGATGACGCCCTCCCGAGGCCAGATCGCGGCAATTCTGGGGGCCGCTTCAGCCGATCACTTCTGATCGAGAGCACCAACGGTCCCCCAATGCGCCCCGGGTGACGCGCTCTAAGCGCACCCCTCAACCGAAACGGGAATCCGCGAGCCCCCCGCCGGCTCGCGACGAGGGCATGCCTGTTCAAGCAAGGAGGGCGAGCCTGAAGGCGCACGGCCGTCGCGCCTTTGCGCCTCTTTCGGCAAACGCCATCCCATCCTACAACCCATATTCTCCACAAGGCAGACAGATGACAGCACCGAACGACCCTTCCCCCGTGTTTTCGGGCTCCTACTCGCCGGAGGATGTCACCTTCCTACTCAAGCCGCTGGCCGTCGATTACACAGACGTCGAGGAGAAGGAGCGTCTTATCCAGTCGGGTGAGCGCCACTACTCGGAGATGATCTCCATCGAGCAGGCTCCTGACTCGCGTTACCTCGATCTTTATGAGCGCGCGATGGACCAGAACGGCATCCGTCTGGCGCGGGATCTCGTCTCGCTTGCCAAGGCAATCGCCCGGACCGTTGTGCCACAACCCGGCTCCGCTGGTATCGCCGTCGTCTCCCTCGCACGCGCTGGCACTCCCATAGGCGCGCTGATCCATCGTCATCTAAAGCTGACCGGCTACGCATCGCGACATTATTCCATCAGCATCATTCGGGATCGTGGCGTCGACCTGAATGCTCTCGCTCGCATCTTGCGCGATCATGCGCCCTCAGACATCGTTTTCGTCGATGGCTGGACGGGGAAAGGGGCGATCACTCGTGAACTGCATAGCGAGCGCGGCCCAATGATGCTGGGCGTCCGCCCGACGCTGGCGGTCGTCGCTGATCCGGCCGGCTGTGCGGATCTGGCAGCCAGCGGCGATGACTATGTCATTCCATCAGGTATCCTCAACGGGATTGTATCTGGGCTGATCAGTCGGTCTGTGCTCAATGAGCAGATTGGACCCGACGACTTCCACGGGACAGTCTATCTCGAACATCTTGCCGACGAGGATGTGTCTCAGAACTTCCTCGACCGGATCTGGAATCTCATGCTCCTTCACCCCGGGGCTGCGTCGAACTGGCTGGAGTATGACCGGGTTCCTCGTAGGGAAGCCTGCATCCGCATGCTCGAGGCAATTCGAGCAGATTCAGGCGTCAGCAATGAGAACAACATCAAGCCCGGGATCGCCGAGGCAACGCGTGCTGTACTGCGCCGTGTGCCAGACAAGCTGTATTTGAGCGATCCTGATGATGTCGCGGTGGAGCACCTCGTGCACCTGGCGCGTCAAAAGGGCATCGCCATCGATCGCATGCCGGTCGAAACCCATTATCGAGCAGCGACCGTCATCCGGTCTGCTTCCGCTGAATGAAGGAGATCGCGATGACGGGAGCACGATCGACAGTTTCTGCTCTGCAACTCGGAGCCACGCTCTACATGCCGGCGTTGCGCGAGGACGCTATCGACTTCATCTCAGGGGCGCGGATCCCTGAATTGAAGTCCGTCGTCCTCTGCCTGGAGGACGCCATCCGGGATGACCAGGTCGAGCAGGCAATCCATCAGCTCGGTCGTACGCTTAATGCGATGTCACTGCATCGCAACAGCTCCGTCCTGACCTTCATACGGCCGCGTAACCCCGAAATGCTCGCGCGCCTCATGCGGATGCGGAGCATCGATTGGGTCGATGGCTTCGTCCTTCCGAAAATCACCGCTTCGACACTGGATCGCTGGACGGAGAGCCTGAACAGCACGAACCATCTGATCATGCCTACGGTCGAGACCGAAGAGGCTTTCGATCCGGCTGAGATGAAGCGCCTTCGAGACAAGCTCCAGACAATGCGCGATCGCGTTCTCGCGATACGGATCGGCGGCAACGACCTGCTTTCTTGCCTGGGGGCTCGCCGGTCCAGGAGCCGCACGCTTTATGAAGGACCGCTGGGGCCTGTGATCGCATCTCTGGTTGGCACCTTCATCCCGTACGGTTTCTCCATGAGTTCGCCGGTGCTTGAGATGTTCGCCAACCTGGAACTGCTTCGCGAGGAGCTTGACCGCGATCTCGAGCACGGACTGATCGCCAAGACGGCGATCCATCCCAGTCAGATCGAGACGATTCACGCCGCCTACCGGGTCTCGCCGGAAGATCTCGAGGACGCGCGGCGTATTCTCGCCGCCGACGCCGCCGCGGTCTTCAAGTCGCATGGGGCAATGTGCGAACCGCAGACACACCGAACGTGGGCTACGCACATCATCGAGCGAGCCGAGCACTACGGCGTTACCGAGGCCGCCCTGCGCGCGGTCGCATAATGGAATAGAAGGCACATGCGGGAAGAAAAAGACATGGCGCCCCCCTCAGAGGCTCTGCGCCTGCTGACCGTCGAGGTCGACAGTCTCGTTCAGGCGATCGGAGAGGCTGCGGCATCTAGCGCAACGTCTTACGTGGAAGCTCTCGCCGCCCGCGGATACGTTCCCGTGCCTATCCCCTGGGAAGATGGGCCTGTGGCCCGAGGGGGCAAGACTGATCTCCTCATCCTCGGCCGGAACGAGACAGCGGTTCCCCTCCCAAGTGCCTCATTGCTTCGGGCCGTAGCCTTTATGGAAAACGCATTCCAGATCGGGCGTGCAATCGGGGAGCCGGGGGAAGCTCAAAAGGAGCGCATCGTCGACCTCGCCGATAGCCTTGAACGGCTCACGCCAGCCGAGCGGTCGATCCTTGGCGCCCACTACCATTACATGCTCAGAACGCCTGAGTTTCGCGCTCGCCCCCTCGACCTGTGGAAGCACGACGTTCCGTCGCGATATCGGATCGTAAAGTCGCTGTACGTCGCGGTAAGCGCAGACGGCACGCTTTACGACGTCATCGTCGAACAACTTGAAATGCTGCTCGACAACGAGGGTATGGACGGACGCCGCACTGTGTCCGGCCTGATCCCCGCCCGTCAGGTCGTCCTGCGTTATGCGCGACCTGAATACGGGCCTGAGAAGTGGACCGGGCTCGCCCGCGAGGACGCCCAACTGCTTTCATGGATTGCAGCTCGACCGCGAGCCAACATGTCAGACCTTGAGGCACGGGCGCGGCAACTCGGTCTCGAATCCCATGAAGCGCTTCTGCGGATAAAGAAATGGGTCGAGACTGAGCCCGCGCTCGGAGCGGGCGACCGGAGAAGGCTCTCGGTGCCCTCCCCTGATCAGCGTCCGTAGGCCGGTTCGAAGGTGAAGGAACGAGGCGTCGGAGCGATTGCGGCGCCAAGGTCCAACGTATTCTCCGCCTCTTCCGATTCTTCCTCGTTTTCTTCGGACTCCACTCCTCCACCTGACCCGGTTGTCGACGAAGACGACGCAGCTGCAGGCTTCTCTTCCTCTTCAAGATCTGCGGGGTCGACCTTGTCATCCCAGCCGACAAGATGGATCGGAGGAACGGGATCGAACACGTCGGTACGCGAGCCCTGATGCCAGAGCACACCAAGGATGCGCGTGGCCTGAGTTCCGAATTCGCCCACGTGCTCGATCCAGCCGTCAGGCTGCAGGCGCCAATTCTGCCGGACCGATAGCCGCGTGCCGGCGAGCACTGATAGATCAAGGGCCCACATACGCCGGGACCGTCTGATGAAGCGCTCATCCAGGAACGTCATGCCTGCGGAAGCTTCTTCATGCGACCATCGGTTTACCAGGCGAAGGCGTTCGACCGCTGCTGCACCTGTGCCCCGCACACGTTCGCGGCCGATATGGTACATCGTGTGGCACTTCGAACAGACCGAAGCCAGTTCCTTGAGTTGCTGTAGGCCGTAGAACCTGTCGTCGACCGGCTCGGCGTATTCCCATATCTCATGACACTCGAGGTCGACGCCGGAGCCACATACAGTGCAACTCCTCGCCCGGCGGTCGAGCGCTTCGTGACGGAGGCGCCCCCAGCTCGACGGGACAAGCATGTTAGCCAAGCTCGATCCCCATGACGACGACGGGATAAGATCAGGAAGCAACGGGATGATGAAGCGCCGAGCAGCGAGGGGGAGATAGTCGTTCAATCCGTCCCAGTCACAACCGCTCTGCGGCCAACCTTCATCCGTGAGCGGCATGAACAGCCGGCCCTTCGAGGCGATCGCGCCCTTAGACAGCGCGTCCCTGCCCTCCTCGCTATCCATCGAGACGATCAGCCCGACCATCAACCCGAGGATGGAGACAGGTAGCCCGGTCTTCGACGGCTGGCGCTCCTTGAAAATGGGGCGTCCGTGGTAAGGCTGTGGCGCCCGCAGCATCACATCACCCAATTTCGGCGGGATGCTTTCGTGGCTCTCTACGGCCGAGATAATGATGGCGGGGGCCACTGAATCGACCACGACCTCCGGAATTTCCGTGCGCGCGAGAACGGTGTCGATCGCGTCCAGCAGCTTCCGGTTCAGATCATACTCGTCCAGGTCGCACTCGTAGTGGCTGGTTTGCTCGACAACGAAGTTTTCGAAGTCCTCACACGTTGCGGCTTCAAGGATCGCCTGATGTCGCTGGGTGGTTAGGCTCTCCACATTCCGTTCATGGGTCAGCCGGTGCTTCTTGGCGTCAGAGGACAGGCGCGCGCTTTGCATGCGCATCACCCTGGCACGCGCGAGCTCAAGCCGGATCTCACGAAACCGAGGATAATGGTCGTTGATGAACTCGACGAGCAAATCCTCCCGAGAGCGCCGCAAGGGTCGCTCCGTTGCCGTGATCCTCGCCTTGTGTCGGCTAAGAAGTTCGCGAACCTCTCTTTCCCTCAACGTCAACGACACTCTCGTCCATCCTCCTCAGGCGCCCGGAATTTATAGGATGGGATGGTAGAAGCGTAAAGCCAATCGCGGCAAGCTATAACGAAGCGGGCCGCCTGTCTTACGACGGGCGGCCCGCACGCGGTGCCATTCTCTTTCCAAGGTTTGACAGTAACGACTCAGCAACGCCGCGGTTCCCGCCGTAATTGAAAAAAACGCGCGCTCATCCTACTATGGAATGATGGACCGCCTGGCTAGACGAGCGAACGAAGCAGAAGAAGGAGGCGCATGCGTTCTCCACCTGCTGGATCGCGTCTGGACCATGCATCCTCATCTGCTGCCAGACGATTTACTCGCAAGCGCGCTCGGTGCTCAGGTACAGCACCTCTCACATCTCCCCGTGGGAGGCGGTTGGATGATGCGCTTCTTGCGCGAACTTCCGACATTCGTCGCGGCGGACGCCCCAATTCCGCGTAAGATTTCTCGGGAAATGGAAGAAGATGTCGTAGAAGCCCTTGCCCTTCGATGCACCTCACACGCCGGCGACGGTGAGGCAGTTTATCGAGACGCAGCGCGGATCCGGGCAGCCGCACTCAAGTTTCTGACGCCAGGCACAGTGTGCAGGATCTCGATATACGCCTATCAGCAGGCGATGCCCGGCACGGCCACATAGGAGGTGCCCATGAACTTTGATACCTTCGATCGCTATCCCGATCTCAAGCAGGCAGTTGAAGACTGCTATGAAGCCCAGGACGAGCAAACATCGTGGATTGTCCGTAATCACCCCTTGGTTGGGCCTTCACAGATCGCTGTCGAAACCCTCTATTTCCTGCTTTCGCGACTGCTGTGGTTGGGAGAGCCGGACTTCGCTGAAAATGCTGTCGTCCGAATGGATGAAGGCCGCCGCGAGCGGATGCGAGCGCTAAGCCTCGCAGTCGCCCAGAAAGGTATCACAGCTGTTCCAGAGATGGTGCTCGCACGCGATGAGGCTCTAAGCTGGGGGCCGTTGCCCGGGGTCCTGGCGGAGGACATATTCGACCTCGTTGAGACGCGCCTAACCTCAGGCGATGAGGAATCAAGGCTGGTTCGTCTTCACAATGAGGCGGTCGCCGCGGCGGCCCGGCTAGAGGACCTCCTGAGCGAGAACGTCGTTCTCTATGTTCTCGGTGCTGCCCAGACACGCTACCGACTGGGAAGAAGGAGTGCTTCACGGACTTTGTGAATCGCGACGTTCATCCTACAAACTCCGTCATGAAAATAGATCTCGTCAGTGCACGGCATAGCCCGGTCCGGCTGATCAAGGATGGACGGGAGCTCCGCCAGTTCCACGGCGCATTCGACATGTTCGACGAAAAAAGCGGGGCTATTTCCCTCGACGAACTAACGTCGGTCAGCGTCGTGGCGCCCTACAATCGCCCTTCGCGACGGTCCATATGGTTCCTGTTCGGCCTGGCGTCGGGCATTCTGGGGATTATCCTCGGGATCGATCCCTCCATTCTCGAGGTGGCGATCAGCCTTCCTATCGCGTTTGCTATTGTCCTGTCGATGATCCCCTCCGGATCGTCCACCGCACAGGTTCTGGTGCGGATCGTTTCAAGTGGTCGCCCTCACATGCTTGCGATGGCGCGCGAAGACCTCAGCAGGTTTCGTCAGGAAGTCCCCGGAGCCGAATGGGATGACGAAGAACAAGGAATGCGAGCCAAGCCCCTCAAGCCCAGGGAAAGGCTGAGGCTCAAGCTCATGCAGATCGGGCTGGCCATGGGTATGGTTTCGCTATCCAGTGGTGCGCTTATCTACCTGCAAGACCAACCGGGGCTCTTGCCGCTAGGGCATCCGGCAGGCGACGCGCTTGTTACGATCCTGGCCGCGAGCGAGGCGGTCGCCCTGATCCTCTTCGTAGCGTGCTGGGTCGTCTGGGTGCGAACAACCCTCCGCGCGCGCCGCCAACGGAACTAACGCTACCCCGGGTCAACAGGGCGGAAATGCGCGCCTCCACGGCGAAGCGGACGTTTATGGGACAACAGAATTCCTTTTTTGTGTATTGACAGCAGGATCAGCGCAGCGGGGGCTCCATTCCGGCCGACCCCCTTGCGTATCCTAAAAATTATCTTGCGTTCCCCACGTATCTAGCTCTATTTCAGGATACCGCAGCGGCGAAGGACAAGCGCCGTTGTGGAATCAGATTGGGGATTTTCGGTCAGATGCATGTAGCGAGCTTGGATTCCTGGGCCATTTCGGCTCAGGCGCTGGATAGACTTGCAATGAGTGGCGAGATCAATCGCCGCCAACGCCGAGATCTGGATCTCGCGATAAGCAATCTCGACCGCATGCTCAAGAGTTGCTATGGCAAGATCATTCGCAAGAAATACATGACGGATATGGGCGAGGATTGCGCCCAGGTTTGCCAGATGGGCATTCTTGCTGCCGTTCGGTCGTTCGACCCATCCCGTAGCTCGTTCTCGACGCACGTCTACAACCAGATGCGCGCCGCAGTCGGCGACCTCAAGCACAAGATGAAGCCGGAATCCCGGAACATCCAGACCATCGTGCCCGTCCGGCATGTTAGCCTCTTCACCCCTCTGCAGGACGACGGGGGCACTTCCACGCTCGCCGACGTAATCGAGGATCCCCAGGCGCAGAACGCTATCTTCAGCAACCTCGAAGTCAGCATGGTTTATCAGCAGATCGACCGTGCGTACTCGCATTATCTCGGACGCAGTGAAGGGCGTCGCACTGGGCGCTTGGCTACGCCTTCCGGCCTCCGTCTCCATCGCCTCAACAAGCTTCGCGAGCGCGAGGTGTTTGTGCGCTATTTCCTCCAGAAGGAAACGCTCGAGGTCATCGCGACGGACCATGAGATCACCCGCGAACGCGTCCGTCAGATCGCTGCCAGGATCTACACCGACCCTGAGGCCTTAGCTGAAGCTGAGGCAAAGGACGGCAGGACGCGCCAGCCTGGCGCCCTGAACCGCTACCTCGTCACCGCTCACGTATCCGAGGATTGCAGCGACGGCTATCACCCTGTGTGGGATGAGTATGTCGCGCTGGCATGGGTCGAGAACGGCCGAGACATCCGCCTTAGCCCGACCGCCCTCGATCTGTCGCTCGTCGACGCAGCTTCGGTCGAGTTCCATCTGGAGGATTCATTGGGCATCCTGCCGGAGCCGGAAGATGATGCCGTTGCCACCATCGTCGAGGATGTGTCCGACGAAGAGAGCGACGCGGAGCGTGTTGACGTTCCGATGTACGCCCTCGAAGAGCTTCCTCTCTTTTCTGTTCCTCCGAAGCCCTCCCGTCGGAATGCAATGCTCCGCCGGGTAGCGTCCGCAACCGTCGGAGTAGCCATGGCTGCGACCATGGCGAATGCTGCGGCGGCGCAGAGCTCGCGGGCTATACCGCCGGAGGAGTTCGAGACCGGAGTATCTCGTGTCCACAAGGCTGAAACCACGACTCTGCGCGCTCGCCCGCGATCGCTGCCTGCAACCACAACAGTGCTGGACGCATCCAAGATCGTCCTCCCCCATCAGGCCTACGGCGTAAAGGTCGCGAGCTATCCCAGCGTCGGCAAGATGCAGGCATCTTGGGCGGGCGTCCGGTCTGGGTGGGACATGCTCAAGGGGTTGCACCCCGCCGCTCTTGAGACCGCTACCGGCCAGTACGCACTCGTCTTCGGCCCTGTTACGCAGGAACAGGCTGTCGGGGTCTGCCACGAGGCAAAACGCCGCCCGCGTGAGTGTGAGGTTACCAAGTTCGGCCGTCAGAAGAATATCTCGAAAAAGAGTTCTCGGCCCAGCGCGCGCGGCTGACCTTACGACTAGCAACAATTGAGACGGCCGCCGGAACGATCTGGCGGCCGTTTTTCGTGTTAGAATGGAATGATCTGACCGGCGACCGATCGCACCCGCGGCGTCTCGGTTGACGTCAAGCGACATTCCCAAATCCATAGCGGCCGCGAAGCAATTCGCGGCCGTTCGCATATCCGCGCCAAAGTTCGGGCGGGAAAAGATCAATCGGAGGAAGACATGGAAAACGGTAAGAACAAGAGCATCCTGATCTCGAACCTTGTTCGGTGGGACAAAAATCCTCGCCCTCAGACGCTCATGGATCAGAACAGCGACATTGAAGCAAGCATCGAGAGCAAGGGCGTTCTCCTCCCGCTGATCGTCCGAGCCAAGAGCGGCGCCAACGGTATGTACGAAGTCATCGCGGGCGATCGCCGCCGTACTACGGTCCAGCATCTGGTTGATCTCGGGCGGTGGCCAGCCGATCGCCCCGTGCCCTGCCTAGTGCGCACCGATCTCGGAGACGACGCCGACGCGCTCGATGTGGCCACTTCGGAGAATCTCCATCTAGTGATGCACCCGATGAACCAGTTCATCGCGTTCAACGACATGTTCAAAGCCGGCAAGACGGTAGCGCAGATCGCGACATCCTACGGAGTGACGCCACGTACTGTCGAACAGCGTTTGTCGTACGCGAAGCTGGATCCCCGCGCGCGCGACCTGGTCCTTCAGGACAAGCGTGACCTGCAGTGGGCGAGCGCGATGACGGTGGCATCGGCCGACGAGCAGGCGGCGATGCTCGAGGAGATCGAGAGTGATCCGAACCGCTATCGCAACGCGATGGAGGTTCAGCGCCGCCTCTCCACCGAGCTTGTGTCGATGGCGTACGCGCTGTTCGACATCTCGGAGGTCGAAACTTCGCTCGTCCGCAAGGACATCTTCGACGTCGCAGAACCGTCCTACCTTCCGACCGCAGAGTTCCTGCGCCTCCAGGATATCGCGGTCGCGCGGCTCGTGGATGAGCGCAAAGCAGAGGGATGGAGCCGCGTCACGGTTCTCACGGACCGGACGTTCGACCGTTGGCAGTACATCGACGGTGTGGAAGACAAGGAGCGTGGCGAAGTGGTGTTCGTGCGGCACCAGACCGGCCAGGTAGTGGAGCACAGCGGCCTCGCCTTGCGTGCGGAAGCGCGCATCCAGTCGGCTGACACCGTCGAAGACGCGCAGGCGGGTGACGCGCTGTTCGGCGAAGGCGCCGATGACCTGCCCCCGATCGTCGGCGATACCGCGCCCGGAGCGACGGCCATCCTCGAGAACAAAGCGACGACGACCTACCTGGAAAAGAACCGCGCTCTCGTCGTCCAGGCCATGCTGATGGGGTCGGACCCGAAGCTTAGCCTCGCCGTGACGATCCTGGGCCTGCTTTCGGAAAGCGCTCCGAAACTGGTGGAAGGCCGTAGCTTCTCGGATATGCGCGACATTGATCCCGAAAGCCGTACGCGCGCCGCGGTCGACCTCCACCTGGAGGCTATGAGCCGCCAGTTGCGAGCCCTCGGCGTGGCTCCCGACGCAAGCTACGACGACAACATGCGGGCTCTGTTGAAGGGCGAGCGAGACCAGTTGCTGGCGATCCAGCAGGTTCTTATCGCCACCCGGGTGTCGACCTCGCTTACCGGGATCGACCGCCTTCTGGATGTGGCCTCGGATCTTGGAGACGTGTCGCTTTCGGCCGTCTGGTCGCCGGACCGCACCTACTTGTCGACCCTGTCGAGCGAGCAGCTCAAGGCCCTTGCCACTGACCTGCTGCCCTCTCGTTTGGCGACCAAGGTCAAAGGGAAAAAGCCGGACATGGTGGAGACCGTGTTTCAGCACATCGACGATGCCCATGAGGAAGGGGCCCGCTTCGATGACGCGGAACGGATTGCCATCACTTCCTGGGCTCCGAACCTTCTCGGGGGTGGTCGACCGAACCAGATCGCTTCCCCCTTCGGCGAGGACGATGGCGACCACTTGTTCGGCGACATCAACGCTGACGATCACGTGGAAGCCTGAAAGCGCGTGGGGAGGTCCTCCTCCCCAGCCCTCGCATAACAGACAATAAGCTTACCGGAGAAACCCATGAATCAGCCAAGCAAGCATCTGCTCGCGATCCGTTCTGGTCAGAAGATCGAGGCCGTGAATGTCGCCGAGCGTCGGGAGGCGTTCCGCGAGGCCTGTCGGGCTATGCGGAAGTATCTCAGCCCTGTCCTGAAGCCTGCAGGGCCTTGGTTTGCGCGCGTCGACAAGCTCCGCCTTCTGTGCGGGCTGGAGGCGGATGAACGCATCGTGGTGGAGCTTCTGGCTGCACGCCTCGTCGCACAGCTCGATGCGTGCGCTGCGCCCGGACCGTATGTGGACCTGCTGGAAGCCGCAGGACTCCAGATCGTTTCGAGCGGGATCAGCCTTGGCGATGACGAGACCTGCCAAGTTCGGATCGTCGAGGGGAGCCCGGAGCCCGAGGAGGGATGCCGTGTGATCAGCATCGGTGAATTCTCTATCGTGCTCTCCGACGCGTCTCAACCGGGTCGCATTGACGTTGCGGATCGACTAGCGGCAGCAGCCGAAATCGACTCCCTTGCGGTCCGCAACTCCGGGGGCCTCGCCAACGTCGAACTTTCCTATGGGCCGGCCCCCCTCCAAGACGTGATGCTCTTTGACTCGGTGCACGATCCCTGGCGCGCCAGCACGATCTACAGCGACAAGCTGAAGGCCCACCCCAATCAGGTCATCGAGCCAGCTCCCCTGGCTGCAACCGCCTACCCGGAGCCGACGTATCGTCCGCTCCTTCCAGTAGCTGCAATCGAGCGAGGCATGATCTCGGACGTCCAGTTCGAGGCTATCGTCTACGGCCTTCAGGCCACCGAAAAATACCTAGGCGGGGCGCCGAGCGGGAACGAGTGGGACAAAGCGCCGCGCGGAGGCTTCATCGTCGGGGACGGAACCGGCGTCGGCAAATCGAATATCGCAATGGGGATGGTCCTCGACCAATGGCACCGGGGGCGCAGACGCCATGTGATCGTCGTGGAACGAGAAAACCACTACCGCCACATCCAGGAGGCCTGGGAAACCCTCGGCGGAAAGCCGCGCGATATCGTCTGGCATGGTCATTATGAAGCTCGAGGCGAACTCCCCGATCGCGATGCGGTCATCGTCACTAGCTATGCCCTCATCCGTAACGACGACCGGTACGAGGCTCTGCTTTCCTGGGCGAGGACGCGAGGCGAGTACCACGGGTTCCTGATCTTCGATGAGGCGCAAAACATGCGCAATGCTGTCGAAGACGAGATGCACGAAGGGGGGAAAGTCCGCTTCGGGTCCAACCAGAGCCAGCAGGGTATGCGAGGCGTCGAGATCCAGGAAGCCCTGCCCGATGCGCGGGTGGTCTACATGTCAGCGACGATGGCTACCGACGTGTTCAACCTGGGTTACGCCGCGCGCCTAGGCCTGTGGGGGCATAATGCCCCATTCGGTAGCCTCAAGCACTTCTTGGAAGCGATGCGTGGCCTCGATGAAGCCGGACTCGAGCAGGTCAGCATCGATCTTAAGTCGGCGGGACGATATTGCAGTCGCAGTCTGTCGTTCGACGGGGTCGAGTATGAGGAGCTGGAGCATGCCATGACCCCCGTCCAGCGCCAGAGCTTCGACGCCCTGGTCCGTGGGTGGCAGGAAGTCGACAAGATTATGGACGAAGCAAGCCGCCTCTGTGGGGGGCGCCGGCCCCGTGAGGAGATCGTCCGAACGAAGACCATGAACCAGACGATGAAGCGCTTGGCGGTGGAGCAGGCACTCTCCGGCTTCGTCACTGAATCACTCGTGGACAGCATTCACCGCGACATTGCAGAAGGTCGCGCACCCGTAATCCAGATCGCTATGACGGGTGCGGCTCGGCTCGAGCAAATCGCAAACGGCCGCTCCTACGTCCCTGAGGAAGACTTCTTCGAAAAGGGCGTGCTTCAGCGCATCGATCAGTTGATGAACGTCCACGAGGTTGAATACGTTCAGGCGGTGGACGCGAAGACCGGAAAGCCCAAGTTTGACGCCACCGGAAAACCCGTGCTCGAGACGGCTTACTTGCTCGACGACAACGGGAAAAAGATCGAGAACCAGAAGGCGCTCGATCTTCGGAACAAGGTGATCGCACTGGCGCGCGACCTCTCCCCTCGGCATGGCATTCTCGACCGGCTCTACGAGGCCTTTCCTGCCTCCATGATCGCCGAGATGACCGGTCGTAAATACCGGGCACTCCCCCACCGCGAGAAGGGGCAGGTCGTCGGGTGGCACATCGAGGAGCGGTCGCCAAAGGATAAGGACGCTGATGTCGACGCATTCCTGCGCGGCGAGAAAAAGATTCTCGTCTTTTCGCTCGCTGCGGGCGGTAGCGGCCGGAGCTATCATGCATCCTCGGAGTGTGCGAACCAGATGCGGCGTGTGCACTACATAGTCGAACTCGGCAGGCGTGCAGATCAGGCTGTTCAAGGCATCGGGCGGACGCACCGCTCCGGCCAGGTTGTCGCCCCAATCGTCAAGATCGTTCGCTGTGACATCCCGGCGCACATGATCTACGCAAGCCGCACGCTTGAGAAGCTGTCCAAACTGGGAGCGCTTAGCAGCGGTCATCAGCAAGCGAAGACCAACGCCATTCTCGAACAGCGCATCCCCTTGCGCGGCCGGTATGCACAGCTCGGCTGGACCCGCACGTTGGACGACGTCATCGCGGGCAAGCTGGCACCAGTCACCTACGGGAGCCTGGTGAAGGATCTGAACCTTGAGGTCGCGACTACGGATCGTCTCACCAACAAACCGCTCAGTGAGGACGAGATTCAGCGCAGGCAGACGACCGCCAAGTCTGTGATCAAGCAGATCGAGCAGGTGATCGAGAAGATTGCGCTGCTCACTGACGGTGACCAGCGGGCATTGATCGACACATTGGCCCGACATACGGAAAGCGAGATCGCGGAGGCGGTGCGCAAGGGGGAATACAACCAGGGTCTGGAGACCATCCGAGCGTCGTCAATCAAGGTCATCGACGAACGTCGGGTCGTGAACCCCAGCGGCGGCGCGACGACCTATGTCCGTCTCCGCCGTCAGGACGATGTGAAGCCGATCACCTTCATGGCGGCATCGGTAAAGGCGGCAAATGCCCGTCGCAAGCGTGCAAGCAGCGCGCTGTTCCTGCGTCACCGCGTAAGCGGAAGGGTCATGCTTGCCATAACCGGCGAACGTTCGACGGGTATCGTCGAGACTTTCTCCCCGCGCGGAACCGAGACGCGCTCGATCGAGATGCTAAGGCATGAGCCCTGGAAGATCATTCAGGATATGTTCGAGGCGGAGCGGCTCTGGGACCTGGAGAAGGAACGCCTGGACATGAAGGGGGTCTCGGATATCCACATGCTGACCGGCTCGCTCCTATATAACTGGAGCAAGCTTCCAGAACGCAACTTCGGTCTCCAGCGCTGCAAGACCGATGATGGTCGTATTATCGTCGGTCGCGTCATCCACTCGACGGACCTGCGCAAGACATTGCAGGACATCGGCATCCAGGCGGGCTACAAGCCCATCCAGATCAGCATGATGCTCAGCAAGGTTGACCAGGGTGCCGAGATCGCCATCGACAACGGTTGGCGGATCGTCGGCTGCACGAGCGGCTATCGACTGCTGGTGCCTGATGAAGAGCAGACCGGAGAACAGCGAGCGGCAATGCAAAGGATGGGCATTCTGGTTCATGACACACCTCTTGGTCATGAACTGGAAATCCCACGCGCTACCGCGGTCGCAGTGGTGCAGCAGTTGTCCGTCGGATCGGAGCTTACCGTGCAGGGTGTTGCCAATGTTCAGGCAGCACCTCAACCAGCCAACTCTGCGTTGTCGGCCTCGCCGCTTCCCCTCGCAGCGTAAAGCCAGGAAGACACGGGGCAGCCCTTGCGGTCGCCCCGTATCACCTGTCATACTTCCCATCCGGAAAGTCCCGCCCCGAAGGGAAAAGTAGATGGCCTTGCAGGTACGAACCAGGGAGGAAATCGAGAGAGCAGCAACCGCTCTTCAAGACGACCTGATCGCGCGTGCCGTCAGCAGCTCGAGGGAAGGTCGAAACTCCCTCATCGAGGCCCCTACTGGAGCCGGCAAATCCCGTATGTACACGCGATTGGCGAATGAGCTGGCCGGCAGCGACAAGCGAGTGTTTGTGGCGGCACACCGCCTTGCATTGGTGACCCAAGGGGCCGACAACTACGACCGGTGGAACGACAGCCGGCAAGGCGAGACGACCCTGGGGATGAAGGGCGATATCGACCAAAGCGGCCGTATCGTCTTCTCCAGTATCCAGACGGCCTCATCCGAAAAGAACCTAGAGAAGCTCGCGCACTACGATATTCTGGTCATCGACGAGGCGCATCACGCCACCCAGGACCACATCCAGTACTGTGCCCTCATCGACAGGATGAAAAAGAGCAACCCGAACCTGATCGTGGTTGGCGCCACGGCCACACCGCCTGAACTCCACAAGGGACTCCATCCTGAACTCGCGAAGGCGGATCATCATGTCGCCACCTTCGAGCAGGCCATTGAGGCCGGTATCGTGGTCGTCCCGGAAACAGTGCGCCCACATTACCTGCTGAACGACGAACGCAGCACGGTCGCCGATGTCGTCAACAGACACCGTGCGGACCCGAGGTCGGCTGAGATCGAGGGCGGCGTTACCCGCGACATGCGTGGACTGCTGCCGGCCAACTGGATCGAACTCTGTGCAGACATGTACGAGAAGCACCTTTCCGGTCGTCAGAGCTTAGGCTTTCAGGAGCGGATCTCGGAGGCTAACGAGCTTTGCGAGGAGCTTCGGGGGCGCGGAATCCGCGCATCTACCGTGCACAGCAAGATCCGCGATGTTGAAAAGGTCATGCGTGCTTACAAGCATGGCGAATACGAGGCTCTCCTGTCTGTAGACATGATCTCGGAAGGCTGGGACGTTCCAAAATGCCGGGGTATTCTCCTGACGAAATACCAGACCAGTGAGAAGGAGCTCCGTCAGATATACGGGCGAACGTCCCGCGGCATCGAAAGGGCACATGGCGAGACAGCTCCCCTCCTAGTCGACCTAGGGGCCTCGACGCTTATGCATGGCGACCTCGGGGCGATCGCGAGACTTCAAAGCCTGCGCGGTGACATCGATCGCGATGTTGTTCCGAGCGATGAACTGTTGCCGGGGAAATCTCGACGGGCATTTTCACCCTGGGTGCCCATGCCAGCCCGTTCTCCGGATGCTCCCCAGGTTTTCGGGACCTCGATCGACGGACGACTGATCTACGCCGCCGAGACAGCTAAAGGCTATGTGGCCGTGACGACCGCGCACCATGAGAAGCGGGGCGACAAGGTCGAACTACTCGATATCCCCGGTCAGGTGCGTAAGGGCATTGTATCGCCAGATCGCCTTGGGCACTGGATGAGGGCTCACATCCATACCAACGAACGCGCGCTTGCTCAGATGACCAGCCGGAGCGGACAAGGCGTCTCCCGGCTAGAGGCCCTCCTCCACGCTGACTTCAACCGCAATGGTGCATCAATCACAAATATGGTCAGGATGATGACACTGCCTCCCATCCCCAAGGGACAGCACATTGGAATGAATGCCGGATGCCAGCGATAGACCCACATGTAGCGATCGCCGGCCTCGACTGTCGGATAGACGAGAACGGGCACTCTCACCCGTGGCGTATGATCTGCTGGCGTCCCGTGAGCACTGGAGACTTCATAGTGCGCCGGGCGGGACGCATTCCGGAAGGCCTGCGGTGGCTTTCGGTGCCGAGAGACCCTCTTTACGGTGACTTGCGAATGTTGCCAGAACCGCCGCTGGCTGAGCAGGCTCGCGAGATCGCGAAAGAGATGCTCCAAGCCGGAATGCGCACTTTGCTCGTCGCCGACGAAGCTGCAGCGCGAGTGGTCTACGATACTCTGCGCCAGTGCGGCATCACGGTCACGGAAGTTCACGGATACGCGACGAAGGAACAGGCGATGAGGGACGAGGGGCGCTGCCTTCAGGCCGGCTTTCCCGGTGAAGCTGGCCGGGAAATATCAAACATCAGAAAAATGGCAGGTGTCTCCGCATGAAGGCCTATCGGATCAACAGGGATCTGACAGTCGACGAAATCGACGCTCCGATCGAGTCCTGGAAAACACCAGATATCGTCTGGGCGATGCTCGGTTTCGATACCGTCAACGACATCTGGTACGACGATGAGGCCTTGTTCGACCCTGGCGCCATCACCGCTTCGATTGGTAGGCATCCGAGGGTGCCTCTTCCTGCCTATATCGTCGGAAGCGACGGCGAGGATTTTGCCCCTCCGACCATCCCCATAGATCTGGTCCGTCTTTCCTTAGACTGACCACAACACCCCTCGAAAACTACTGACGCCGCGCGGCCTTCCGCGCGGCGTTTTGCATTTGCTCAAGGAATGTCCTCATGTCCTACGATAACGCGACTATCTCCGCCGCCGTTGAGACGTTCGCCATGCAGCGAGCAAGCGAGCTCGGCATCTCGGCGCATGACTCCGATCGGCTCCTTCCATTGACCCAGTCGGCGATCGAAAAGATCGCGCTTCAGTTGGCGCTGGAGGGAATGTCCTACACCGACGCCCTTACGCTAGTCGACGAGGCCTCGCTGGAAATCGGGCTGGAGAGCGCCGCCGCGACGGATCTGGCCGAGCGAGCCTATGTCAACCGCAACTCGCCCGTCCCTGCACCGCCGACCGGTGTGGCTTCTGCTCCGATCAGCCAGCCCGTCCGGGCTCCCGTTCTGCCGGCTGCACCGGCGGTCCTCCAAGCCGAGGCGGCCACGGGCTCCACTCAGGCTCAGAGCACGCTGAACGAAGGTCGCGAACTGCTGATCGCCTCGCACTCCGGTGACGCGTCCCCTGATGGTCTCCCGGGGATCATCCCGGAGCCGGTGAGGGAGACGATATTGGCCGCTCCGAACATGGGTGCACCCGCGGTTCTCCGCTACCCCACCCAAGCGCCGGCGGAGCCGCTCCTCGGCCATACGGTGGCAATGAAGCACGTCACCGAGGTCATGCCCTGGCTCGAAGGCAACAGCCGCGCCTACATGTTCAACTTCGAAATTCCGGTCGTGTCATGGGAGGGGGGTAAGCTTCACCCTCGGATCCCGAAGAAGATCCGCTTTCAGTACAATCTGCCTGACCTGCATGCGGCTCTCTACGCCTTGGCGACCAACACCGTTACCAACCTCGTGGGCCCCACGGCCTGCGGCAAGACGGAGCTCGTCAAGCAGATTGGTGTCGCGGTGAACATGCCTGTGACGCTCGTGCCCATGGACGCAGGAATCAGCCGTAATCAGCTCATCGGCCAGCGCGGGATCATGCCGACGCCGCATGGACCGCAGGATGTCTGGCGCGACGGCATCATCGCTCGCGCCCTCCAGGAGCCTGGTATCATCCTGTTCGACGAGGTCGATCGAGGTGCTGCAGACATCCACTATGCGATCCACTCGGTCTATACCGGCGATGGCCTGACGTTGCTCGACGACGGCGGACGCGTGATCCCGATGCACGAGATGAACCGCGTCTTCACCACTTCGAACACGAAGGGCCGCGGCAGCTTCGACGGCCTCTACCAGGCCAGCGAAGAGATGACCGAGGCCACCCGTCGCCGACTAACCCAGTGGGTCGAGATGGATTATCAGAGCAAGCAGGAAGACGAGTCCGTCCTTGAGGAAAACTTCCCGGGGATCGACGAGTTCGCCGTCGACGCGATTACCACGATCGCGGCGTACATTCGTGAGCAGTACAAGGGGGCGCTCATGTCCCAGAGCTGTTCGCTGACCGACCAGATCGAAACGGCGCGTCGCTACGCCTTCCTATCCGCCATGACTAGGGATGAGACACAGCGGAAGCTCATTCTTGCAGACTGTGTGCGTATGATCATGGCCAATCGTGCGAACGAAGCCGACAAGAGCCTGATTGAGACGAATGCTGCGACGAAGATCGGTGTGAACATCGTGCAGGATGGTACACCGTTCCTCGACCCCGCGGGCGTTTAACTCGGCTCCTCAAAGTCACAGAAAACAGGAGTGCCCATGGGCATGTTAAGTGTCGTCCAACAAGAACGACGTCAGGTCGTGACCGATACCTTCGGACGTCCTTTCCGCGACGTGCCGATCCCCGAACGTCGCCGCTGCATCACAGGCTACCATCTGCGTCATGTGATCGAAGGGGTCGTCCGCGGCATCACCGGCAAGACGATTAAGCACGCTTATGGCGGCTCGGGTGCCGCCACCGGCGAAGATTTCATGCTTCTTCCGAGAATTCCGCAGAACTGGCTATTTACCGTCCGCGAGCAGCATATCATTCTCGGCTATACGGTGCATGAGATATGCCACCAACTCTACACCGAGTTCGCGCTTCTAGACAAAATCTTCCCCAATCGAAACGAGCCTGAGTTCAAACCCACAAGGCGGCAGAAACATCTAAAGGCCTTCTGGAACGCGATTGAGGATTATCGCATCGAAAAGGTTTGCAAGCCGAAGCATCCGGGCTTCTTCGGCTACATCAATGTCACCCGCGACCACTCCGCCAAAAAGTTCATGGAGCGGGTGGCTAACGGAGAATACAGGCCGGCGCAGCTTTCGAACCCGTTCTACATCGGCGCAGTCGCTGTAACCTGGTTCGCGGCCGCCCTGAACGGCTATCGGACCCCCGCTCCTGCTCTCGCCTTGGAAGCAATCAATCCTGCCCTGCGTGCTTGGGTAGAGAGCTGGGGCCCCGAACTCGCCAAGGTCGCCGTAAACGACGACTCCCTGGCCCTCGCCGAGCAGATGGTTGAAGACCTATACCGCCAGATGGCGCAATCGGAAGCGAACGATGCCGCGGACGAGGAGCCGAACAATCCCGGTGCGGAAACGGACCTAGAGTCGCACACGAACAGTGACCCCGAGCCTCCGGAAGCTGACGAAGAAGTTACTGATCCTGCAGAGCAGCCGCCAGGTGACGACGCAGACGGGGAAAGCACGGGGGAAGCGGGCGATACGGGCGAAGATGGCGCCGCCGGCGCTGACGACGACGCTGAAGGCAACGACACTGAGCTGCCCGCGATCGATGACCAATCCGCTCACCCGTCGGACGAGCAGCCAGGCGACAAAATGGACGCCGAGAGCACGACGGAAGAAGCTGAGACGGGCGAAGGTGGCGCCACCGACGATGCTGCCGACACCGGTCTGCCACCTCCAGAGGACGGTACTGGAGACTCTGACGCTCTGGACGCATCGAATGCAGAGGGTGACGAGAACCAGAGCCCTGAAGATTCAGGTGATGCCGGAGAAGATGAGGGTGACGCCGGTGATCCAGCCGGCGGTGAGGCTGCCCCAGGTGCGCCCGCAGCCGACGGGCAAGAGTCTGCCGCCGACCCCTCCGACTGTGCGGTCGCCGATCCGGCTGGTGACGACGGCGCCAAAGAACCTGAGGCGACCGACAACCCGGGATCCGATGCTGGAAACAAGCCGGCAAACGATGTGTCAGATGCAAGCGACGCGACGCCAAGTGCCGAAGTTGAGGAGCCGGAGGTCGAACCAACCACGTCCGGTACGGCTCCGACTGAAGCTGGCGCTACGCAAGGGAACGCAGACAATGCTACCTCATCGTCTTCAGACAACCAGGGAGGCGAAAGCCCTGCAGGAGACAGCGCCGATGCAGGGCGTGGGAATGCATCTGGGAGCGCGGACGCCTCGATCGACCCGGAGGACCTCTCGGAGCAGGAGCTCGACTTCGACGACAGCATCAACGAGGAAGAACAGTCGTGCGCGACGCGACCCGTGGTGGACGTCGAGAATGCTGACGATGAAGCCGAGCCTGAAGCCGCCGATCTCGACATCGACGAAATCATGCAGCAATTCGAAGAAGTCGACGCAGCCGAACCGCAGGACAGCACAATTGTCACTCCTGAGGAGATAGCCCAGGACGACGATCATCCGGAGGAGACTGACACCGAACGCCGGATACGCCGGGACGAGGTAGCCAAGGCAGGAGCCGCCAGATACGCGCACATCCGGGCGAGCCTTGGGGGACCGGCGCAGCGATCTGCCGGTGTCGTGAGGCGCCTGCTGCAATCGCGTGCTACCACCCGCATTCTTCGCGGACGGGAAGACGGGGATCTCGACTTTGAGCGCGTGGTCGGGATGGCGGTGGGGGATAGTTCCATCTACCGCCAGATGGCGAAGAGGATCCAGATCAACACTGCCCTCGTTGTGCTTCTGGACAACTCGGGCTCCATGAAAGGGCATCCGCTAGAGGTCTGCCAGCAGTCGGCGATTGTTCTCGATCAGTCGGTCGCCGGTACGAAGACCGCGATTGAACTAACTGGCTTCACCAGCGACTGGATGAGCGGGAAAGTGCAGTTGTACCAGTACAAGACGTTCGACCACAAGGGTTCAATGGCAGCATCTTCGCTCGGCAACATGACCGAGGTCATGACCGGGGGGACCCCCGTTGCTATCCCGATTTATGATGCTCTGCGAAGGCTTTCCGCTCGCCCGGAGGACAGAAAGATCGTCATCGTGGTCTCGGACGGCGGGGCGTCCGATCCGGTGGAAGCCTTGGAAGCTCGCGAAGTCGCCGAGTCCATGGGCATCTCCGTTGTAGGGCTATCCATAGGCGGCGAACGCGAGCTTGTAGAGATGCGGGAATGGTGCCGGCTCGCGCACGGTGTCAGCAACATTGACCAGTTGCCCCACGCTCTGACCAGCATCGTTCAGGAGATTTTACATTGAAGATCGTTCATTTCATGACGCTCGACGTAGGGACTGGGCCTGTCTCCCTGATCGAGCTGAAGGAAAATTCGGAGCACGTCATGCTCAGGATCGTGCACAACGCCGCTTTTGACGCGGTGAAGAGCATAGATCCTGTTGCAGCAAAGGCCTACGTCGCCGGGATCCGGGGGGCGCGGTACATGCAGGACACCGTGGCCCCGCAACACGATCTCCGCCTGTCTGATGAGATCTCGAAGTGGGTAGCGAAATGGGGGGTTCGGGTTCACCGGATCCGCTGGGACGAAGGACGCAGAGGCGTGGTCCTCGCAACCCCTGCGGATCTCGAGCAATATGACGCCGCAATGGCCGGTATCGCGCCCGCGCTCGCACCGCGGCGCAGCCAGCGGATCATGGCCTAGAAGCGGCCGATAACAAAGGTTTAATGGAAGATGTGGATGGTGCTGCACGTGGATGAGGCGGTCTATACGGAGTACGACCAGCTTTGCCACGTCAACGTAAGTGTGGTCGACCGGAGTGGCAAATGCGTGATGCGCCGGCGCCCGATAGATGCGCTCGCCGCTGAGGGCATCGTACGCCCCATCGAGACGGACCGGTTCAATCCGATCACCTACGACTTCCTGTCGGAAGTCTGTCGTGATCACGCTCCCGCGATCCATGCGCGCTATGTCGCACCTGCGGGGCGATACCCCGCCATGGCGGGAGGCAGCGAGGATGTCGCAGTCGGAGATGGCCTCAGCGAGATCCGCTTTCCCCTGAAGGTCTCTCGCTCGGAGCGCATCTTCGCCTGAGGCGCGAGACCTTGGCGGATTTAGCCGTGCCATCCTATAATGCGCATATGGCTAAAAAACCCTCCGCCCCGGCCAAAAAGGCCTTCACGCACAAAGATGGTATGGGTTCGCTGTTCTACGACGCACCCGGTGCCCCTACCATGAGTGGCAGCTTCAACTTCGGAGGCGTCACCTACGACGTCACCGCGGAGCCGGCCAACGACAAGAACAAGAAGGAGTACCTTCGCGTCACCGCAAATGGGGTGTCGGGAGCGCTCTACGATAACGAGCGCGCCACTTCGGATCGTCATCCGGTCAAGACTGGTCCGATCGAAGTCGCAGGCCGAAAGCAGCGCATCGCCGCTTGGACCAAACAGACCCAGACCGGCGAAAACGCGGGTCAGAACTATCTGTCCATCGCGATCTCGGATTTACGCCCCGCAAGTTAACGCTCGGCGCTCTGACGCCGTCTTCAACCCCCCGGACAACTGACGCGGATCCTCAATCCGCCAGACGCCTCGATCAGCCGCTAACCACGGCGGTTCGGGGCGTTTCGCAATTCGGACTGTCCACCAGGAGAGGGCCAATCATGCCGCAACCAGCCGTAGCTATCCCGTTAAAACATCCTACAATATCATTTTTACGGATGGTTTCCCCTGAAGGCGAAATCCAGGAACAGCTTGAAGAGCTGCTCAAGGACGCAGGGGCCCGGGGTGTTGAACTGGTGGTGGACATTCAGGAGGAAGAACTTTGGCTTGGCCATATCGAGCGGAAATCCGCTCCCCGCGGCTCGGGGGCAAACGTGCTTCAGGAGCTGCTTGACCTGGCCGACGACTGGAGCCTGCCGGTTCGGTGCGCTGTGGACGCGAGCGCAGAAGCCCTCCTCGAGTGGTATTTCAGTCTAGGTTTTCATCTCGAGACGACCTGTGATGAAACCGGAGGGCGGCGGGATCACGCCATCCTCGCTCGCGATCCCGAATTCCCGCTTCCGAGCGTGAGCCCATCCCGTTTTCAGGAGGCATAAGCATGCTCCACCAGTTCGCGAAAGACAAGGCGGGTGCAGTTCCCGGCCATGTGTTCACTCCGGCAACCTCTGAGGCAGAGTTCCAGTGGCTGTACGAGAACGGCATGACAATCGACCTGTTCGCCGGCGGCGGCGGCGCTAGCGTCGGCATCGAGAAGGCTCTGGGCCGGCCCGTGTCCCTTGCGCTCAACCATAATCCCTATGCCGTCGCACTCCATGCGGTGAACCATCCGAAGACCCGCCACATTTGTCAGGACATCGAAACGGCCGACCCTATCAAGGCGACCCGGGGTCGCCCTGTCTTCCTGCTATGGGCGAGCCCGAGCTGTACGCAATTCTCGCGCGGGCGGCACGCCCTGCCAGCCGAGCGGCAGCTTCGCGAGATGGGCTGGCGCGTCCTTGATTGGGTTCGCGCCACTCGCCCCGTCGTCGTCTGCATGGAGAACGTGGTCGAGTACCTTAAATGGGGGCCGCTCAACGCCGACGGTTATCCCATCCGGGAACGCGAAGGAGAGACCTGGAATGCGTTCGTCCAAGCGTTTCGCGACCTCGGCTACTCCATCGACTGGACGCGTCTGAATGCCGCGGACTGTGGCGCGCCCACGGCTCGCCACCGCCTGTTTGTGCAAGCCCGCCGAGACGGCCACCCCATTCGGTGGCCAGAGCCGACGCACGGGCCTCAAACAGGTCGCCCCTGGAAGCGCACCGCTGACTTCCTGGACTGGAGCCAGGAAGCGCCGTCGATCTTCAACCGCAAGAAGGACCTGGTGCCCGCGACCATGGAGCGGATCTTTCAGGGGTTCGAGCGCTTCATCGTAAACGATCCGGACCCTTACATTGCCCCTCCTGAGGCGAAGATCTCCCGGAACGACAACGTCGACCTGGTGTCGGCCTTCCTCACCCAGAACAATACCGGGATGGTTGGGCGTGATGTCAGGCAGCCGCTGTCCACCCTCACCAGCAAGGCATGCAACCAGAGCCTGGTGCTCGCCTACATGACGAGGCTGCGCAACAACGCTGTGGGGTCGTCGCTGGGGGACCCGTTGGCCACCATCTGCGCCAGCGGTGCTCACCACGCGGAGATCCGAGTGTCAGCATACGCCATCAAATACTATTCCGAAGGCGGTGTCCTGCAGGACCTCCGCCAGCCAGTCGGCACCATCACGACGCGCGATCGCTTCGCAGTGGTCACGATCCACGGCAACGATTATGTCGTTTCCGATATCGGTTTCAGATTTCTCACCGACCGAGAACTCTTCGATCTGCAGGGGTTCAACCGCGATTTCCTCGAGGGTCGCGAGTATCAGATCGACCTCATCGCCAATGGCAAGCCACTAACGGGCAAGCAGAAGAAGCTGATGGTCGGCAATTCGGTAGCTCCCCCGGCAGCTGCCGCAGTCGTGTCTGCGGCGGTAGCCCCGTACTCCGACGAGAGTTTCAGCCTGCCGCTTGCAGCCTGAGCGACAGCCTCCGCGGACGAAAAGATAGAACAGGAAAGTAGATGCGCGACAGAACACTCATGTTCGACACGGAGACCACCGGTCTGAACGCGACTGACGGCGATCGCATCATCGAGATCGGTGTTGTCGAGTACGACGGCATGCAGCCGACCGGCCGAACGTTCCATACCTATCTGGATCCAGACGGCCGTCAGATCCCCGCTTCCGCGATCGCGGTTCACGGGATCACCAACGAGTTCTTGATCGGCAAGCCGCACTTCGAAGACAAGGTTGACGAGTTCCTCGATTTCATCGCCGACGATCCCATCGTCATTCACAACGCCGAGTTCGATCTCGGCATGCTGAAGGCCGAACTGGACCGGCTGGACCGGGCGATGATCGAGAACAAGATCATCGACACCCTGAAGCTTGCCCGCGATCGCTTCCCCGGCAAGAAAGTCAGCCTCGACGTCCTGGCAAACCGCTACAACATCGACACGTCCAAGCGCGAGAAGCACTCGGCCATCGTAGACTGCGAAATTCTCGGGCAGGTCTACCGCCATCTCGTTCAGCAAAGCGAGCTGATGATTGGGGCCGTGCAGGCTGCCGTGCGAGACGCGCGCCAGCAACCCCGCGGGCAGAACGCCACTGCCGCGGCCGAAGAGAAGCTGGACCTCGGCGACCGTCCGGAGGTCATGACGGCGCCCCGTGTCGATGGCATCGTCCCCTTCCTCCGCGGAACGACGCACTTCTCCCTCTTCAACAGCGCACTGAATGCGGCCCAACTCGTGAAAGAAGCGAAGCGGCTCGGCTATACCCACGTCGGCCTCGCCGATCGCTCTACGACTGCCGCCTCGCTGGACTTCGCATCCCACGCCCGCAAGAGCGGCCTCGTCCCCATGGTCGGCGTCGAGTTGCCCCTACAGACGGGGCCAAACGCACCGCTCGTGCTCTACGCAATGACGGCGGAAGGCTGGCGGAACATCCAACGTCTGACCACCCTCAACAACGTCGAGAACAAGGGGCGCGGTATCACCAGCTCCCAGCTGTTGCAGCACCGCGACGGTATCGCTGTCCTCGCCGGCGGCACCTACGGGGCCATTGCACATATCCTGCGAACCCAGGGCGCCGAAAGTGCGCTGAAGGCCTGCCGCTTTCTCTCCAACGCCTTCCCTCGTGCCTTCGCGATCGAGATTGATCGGAACGCGCGCACTCCTGACCTGAGGACAGAGCACGGGCTGCTCGAAATCGCTCGCCAGCTCTCCCTGCCCACGATCGCCACCAGTGTTGCGCGGTCTTCGAAAGGCGATGAGGATCTTGTCGCGGTGGTTCGGGCACTGGAACCGGGCGCCAACTACGACCCAACCGACAACGATCACGAGCGCCTGCGCGACATGGAAGAGATGCGAAAGCTGCATGCCGACCATTTGGATGCGCTCGACAACGCGCCGTGGTTCGCCAGCCTGTGCGAGTTCGCGCCGGATGCCGCAAAGCCTATGCTTCCCACATTCGAGGCGTCTTCCGGCGTTTCGGAAGATGAAGCTATCCGCGGGATGGCCCGAAGCGGCCTCGACGCACACCTGCGGAATATCGATCCGGGGATGCATCAGGTCTACAATGATCGCTACGACTACGAGATGGGCCTCATCACGAAGCTCGAGTTCTCAGGCTACTTCCTGATCGTTGCCGATTTCATCCAGTGGGCCAAGGCTCAGGGGATTCCCATTGGTCCGGGACGCGGTTCAGGCGCCGGCTCAATCGTGGCGTGGGCCATGGGCATTACAGCCCTCGACCCCATCAAGATGGATCTTCTGTTCGAACGCTTCATCAATCCTGATCGCGTTTCACTGCCCGACTTTGACATCGACATGTGCGACGAGCGGCGCGGCGAGATCGTTGATTACGTCCGCGAGCGCTACGGAGCCGAGCGTGTAGCGCTGATCGGCTCCTACGGCACCCTGAAGGCCTCCGGCGCCATCAAGGACGTCGGCCGCATGTTGGGGCTGCCCTACAGCATGACTGACCGTATCTCCAAAGCGATCTCGATCATGCTCAAGGATGACGGCGACAAAGAGGGCATGCTGACCCGTGACATCATGGCGTCTGAGCAGATCCGTGAAGTCGTCACGACCCGGGAGGCGAAGGAGGCGCTCGAGCTCGCCTATCGCATCCAAGGGACGCCGAAGTCCAAGACGATGCATGCCGCCGGCGTCATCATCGCGGACCGAAACATCGCCGACATCACCGCCCTGGACGCACCGGACCCGGAGAAGCCCGACCAGATCGTCACCCAATATGACATGAAGTCCGTCGAAAAGGCGGGGTTGGTGAAGTTCGACTTCCTTGCCCTTTCGACGCTGACCTTGATCGAACGAACCCGGGTGATCCTTGCCGGCAAAGGCATCGATCTCGATCCTTATGCCGTGCCTCTCGACTACGAGCCTGCATTCACACAGATCACCGCCGGTCACACCTCAGGCATCTTCCAGATGGAAAGCGGCGGCATGACGCGCGCCTGCAAAGAGGTGCGCATCGGCAACTTCGAAGACATCGTAGCGATGATCTCGCTCTATCGGCCTGGCCCGATGGAGTTCATTCCGATGTACGCGAAGCGCAAGAAGGGCATCGAGCCGTTCGGCACTCCCCATCCGCTGCTCGATGACGTCGCCAAGAACACCTACGGAATCTTGGTGTATCAGGAGCAGGTGATGCAGGCCGCACAGGTACTTGCAGGCTACACGCTCGGCCAGGCTGACCTGCTGCGACGCGCTATGGGTAAAAAGATCCAGGCCGAAATGGACGCGCAGCGCGCTACCTTCGTGAAGGGCTGCTGGGAGGTCAACCAGATCCCCGAGGAACAAGCGAACGCGCTCTTCGACATCATCGACAAGTTCGCGGGCTATGGCTTCAACCGAAGCCACGCGGCCGCGTACGGTCTGCTGGGCTACATCACGTCCTGGCTGAAGGCGAACTATCCGGCGGCTTTCCTCGCCGCAGCAATGGATTCCTCGATCGGCAAGGGGGATCAGAAGGAGAGGATCGTGCGTCTCGCTTACGAAGCCAGGCGCCTTGGTATCGGCTTGCTGCCCCCGCGCATTGCACCCGACGCTGACCGGTTCACGGTCGACGACGCTGGTCAGATCGTCTGGTCGCTCCGGGCGGTGAAGGGTCTGGGTGGCGCCGTGGTCAACAACCTGGTTCGGATCGCCTCCGAGGGGGTCGATGACTATCGAGACCTCGTGGACAAAATGGGGGGAGTGACCAACAAGAACCAGATGCTGCAGCTCGCTACCTGCGGCGCGTTGGACGCCTTCTTCCCTAGCAGGGCGAAAGCTATCCAGTCGATCCGCGGCAGCTTCGCCGCGATCGCCGAGGAGGCCAAAGCAAAGAAGGCTGGCCAGGTCGGGCTGTTCGACGACGATGAGGCCATGCGGGTCGAGAACAACCTCCGCGAGAATGAGATCGACGACAAGGAGGTGCTCGCGCTCGAACGAGAAGCCCTCGGCCTCACCCTCTCCGCACATCCGCTCGACAACTACGTCGCACGGCTCGCCTCAAAGGGGATCTTCACCCCCAATGTGGTGGCAGATCTGATCGAATACATGCCGGTAGCGATCGCCTGCATGGTTGATGAGGTGAAGATGGGCAAGGGCAAAAACGCCTACATGTCCGCTCTCATCTCGGACGAAATGACGTCGATGACGGTTGGTTGCGAAGAGACGTTAGAGGGGGCTCCCCGGATACAGCCTGGCGCCCTGCTGTGCCTGCGCGTCAGCGCGTACGTCAGTAAAGGCGAACGTCGCCTCCGGATTGAGGAGGTCATGGGAACTGTCGAGGAGATGATGGGGGGACGCACCATCCGCATCGGCGTCGACCAGGCTTTCAAGAAGAACGAGCTCCGCGCACTACTCGCCTTGGCCGAGGAGGGACCTGACCGGGTCCTCGTCGCCCCGCGCGAGGGAATGTGGACGGCTACGCCACCCATCATCAACGTCAGCGAACAGCTGATGGACGAAATCGGTCGCCTTGAGGGCGTATTATCCGTGGAAACCTAAATACATGCTCTTTACGTCTTGGTCACCTCATCCCTATCATAGGGGACGAGGCGGCCGCTCTTCCATAGCGAACACGCTTAGACCTGAAAGGGGTTAACGGATGCCATCTTCCGGAGAGGACGCCTCGACGCGTAGCCAACTGATCAAGAACGCAGAATTCATCAATCTGCCAGACCGGCGTTTTCTCGAACGCATGCAGCCTCAGGCGCGTCAGGAGGTCCGGTACGGTCTTAAGACGTCCTGCGAAGGCGTCGACCTTAACATCACGATCCTCGCGTCAGGTGTAATGTCGCTGGAAGCCTGTATTCCCTACGCCTACGTTGAGGCTGGGCGATTGGTCACGTCCCGCGAGCCCGAGACGGTAGCATGGAGTGACACAGGCGAGAAGGCGATGATCCCTACGGGCCTTGGCCGTCGCCACCTCCAGGGGGAGGTTACCGCGGAACTCGTGATTGACGCCTTCCTCGGGGCCTTCGGAACGCATACGGCCGCCGCTGGCGACTATGACTACTCGCATTGGCATCAGGCCATGGAGCTCTATGCCAACGTGATCGCCGCCGAAACGGGCAAGCAGGTTGAGATCATCCACCACCTGCCGTTGATGACTCCGTACTTCGTCGACGAAGGGGGTAAATCGCCCCTGACGGCAGAAGCCACCTGTCATATCTACAGCTTCGACGACGACGATCCGGAAGAGCAGATACAGTACCGCTCGCCGGTGATGAAAATCCAGAAGCTTCTTCAGCCGGAGGCTATGGACCTTGTCCTGCACCTTCCCACCTCAATCGTCCGGCGACAGCACCGCGCGATGTTCCAGGCTTCTCCTGACAGCCGCTCACTCGCCGAGCATGTTCAGGAGTTCACGGCGCACATGCGCAGCCCCTCCGAGAGCCGCAAGCGGGCGTAAACCTCCGTCTGGCGAACGCCACCGGCCCACCCGCCGCGGCCGCCTACAGCCGCCTGGATCATAATCCGGCGCGAGCAGCCTCACCACCGCGAGTGGCATCTAGAGGCTCCCAAAGACCGCATCCTCCACCTCAACATCGTCACTGGCGCGGCTCCGGCCACAGTAGCGAGCATCGCCGGCGTGAGCCGCGACGATAGAGTGCCGACCCGGTAAAGACGTTTTCCGGAACGCTCGCTGGACGGGCTCGAGTGCCCTTTGCAGGAAATTACGTCCCATCCTATAACCCTCAGCAACACAGATGTTGCTGCCCCCTCAAGGAGTTCACATGTTCAAGAAGATTGCGCTTATCATGGCAGCGTCCGTCATTGCCGCGACCCCGGTCGTTGCCCAGACTTCGGCTTCCGGCGATCCGGAATTCGACGCAAAGTTCCGAAAGGTGCTACTGGCGCACCCCGAGTGGGTGGCTGAGACCATGCAGGCGATGCAGGCGCGTCAGCAGCAGGCGCAGACCGCCGAGCTCAGCACGAAGGCCGAGAAGATTCGCCCGATGATGAAGCTGAACCCGGCCATCGGTCCGGTGATCGGCAACAAGGCCGCGAAGTTCACCGTCGCCGAGTTCCTCGACTACAATTGTCACTTCTGCAAGCAGGCTCACGCCGGCGTGGACGAGACCGCGAAGAAGCGTCAGGACGTCCGCTTCGTGATCCTTATGCGCCCGATCCTCGGCCCGACGTCGGAAGTCCTTGCTCGGTTCGCTCTCGCGGCTGACCTCCAGGGCAAGTTCCCGCAGGTGCACGACGCGCTCTATTCGGTCGAAGGCCGCATCGACGCGACCGACGAGGGGCTGAAGAAGCTCGCCAGCACGGCCGGCTTGGACTTCGCGAAGGCGAAGGCAGACATGGATGGTCCGCAGGTCAAGAAGGTCCTGGATGCCCAGGTGAAGATCGCTGAAGACCTCGGTGTCAACGGAACGCCGTTCTTCGTCACCCCCACCGCCGCATACCCCGGTGCAGTGCCGATGTCGGTTCTGGAGCAGTCTATCAAGTAATCACTGACCTTCGGCGGTCGAGTACGGTCGGGGCCTCGCGCTCCGGCCGTACTTCTTTTGTGATCCAAGCGAGCACTCCCCGTGAGGGAAAGACGTCCGGCCATGCTGTGACGCGAGATGCCATTTTAACATCTCCCTCCGCTCTCCCAGTCTCCGACAAAACCCGCGAAAGAACTTAAATGCGTCGTCCCATCCGAAAAGTGTGCTTCTTTCGTTCTTAACGCTTGACCGTACCATCCTGCTATGGCATCGAATCCCCACCCGCGAGGAGCGCCTGACCAGCGCCCGACCGGCAGGAAACCACTTTGCGCTAGAGGAGACAGGTCAGATGGCGCGTAGCTACAATCAGTTCAACGGAATTGGCAATCTTGCAGCCGAGCCCGAACTTCGGGACCTCGGCAGGAGCGGCCGTCAGGTCTGCAAGCTTCGTGTGATGTTCAACGATTCCTACAAGGATAGTGAGGGGAACGTCGTCGAAGAGAGCTTCGGCATCGACGTAAACGTCTTTGGCGATCAGCAGATCAAGTACCTCAGCGAGTACGCGCAGAAGGGCGATCGCGTCCTCATCGCCGACGGCACGCTCAAGATCCGCAAGTACGAGCGCAAGGAGGGCGGCGACGCCTGGGCGACCGAAATCCAGGTGGGCCCTTTCAAGGGGAACGTTTCGATCCAGACCACCCGCAAGGAGCGGGAAGAGCGTGGAGGCAGTTCGCGAGATGACCGCGGCAGCTCGCGCGGTGGGCGCGATGATGACCGCGGCGGCTCGCGCGGTGGGCCCGACGACGATCGCGGCGGCTCGCGTGGCGGGCGTGGCTACGACGACCGCGGCGGCTCGCGTGGCGGGCGCGACTATGACGACCGCGGGGGCCGCGGTGGACGGGATGACGGAGGTTCGCGTGGCGGAAGCCGCGGTGGATTCGACCCCGCGATGGACGACGACGTGCCTTTTTAGATGCAAAATCAATGACTTAGCGGCATTGTCTAACTCTCAGTGTCAGACAACGCTGCATAGGTCAACGGCTATAATTCATGCCTTCGGGGGGCTCGCAGTTGACGCTGCGGGCCCTTTTCGTTTCAGTATCGGCCATTCGTGGGTTGCTATGCGTACCGGTGGCGTATCGCTCGGGATGTCAGTATCGAGCGGGCCACGTTGGCTCGACAAGTGTCAGGAGAAGACCATGACCAAGACTGCGCGGAAGGTAGCGCCACAAGCGCTACAGAAGGCGCTTCTCGAGCCCACCCTTGGCAAGCGGCTGCAAGCGGCACGCAAAGCCCTTGGGCTTACAGGCGCCGACGTGGTCGAGAAGATTCCTGGGCTGAACCGCTCCACGCTCAGTGAGATCGAGAACGACGTCTCGAAGAGGACTAGCTACCTCGAGCCCCTCGCCCAACTTTACGGCATAGCCAAAGAGACGCTGTTGCGGCCAGACCTCAGCTCGCTGATGCGGGAGGACTCGCTCGGCGAACGGATCCGGCGCCGAAGGGACGAGCTCAACTATACCCGCCATGAGCTCGCCGAAGCGATCCCTGGATTGACCTATCACACGCTCTACATGATCGAAACCAAAGGGCGGAAGAGCGAACTTACGCCAGCCATCCTCAGCTTTCTGGGACTCGATCGCCGGGAAGAAGAGACGAACGCCTCCGCGCTCCTGCGCCTTATGCGCACGGATCTATTCCTTGAATCCACAACGCTGTGCCGCATCGCGGGCTGTGAAGAGGACCTCCTGCGCGATGCTGAGGACGGTGACACGGCTGCTGCAGTCAGGGTGATCCTCGATCTTACTCAGGGACTCCTCCAAGGCTATCTCGCCTCGCAACGCGACGGAGATGGCGTCGCAGCCAACGCCTCGGAGACGTCCTACCAGGTGCCTGGGACGAGCATGCCATCGGTGGTCTACGATGTGGATGACTCCGGCCGGATTTCTCTCCCCGCCGGCACTGACGTCCCGCAGGCCATCACCATGCCCGACGGCCAGCTCCTCTACTCCGCATCGGGCCTGCCGGATAAGGGCGATTACGCGCTGGCCATCGTTCAGAACGGCAGCACTCGATCGGGCATCGTCGGGACCTACCAGCCGCAGGTCCGAGGAGCATCGCTCGTCGACCCCAGCAACATCTCGCACAGCCTGTCCGCAAGAACATCGCTTCATCGGCTCGTTACCGCCCAGGAGCGTGTGCCTGCATGAACATCACGACCTTCACGATCGAAGGGCCGGTCCTGACAGCAAACCTCCCACTACCCTACCCCGTAGATACGCCGGTAGAACCCTATCCCTGGGATCAGTTTCTCGCAGACATGCAGGAGATCCTCGCCGAGTATGGGCGATCTGCGGCGTGCAGGATGACCAGCAAAGCGATGATGCGGCACGTCGCCAGAGACGGGACATGCTACTGGATCAGGGCTGACCTAGACACGGGCCCTCGCTTCTTGAGGGTGTACGTGGCCTCGCATGACCCAAAGGAGTGGGAGGTGTCGCTGGATATCGCGTTGTGCCTTCAGAGCGACGTTCCGGGCCGTCTCCGCTTGAACTGATCAACGACGTACCGTCGCATTGCGATAGATCGACGTGGCCGAGGGGGTCACCCTGGCTGGCACGACAGCATCGTCGCTAGCGCCTCTGCCGAATACACGCTTCGCATCCCCGCCGAGCCATTCGACGGTTTCGAGCATCGTCTTTTCGACCTTCTCCCCATGCTCGTCCGTGCCAGCCTCGTAGACGAATGTAGCAACGAGATCGCACGCACGGCGGTCGAGGACGTCCGACCCGCTGGATACAACTACGGAGCAGCCGGAAATCCGGCCGTCAGCCAGCACCTGAAAGCGCATCGCGACCGTTCCGTCCTGTGTGCCCTGATCATCAAGAGCGGGCTGGGGGCTAAGCGAGGTGGCTGCTGGACGGGGAGCCGACGTCACCTGCAGCTGCAGGCCTCGGACGGCGGCCAGCACTTCCTTGTCGTCCATGCGCTGTTCGCGCGCCTGAACAAGCCGAGGAGGACGATTGACGTCCATTTTCTGCTGGAACGCATCATCCTTGACGACCAGCTTCGGCAGCTCGACCTTCTTCATCTGTTTCGCTTCGGCGATTTCCTGCGCCACCTTAGGGGGCGGCGGCGTCCAGATGGTTGAGGTGCCAGGTGTCACATCTGGCTGGGCCTGCTCCGCATCAGGCTCGCTCTTCTCATCCTGTTTGCTCGCAACCTGCTCCTCAGCCGGTGGCTTCGGCTCAGGCGTCGGCTGGGGCTTCGGCTCAGGCTGTGCCTTCACCAATTCTGGGAGATCGAAAGTCTTCAGCTCGGACTTCCTTTCCTTCGCACCAGCGACGGGGAACATCACGAGCGGCTTTTCCCGCTCCGGCAGCTTTGGGGTGTCCGGAAGGAAGGTAACATCGAGGAAGAAGCCCGCGATCGCCACAGCGAAGATCGACACGGTGGCGCTACCGCCGAACTTCCTCGCCTGATGATCAACCGTATCGACGTACGCCATTTCGGATACCTTGGGGTAAGTAGTGGAATAAGGCCTGGCAATGTTTTAGGATGAGGTCAGATTTTGCGCCACCCAACAGGGCCGTTTTGCTATGAGCGTCCACCCGAACATCATGAAAATCTGGAGCCCGAACACCCTTCGTGGCGCAGGTGTGATGGCCGCCGGGTTTGTATCAATGGTAGCAGGACTCTGCTTGGGATCGCTCATCGCGGAGGCCAGAACCGACCGCAAGCTGGTCGAAGGCGCGCGCCGCGATGTTATCCTCAATATCGCTAAAGTCGGTCCTCGTGCTCTGCGCCAGGCGGCCATCGCCGCGACGGCCGATGGGGTGCTGACCACTCGAGAGGAGCGCCAACTCTATATGATCCTCGACCAGGTCCGCCTCGCACAGACCCGTAGCCGTCGTTTTGGCAGGAACGGCGACGCGTCCGATACGCGTCGCCGTGAGAGGACAATCTGATCAGGCGGCGATAACGTCTGAAAGGATGAGCTGAGGCGTCTTGCTGCCGCGGAACTCGTTCACATCAGGCCGTCCGATGGCGACCACTCGCCGCCCGCTCAGGTCCATCAGCTTTTCCACATAGCCATCACTCAGAGCGTTCCACCAGAGGGCCTCAACCACCTTCGTGCCGGACTTCAAGGTCAGCTTTACATGCTTCCCTTCGGACAGCGTCCTGACCGATGAGACGGTGCATTCAGAAACGGCGATCTCCACGTCGGGCATCCCCATTCCAACCGGCTGCAGCTGTGACAGCGTTTCGATCTCGTCGACGTTCAATCGATCGCCTGGGATCTCCAGGTCGATCGCGATCGCTTCCGGCTTGTAGATTGTGCGCTTCTCGAGGAACTCGCGAAATTCATCCCATCGTTCCTGCAGACACCCGACGCCACACGCCATCGTGTGTCCACCACCACTCGCCAGAATGCCGCGGTTGCGCGCCTCGATCACCACGTCCCCGAGGTCGAAGCCTGGCACCGAACGTCCGGACCCTTTGTAGACTTTGCCGTCAAAGCCAGCGACGATCGCAGGACGATTGAACATCTCCTTCAGGCGGCCGGCAACGATGCCGACCACGCCTGGATGCCATCCCTTCCCGCACACGACGATAGCGCGACAGCCCTCCTCGACCTGGCGCCGGGCCTGCACCACCGCCTCTTCGACACAGCCGGCCTGGATTGCCTGCCGCTCCACATTCATCTCGTTGATCTTCTTAGCGAGGCGCTCTGCTTCCTGAGGGTCGTCACAAAGAAGGAGGTTGGCGCCCAAGGCTCCGTCGGCATCGATCGTGCCCCCTCCCAGGCGCCCGCCGGCGTTGATCCTGGGTCCCAGGGCGAAGCCGAGCGCTCGTGCGTTCAGATCCTTGCAATCGCTGACCTTGAGGAGGGCAGCCATCCCCACGGATGGCGACTTGGCGATCACGTCCAGTCCCCGGGCAACGAACAGCCGAGACGGGCCGATCAGAGGGACGATGTCCGCGACGGTGCACAGCGCAACCGCATCCATCAGATCGCGCAGCTTCGGCTCTGGCCGAGCCTCGAAAAAGCCCCGACGTCGGAGCTCGCGCTGAACCGCGACGCACAGCATGAACGCTAGAGCGCCGGCGCACAGCATCGTCAGTCCGGACGTGCAGTCCGCCTGGTGCGCGTTCACGATAGCAATCGCGGGCGGCAGATCACCCACTGGGGGCTTATGGTGATCAACGACCACCACATCGACGCCGGCTTCCGTAGCCTCTGCGATCGGGTCGACCGCGGCGGTGCCGCAGTCGACGCACAGGATCACATCGACGCCTTCATCGACAATGCGCTTGAAGACGGGTGAGGAAGGACCGTAGCCCTCCTTCATTCGGTCCGGAATATAGATGGAGAAGTTGCCGCCGACCTGGCGCAACCACCGGCCCATGATGGAGGTCGCGCATGCCCCATCGACGTCATAATCTCCGAAGACCACGATCTTCTCGCCATGCCGCACCGCGTCCGCGATGCGGTCTGCCGCCTTGTTCATGTCTTTGAGGATGGAAGGGTCTGGCATGTCGCGGTCGATGCGCGGGTTGAGAAAGCGCTCAGCGTCATCAAGCAGCCCTCGAACTTCCATAACATCAGCGATCGCCGCGCCCTTCGCCTCACCCGCTCTCAGGCGGTACGTGCGTTCCCGGACCGACAGCCCGTCGAGCACGCGACCCGCCGGCTTCGGAAGCGGTGAGATGTAGGGGATATCGTCTGCGGAAGGTGCCAAGATAGTCACGTTGAGCTCCCCAATTAGCTCATGACTTCAGATACCAGCTGCAGCTGCGGCACGGTGGTGACGAAGAGAACAACGATACCCGCGACCGTGATGAGGCCAGCCGATACGGTGTCCATAACCGGAGATATGATCCCTAGCCGCTGCAGGTAAAGAGCCTTCGACATATCCGCGATGTAATTGAGGTTTTTCGCAAGCTCATCGTTGTCGGGCATCATCACCAGGGCTGCCCTGTCAGTCGGATGCAAAGTCTTCATGAATAGAGCCCACTTCTCCCCTTTCCGCATTCCACGGTAGGCACGCCGGAAATCTTCGCGAAGCGCGCCGGGTCGGGTTGAATCTGCGCAAGAGTTGAGCGCCTCGCCCATGGGCACACCTGCTTTGATCAGAAGAGCCAGCCGAAATAGGCCAACATAGTTGTCCTGGCTGATGACGAGATCGCGCATAACAGGCAGCTTTAGAATAAAGCTGTCGACTTTATCCGGTGCGGCACGCCGTCCCAACGTAGCGAGGAAGATGAGAGATACCAGTAGGGTCATGATGCCTATCGTGAGCACCATGGTCCAGAAACCCACCGATAAATACAAATCGATGTCGATCTTTTTTCCCATCCTCATGATCGGGGAGTCGAACATCTTAGGGATGATAAAATACTGGTTTCCCACGAGCAGAGCCAAAGCGATGAGCATATACAGGAAAGACCGCACTAAGGCGATCATCGTGTTCTTAGTCGCTTCGCCAATATGGCGCTCAAACTCCGCAGCTTCGATCAGCGCATCTGCAGTATTGCCGCTCGCAGAGCCCGTTTTGATCAGGAGACCAATCGACCCCGGGAAGTTTCTGGCATCCTCGCTCAGAACCTCTCCAAGCGCCTTTCCGCGCACCACGAGCGGATACGCGCTCTTCGCGGCTTCACCGATGCGCCCCTGGAAGCTGGAGATCATCATGCGCAGGGCCTCGTTAGGAGGCACCTTGGAGCCGATCATCGTGGCGAGGCGCATCAGGAAGACATAGCGCTCGTGGCGGCTCATACCGACCTTGAGGAAATTCTTCTTAGCCGGGCGGACCGAGATGACCTGCCCCTCGTTAGCTGCTGCGCGCCGAGCCTCATCGATCGTCGCCCCGACGACCGTGATCTCCTCGACACTATGCCCCTTTCTGATCCGGGCCTGCCACGTGACGTGCATTTTCTATTTTCCGTTTCGTAACCAGCGCCGGTCAGGACGCGAGGGGATATGACAGGACCACGACTTCGCTCGGTGGGGTCGTTCCGCCGCACTCACCTGTGATCATCGCCTTCGGCTTCAGGCGGTTTGCTCCGTGGAGCAGTGCTCTGTCCGCCGCCGTACCGTGAGTGCCCTTCAAGCAGACGTGCCCGTTTGCGATCTCCCACGCGGCTCCTGGGAACCTCGGAAGCTCGGGCAGGTCCACTCCGTCGAGATCTGCAAGCTTCTGCGGTCGCGCCCCATTCGCCGCGGCGTACGAGGCTGCAATCTGCTCGAGCGAGGTGATCCCATGCGAAGCACTGAGGCCACCTTCGACCGCCCACCCGGAGTCCTCGTCATAATAGACGAACCATGCAGTGGTGCTCAGTGCCGCGAAGAGGATCCCGACCATCGTCAGCAGGATCGTCGACATGGATCAGTCTCCGTACCGGTTCGGGTCGGCCAGCAAAACCTCGGGATTCATCGACGTCGGCACGGTGCCAGTGATACTGAACTTGCGCAGTTCCGCTTGCATCATCTCTGCGTCTTCAAGTGCCTTGAAGTCTTCTGCACTCATGCCGATGCCACTGTCACGTTCGACTCGCGAGGGCGCTTCGTTCCTGACGACTGAAAGCACCCGCTTCGCCATGTCTGCGATGCCGGCGTAATCTTCGTTGAGATACTCGATCTCCGACTGGAAGACGCGATATACCTCCTTCTCGTCGGTAATCCCGCGGTCGAGCTTCTCCAGGGCGTCCCGCAACATGGAGTCCCAGAAGACCTCGCCCTTCAGCATGCGATTGAAGTGGCCCTCCGACGGGAAGAACCCCATCTCGGAGATGACCGTCATCCCGCCGTACCCGGTGTGCAAGCACATGGGGCAGCCCGTGCCATCCTTGTTGCGGCAATGATTGCAGATCGTACGCATAAGGCGCTGAGCTAAGATCCCGCGAACCATCGGGCGGAGCATCTCGTCCGTAATTCCCATGCCGCGCAGACGGCTAATCGACTCCCGGACCGTACCAGCGTGGAGGGTCGAGAACACGAGATGACCTGACTCCGCCGCGGAGACTGCCACTGCCGCCGTCTCCTCATCGCGGATTTCGCCCACCAGAATGATTTCCGGATCGCCGCGCATCATGGCGCGCACGCCGGCCTTGAAGTCGAGTTGAACGGACTCGGCGCGGTTGACCGCCATCTGGGTGATGAACTCGACGCGATGCTCGATCGGATCTTCGATCGTGTAGATCGATTTGCCGATACGATCCTGCTCACGCAACGAAGAGATAAGCGTGGTGGATTTACCCGAGTTGGTCTTGCCCGCCACGAACACGAGGCCGTGCGGATGGCCGCAGGCCGCTCGCCACTGCGTCACGTCTCTGATGCCCAGATCGGTCAGGTGTTTGGACGCCTTGTCCGGGTCAAGCAGCCGGATCACGATCTTTTCGTAGCCACCGTCCAACGGGAAGGATGCGACACGGAGGTCGAACATGCGGCCAAGGATCTCCTGCGAGTACGCGCCATCCTGTGGGCGACGATGCTCCATTTGATCCATTTTTGCCCGCTCTTTCACCTGCGCGCGGAGCGTGTTGTATTGGCCAAGGGGCCCTTCGTGGATGATACGCCGGATGCGGTTGATGCGCAGCAGGATCGAGTAGCTCTTGGCCTTCGGCTCGATATGAATGTCGGAGCCGCCCCGGATGCCGGCCAGGTTCACGATCAGGTTGAGGATGTCGGCGTCATCCGTCTCGCGCGGAACAAATCGCTGGATCTCAACGCGTCCGTCGGCCGAACCCGAACGCTGCTCCGGATTCTTTGGAAGGCGATCAGTCTTCGAGAGAAAGATCTCGATCTGCTGCGGCCGGATTCCGAGGAACTCAAGGTTGTGCTCCGGGAACAGCGCTTCGAAGTGGTGACGAACGACACGCTGGTTACCCAGGCATGCCAGGTAGATCGTCTTCGAGCTCATCCCGAACAGCGCAACACGTTCCCTGTGCAAGATCGACACGTCGTCGATCGGCACGTTGTACTGCATTGCCGTGGAGATCTGGGCGTAGTCGAACTTCTCCATGAGCGTCATCAGACGCTCCTGGCGAATGACACCCTGCAGAACGAGCGTTTTGCCGATGGAGTCATCATTGACCGCGGAGGCCCACATCGCGGCCTCGAGCTGCTCGCGAGTGATCTCCTTGGAGTCCATAAGTTCGATGCCGAAACGCATCTGGTCCTCAGCGGCCCAGACGAGCTCCTCCGAACGTCGCTCGTCGCCGCTGAGCTTCATGTCCGCGCCCGCCATCGTGAGGAGCGCAAGCTCCCTGTCCTTCTTCGCCATGACCGATTCCCAATATCTCGCCCATGCCGAACTCAGGCATGTGGAACAGAAAGCCTATATATGGATGGATGGACCAGACTGAAACCGGTCCATCCAATAATGCTCAGCTGGTTGGAGCAAGCTCGGGAACGTTGGACGCGATGCAGCAAGGCTCGCGGCCAGGCAGGCCCCCCGGGTTTCCGGGGTAGTCCGATCCGTCGCACTGATAGACGCCACTCGGCGTGGACGCCGCAGCCAGACGAAGCTGCTTACGCGCTTGGAGGCATACGCCGACCGACTGTCCGTCTTCCGCCGGCCCGACCGTCGTCCGGATGATACCCATGTCATAGTCAACCGTCCAAACACGGGGGGTGCCGTCCTTGTCCCGGGCGCCGGCTGGTCGATGCGTAAGGTACTTCTTCGAGATCAGGTCCTGCATCGCCTTGTCATCAAGGCCAACGCCATCCCCTGGGAGCTCGCCCTCCTGGATCTGATAGAGCGACACAGCGCTCTCGAGCTGGCCTCCTTCGGTCACCAGTCGCGCTGCCTCCGCCTTTACGTGGGACTCGTTGTACGCGTCGCCACCCCAGAAGTACATCATCAGCGCCGCGACTGCGGCAATAAGGATTCCGATGATCAAAAGGATCACGGTAGTCATTTTGTATTCCTTTCATGCCGCCTCGTCGTGAGCGGGAGTTCACCCGCATCACCTCTGACGGAAACGAGGTTGATCATTTCGCCTGGGGAAACCGTCATACGCCGCACAGCCACCGCGACTTGTTACCAGCGCTGGCTGCGACTGCGCGCGTGTACGTATTCGTTTGCTGAACGTAGGCTTCCATTGCCGGAGCTTTCACGGTTCCGGTCTCAGGGTCTGCCGCTGGCGGGGCGGGCTGGACCAGACCGGTCGGCGCAGACGAGCTGGCAGAAGAGGCGCCGAAGATGGTTGGGAAAGTCGACCCGCCCACCTCAACGGTTGGGTTCCAACAGCCGTTAGCGCCCGCTCCAATCGTACCTCGACCGCTAATGAAAGCGGGAGCGCCTTCAGCCAACAACGTCGAGGAACCTGCACCGCTTCCGATGGTCCCCTCGAAAGCCATACGTGAGCCGTCCTGCAGCGCGACAGCCGCCCCGACGCTGGATACCGAGATCGTCCCGCCGCCCGAAAGGTCGCCGTGGAGTTCAATGCCTCGGCTACCATTCGCGAGGCTCAAGGTCGCACCCGACAGCATCAGCCTACCGCTCGATTGGACGTCGATAAGACTGCCCGACGAAGTCCCCGAAACGACAAGGCCTCCTTCGACGGTCGCGGTTCCAGCGACGACAAGACCATCCCCTTGGACGGTCGCGTTTCCGTTAAAGGCAGCCGAAGAACCCGAAGCGACGCGGACGCCTTTGACCTGGCTCCCTTGAAAGGATGCCGAGTTGAAGGATCCAAGCACGACGACTGTCTGCGGCATGCTCACGCCACTAAGCGCAAGCGATCCCTGCGGGTCGAACGCCGTATCGGCCCAGATGACAGAACCGCCCGCGGAAGCGATCGTGAGCTTCGAACTACGCACTGTCCCGGCTCGTTCGCTGCCCATGCTGAATGCGCCGCTGAGAGTGCCGCCCTCGTCCGCAAAGACCGCGCCGGCCGGAAGGTGAATGACCATCGACTTGGGAAGCTTCAACTTCCAGACGTTCATGGCAGCCGTGAGAGAGATAGGATCTGCGGGACTGGTTCCTCTCCCCGCCGCGCCGGGCGCCGCCCACACTTCGAAGGAGCTCCCGTCCGTCAGCTGGGCGTCCGAAACGCTCTTCACACCAGAGACAATTCGCGCCAGCCCACCCGGCACAACAACCCGGCCTTCAACGACATCCACGTCGTTGCACGCCGGCGGCACACTTCCGTTCAGACCAGCGGAGATCACGATACCGGCCGGCTGGAAAGGCAATAGCTTCACGTTCTCGACGACGTCTCCGATGAGCAGGTAGCTGTTCGGAGCGTCCGAGATCCGGACCGCCCCCTTATCTGGTGCGTAGGCGCAATACCGGAAAGGAACACCAGCCACTGTGCTGTGCACCCCCGGAATCCAGTCGGGCAGCTGGGTGTAGGGGTAAGCCCCAGACCCGGCCATCGGGGCAGGCGCATAGATCGCGCCTGGGTTAGCCCCCGCGGGCGACCCAAGTTTTGCCGCCACCGCGTCAGCAGCCATGTCCAGGCGCCGGATATTCTCCCGCTGGTCGGCGACCGACAGCGTTAGCGACATCTGTTCGATGAGCATCCATCCGGAGAAGCTCGCGAGCGAGACCAAAAGGACGCCAATGACAATGTTCAGCATGGAGGCTCTCCGGCCCTAGAAATCTTAGCGGCGCTGGGCCGACGGGCGGGTGAGCACGCGCTTCATCGTGAAACGCTGAACGATCCCGTTGAGATCGATCGAATAGGTCAGGAACGCCAGCGCGCCGCTAGCCACGATCCAGGGGCTGGCGTACTGAACTCCAACCCCGATCAGGATGAAGCCCACGAGCAGATCCGCGATCCGGCCGTGCTTTGTGAGCATTATCACAGTCGAGCGCAGAATGAGGGCAAAGGGCGACATCGTTATGGAACTCCCGAGGATTACCACGTTTTAGGATGGAACTCCGCTGGCGGCAACCACGAAGGTCGACCTATCCTGCTCCCAGTTAATGGTTCACGAACGAAGCGGTTTCACCTCCTCGCATGCGAATAGGGCGGCGGACTGGATGACCAGACCGCCGCCCCTCTAGGACTCGCTCAGATTGGGACATCACGAGCCCTAGCTCGTCCCGGGGCCGCCGGGAGGTGGCCCCGTTTCGTGCCCCTGGGTTACAGGTTTGCGAAGAAGACGTTGTCCGTGGTGTCGCAGCCCATCTTGCCGTCCTTGCCGATCGAAGCGTCGCGCTTCAGGTTCTTGTTGACGCGCGCGCAGACTGCGTCGGCGTTCGCGTCGCCAACCGGATCGAGAGCGATGGTGAACACGCCGCTCGAGATGTCCTTGCTCAGCAGGCCGATGCCTTCGACCGACGGGGCTTCCGCGAGGAACTTGCCGGTGACCAGGCCGTCGAGGTCGCCCGAGTTGGCCGTGCCGGTCTCGGCGCGCTGCAGCTGAACTGCGGAGATCACGTTGGTGCCGGCGTTCTGCAGCGTGTTCGCCTGAGCGCCGATCGAACCAGCGTTGAACGCGTCGCCGCCGTAGAAGATGACCATCAGAGCAGCAGCCGCTGCGAGCAGAATACCGAGGATGGTGAGAATGATCGTGGTCATTTCGAAGCTTTCTTTCGGGTTTTGCTTTCGAGGGCGTTCAGAGGTGGTTTCAAATCACTTTGAAACTACGATCCTTCGCGCTCCCTAGGCTGGTCATGTTGACCGAAACTGACTTGGCACCGCGCCCTGTCTGAGAGGGGTTTTATGACCGAGTTCAGGATGGCGCAACGATCAATTTCGTACTTTCCTTGCTCACATCCGGAAATACGGCGGCGGCGCGGCTAAACCCCGCAGGATTCCGTGGGTTTTCCGGATGCGGAAATGTCCTCGCTGTGCTGCTGCAGGGCGTTCCGCCCCATCTATGAAGCTCTGATCGGGGAAACGTCGCACAACATGGCCGCTTCCGATCTGCGGCAGTAGCCGCTGGTACGATCACTCAACGGGGCGGGAACGGACATACAGTAGCGCAGCAGCCGCCCGAGGGGTTGGGCCCCGCCTCAGAACAAGGCGACCATCTATCCGCGACCGTCGGGACAATGGCCCCAAGGCCTCGAGGAGTTGCGAACATAATACCGTGCTGTATCCCCCATCGAAGAGGGCAGATCCGTCAGCGGTCGACCACGCTCAGCGTTGAGGGGAATTGCTGTTTTCGTCTCACAACCAGCAATCCCGTTGGGGCGACGCCCCTACCCAGTTCGCCCGGAGCCGTCATCCTTCCTGCTTCGGAAGGCCCATAGCCTGTCAGGCGGCTTCGAACCCATCTACCGGTGTTCCTGCGCGCTTGAACAATCGCACGGGTGTAGGCGCTTGATGATGGCCGTTTCGCAGGGCGGCCGCGGGGCTCGTTGCTCCAATGGTGCGGTTACCGATCAGCGGCGCTACCAGTCCTGGTACATGGCAGGGGCCTCTGCATGACAGGACGCGAGATCGCTCGCATAAGAAAAAGGGCCCGGCGTTCGCCGAGCCCTTCCGTAGGACGCCAGATGGCACTTATCGCGGGTTCAAGCCTAGCTTCCGCTGTTCATGGGTTCGAGCACCAGTCGCATCGATCCAGATTCCGCACAATCGCGCCCCACACAAGCGGTCTTGAGCTGCCAGCCGGGGCAGAGCACCGCAGCAACGCTGGCCTCGCCGATCCGCGCTGGAGCCTGCTCGATATCGCCCTTCATCCAGATGATGCGGCCAGGAACTTCGGAAACTTCCCCTCCGAGGGCCTTAAGACGAGTCTTGCAGCTCTCTTGCGTCTCCGTGAAGCGAGCTGCGGACGCAGCCCGGGCTTTGGCGGTGATCCCGACCACCATCCCGCCCATAGCGAGCGAGACCACGCCGAAAACGAGGAGAATGATGCCGACGAGGCGGCGCTGAGACGGTGTCATTTCAATCTACTCCTCAGCGTTCCGGGAACGCGCTTGGCGGCGGGATCTGGGCGGCGCCACCGGCGCCAGGAAGCGGCGTGACCACCACGCCCGGCGGCGGCGGCGGCGGAAGTCCGGCGACAGCATCAGGAACCGTCGGTGCTGCAACGGCTCCACCGACGATCGCACCATCGAAGCCCGTCTCCGGCGTGGCGATCTCTGCGGTCGCCCCCGCGGCCTGGCGAATGATGCGCCACTGCCCCTCGGAGAATTCCATGCGCACGACGTAGGATTCCGTCGCGTCGGGCTGGAGACGGTTCCACTGCATCACAGGCAGACGCGGGATCGCGGTCGTGCGCCATTCCGGCGGAACCTTCGCCCCGGGATCGAACGCATAGACCATCAGCGACGAGAAGAGGAACAATCCCCCGATCGCAGATGTCCCCACCCCAGCATAAAGCCAGTGCAGGTTTTTGCTCAGGACCGCCTTCATTTTCGCCGTCCGCTTCGCAATGAGCGGCTCCGTACCGGTGAGCGGTGGTTCCTGACCTTCCGGCAACACGTACGCCTCGAAGTCCTCGTTGCGCTCGATGTAGCGCACAGTCATCTTCCGACGAGACATGGGAACGACGACCATCCGCCCCGGGTTGCGGGTGGCGAGCTTGATGACCGACGGCAGGTACGCCTGGCCGACGCCTTCCTGAACCTCGACGGCATATCCGCCGGAGTACTTCATCAAGAAGTAGTAGCACTCCGAAGGGACGGACATCTTGTCCATGGCCCAGCTCTTGGCCCATGCGATCGCGTCGTCCTTGGCGTAACCCTCGAGGAACTCGATGACGACGGAACCCGAGAGGCGCGCGTCCGGCTCGCCCGTAATCAGTTCGATTTCATCGACCTCGTCCCCTGTCGCCGGACCCTTTTTGCCGAAGGCGAAGAGCTTGGGGAACGCAAACGGCTTGCGGGCGGGCATCGGCTCACCCGTACCCTTCGCCGATTTGGCGGCCGCGCGCGCCGCAGCCCGCTCAAGTCGTGCTGCGGCCTTCGCTTTCTTTGCTGCCTCAGCCTTCTCGGCCTTCTCCGCCTTCGAAAGCTTCACCTTCCCCTTCCCGTTGCCGCCGTCTTGAGTATCGCGGATCAACGCCTCAAGCGTGTCGGCTGCATCCGCCGCTGGCGGGGCTGATGTGGAGTCCCCGGACGGAGCAACAACGGGCTCCTTCGGAACAGCCACCGAAGCGGGAGCCTCATCCTGTAGATCAGACACATCGCGCCCGAGCCCGCCCGTGTCGGGCTTCAATCGACTGAACATACCCATATCAGTTGCTTCCCTTGCGCTCAGCATCCGTCATCGGACGGAGGAAGGTCCGAACGGCCGGCTGCGACTGCGCAACAACCTCCGCTTGCGCGGCGGTCGCCGCCTGCACCTTCCCCGATGGCACCACAGTCGCAGGCGGTGTCGGCTGAGTGGGTACAGTCGGCTGCCGGGGTTCATCCGCAGGAGCCGGTGCCAGCGGAAGATTTACCGCCGCCCCGTCGAGAGTGACGCGGTTACCCGGGATCTGCGAGGTCGCGCTGGGTGCCACAGGAAGCCGAACGACCGTGTTTGCGGGCGCAGCAGCGGTTGTGGTCACTTCAGGAGGGGACGACGGGGCTCCCACCACGACATTCCGTGGTGCCGGCGGCTGCGAGATTACGACGGCTGCCGGCTGCCGGTTAGGCGGAGTTGAGGGAGCACCCACAGGGGCAAGCACCTGCGCGCGCGGAACATAGCCGCCCGGAACCTCCTGGACGACGGCCGCTGCGCCCTGCGTGATCACCGGCTGATCGACGCGATACTGATCCTTCGGCCAAACCGGGCGGTCGTCCGACGGATTAACCGTCACTGTCGTGTCGAGCACCGACTTGGGCACGTTCGGGACATCGCTGGTCTCGAACACGGTCACGACCGGACGAACGATCGTGAAGAGCCAGAAGACGTTCCGATCGCGATTGCGGCTTCCGATGCCCCAGAGGCCGAGCGGCGCCGTCCGCGTGTCAGAGGCCTGATCACGACGAATACCGCCGACAATCGTGGTCTGCCCGGCCGGGACGCGAATGATCGAATTTAGTCCCTGCTCGCGGGTACGAGGCTGGGAGAGAGTACCGACCTGGTTGCCGGCGCTCAGCTGGACGAACTCGACTAGGTCGACGAGCTTCACGCCGACGTCCATAGTCACGATGCCCGACGAGGAATCATAACGCGGATCCACGTTGAGCGTAATGCCGGTGCCCAACGAGGCTGTCTGGGTGTTGCCCGAGATGCCACCGCCACCGACGCCACCGACGATGTTCGAACCGACGTTCTGAACATACGGGATGTTTTCACCCGACCGGAGCGCCACCGGCGCCCCGGACAAGGTCCGGAGCTCGACGTTCTGAGTGACCGAGGTGTCACCCACTCGCGAAAGGAAGCGGATCGCGCCAGCAACGGAGAGGGGGTTGGTGAGACCAACTCCGAACGTCGCCTGGAAGCCGTTATTGCTGAAATTGCCCGTGTTGCGGGTGAGGCTGCCTTCGTTGCCGCCGGCCGATGCCGTGCCGTTCCCCAGCTGGAGATTGAACGCAGACCAGTCGAAGCCGCGCTCGGCGTTCTTCGTCATGGCGACCGTCACCAGCGCGACCTGGAGCGTGATCTCCGACAGATTTGTCGATACCCGCCGCAGATACGGCTCGATCATCTCAGCATTTACGCGCGGGGGCGCTGCATAGAAGATCTGGCCGGCGCCGATCGATCCGACGACGTCGCGCGCACCCAGACGGATAAGCTCGTTCACCACCGACTGGCTGACGTCGATGTTCTGCATGATCGCGACGGAGTAACGACGCGTTTCCCCGACAATCAGACCGTTGTCATACCACACTGCCAGCGCACCGGAGTTTTCAAGCCGCTTGACCAGTTCGCCGACCGTGCCGCTGAAGTAGCGGAACGGAAGGACGCGATCCATGAAGCGAGGCGACTTGCTGTCATCCCCCGCCTCGCCACCATCTTTCGACCGGCCATAACCCGACCCCTGCGGGTTCGGATACGACGGGATCTCATCAGCCTGTCCCTGGGACTGACCGCTGCCTGCCAGGCCCCCGTTCTGGCCACCGCCGGAACTGCCCGATGAGCCACCACCGGCCGAGCCGACGATCGTGATATTCGGCGTAGAACCGCCACCCGACCCGCCCATGCCGCCCCCGAAGCCCCCGTAAGAGCCACCGAAGCCGTTGCCGTACGATCCGCCGCCCATGCCGCCGCCCAGGCCGCCGCCCAGGCCGCCGCCAAAACCACCGCCGTTCTGGCCACCGGAGTTGCCGCCGGCAGAATTGGTCAGCGCCTGATAGCGCGAAGCGGCAGTAAACGTTCCGACCTTGGCGTCGGGGTCCGGCACGTTCGAAAGCGATCGCCAGTCGATCGCCATCGCCACGCCCTGGATTTCCAGCATGGTCTGGAGGTCGGAGAGGCGCGGCGTCGTCGACCGAATGTCGATTTCGACCTTCTTGTTCATGAGCGAAGCGGGGATGCTCCCGTCCCGCGGCTTGGACACGAAGAACTGCCCTGGGACGCGGACGCGCTGGACCGCCGGACGGTTGGCGAACATGCCATCATAGCCGCGTTCAGCCTCAGCAAACGAAGTCGGCTCCACAACCTGAGCGAACTTGGTGGAGGTCTTACGATTCCGCTCTCCAGCCGAAGCCGCAGACGAAATCGCGATGGATGCCATGCTGATTGCCAGCACGGAGGTGCGGGCGAAATGCCGCACGCGGTTCATATCAGCCACAGCGCGCGATCCTCTTGGCTTCATTGGAGGCCTTTAGTTCTTTGGAGGTGAAGTATGCTCGACGTCCCTCCTTGTCCTTGAAGACTGGAGTGGCGCTGACGCAGCCGACGAACTCGCCACCAGCCGAGAGAAGCGCCGAGACCGGATCATTCCCTCCCATGTCTCCAGGCTTGCCTCCAGCCGCAGTCGAGACGCCGGTGGGCACGCCTCCGTTCTGAGTTGGAACACCGTCGACAGCGGACCCGCCCGAAGCAGCGAGTGGTGGCTTCGGCCCCTTCATGTGGGCGGTGACGCTACCGTCCGCATTGTTCTGCTGCGACGTCGCACCGCCCTGGGCTGCCTGGCGGGCAACCTCGGCGCGAATGATCGCCTGGACCTGCGCCTTGGACAGTCCGCCCGACGACGGCGGGACAAAGGGGTTCTGCTGTGCAGCAGCCGGTGTCGCAGACAGGAACAGGGCGGCCACGAGCCCTCCCCCGGTCAAGGCATAAGTCCTCACGAGAAACTCCATCGAAACGGCCCCACCGAGGGCCTCGCCCAAGGGTTATAGGAAAGGAAGCAATATCCGCAAAGTAGTTTTCGGATGGGGCATTTGGATGATTTGCTCGATCATCCTATAACTGCCGGCGAGGCCGGTCCACTGCGGGCCATCATGGGGAACAGATCGTGTCAATCCTGCTGGGAACTAGCATGGTCGCGGCAGGCGGCAGGCGCGAAGCGGTGTCATGGATCCCGGAAAAGGCGATCAACGGCCATAGTCTGGTCGTAGGATCGTCCGGCATGGGCAAAACGCATCGGCTGCGTAAATTGATCGAGGGGGTCGTCTCAAGTTATGGCGCCCGCGTGCATATCATTGATGTCCACGGCGATATCACCATCCCAGGTGAACAGGACGCGCTATTCTCTGAGTCTTCGCCATACGGACTGAATCCGTTGAAGATCAACCCTGACCGCTACTCCGGTGGCGTCAACAAGCGCATCCGAGCGTTTGGATCGATGCTGTCTCGCACCTCGCAGACCTTGGGGCCGCGCCAGTCCGCCGCCCTCACGCGCCTTCTCGAGGATCTTTACCGTCGCAACGGCTTCGACGCGAACGATTGGCGCACCTGGAACCCGCTGACTAATCCCAACGTGCGAGGGCGCTCCCTTCACCACGGCGTGTATCCGAACATCTCCGATCTCAAGAAGTTCACGGCTTATAAGCTCAAGGAGCTGAAAACCGGGGCTGGTGGTGAGGCGAATACGGCGCTCAACGAGCTCAACAAAGTCGCGCGCGCGATGCACAAGAAGGCGCTAAAGAGCCACGGCACCGAGGATGAAGGCCTCGATCCGGCGCTGGACAAGGCCGTTCTGAAGGCGATCGAGACCTACACGAAATATGTTCGCGCGGTCCGGACGGGCGACGAGCTCAACGACCTCCTGCGCTACACAAGCGCCGAGGTCCTCGAGACCGTACTTGATCGTATCGACATCCTCGACAAGTCCGGCATTTTCAAGGACGCCCCGCCCCCGCTGGATGAAATGGCGGCTGTGCACCGCTACAACATCAAGGCTTTGGGGCGTGACGAGCAGAAGATGTTCGTGGAAATTCTTCTCGACGAGATCTGGCAGGCTGCCAAAGCGCGAGGCCAGACGGATGTCCCCAACAACTACATCGTGATCGACGAAGCGAGCATCTTCCTCGACAAAGATCCCGACCATATCATCAACATCCTGATGCGCGAATCTCGTAAGTTCGGCATTGGTCTTATGTTCGCGAGCCAGTCGCTGAATCACTTCTCCGACGACGTGCTCGCAAACGTCGGACTTAAGATCGTCCTCGGTGTAGACCAGATGTACATCTCGCAGATGTCGCGCATGCTGCGCGTCGATGGGCGTTTGATCGAGAACATCCGGCCTCGCCGCACAGCGCTCGTACAGTGCAAGATCGTTGGCGACCAGCGCAACGACTTCACTGAAATCTTTCTCGCCTGAAGACGCAGACCCCAGACAATGAACAAGAGGGAAAAAATGAAGCTGGCGCAGGCAGTAGCGGCGGGGAACGCGCCCTCCGTTTGGAAGAGACTGCCGGAGATGCGGACCGCAGGCGTCCGCTCGGCGTCCCGGGCGATGGTACCGCTGGCGGCCGCGATCGATGCAACGGACGCGCTATTCCTGTCCGTGGTGCTCTCGAACCCCGGAGACCGGCGTCGGACCATCTCCTTGCATTCCTGGACCCAGCAGGACGGTGTTCTGACCTGCTTACCGTACGAGCCAGGCAAACCCGAGAGGGGGCAGGCCGTATCCCGAATGATCACCCACCACCTCCTGGACATGTTTGCCGATATCGTACGTCGGTGGCCCCGGACCGCCATCCCGCGGCAGATCGGCATCATCACGGACGGTCATGGGATCTGCTTCCATCCCGCCTACCCGGATGGAATTGACCCGCGGTGGCTGCATGCCCATCTTTCGGGCAGGGACCCCGCCTGCGAGATCCTCCCCGTTTCACCCGAAGGTTACCTGGGTGTAATTTGCGCCGGCGTCGCAACCACGCGCCACTGAAAGGACTGTATGCTCCACGTCTATGCCATCACCGACGTCCGTGATGGGTCGATTGTGTCTATCAATCGATCGACCTTTGGCGCGGAGATCGTGCTTGTCGGACACACTTCGGTCGTCCCGCATCTCGGAACGAAGCCCTTATCGCCTGGCGATCTGGAAGCCGCGCTTGCACAGACCGCCTGGGTTATCATCGATTACCCGACTCACGAACACGCGGGTAAGCAAATGCCGGCGGCGCGGCTGAAGGTCTCGCGGGAATATCTTGGAACCTGAGCGAAACTCCTTGTAGCCGTTGCGCAGCTATCTGTAGAATCCTCGCATGTCCCGACACTCGATCACGTTGCCCCAGATTGCTTCCTGGGATCTCGTCGTCGCATCATCAGGCGTAATCCTGCTCGTGGTTCCACACAGCGTTGACCCGAACCGCCTCATTGCAGCGGACGATGGCATCGTTCTCGACGGGGCGCGCCCGGTGCACCTGATGCGGAGCGAGCGAGCGGTGCCGTATGTCCGGTGCGAGCGACGTCTGATCGTCGTCAGGGCTGGGGGACGCAAATCCACCCAAAAGGTGGTCCCCATCCTGATTCACAATGGCAGCGTGCACGCGAGGAACCACAATGACCAACCCGCAGCAGCTTAACGTCGTTCATCCGAGCGAGATCCAGGACATCATCAGCCAACTGATGACCAAGGGATTTCTTGGCGTGTCACCGGTTCCGGTTGGCGACATGACTGCTGATGCCGGCGTGTTCGAGCATGGCGCCGCTCCGGCCGGCAGCTCGGTTGACGGGCTTCCCAGCCATGCCATGCCCAACGCTGCAACGATCATTTCCGGCCCACCAGAAGGTGGCTCCCTTCTCGATCGTCCCGTCGGCGCGTTTCTGTCCGAACAGGCAGAAGACCGCTCCATCTCGCTCGAGCAGTTCACAAGCGAGGAGGGGCACACTTACCTCGCCAAGCGCCTTGCCGGTGCCGGGGAGATGGAAGTGGGCGGCGTACGCGTCAACGCGATCGACTTCGTTCCGGGAGGCGACATCGTCAAGCTCGCGGCTGGCGAGGAGTTCAACGCGAACTCACTGGGTCTGTCGCTCGCCAAGGGGCTTGTCGAGGCAAACGTCCTTCATGGTTCCAGGTCCCGGACGGAGACGAATGAAGGGAGAGCTCTGGACGGGGCAGGCATGCTTGAAGCCCGCCAGATCGCCAACGGCGCCGGCGCCCCTCACCATCCTGCCCTCGAAGAAGGATGCTCCCTGCACTCCGGCGACGGCGGCGGCGGCGCCGATGCGCAGGAAGCGCCCACCGCTGATGACCAGGCGCTCGGTTTCCAAGACGGCGTAGCGCTGCTCGCGACCGGCCGCCGCCGCCGCCAATCGATCGATTTCGACACCGAAGCACGCGATATGGCGATCGTCGGCGCCGAGCATGCACTAAACCTGGACAACGCCGTGTCCCAGTGGGACGAGCAGGACGTCCACACGGAAATGATGCTCCACGGCCGAAAGGTCGAGATCGACACTCACTTCGACGCGCACCATGACGACAACCGCAAGGAACGCGACACCGCCGGCGATCATGCAAAAGAAATACCGGTGGACGGAAACACCGAGACGGTGACGCACGGGGCCAAGATGGCCTTCCGAAGCCAGGTTCATGCCCATCTCGAAGCAACCGCGCGGGACGAGGGCATCACACCCTGATCGTAACGACGGGGCTCCGAGGGGCGCTCCGCTTTCCTCCGACAATCGCAAGATCACGAAAGCCACCGGTGCCGGTGAGCATGGCCGGTTAGACACGCGACGAGGGGTGCGAAAGTCACCGCTCCCCGCGTTCCCAGCCGTCCTGTTGGATGGCTTGCCGCGATAGCCTCCGTGTGGGCACGGAACTGGGCCGGACCCCTCGCGCATCCGCACCCCTGATCTCCAGTAAGCTAGCCGGAATATCGTTGAAGCTAGCGCGACCAGCTAGCCAAGAACGAGAAGCATATGCGACCGGTTTCGCATGTGGGCCGACGTTCAGCTCCTTCCGGAGTTCGCGTCTCCGCTTCGGTCCAGCATGCCAAGATGCGCATCGGTCGGTCCACTCGCCTTGTTTCCGCTTTACCGCGGCGCCCCGTGACAGAGGGCATCTATTTTCCAGGTTTCCCTGGAGAGGCAAAGTTCAACCAGACGCACCATCAAGAAGGAAACAAGATGACCAAGGACGTGACGCTTCCCACCGCCTCAACGACACTCGCAGAACTTCTGAACATGGGTGCCCAAATCACCTTCAACAGTGGCCGATCGCTTCGTGGAGACCTTCGAGACCGTTACATTCATGTCAGGAACGAGTTCGGCGGCCTCGGGGTCTGGGATTTGGACGGCAGCAGCGGCATCGACGACGCAGTGCGGGACTTGGCCAACGACGCTGCGGAGAGCGGCTATGATCTCCACGGGCGCGAACTCCCGGACCCGGACGACCACCCGACGAGGTGAGGTCGCGAGGCGGATGTGAACGCCAGATCACACCGCTCACTATCTCCTTCCAAACAGATCACTGGGGACGGTCCCCTTTCCTGATGCGGCATCGGGCATGCGGGACGACCCGACACGAAACTAGACCGGCATCCCGGCTGAGGAGGCACTTTGAAGCACATTCCCTCTGAGATCCTTGACGGGCTCACCGCCAAGGAACGTGAGGTCGTCGGCGACCTTGCCACGATGACCTATGACGATGTTCGCCTTAAGCATGGGTGGTCACGGGGACGGATCTGGAAGCTGGCGATGCGTACCGGCGCGCGCAAGAACGAGGCGCGTATCAAGGAGCGAGCGGCAGACCGGAAGGCCCGGCAGCACGAGATGCTCCTCGAGCTGATCGACCAGACCGCGACAGCCGACGTGCTCGACTATCTGAACGCCCTGCCCGACGACTGCGCCCGCTTGGTCCTAACCAGTTGTCCCTACAACTTGGGCAAGCCCTATGGAAACGGCGCGAGCGCGGACGCGATGCGGCACGTCTACTTCATGGGCTGGCTAATGCAGGTCGTCTCGGAGGCGTCGCGTATCCTCCAGCCGGGAGGCACGCTGTTCCTCCAGCTCGGTTCCACGCGTGACGAGACTGACACGATCGTCCCGTTGGACATGCTCCTGTACGACGCGCTTCGCCGGACGGGCCTGGACTTTCAGAGCCGTATAGCCTGGGTGGTGCCGCACGGCTTGACCCCCAAGCGCAGGGTCTCGGAGCGCTACGAGACTGCGCTCGTCATGAGCAAGGGGCCCATCGAAGTGTTTAACCCGACACCCGCCCGAACTCCACAGAAACAGCCTGGCAAGCGCGCTTTCAAGGGGCCGAACAAGGGGAACCTCAGCGGTCACCCGTTCGGGGCCTTCCCTTCGAACGTCTGGGACATTCCAAACATCGGCCACAACAACGGCGAGAAGACTGGTCATCCGGCGCAGTTTCCGCTCGAGCTCGCCCGGAGGGCCGTGATGCTTTACTCGAACCCGGGCGACCTTGTCGTGGATCCGTTCTCCGGATCCGGCACCACCCACGTTGCCTGTCGAGAGAACGGCCGCGCCTTCAGTGGTTGCGATCTCTTCTACGAGGACATCCGCGAGACGCGGCTTTCCGCCGTCTCGATGAAGTCTGTCACGCCACTGCCAGGCGTAACCGACGACAGCATCGCGATCTGGCAGGCGGACGCTCGCAGGATCGATTACAGCCCTGTCGATCAACTCCAGCTCATGTGACCTCTGGCTGCTCATCGGCGTGGACGCCTGCCGGGCATTCCGAATGCGTTCTTCCCAAGCCGTGAGTTTGACCTTGTCAGGCTAACTTCGATGAACGGATTCAGAGCCCGCTCTTGCCGATTAGAGGAAGGGCGAATTCACGAATGGAAGGCGTTGGATGCCCCGGGCGGGGTCGAACCGCCGTTACCAGAGTCAAAATCTGGTGTCCTACCACTAGACGACAGGGCATCATTGACGACGCCCGAAGTGGACGTCGTTCAGAGCGAGACGCGTTGCTGTCGTGCGATGCGGACCATGGCGGCGATCATATGGATTATGGATAGCGCTCGCAAGCCTTTTGCTGCTATCCGGAAAGCGCGTCATGCGCTACCTGGGGCCAGGATGTTACTCCCTCTATCTCGCGGATCAGAACCCGTCTCTCGTTTCGGAGGTCTGAGCGAGGATAGATACCATCGGAGCTAAAAATGAAAACAGACCGTTCCCAGCGGTGGCGGGAGCGCAGGGAGATGTTCGTTCCCGGTGATGCGGAGTTCGACCCCTCGGTTCACTCAGTAGACGCGATCGATTGCTGGGCACTCGCGAAGCCGTTTGTAGAACAGCACCATTATTCAGGTAGTTTTCCGGCCAGTCGCTTTTCGGCAGGGCTCTTTCGAAATGGGCCAGGAGGAACATCCAGCCTTGTCGGTGTCTGCACATTCGCCCAGCCGTCCAACAACCGTAGCGTCGCGAAAACCGCCAACCTCGCGCACCACACTCATGCGGTGGATCTTGGACGACTGGTACTACTGGACGACGTCGGCTGCAACGGAGAAACCTTTCTGGTGTCGCGCGCCCTCCGCCTTCTCAGGCAGCACAAGCCTGAGGTTGTTTCCGTGATCTCCTATGCGGATCCAATCAAGCGCAGGGTACTCGGATCTGGGTTCATCCATGGCGGCCATATCGGCCGCATCTATCAGATCATGGACGCGCTATACCTCGGACGCGCTTCCGCCCGCACGCTGGACATCATGCCCAACGGCCTGGTTTTCTCACCCCGCGCCCTGAGCAAGCTGCGCGCGGGTGAGACGGGATCCGAATATGCCTTGCGGCAACTCCTGTCGGCCGGGGCCGATGAGATGCGCGCTGATGAAGACGCAGAAGCCTGGGTGCAACGGCTACGCGCACGTGGCTTCTTCACGCGCATCCGCCACCCTGGGACGCACAAGTACCTCTTCCCGCTTACAAGGTCGGCGAAAATCGCGGCAGTTCCGCTGGTGAAGTACGATTACCCTCAGGCGGATCTGACCCAGCCCTACGACGTCACCGCCCTCGAGATCATGCGGCATGCCGCCTAGTCAGGACCTCTACATGCACGACGATCCAGTCGGCGCGGATCAACACCGCGTCCTCGTGTACGCGCAGCTGATCGATCCCGAAGTGTGGCCTGCAAACGGCAGCCCCCGCGTCGATCCTCTTACCGCTGGCAAACGGAAGCGAACGCTAGAAGCCGCCTATCGCATTGCCGAACACGAGGGGCATCTCGCGCAGGAAAACGACATCCTTCACGAGATCCTGACCGAGCTAGGGCTGGATGACGCACCAGGCACGGTCACCTTCCCCGCCGGATTCGACCTTGCCGATGCTGCCGGCATCATCGCCATTCTGACGGGAGACGATTCCGTGGACTGTAGGGGTGTCGACAATCCTACACTGACGGAAGAAGAAGCTGCTCGCGAGGACGACCGCGCGCACGTTCACCCGGACCGCCCGGGCGCTGTCTTTCGGGAAGACGAAATCGCTACCGAAGCTGATCCAGGCAGCGAGATCGGCCAGGCCGACACGGATCTCGGCGACCCCGATCACGACGCCGAACTCGGCATCTCCCATGTTGGGGACGCTGACGAAGGCGAATACCACGAGGAGCATGTATGACTCTTCTCCTAGACCCAACGCCCGATGCAGAAGGGGTCGAACAGTCCGAGGCTCGAGGGTTCGAGGCCCGTAGCCAGCTTTTCGATCAACGTCAGTTTGTCTCCCCACACTTTTTCGACGAGATCATCACAGACCGTCCGCTGACGTACGATCTGTTCGGGAAGATGTCGCGCCTGTGGAGCGTGATCTATGCGGATCCACCCTGGCAGTTCCAAAATCGATCGGAGAAGGGGGAAGATCGCAACGCCAACCAGCACTATAACACGATGAGCCTCGATGAGCTGATCGCGATGCCCGTGCGAGACCTCGCAGCTCCAGATTGCGTTTTGGCCCTTTGGGTTACTGACCCATGCCTCGCTCAAGCAATGAAGCTCGTCGAGGCGTGGGGGTTCGAGTACAAGAGCGTACTCGCATACTGGGCCAAGACCTGCAAGGGCACAGACCTCTCGTCTATGCACGAGGTCGATGATTTCCCGATCGGAAACGGGTACGGAACTCGAGCAAACCCTGAGCAGCTTTGGCTATGCACCCGCGGCGAGCCCCAGCGTCGGCTACATATGATCAACGGTCATCGAAAGCCGGACGAAGGGATCCGACGGCTTCAGTTCGCCAAGCGAATGCAGCATTCGTGTAAGCCGGAAAAGTTCAGGAAGATCGTCGAGCGGATCTACGACGGCCCGTATCTCGAGTTGTTCACCCGAACTACCCGGCCCGGGTGGGCCGCTTGGGGCAATCAGGTCGGCTTACTGGATGACGGAGCGGTCAAGACCAAGAAGGCCAAGGTCCTCGCCCCCACTCCACTCTTCGACTGACGGCGGTCGATTAACCTGGGAATTGAACAAGGGAAAATGAGGCGTGCCCAGGGCGGCGCTCTCAGTCATCAAGGGACTTAGCTATGTGCTGGGCAATTCGCACCTCTCTTTCAGGCATCCTGAGAGACGATCCTCTCATCGCGGCTCACAATAGCCTGACCGTCGGGTCTGGGCGCGGGACTTTCGCCATCCACCTTCAGGGTGGCCATATCGTTGCGACGGCGATGCGGTACGGGATGATCCCTCCGGGGCGGATGGGGCGGCGTGACATGTTCTGGAACGCGCGATCTGAGAAGATCGACAAGGTGAGCCTCTGGACCCGACTGAACCGGCAACGGTGCGTGGTCCCGATCTCGGGCTACTGCGAGAACCGTCCCGCCGAGACGTGGATGAGCGGACCCGACGCCTATCTACTTGGGCTCTACGACACCGACGAGCGGGATGGCGGCCTCGTCTCGCTGACGGAATCAGACGGCACAGCCACGGGGCGACGCCCGATCGTCACCAATGAAGCCGGTGCTCTTGCATGGCTTCATGCGCAGCAATGGGACCTCGCGAACACCATGTCAGGGGTCGCGCGTGTCCAGTACAGCCAACTCGACCTGTTCGAGAGCAAGCGACTATCTGTCGATGTCCGCCATCCAAGGCGTAGCGTGGCCTGACCTGCAGAGGACAGTCCTCCCGAAATGGCGCTTGGGTTTCGGAAATTTTGATCATAGAACGATTTTGATCCGGAAACGCCTCCGGGTGTGGGGGTTTCAGCAGTAATGACAATAATCCCGTTTCCACTTTTCGCTGCAATCAGCTTCTTGTCGGTCGTGCTGGTGCTCATCGTGCTGCATGAGCTCGGGCACTATCTGGCCGCGCGCGCCTTCGGGTTGAAGCCTCAGGCGTTTTCGGTAGGCATGGGGCCCGAACTCGCCGGCTTCACAGACAAGCACGGCACGCGCTGGAAGATCGCCCCGTTCCCGTTGGGAGGCTACGTCAAGTTTCACGGGGAGATGCACCCGGGCACTGGAACCGCGGAAGAAGCAGGCCACCCGGAAAGCTTCGCCCGTCTTGCACGCTGGAAGAGGGCAGTCATCATTTTCGCTGGCCCATTTACCAATCTGCTGATCTGCGGAGCGATCTTCTACGGCATTTTCGCAACGACCGGCTATCCAATCATGTCGAACCGCTTCGAACAAGTGGTTCCGGGCAGTCCCGCTGAGCAGGCTGGGCTGCGAAATGGTGACCGCCTGATCTCCTACAACGGCAACCCATATGATGGCCGGCAGGACTTCTTCCGCTACATCAAACTCCATCCGAACGGAAAGATCGATGTGACCATCGAGCGTGACGGCGAGCGTATCGACCGCACGTTGGCCATCGCACCCTCGACAGTTTCTGACCGGTTCGGAAACCAAGCGACCATTGGCCGTGTGGGGATCAACTTCGATGCGGAAAACGTACGAGAGCGCGACCCAATCCGGGCCATCGCTTTGGCTGCAAACGAGACACGCGACATGTTCAGAGTCCAGCTCACGACGCTGAATCAGATGGTGCGTGGCGAGCGGTCGGTGGACGAGATTTCGGGTCCTTTGCGTCTTGCTCGCATGTCCGGTCAGCAGGCGTCGAACGGGATCATTCCCCTGCTGGTGTTCTCGGCGATCCTCTCGTGCGCCCTGGCGTTCATGAACCTGCTCCCGATCCCCGGCCTCGATGGTGGCTATCTGACGCTGTACGCAATCGAGACCGCCGTTCAGCGTGACCTGTCCAAGGTCGCCTTCACGTGGGCAGTGAAAGCCGGGATCGGATGTGTCGTGGTGCTTAGCCTCTTTGCGCTTTCCAACGACATCAGAATGATATTCTTCGCTTAACGAAAAGCCAGTACCCGGGACTCCGGAGCCGCTGGCGAAGGAGTTCACGGAATGAAAATCAATAGGAAGACGCTCGAAGCCGCTCCGATCGGCACCTTTTCACCGCCTGTTCTCGGCGGCGATATCGGCGTTCCGTCCAAGCCGGCCGCCACTGGACAGGTCGTTCAGATGGGCGACCATGTCGCCCAGGCCCTCGCCGGGATCACTCCGATGACGGGGCAGAACATCAGCGTCAACGTCAGCGCCCCCAGTCCTCACCTTTCCTTTGGCGAGTGGGCCAAGCGGGGGGTTCTGTCCGCGCTGGGTAACGGCCTCCTCTTCGTCCCGCGGTTGCTGGGGCGCCTGCTCGAAGCCATCCTCATGGGCCTGCTCGGCATCCTGAAGGTTGCAGCCATCATCGTCCTTATCCCAACCCTCATCTGGGCGGGCTACCGGCTTCAGCAGCACGTCTCGACCTCGACCAGCGTTCGTGAGGCCGCCTCGTCCGTGACTGTCCAGGGAGGCGAGGTCCTGAAGGGCGTTGCTGACGGCGCCAAGGCGGAGACGGACCCGCTCGCCGCAAAAACGGCGACCTCCAAAAACAAGTGAGGCCGCCAAAAACGGCGGCCTCACGACTCTACCTTAACCGGACGATCGCACCCGGCTCAGGCTGCCAATCCTTCCTCCGCCTTCGCGGCTAGGTCAGCGGCGATGTGATCATAGGCGGTGGAGCGGCCGCTAGAGGTGGCGCGTATCGAGGCCAGCTGCGCGTCAGGAATGACGCTCGAGGCAAGCAAGGTGAAGCGCTTCTCAGCAGTATCCGGCAGATCGTAGAACGCATGGGGATCTGTGCGAACGAGGTTTAGAAGGGCGTGTGCCTGGATTGGATCAAGCCCGCACGCCACGACCACGTTACGCGCGTTCACAGCTTCCCAATCAAAGCCGTTCTCTTCCTCGACCGCGAAATGCAGCACCACAGACAGGCCGGAAATCGGCCGCGGGGTGCCGATCGCGTGAAGCAGGTCGGTCACCTGCGGGAACCAAGCCGTCCAATCAGCGGAGAACGGCTCCGGCGACCACGCCGCATAGACCTTCAGCATGCTGCGCGCTTCTGCCATGTTGTCCATGTCGTACCGCACCGACAGCAGAAAGCGGGCCTGGAAGTCGTCCTCGGACCAAAGAGGAAGCGACTTTGGCTCGAAGCCGCTGAGCTCTCCGCGGAACACGTCCCACACCCCGGGGCGCCGGTACGGGAGCGCGGTGATGAGGTCCAGTGCGAGATCCTTGGAAAGCCCCTTCAGGTAACGCCAAGAGTCGGCGTGCACCTGGACGTCGACGGAGTCAGCGCCCGTCATTTCGGCGATATCCTCGATGCAGACGAACTCGTGCTCGCGCCCGCTGATCCGCGATACGATGCTCGTTGCGCTCTCCTCCTCCAATCCGAAGACGAGAGGTACGTCGAACACGGTTTCCCCGGCGGTGATGCGGAAGCAGATGCCCCACTCGTCGCTATAGTTGCCGCCCTCTGCGATATCATCGCGCAGCGAAGCCAGGGTGATACCCGGGAGCGCACCGATAAGGCCGGGGGTGTCGCCGGGATAGCTGAGCTCCGTCTCGCTTTCTGCGGCCACGTGCGCCGCTTTCGTCAACGCGTCCCGAACGGAGATTGCGGCGTCACGAACTGAGGCATCGTTCACAGCGAAACTGACTTCCCACCTGGCGCAGGCTTGACGTGCCAGGTCAATGAATGGCTGGAACTGAGTCCTGCTCATGGGTTCGGGACTGACTTCCGCAACCATCTCGATGTCTCCTAGGAACGATTTCTCCTTGTTATAGGAAGAACCGACCACCAGCAAAAGCAGGATAGCACCAATCTTGGCACCGAGGGCACGCTGTCGATGTTGGAGCCTGACGCCGGAGGCTGACCTCTCACAGAGTGTGTGTCTCGCTACCCCGCGCCGTGAGAGGCGGTTAGGTTTTTCGGATGAAACTGCAGCGAGCAACAAAATCACTAACGATTGTCCGTTTTTGAGTGTTACACTTTCCGCCAGCGCCAGCGGCGCCCAAGGAGGGAAAATGAGCTACGACGAAAGCTATGCCGCGGACGTCCAGGCAATTGCGGTGGTCCATTCGGCTGGCATTCCTGGTGCGGCTCGAAAAGCCGAGGCAAAGCTCGCGCGCCTACATCGCGACCTCCCTGAGCTAGCAAACTTCACGGTAGATATCCTCGCCAAGTCGGGGATCGACGTTGGAGCGAGCAAGGCCAGCTCCCACCGGCTGACCGAAGCGCTCATGCGCGAGACGGCAGTCCGTCAGCAGGGGCGGCTCGCGACGTTTGAGAAGTACGACATCTCGAGATCGGCGGTGAACAGCGTGCTCGTTCAGGAGGCCGCTGCTTACGAATACGAGGCACGCACCGGCAAGATGGACACCTACCGCCAGTGGATGGGGGATCGGGTCACGTCAAACGGGATCAGGGCAATGAGCCGCCTGGAAGCTAGGAAGGTCGATCTCGTCGGGCTGTACGGACAAGCTACAGACATGGAGCTCACCCAGATGTCGGTAGGAGCTTTCCATCGGACTGGAAAGGCACAGCAGGAACGGCTCGCAAAAGTGCTCGATCTCCCTGATCCCAGGGCAGAGCACCGTTTTGAGGATTTACCCGGAATCGACCGGGAGAGCGGTCCGACGACGTCTCCCCGGGGAGTCCCTGTACGAGGTACTGTCACACGGCATCCGAATGGCATTATTCGTCGGTCACCGGTGGTTTTCGGGAAGCGGGAGCCCCAGAATACGGCGGCCGCTACCCTGGGCCTTTGACGGCGTTGGAAGCGGATACCGACAATGGGGGCTATGCACGCCGATCGGCACTAGACGGTGTCGCGGCTCTTTGCGGCTTTCAACATTCCATCCTATAACCGCATCAACGCAACTGGAGATGCGCCCTTGTTTGGAATTCTGCTTACGACCGCGATGGCCGTGGCAACTGCCGGTCAGTCCAGCCCGACGCTCGAAACTTGGGCGGCGCAGGACGCTCAGTCTCGCCGGCTTGCATTGGTCGGCGCTGTCGAAGGCGTTCTCCTTGCTACATCGGCGGTAAATGGTCTGTCCGTTCCAGTGAACACCGACTGCTTCAACACCCAGACGCCCGAGTTTCTCGAGAGTGCGCTGCTCGCAAAGGCGCGCGCATTCCCGGCTCAGAGTCTGGCGCAAGGGCTCATCACGATCGATCAGTGCGCCCGCCGGGGAGCCGGGGAGTGATTGCTTTCGCCCTCCTGCTCATTGCCTCCCAGGCCGGGCCGACCGTCCTCGCGGAGCAGCAGCCAGACCAAACCATACTGGTGAACAAACTCCCCAAGGGGAGTGATTGGCGAGATCAGGGGGCCGTCGCCCGCCGGCTTCATGCAGAAGCGAGCGTTCAGGCTCTCAAGCTCAATCCATACTTCAGCGGATGCTCGCAGCTGACGCCTGAAGCATTCGAGAAGGCGTTTGCCGAAGAGGTCGACAAGTCGCCTGCATCCCCGACCATGACCGCCGCGGCCCTCGCAGCCTACGCGGTCTGCCCCACGGGCGGACAATAAGAGCCGTCGAAACGGAGCTAGCTGTGGCCTATCCCATCCCCATTACCGTTCAGGTAGACGTTAGCTGCAAAGAGCAGCGCTACGGGCACTTCGAGATTATTCCATACGGCTCCGGCCGGGGTGGAAGCTTTGGGATCGTCTTCTGGCGTCTCTACCGCGATCATGAAATGATCGAATTCAACGACGTTTTGATCGTCGAGGTGATTCCTCCGAAGCTACGGTCGCGCATCCTTCTCGAGACTTTTGAAGCTGCTGAGGCGGATGAGCGAACGACGCTGCCCGTACAGATCGAGATCGACGGCGAGGAGTGGACTTTCCAGACGCGGGCGCGGGAACTTGAGTTCCAGGAAGTCCACTACGAGATTCAGATCGGCGGCGAATGGTATCGCATGAGCGAAACCTATCTGCGCGATTTCATCGAACATGAACAGCTGATCATCGCCGAACGCGAGGTGCAGCCCCAGGTTGAATGGAGCGGAGCCGGCGACGAATACTGACGGAGATGGGTATCATGCACGAGCGTTGGGTTAAGAACTCTTTCGGAGTGAAGGACGGGGCGGCTTGTTACCGAACGATCGGCGGCAAACGCTGGGCATGGTTCGCGGAAGACTCGGCTGTGTTCAAAGAGGCCGGCGGTATTCGGCATCGTACCGCACCCGGAGGAGTAGGGACGTTCGTCCATCCTGACGATACCGAACGGGCGTTCGCGGCTTGTGATGCATTCCACTCCCCCTCCAGCCCCGCAGCGTAAGTATCGGCCACGCGGAAATCCGGCCCCGGCTCGCTCGATGCCGGGTCGAACATGCTGCATAGCCTTACTCGCGGCGCATGATTCCGCAGGCGGTCGATGTAACCTTCGACCAACATCGGTTCGTCTAGGGCTGCTCGCCGTCTCGCCATCGTCTGGCACCCTCCCCTGAGAAAGGCGACGTGCCTACACGGATGGGGGGCAGTACCGACGCAAGCCCCACGACATCAGCAAGCCCCACGACATCAAGAACCGTGCGGTTCCGCGTCGCTTGAGGCGACACCACCCACAGACACAAACCAGGCCGCGCTGACGACATCAGCTTCGCTGGATCGCTCAAGCGAGTAGCTCAAGGAGGTTGCCATGGGATCGAAGATAGGACGCCTCGTAGAACTCTCCGAAATCGCAGAGGTGTCCGAGGAAGTGGCTCTGGAACTGGCCTCTGAACTCGCGCTGTCGGGGTTTTATGACGAGAGCAAGAGGATCTGTGAGCTGGACGCGTTTGCGGACTCGATCATCGGCCGACGCGCATTCCAGGAGGACGAGGTCGCCACGAACGACGACCTCGCCACTCTCGCGGAGGACGCAGGCTTTTAAAGTCCGCGATAGCTCAGTTCATACGCCTTGCCGTCGGAACCGCGCACCGACATCTTGCCTGCCGACGGGAAGCTGCCGGTCCAAGCGTCGAACCCCTTGATCGGCTCCTTCGCGCCCTTGCCCTTCGCCTGAACAAGCCCGTCCGGCGCCCAAGAGATGTCTCCCTGGACCTCGACATAGACGGCGTCGAGCTTCGCGTCCGGGCTCTTCCCGCGTACGTCCAGCGTGAACTTCTTGTCGTTTGAAATGTCGAGGACAAGCCACTGGTCCGCTGACGGCAGTATACCGGGCTGCGACTGCCAGCGCCCGGCGACCTTGCGCATGCGCATCACTTCCGCGTTCGCCCCCTTCTGCGCGTTCTCCGGCAACTTGCTCACGTCGTCGAGGGGCAGCCCCTTCTCCTTGGGGGCGTCAGGCGCCTTCTTTTGCTCAGCTCCGTCTCCACAGCCCGCAAGGACAGCGACCGGCAACAGTGCGAGAACCATCTTCTTGATCATGACTTCTCCTCCGTATGATGGAGTGGTTTTAGGATGACGGGGGTGAACTGCCAAATTCGTTCTTTGCCCCCTGTGTGGAATTGGCTCGCCATCCTATAACCCGCTTCATGAGAAAGAGGCTCATTAAAAATCCGCTCGCGCAGGATCTCGAGATGGTCGGCGAACGCGGCGGCACCCTCACGCTGAAGCGTGTCGACGGTCAGCAACCCGACGTAATCCGCCTCGACGCATTCTCAGCCGAGATCCTGTGCGCCTATCTGCTGAGCGTGCGCCAACGGATCAGCGGGAGAACCCCCCGCGAAAAGCTGGGGGACAATGCGCAAACGGTGATCGAGCATGTCCTTGAGCCTGCTCCCTCGGTGAAGGTGTCGCAGAGGGGTGCCAATATGGATATCGGCGCCGGCTTCTGGGACCACCTCTACTGCGAGTTGATGCTTGCCCTCCCCTATATGCGTCGAGAAGCGATGGCCCTCGTCCCTGGTATGAGGCATTAAGCTGATGGACGTCACCACAGCCACTCCGGACGAGCTCAAGCGCCTGTACGATCATATCGCTCTTCAGATGAACGACGATCGTTTCTTCACGACCAAGGAACTCGCACTCCTTCCGAAGATAATGTCCCCGGACGAGTGGCTGTACGGCTTTTCGTCTGGGTACATGAACAATTCGACGTGGCTCATCGTGCTCACCAGCAAGCGGGTGATCTTCCTCGACAAACATCTCCTGTGGGGCCACGACGAAACTTCCATCGGCCTCGGGAAGATCAACAGCGTACAAAAGAAAAGCGGAATCATGTTCGGCAACATCGTGTTGCACGACGGTAGCCGTGAGTACGCGATCAGGAACGTGTGGAAGAAATCGATCATTCCGTTCACGAACCGGCTCGATCAGGCGATCGAAGAGTTCGAACGTTCGGCCCGTTCCGGAGTCCCTATACCCCCGCCGGTTTACCCTTGGGATATCGCGCCCCAGCCGTCTGCGCCCGATCCTTGGGAGCCTGCGCCACCTTTCGAGCATAATCGCGAGCCGGGCCCGGCCGCCGAGGCGCCAACTCCCCCCGTAGCCGGCCCGTTGCGCGACTACCTCAACTCGCTGCCAGATGCGGCCCCGCCCCACCCGATCGGCGCCACGGATGCGCCTGCGGCGATGCCGTCTCACCTTGCTGATCAAGTGGAACCTGCCGCCGTTCGGGCGAGGCTCGACCGTCTGCGTAACGCCGGCGCTATAGGCGAGGCTGAATACGAGCGTCAGATACAGGCTCTGGTTCGATGAACCCAGGTGTCGTTGCGGCGATCGCAGCCCTCGCGCTGGTTGGCGGCGTGATCTGCTACTTCCTGTTCGGCATCATCTTCAAACTGCTCTGGGGTTGGTGGCCAGTGGTCGTCAGCTTCGCAGTTGGGGGCTGGGCGATCTGGAGCCTTGGTTTCGAATACATCTGGATGCTGTCCCTCCCGATCCTCGGATCAATCGTGGGTTCGTGGCTGTGGCAGCGCACTTCTTTGTTCCTCTCGATCGACGCTCACCTCGAGAGGATGTTTCTCATGGGCGAATGACCCTTCCTCGTGGGGGGCGCCCTCCCCAGAAAGGATCACCGCCATGGCTTACGTATACTGCATGCCAGCGACCATCACGGAATTCACTCATGCGCTCGACAACCGGGTCAGCGGTCGCCTCCAGGTCGAAGGACGGGAGATCGGCTTCTCGACGCGTAAGCACGTCGTCCTCGCAACCAACCGCCACTACAGCAAGTGCGGCTGGAAGCCGAAGCTCGGGAGCGTCGTGCTGATCGACGGAGATCTCGGGCGGGACGCCATCCTGGTCGACCACATCGAAGCCGATCTCATGGTTGATGAGCACGTCGAGGATCCCGTTCTCGACCAGATCTCGGCGACACTCGGCTCCATCTCGACCGCGACGAAGACGCTGCGCCACTGGAAGCCACAGCTTGCTGGCGCTCCAGTCCGCTTTCGCTGGTCCGGAGAAATCGGCAAGTGCGCCGGCCTCGACGTGGATCGGACCGGCATCTTGCACGCGATGTTAGACCCTTCCACCGGCCTCTGGTCGGCATGGTGCGTAGACGCGTCTACCGGTCGCATGGCTGCGCGTGGAATGCCCCTTGGTGCTCGACGACTGGTCGCGCGCACCTTCCTAGGCCCTGAAGAAAAGAAGCGTCCTGCACCGGCGAGAAGGCCGGTGCAGGCGCCCGTCCCCTTCAGCGATTGCCCCTTCTAGAAACCCAAAAAGGAGATACACGTGTCTTATACCCGCATTCCTCTTGCCTACGTTTCCTACCTTGCGAGCTTCAGCGAGGCTCGCGCCGGCATGCCGGAGGACAAGGTCAACATCATCGGCCTGGCCCAGTCGGGCGACACCATTCGCCAGAGCGCCTGGTCAGCCCAAGCAGACAATTCGGCCCACTGGATGGAGGTCGAAACCGGCCTCGTGAAGCTCTTCAACGATGGTCCGGTCGACACGATGGCCGTATTCTTCCCGGCCGGTAAAGGCGTCGCTGCCGGTTACCTCGTCGAAGGCGGCCAGCCGACGGTGTTCCTCCATTGGCATTACGCCGATGGTCCGTTCAGCCTCCACTCCCTGACCGGAGACGGCATCGGCAACCTGTCTCAGGCCGCGGGGCTCGAGACGCTCAAGGGGCTGGTGGACAAGATGGTCGGCGCCCCCAAGCAGCTTCCTGGCATCACGGCGCCCTTCCAGGAGACCAGCATTCGCTTCGAGGGCATACCGGCCAACGGCGTGAAGGCCGCAAACTCGTAAGCGAGGCCGGCCGCCGCTTCAGGTAGGAGCGGCGGCCAGGCACTTCTTCTGAGAAATCGAAAGTCGGGGGCCTAAGGCGAAGGCCAGCGTCCACTTGACCGGAATTCGAAAAGCGACGTCAGTCGGCTGCCAGCCGGTCGGTGATCCCGGTGAAGAAGCGCAAAAGGAAGGCGGCCGAAGCCGCCTTCTGTCCCATACGTCAGACGGCTGGGCGCGCTGGTTGATGCCCTTAGGCCGCGGCGACCGGCTGTGCCGCCTCCGTCACATTCCCGCCGAAGACGTAGACGAGCGTCAGCACGTTAAAGAGATCCAGCTGCCGCATCCCCACGCCTGCAGCGAGCTCGAACCACTGCTTGGCAGTGATGAAGCGGACGTCGCGCAGATCTTCTTGCGGGATCGCCTTCAGGAGATCGGCTGCCGAGCCGAGCCACACATCATCAATCTTGTTCTCGATCGAATCCAGCAAACGCACCTGGCTCTTGGCGATCTTCGTGCGAAGCTGCTGACGACCTTCGGGCGAGGCGAACGCGCGGATCATTTGCTCTATCGCGTACGCCGGAACTCGGACGGGTAGACGCGAGAGCCGGTCGATGAGAAGGCCGGCATCTTGCTCGATTTTCCTGGCTTCAGCCTCAGCGCGTCGCAGCTCCTTCTTGAGGGACTTCTCCGCCATAATTTCGGACAGCTTCTTCACCGTGTACTCCTTTGCAGACTCCATCGGTTTTAGGATGGGAACCGTATTCCGCCAAGGTGGCCGCCCGGCGAGCAAAAAGATCGGAAAAAGCAGCGTCAGCCAAAGACACGGCGCGGCTCCCAACAAATCGGTACAAACAATCGAGGGAATGTGCGGATGACTAAAAGCAGCGGACGCGGAACGTGCGTCGACCTTTTCGCTGGGTGGGGCGGCCTGTCGCTGGGGATCGAACAGGCGGGCTTCGACATTGACCTGGCAGTAGACGTTCTCCCTGAGAACGTCGAAACCCACGGCTCGATGTTCTCCTATGGACAGCACCGAGCCATGGATCTCAACGAAGACCGCTCCAGGGAGATGCGGGCGATCCTTGGCAATAATACCGAGATCGACGCTCTGGCATTCTCGACGCTCCCCGATGTCGTCGTAGGCGGGCCGCCGTGCCAGGGGATCAGCAGTATGGGCCGCCGCGACCCGGCCGATCCTCGTAACAAGCTGATGGATAGCTTCGCACAGCATCTTGTTCGCCTCGGGGCTCGCTATGGGGTTATGGAGCAGGTTCCAACGCTAATGGAGAGCCGGAACGCTGAGCATCTCGATCATCTGCGCGAGACTTTGCATGCAGGTGGTTACGGGGTGGTGGAGCCCAAGGTCCTCCGGGCGATCGACTTCGGGGTGCCCCAGCGGCGGGAACGCGTGTTCCTCCTGATTTACCGGCTCGACCAGACGCCGCCGGAATATCCCACGCCGACGCACGGCCCAGGGGGAGACATGTGGTCGAAGCCGACACCCACGGTCGGAGACGCCTTGTCAGGTCTGCCAGACGCAGATCGGTATGACGAGCTCTGGACCCGGGACTGGGTCCGCGCCGACCACCCCGCTCCGGAAAGCTGGTACGGTCGCGTGATGCGGGGCCTGGAGAACGATCCAGAAGATCTCGGCTACCGGCGAGCCTGGCGCCCGGACCTTCTGACCTGTTCCCAGCGGACGCAGCACGAACCTGCTTCGATCGAGCGTTTTCTCGCGACGCCACCGGGAGGATCCGAGAAGATCAGCCGGCGCCATCGTCTCGATCCCGCAGGTCAATCTTTGACCCTGCGGGCCGGCACTGGAGCAGAAAAGGGGTCCTTCACCGCCGTGGTTCCGATCCATCCAAAGGGCTCGCGCGTCATCACCGTGCGTGAAGCTGCCAGGCTGCACAGCATCCCGGACTGGGTGATCCTCAATCCTTCGAAGATCCTGGCTTACCGTCAGATCGGAAACTCCGTCGCACCGCTTCTCGCGCGCGCGGTGGGCAAAGCCGTAGCACGAGCTGCAGGGATTGCTCCCGCAGCACCCTCGGATGTCGTTCAGTACGGTACCTCAACAGCAACTCGCCTCGCCGCCTGACAAACAGAAGAAGGAAAGAACATGGCCTCTACCATCGAAACAGCCCGCGCCCTTATCAGCAGCCTGAACTCCTGGACGGTCGAATCCATCGATCCGGTTCCGACGATGCTTGAGCTCTGGCAGGTCACCCTAGGCAGCACCCCGCGGATCGTCGGCGATCTGTTGCCGGGTTTTCAGGCCGGCGAAGCTGAGGGCACGGTGTTCCCGCTGGAGCCGCGTGAAGGCGCTGCTGAGTTTGACGAAACGGTCTTGCTTCGCCGCGCGCCGACGGATGTCCCGGGTTCGGAATGCCCAGGCATCGTCATGTGGGGCGTACTGACAACAGCATACGAGAGTCGCGATGGCGGCACGTTCGAGGGCGTGATCGCCTTCTACGAAGACGAAGCCGCGGGCGACGCAATCATGTCAGTCGCCGGCACGAAAACAAGCAGGATCATTGTAGAACGTTCGCTTCGTGAGATCGAGACCAGCATCGATATGCTCGCTGGCAACGGGGCGCATGTCGTCCCCCATGCAGACCGGATCCTTTCCCAGATGGCCCGCCTGAATGCGATCCTTCAGAGCGGGCTCAAGGAACGAGAAGCGGCTGAATGATCGTCGCGAACGGCCGGGGCGGAGGTTTTCAGCATGCCCTGGGGAGACCGCCGGGGTTGGAACGAGGACGAGAAAGACATGCAGTTTGAGCTACTGCCTACGCGAAAGGCCACTAACCCGACGCGTGAGGTCGAGTTTGACGAGACGCTCGGACAATGGATGACCCCCTCATGGGCGGCCGAAGCTATTTGCGAGAAGGCTCTTCCGAATCTAACCGCCGACGACGTCGTCATCGAACCAAGCTGCGGTGTCGGCCGGTTCCTCCAGGCTCTGCCCTCCAACATCAACGTCATTGGAGTAGAGATCGACCCTCGCTTGGCAGCGATCGCGCGCGAAGAAACCGGGCGCCAGGTCGTGACAGGCGACTTTCGGACGGTTGACCTGCCGACCGCCTACGCAACGCACATCATCGGCAACCCTCCTTTCCAGCTGGACGTCTTCGAGGGAATGCTCAACCGATCCCACGATCTGCTCGTCGAAGAAGGGCAAGCGACGTGGATCCTGCCCTGCTACGCACTGCAGTCGAGCTCGCGCGTGACGCGATGGAATGCTCGCTGGAGCATTGCACAGACCATGCTTCCACGAACGCTCTTTCCGGGCATCCGGCTGCCACTCGCGCTTGTGACATTCGGCAAGACATATGAGCGGCGGCTGCACGGATTTCTCCTCTACCACGAGAGCCGGGAGATCGAGGAGATGCCCGACGTGTACGCAGCTGCACTTCGAGAAGGCCGCTCCGGGTGGAAGGCGGTCGTCGAAGCCGCGATCGAGCGCCTCGGGGGAGAAGCAACGGTCCAGGAAGTTTGCGCGGAGATAGCCCCACGCCGGCCGACGCAGACTCAGCACTGGCAGGAGCAGGTCCGCAAGCAGCTACGCAGCGGTTTCCGTAGAACCGCGCGCGCGAAATACGCTCTAGCGGCGTGAGCGCCCTGCCTCAGAGAATATTGGAGCGCCCCATGTCATCTAACAAAACAGACCGTCACGGGAATTCTCTCCATCCCGTCCCCACCACCTGCGGAGAGTGCGGAAGTTCCGCTGAGGCGGTCACCGGCGAGCAAATAGACGCCGGACGCCGAGACCTTGCCAACAAGCGCTTCTATCTCTGCCGAAAGTGCGGAGCTTACGTCGGCTGTCACGCTGGTACCTGGCAGCCTTATGGGACGCCGGCGCTCGAACACACCCGGATGATGCGACGCAAGGCACACGGGCACTTTGACCCGATCTGGCTGGCGATACAGGCATCCCAGAAACACCTCCCGCGGGATCACCCACGCCGGCAAGTTCACGCCCGTGTCCGCGGCTATGAGTGGCTCTCGAAACAACTCGGCATCCCGATCGAGCGATGCCACATCGGGATGATGACGGCAGACGAGGCCCGGCAAGTCGTCGACCTATGCGGACCCCACCTCGAGAAGATGAACGTTCGCCCGACACGTCAGAAATGAGGGCGGCCTAAGCCGCCCCGAGCGCTCACCCCGTCCGCAGAGCGTCCTTGATATGCAGCTTCTGCTTCTTGAGGGCGGCGATCGCCGAAGCATCCGGAAGTGGCCGTCCTTGCTCCTCCTTGATGCGGCTGTCGATCATGGAATGACGGGCCTGGAGAGATGCGGGAGAACCTGGCTGAGGCATATCTGCTTCCTTTTCCGATTGTCCGGAGATCGAGAAGAGCATTGTTCAGGACCATTGTCGAGGTCCTGTTTCCCTGAATGACCTCCTGTGTACTTCCTGGACGACGGTTGCGCCATGCGCTGCAATCGCAGGACCAGAGGACGTCGCCCGTCAACGCGAAGCTACGTGTTTCACCTTGAAACGGGTCTACGCGCTGCAACCCCTAGGGATGAGGAATCACGAATGAACGCGGGTGAAAACCAGCAGACCAACCGGTATCGCGCCTTCCACGAACGGCTGGCCTCCGAGGACCGACACCCTGCCCTTGCAGCCGAAGAAGCGATCCGAAATGCTATGGATGCAGCTCGAAATAACGATGCAGGCAGTGTCCATCTCGAGGTGGAATATGCGAAGCATGCGCTAATCACACGGCGGTGCGGAATGGATCAGCAAGATCATGACATCATCGCGATGCTACGTGCACCTGGCATCTCCCTGTGCTCAGGATTGAGCAACGTCAGCGAACTGGCGTTGTCGGGGCAACTACGTGGCGTGATCCCGATCCTTGCCGAGGCAGCATTACGAGCGCGAGCGCTGGCGCAGTAATCCATCAGTCCGGACTCGGTACCGCCTGCGAAGCTCCGCGCTAACGGATAATGCAACCTTGAAGTGGAGCCTCGAGCCGGTTTCGAACCGGCGACCTCGGGTTTTGCAGACCCGCGCAACTACCAACTGTGCTACCGAGGCTCATGATATGCCAACAGTCCGCATCAGATTGGCGGAAAGTCGACTAGCGAAAGTTCCTGGTGGCGCGGGAGAGATTTGAACTCCCGACGCGTACGGCTTCAACGTACCGCTCTACCGCTGAGCTACCGCCCCTTGGGGTGTCCTGGTGCTCGGAAGAGGAGTTGAACCTCTGACCTATCGCTTATCAGGCGATCGCTCTACCACTGAGCTACCCGAGCTTCCGGACCAGGGATCACAAGATCCCGAACGCCGCCGCTCCGGAAGGGTAGCGACGACGTCAGCTGATAAATCGACAGATCGAAGAGGTGAGGCGAATAGTCATAGCGGCCGTGTACCGATCGCCATTTGATGAGACAAGCACAAAGTTATCGGGACTTGAAGGGGATGTATGACGATAGAAGTCTTGCGCCTTCCTCATATGCCGGAAGCCTTTCATCCGAGTGACGCGCTCGCATCGGACCTGAAAGCGTTTTATCAAAGGCGGCCTGACATACGGTACGATGTAACCCTCCTCTTGGAGATCCGCCGCCCGCGTGCGGCAAGCATCGTCTTCATCCGTACGTTGCACAAGCGACGGGGACATGCGGGCATAGTGATGGATGAGATCGTGCGATCAGCAGATCTGCACGACATCACGCTTGATCTTGACGCACGTGCGGTCCGCGAAGACGGCCCACGTGTCCCAGGACTGTCGCAAGAAGCGCTGGTCGCGTTCTATCGGCGAAGAGGCTTTATCACGACCGGATCGCCTGTAGGGTCAGCAGCCATGTGGCGGCTCGCACCATCATTAAGGAGGACAGATGTCCGAAGTCGATCAAGTACAGTCCGATGGACGGACAGTCTGGGTTCATGACGCTGAAGATGGCAGTTGCATCGGCAGATTCGGCTGGCAGGGCATCGACATCCATCGCCCTTTATCCGAGCAATCCGAAAAGGGGCAGTGCCTCTTTTGCACGCACGGTCCGACTGGGCTCGCCGAGTGGCAGGACTTCGTCTCAGCGATGGATACCATCTACGGCGTGACCGTCTCCGAACATCATCGTCCCAAGCACATCGAGACGGTAGAGGAAGAATAACATGCACCGTATTCAGGTCCACGTTGTTGAGGGGATTCATCCCACCGTGCCGGGACGTCGCTTGTCCGTGCACTTCACGAAGGCTGCCGCTGATCAAGCAGCGTCCGATATGGTCGCGCTGATAGCTGCCGATGTAGCCGGGGCCCGCGCAGTACCGCGGGATCCAACGCGGTGGCGTCAGTTCCTTTCCGATCTCCAATGCCTGATCGCCGCCTCGGCAGGAGCCGAGCTCACCGGCAACGAAAGCGAAGACGATCTTGCCGAGCTTGCTGGCTTCTACGTGGCGATCGTAGACATCGAAACTCCTGCGCCGCGGGCGGTTGTTAGCCTACAAGACGGCCTAGTTGCCGGTGCTGTCAGCGACATCGAATTGGAAATGTTCGTGGTTGATCACGACACGGACGGCGTCGAGCCCGAGAGACTGCTCACCGTCCCACGGGACGGTGATGAGACGAGTCTTGCAACCGTCCGCCGCGAGAGTGTGCATGTTGATCCGGATGTGATCGATCAGCTGGCGGCAGCCCACGCGGACCATGAACTGCATATGCAAAACTCGAAGAAAGTTGAAGAAACCATGGATCGCTATGAGAACGACGGGATCATTGTAGATCAGATAATTTACTGGTGGGATCAGCCCGTCGTTTATCTGGGAAGAGCCGCGACGGGTGACGATCGGCCCTGCCTTGTCGTTCTCATATCCGGTACGGGCTCGCGCCAGGTCTTTCACCGGCTGACATTCGAGAACGAGCTGGGTCTTCGTCGAACGCTCGCGAGCGGTGTCGCGCCGACGGCAGCGACATACGACATGGCCGTGTGTCTTGCTCGCCTGGAAACCGTCACAGGCGAGGAGCATTGGCAGGATGTCACGCTGGCCGAGTTGCTCCTTATAGATGGTCCGCCGACGTCTCTCCCCCCTGGGCGGAGCAGCGGTCACATAGACATCGCGCAATGGAGCGACGATCACTGGGCCTTGCTGCTTTACCTCTATGGCCGTTCTCGCAACCCGGGCGGCGGCGGGCTCCCGACCATCGAATGGCAGCGCCTTCGGATCAATCCGCAACACCATATCGTCCACGCGGCTGCGGCGGTGAAATGCGGCTCATCGTTCCCCACCTGGTCAGAGTGCAATGGCACGCGGCTAGCCGGTTACGAGGAACTGGCGCCGGACGAGGACCCCGAAAAAGCTCGCGATCCTGAACTCCAGCGTCGCTATCACGACGATGTCGACTGCCTGGAGGAAATGGAGGACGAGGATCTCCTTCACATCGTTTCCACAGTCCGGGGCGAATTCTCGCTGACCACTGCTGGTATCTCTCTCTGCCAGCAACTCGACGATCATGTGGCGCGTCACGGCGCCGTGCGCGGCTTCCAAGCACTCCACCTGCCAGAGAGGTAAATGGACCAGCGATCTGGGCAGCCGGATGGCCTTATCCGCAAAGGTGAGAAAGGTCCTCACTGCCCTTAGGGTATCCCAGATCGCACACTAGGGAAGAGAGAGGGGGCGGCCCGGCAGAGTCGGGCCCCATCATGATGTAGTACGGCCCCGCCAGCTCCCTCCGATAGCAAATCGCTCCGGTACGACCTCCCTGAAGCCGCCGCGTTGGCGACGGCTCCATGGAAGCCGTATAACTTCCAGTGGCTCCCATGAGCCGGCCGGTTCCAGCGCCCTCGGGCGTGCGGTGTCGCATCCGCAGGCGAATCATGGGGAACTCGACGCGCTGAATATCTGACCACCCACTCTTCGAACGGGCGGCCGGCGTCAGCGGCAACGGAACCCCCGCGCATCAAGCCGGCCCCGCCCGCACGGAGAGCCATATCATGAAGAACGCAAAGCCCATCGCCATCCACCTCGACCGTCTCGCCGCCGCGCTTGCGGAGCAGGGGGTCGCCCTGAAAAGATCGCAGCTGCTCGAGGTGGCGGCCGCCGCCTTCGGACACCGCGCGTCGAACGAGACGTCCAAGCTGTCCGCGACCGGCGTGCTGACGCCGCCGAGCGCCCAGCCCATCGGCCGCATCGACCTCGGCGAGGACAGCGTCATGCTGGTGCGCGACGCAGGCACCGACCTCCCCTACGCGATCGCTCAGTCGTTCCTCGACGCGGTCGCCGACGACAGGTCGAAGCACTTCGCTCCCACGCCTTACGGCGGCCTGGCGGATCTCCGCCGCGTCGCGATCAGCGAGGTCCCGCCCCTCTCGGCCGGCGTTCCCGTGGCACGGGACGACGAAGACTGGCGTGCAGTCATCCAGACCGGATACGGCTTCCACGGGCACACCTTCTTCCACGCGAATTCTGCCTCGGCGCTGGCGACCGAGATCGCGTCGTGGTGCGTCGAGCACTGGGATTCAGCGCGCGACCGCGATCCCCATCTTCCTTCCCGCGCCGGCCGCTCCAGGCTGACCGACCTCGAGGTGATCCAGGGCTATTTCGAGGCATTTGCGAGCATCGAATGCCTGCTCATGGAGGACCAGGAAAGCCTGACCGACATCATCGAAGCGCTCCGCAACGGCATCGCCGAGGAAGGGGCACCACGTCCGGCTGTCGCCCGCTCCGATGCTTTCGTGCGCGATGGCCGCTTCCGCGCCTACCCGCGTACGAGCCAGCCCAGCGACATGCCCGAGGAGAAGGATTATCTCTCCTCGCACGACACGCTGGCGGAAGCGATCGCGGCCTGCCAGGCCAACGCGGCCGAATATCAGGACTCCGCAGTAGCAGACCATGTCGCGCGGAAGTACTGGCGCGCCTCATATGGGTGGAAGCCGCAAGACATGCCCGAGCTGGCAGTTTCCGACAATCCTGACATCACCACGTTCCACCTCGACGCGAAGGACCTCGTCCAGAACGAGCTCGCCGACGAACTGCGCCGTCTCGGCGACATGATCGACGACGGGTACAATCAGGGGGAGACGAAGAACCGCGGCTGGTCTGGTCATCCCGAGATGGACCCCGACGTCGGTGCGCGTTGGCAGCCGCCGGAAGGAATGCCCCCCTGCGGGCGGCTCGTATCCAGCACGCGATCCTCGTTTGTCTCGAGGACGGCATCATCGGCAAGGATGAGGCGATAGCCCGTCTTCAGCGCCGTCTCGGCTTCGGGGTGACGCTGGCGGCAGCGGTTGTCGACGGAGACCATCGCGGGGCAAACTGACCACTCAACCAGGGCCGGCATAGGCCGGCCCTGCCAACCGGAGACACGATCATGGCGAAGGCGCGCACCCTCAAGGCCTATCTGATGGGCATTCCCGACGACGCGGAGATCGTCCTCACCGAGTTGCCCGAGCACACCGATCATGTCGATGGCGACTTCGTCGCGATGGACCGCGTGATAGCCCAGCTCGACGACATCGAGGAAAAGGCAGGGTCCTGACCGTGGAAATCTCGATCAGGATTCCAAGAGCCAATCAAGAATGCTATCTCCTGCAACACGCAGAAGAGTTGGACCGGAACAGATCCCGCGCTCGGCCAGATCATGGGCCATGCGGAAGGCGACTCCTGGGTGGTGACGCCGGCGGACGGCGCCAACCACATGCGGTACAGCCCTTAGGTCTACCGCATCACCCCGCACCGGCGAACGGTGACCTGGAACATCGATGGACGATGCCACGCGTGACGCCAATAGCGCGGTCACGCTGGACGTCTGGGACGCTACCGAAGGCCGACAGATAGCGGCTCGGACGGTGACGCGAACGGACTTCGCTCCAGGCTCTGGGCTTCAGGCGTTCGAACTCCAGTACGACCAAGAGGTCGTGCCGCTTACTAACGCTATGGAGCATCGTGTCCTCTACCACGGGGTGGGGGCGAGGATGTCGCTGGCGTCGGTGTCAGTACGATAGATGGAATAAAAAATGGCGGCCCGATCACGTCGGGCCGCGATGCACGACCTCCCCGAAGCAGCCGTCACCACGACTGCTTCGAGGAAGCCGTGTTACGCTTCCGGGCTCTTGGAAGGCCCGTCGGTTCCAGCGCTTCGGCGCGCGAGGTGCCACCTCGCAGGCAAACTCCAAGATCATGACGCGACGACCAAACCGCCCATTCTTCGAACGGGCGGCCGGCGATCGCGGTCAGTGGAACCCCCGCAGCCAAAACGCCGGCCCCGCCCGCACGGAGAGCCACATCATGAAGATCACCAAGCCAATCGCCGTCCACGTTGATCGTCTCGCCGGCGCCCTCGCCGAACAGGGCATTGACATCAAGCGCACGAAGATCCTGGAGCTGGCCGCAGCCGCCTTCGGGTACCACAACACCCACGAATGCACCGCCGCCTCGCAACGCGGCGACCTCTCGCCAGCGGCGGCCGAGCCGGTCTGCCGCGTGGAGATCCCCAGCGGGGAGGCGCTGATCGTCCTGCGCGACCCCGTGACCAATGCTCCCTATGCCATCGACGAGAGCTTCATCGAGCAGGTGGTCGAGGAGGAACGCCGCGAGACCTATGGTCCCAGCCCCTATGGGCGCCTGCTCGACCTCAGCCGGCTCGCCGATCATGCCGCGACAGCGTGGAGATCGACCGCGGGCCGGATCACCTCGTCTGAGGATGGCGTCCTGCGGATCCTCGTCGAGCTCGAGACCGAAGGGGTCGTCACCGCGGAGGTCGTGCGCTCGAACGTCCACCAGGCGATCCATAACTGGCGAGGCGCGGCCGGCCTGTCGGCCGACGATGACGAAGGCTTCGTCGGAGAGATCATGACCCGCGTTCTCCCCCGCGACACGACACCGGAGGGGCGGACGAGCGGCGATTTCCCCGGGCAGCCGCGCGAGGCGCTGCGCGACAGCGGGGGCACCAGCATTCACGTGGCGATCATCCACCACAAGCACGGCATCGACCTGCGGCTCGGAACCACCCTCGCCAGCGTCTCGCGCCAGGTGGGGGAGTATGTCCGCGAAAACTGGTTCGAGGCATGGGAGAAAGATCAGGCTGCCGAGCGTAAGGACCGCATCGGTCTGCCCGAGGAGCACGAGGGGCTGGACGATGACAAGGCCGAGGAGATGTACTTCGCCGCCATGTCGCTGTTCGACCCAACGGACTACGTTGAGTACGAGGTTATCAAGGCCGATGGCAGCGGCCCCGGCCAGGACGCCTCCGACGTGACGGCGGCAGTCGAGGCCCTCTCCGCTTCCGCCTCTGCAGCCGAGCCCTTCCCTGGCGTTCCAGACGACCTGTGGGAGATCTTCGCGGCACGTGACGGTGATACCTTCCGGACCGTCTTCCGAGTGGCACCCGATGCAGACCCCGAAAAGGAAGGGCGCATCCTTGCTGCGCGGTCGTTCGGGCTGAAGCTCGAGGACTATCATGGGGGCGATGGGGACGAGGACCTCTCCGTCTTCGACGGAGATCTCGATGGTATCGAGATTTACCGAGCCGACTTCGATGCCAATCTGAAGGCGGCCCTGGAGATGTCGTGGGAAGCCGGGCACCGGCTTCCTGAGGGAGACCCGCTACGGGAGCGCATCCGCCAGCAAGTCATGGATGCCATGCCGCGCCCCGATAAGGACTGAACGTCCGGAGGCCGGCGATGCCGGCCTCCTCCTATCTGCAAAGAAACCAACGGGGAAACCTATGTACTATGCCATTGCCGAAGGCCATCTCGCCATCGCGCAGCTGATCGAGGTGTCGGACGCGATCGCGGAAGACCGTAAACCCCGGTCGTGCAGCACCGCCGTGGAAGTGGCTGAGATGCTACTTCGCTCTATCTGGGGCGCGCCGGACGCCTCCGAGTTCGACGTTCTCGCCCTCGAGAGCGAAGACCAGGACATCCACCTCCTGCTGCGGCGCAAGCGCGACGGCATCCTCGCGCGCGCGTCCTATATCGAGGGCGAGGATCTGGCCGACGACATCGACGCCTTCGAGTTCGTCACCCACGAGAATCTCGACCAGATCATCACCCGGTTCAACCGCTGGTGCGCGCTCAACCTCGAGGAGGAAAACGATACGGTGTACCGCGCCCTGATCGCCGACATGATCCCGGTAGAGGAGACAGGGGAAAACAGGCTGACCACGGATCTGCTGATGATCGCGCCGACCCTCGGTGAGCTCGAGAACCTCAATGGACAAGTGCGCACGGAAGCGCTCCGCGAGGTGATTTCGAATGCGCTGGTGGCGATCAAGGAAGCCTCTCGCCGCCGATGAATCTTACAGCGCCCGTCGTTCTTCGGTACGACGGGCGCCCGACGACCTCCATGTCGCCGCCGCTCCACGCGGCCGCGACATGGACGCCGCCACAGTGCACGTCCTTGGTCCCGGATGGACCAGCTGGTTCCACGCCTCCTCTCGGGTGGCGCGCGGCTTCTAACCGCAGGCGAATCTCCGGATCGAAGATCCTACGCGAACACGACCATCAACCGCTTCTTCAACGGGCGGCCGGCGCTTCGCGGTCAACGGAACACCCGCAACCTCATGCCGGCCATGCCCGAACGAGGAGCTAACAACCATGCGTACCCTACCCATTCATCTCGAACGTCTGGACGCCGCCCTCAAGGCAAAGGGCGTCAGCCTTAAGCGGCACAACCTTATCGAAGTAGCTGCCGCAGCCTTTGGCTACCACAACGAGAACCAGTTCACCGCCGCTGCCAAAACAGGAGATCTGGATCCGGTACCTGCACGCGGCCTCGGTCTGATCACCGCCGCCGGCAGGCAGATGGTAATGCTCGAAGACGAAAAGGGCCGCCCTTTCGCCATCGATGCCACCATCATCCAGGCCAAGGACAAGGCAAACGCATTTGTCACGACGCCCTACGGCGGACTGGTTGACCTTCGCTGTCTCGAAGATCGTAGCGAGCTGAGCGGGGCAGCCGCCAGCCGCCTTCACTTCGCTACCGTGACACACGAATATGGCGCAAACCTATTCTGGGCTCCTACTGAGGAGGGACTCAAGCGCGAGATTGCAGATTGGTGTCGAGAGTATTGGTCGGCAGAGTCTGTCCCCGGTTCCTACGAAGGTCTCAGCGATGATGAAGTATGCGAGGCGTATTTCGAACACGCGGAGGAGGATGGCGTCACCTACTTTCCAGAGGAGCACGGGCCCCTGGTTCCAGGGAGCGCCGCTTCCCGCGCAGATATCTACATCCCGGAGGGTTTCGACCAGCGCAGCGCCTACATCATCTCGCGGATGACCGGAGACGCCGAAGAGCCCTATCTGTACTGGTCGACCGACAATGGCTGGGTATGCGGCCAGAGCGCGACGGTGTTTGACGCGCCGTTGGCTGCCTGGCCGACCGCCGGCATCGACCCCGGCACCTTAGCCGTTATTCCCCTGCCGGCCCGTCCGAGTGTTCCTGATTATCCCCGTCACGACGTACGCAGCATGGACGTCGTCTTCCTGACCAACCGTGACTGTGACGTCCAGGGCCCTCAGGATCGCGCGGCAGAGGCCCTGCCGTGGGTGGAAGCGGCCGAGATGGATGTCGGATTGGGAACGAACCGACGTGCAGAACTTGGCTATTCAGCTATGGTTGTCGGAGAGGTCTATCTCGCTCCGACGATCAAAGCTTTCCATTTCGACGCAGAAAACCCGGTACGAGTGATGCTCGAAAACCGCAGGGAGCTGGAGGAGTATGCCAACGCGATCGAACGATCGCTTGAGGCTGTTGGCGGTCTAACAATGTTTGAAGAAGACGGAGAGGCGGTCACGCTTACGATCTTCATCCCTCTGACCGAAGCGCGCCGCGCCCCGGACCTGGAAACGTGGAAAGAGGCACTGCAGGAGCTGCTAACGCCGAACGGCCTGGGCCCGCGTGTGCTCGCAAACTTCCGACCACAGGCCATGGTATCGGGCGCGTGCTACGATGCCGATCCGCTCGGCGAAACCCTCATCGACATCACCTACGAGGTGAAGCTCATGGGTGAGGAGGCCACACGAACGATGCACGACACCGACCTTGAGGGCGAAAGCCTCAAGGATGCGGTTCGTGCCCCCGCTTGGATCAAGGAATGGTCCGGACCTTTCGGCATCGAGGCGAGAGAAGCGATCGCCAACCACTTTGGCTTCGATTCTGACGTGGGTTAAAACAAGCGCTCCCGGCTACGGTCGGGAGCGCATTCCACCGGAGATGGCCAGATGAATGATTACCGAGCCGTCATCTCGCACACGATACGCTGCACAACTGCAAGATGGGTGGAAGGCGGTATCGTGGCCGCAGTGAAGGAGATCGGCGATGGCCTTTGTGAAGAGTTTGCCGAGCTGGTCCTCAGCCAGATACTCCAACACTACCCGGAGGCGGAAAGGGACATAGGTCTTGGGTATACCGATGACTGGTGGATCAGGGCTCTCGACGAGAGCGGTTGCGACACCGGCTCCGCCCTCGCCTTCGAAGCAGACATCGATCGGCTCCGCACCGAGGGCGCACCTATACCGGCCGATATTACCGATGCAGAGCTTTCACTACTGATCGGCAGCGCGACGCACGTGTGGCTCAGGTGGAACGGGTTGCACTTCGACGCGACAGCGCCTGACGGATCAGAGCATTTCCTGCTGATGCCCTTCTTTAGAGACCAGATTGCCGGCTACCGCGCCGACACCTCTAACATATTCGCTTGATCTCTGTAGCTGCCAGAATGGAGCCTGATCTGGACCAGCGGCCTGTTTACACCGGCCACGGCGGGGGTACGCAGGCTTTAGCACGGGCTCAGTCCTCTCGTACCTGCGATTTGCAAAAAAGCTTTCCGACACGCTCGTCCACCACACCGGAGACCACCATGCCGAGAACCACCCTCCCGCGTGACACAACGCTGAACCTTTACGTGCCGAAAGCTGATGGCTCCTGCGGCGTGGCCAAGGGATCGGCAATCGTAGGTCTCCCGTGCGCCGATACGGGTAGAATCGAGGTCTATTACGAGGGGGCCGTGCATGGGCAGAAAATGTCCTTCGAGGATAAGATCCAGCATGCGGCCGGGCGCCTGATCGACCGCGCACCGATCGTTGCCTTCGGCTTCTACGATGCGGATGAGTTCGTCCTCGTGGGCCAGGTAGCCCGTTCGGAGCGCCTGTTTGGCTGGGTCGTGACCGAGATCACCGATCCTTCAGCCCTTGAAGCGTGGGCTGGCGAACCCGTGACTGTCGGCGGGTCTGCTGAAATGCGCCAACGAGCGGCCGGCATTGCCTGGCCGCGCCTCTCTCCCGCGAAGAAAATCCAAATCCAGATAGAAGCGCAAGCTGGGAAGAACATCACGGATCTGGTGCTCGACGCCCGCTGAAGATCCTGCAAGGCGACACTGGACGTGGACGACGCGAGGGAAGCCCCTGATCAAAAGGAAAAGTTATGAATAAGCCTCTCTGGATCGTTCTCGAAGGCGGCGATGGCGCCGGCAAGGGTATCGCGGGAGGCGTCGTCCAAGATCTGTTCAACGACCGACAGATGCCATTTATCAAGACGCGCGAACCTGGCGGCACCCCCGAGGGGGAGGACCTCCGACGCATGCTTCTTGGGGAATCGGGCCATGTCTGGGAAAAGACATCCGAGATCATGCTGATGACGACATCTCGTGTACAGCATGTTTCCCGGGTGATCAGGCCACACCTCGCGGCGGGCACTTCGGTCTTGTGCGATCGCTACGTGCACTCCACGCTCGCCTACCAGGGGTATGGCCACGAAGGTCCGATCGACTTCATCGAACGGCTCCACCAGGAAGCCGTCGGTGGCGATATGCCCGACCTCACGATCATCCTCGACATTGACCCTGAGATCGGCATCGCTCGCGCGAAACGACGGCTGGAAGAAGACTGCGTCGACGAAGGGCGCATGGAAGGCCTGGCAATGGAGTTCCATCAGCGCGTGCGCAGGGGCTACCTTACCATCGCCGCGAACGATCCGGCGCGCCACATCGTCGTCGACGCCTCCAGAAGCATCCCTGAGGTTCGCGAAGAGATCTCGAACCGGCTTTCCGCTTGGATCGAGACGCAGCAAGGCCGGACGGCGCCACGCCGCAAGTAAGACGCCGGCCTCTGCGTGCCGGAGTTCGATCGCCAGCAACCGATAAGGTCGCGCCGACCCCGGTGGGCGGGGCCGTTGCCGTGATCCGGCAACCTTCGACGGACGGCGGCGCAAGAACAGGCGCCCGTCACCCCCTTCTATCAGATCACCCAGGAGGTTTGAGATGCTACCGACCCCACCGCTTCGGTCGATTGAGCTATTCGCCGGCGCTGCAGGCCTCGGGCTTGGGCTAGCGCGTGCAGGGTTCCACCACGAGATCGTGGTCGAGAACAACCACGCCGCCTGTGAGACCATCCGATTCAACCAGGCCAACAACCATCCCGCAGTGCAAGGGTGGAAGGTTCTGGAAGCAGACGTTGAAAGCGTCGATCTCTCCGCGGTCGCCCCTGAGCCTGACCTTCTGTCCGGCGGCCCACCCTGCCAGGAGTTCAGCCTCGGCGGCAAGCATGCGGGCGCACATGGTGAGCGAAACATGTGGCCCTGGACGATCGACGCGGTTCGCGTTCTGCGCCCCCGGGCCTTCGCGTTTGAGAACGTCACCGGTCTCGCCACAAAGCACCGCGACTATCTCGACTATCTCACGATGGCACTCACCCTGCCGGATGTCGCGTCGCCTCACGCTGACTACAGGGACGACGCTGTGTTCCTCCGCCGGTGTCTGGATGAAGGTGTCAGGTCCGTGCCAACATATCGGGTGTCCGTCGCCACATTGACTGCAACAGACTATGGCGTGGCTCAGAAGCGCTCGCGGATCTTTCTTGTCGGCATCCGCGATGACGTCGCGCGGAGCTGGGAGGCGCCGACGGCGTCACACGGCGCGCGCGAGCTGAACGTAGCGAAGTGGATCACCGGAGAATATTGGAGCCGTCACGGGCTTCCGACCCCCGAAATGGACGCGTCCGCCGTCGCCTTCCTGCGTCGCCACAATCAGTATGGCGGAAGTGAGGATCTCTTCGCACCGCGCCTTCAACCGCACCTTACCGTGCGAGATGCACTGATCGGGCTGGGCGCGCCATCCGCAGAGGGATCGGAAAAGCACCACGATCATGTCGCGGCCCCGCGTGAAGCTCGCGCTTACAAGGGCCACACGGGATCGCCGATTGACGAGCCTTCGAAGACCCTTCGTGCCGGCGTGCACGGCGTGTCCGGAGGCGAGAACATGATCGATTTCGGCGAGGGGGCTGCCGGGCCGCGCTATCGACACTTCACGGTTCGCGAAGCGGCTAGAATCCAGAGTTTCGATGACGACTATCGTTTCCCGGGGACGTGGTCGGATGGCCTAAAGCAACTTGGAAATGCCGTGCCCGTAGGGCTCGGAGAGGCGGTCGGTCGATCGATCGCACGAGTACTTTCCTGACCTGACAAGCGAACAACCCAGCCGACTTCATAGGCTAACGCACCAACGATCCAGGTTCCGACATCAGGATCTATGGACAGCGCTACCGTCAGCTAGTCCGCGCCGCGGCAGCTGCACGATCCACCCGACGTCCGAGATGCAGGATGCTGGCCGGCCTGGCGCCGCAACCAGACGCGCTCGCCCGACGCCACCCAGCCCTACCCCAACACATTAGGAGGCGACCCGCGCCGGCGGATGCGTCGCTCCCTCAACTTGTCTGCCGTTCGAGTCCGGCAACCAGGAGACACTGACATGGCCAAGATTTCTCGCCGCAACCTGCGTCGCCATGATGACGCGTGCGCGCTGCTGGCACTGGACCGTCCACTGACGATGGAGGAGATCGATCAGGTTCTGGAAGGCTGGCACGAAGGCGCAGGGCACGCGAACTCTCGGATGGGCGCTCACTTCACGCCCTATGGCCTAGCCCGCGACATGGCGATTGAAGGGGCCACGCAAGGACGCATCCTCGACCTGTGCGCTGGTATCGGCACCCTGTCGGTTGCGCACTACCGTCACATGAACGCTTGCGCGCGCACCCCTACCGAGGGACAGGAAAAATACACGCTGGTCGAGATGAACCCGGACTATGCAGCAGTCGCGCGGCGACTAATGCCTGGGGCTGAGGTCATCGTAGGGTCGGTGTTCGACCCAGTGCTGATAGCAGAACTGCGCTCTCGCGACTTCGACCTTACCATCTCCAATCCGCCCTACGGAAGCTACAATACGGCCTCCGGGAAATCCCCCCGTTACACCGGCTCCGACTGCCACTATGCCGTGATCGACGTGGCGTCTGAGGTGTCGCGCTACGGCGTATTCCTGATCCCCCAAACGGCTACTCCGTTTCGCTTTTCCGGCCGCGCCAGTTATTCCGAGGTGCATCCTTCCGCGTGCGAACGATACCATCTGTTCAGAAAGCAGACGGGCATCGAGTTCGCCTTCAATTGTGGCATCGACACAGATTTCTATAAGGAAGAGTGGCGGGATGTCTCAATCACAGTCGAGATCGTTCTCGCCGACTTCACTAAGGCGGCGGCACGCCGCAAGTCAGACGCTCAAGCCTTTGTCGAGGCCGCGAGCCGGGAGCCGGGCCGGCAGGCCAGCCTGTTCGATCTCGCGGCCTGATTACCGGAGAATACGCCACAGGTGACCATGGTGCGACCGCTCCGGGGACCAATGCAGAATATCCGGTGGATCCAGCGTGAAGCTCAGATTCTTGCTGGCGGCCGCCCCAGCAACCGTCGTATTCGCTGCGAGACCGGACGTATGTATTCCGGTCGTTAGCGATGAACGGGAGGCTTCGGCCTCCCTCGACCTCCTCGTCGCCGCCGCTGCACGCGACGGCAACGAGGAAGCCGCAAGACTTCCGGGCCACGGAAAGCCCGCCGGTTCCAGCCGACCTGTGTCGGTGAGGCCGCAAGCCTCAGGCGAACCTCCGTAGCAATATCGCATGCCACCGATCAGTCCTCCGTTCACCGACGGCGGCCGGCCATGCGGTCAGAGGAACCCCCGCACCAAAGAGCCGCGCCGCCCTCGGAGAATGGTATGAAGACTTCTGCACCGGTCCATGTCGACCGTCTCGCCCAAGCGCTCAAAGCGCAAGGCATCGATCTGAAACGCAGCAAGGTGATCGAGATCGCCGCCGCGGCGTTCGGTTTCCACAACTCCAATGAGTTCGAGGCAGCTGCCAAGGCCGGCGACCTCACCCCGCCGAAGGCTGCCCCTCTGGGTAACGTCACTCTTGCGAACGGAACCAGCCTGCTGGTCCTGCGCGACGCGCAAGACTTGCCCTACGCGGTGCTCCCCTCAGCCTTGGGCCAAGGACGTTCCAGCTCCGTCGGCATCACTCCATATGGTGGGATTGTCACGCTCCCCGAAAATGGTGAAGTGACCACCATGATGAGCAAGTCGCACTCGGCAACCCGCGCTAGCCGGTCCGGCGGCTCCGCAGGATATGCTGCGATCGACCTCTCGACCCTGGGAGCGTTGATCGAAGCAGCGGACGCACACGCGGCTTCACTCCGGGAAGATCTGGAAGACGACGCACTGTCTACGGACCATCTGAACGCAATCGAGGAAACACTCGCCGGCCTGGATGCCGCCGTGATCGATGCAAGGGCCGCCACTGCCAGCGGCGCCTCTCAATCGCTACGGGATGTTTCCTGGTCACCCCAAACATACGAGGGGGCGCCGTTCAGCCTGGTGCGCAACGCCTCACTCATCTCGGTCATGCGCGCAGCTCGAAGCCATCTGGCAGATGCGCAGTCTGGAGTGGCCGAACATTATTACGAAGCATCCAAGAACGAGTGGGTCGCCGATCTGGAAAAGGCGATTGACGATATCACACTAAGCCAGTCCGCGTCAGTTCTCCACATGGACACCTATCTCACGACGGATGAACGCGCCAACTCAATCGCCTTTATGGCGGAGAGCGTTGAGTTGCTACAAGCTGCAAAGCAGCCCCCACAGCGCAAGCAACCGAACTCCCCATCGGCCGATGACGAAACGATCTGGCTCACTGATTCAGATGGGGAGGTTACCGGCGACATCTCCCGAGAACAACTCACCGCGCTTGGCCTCGACTATGCACCGACAGACGGTCGCAACCCTTGGTGGCCACTAACCGACGTTGAATTAGAGCTTCTCCAACCAGGATCCGCAATTCCCAGCGATTCGTGGAGCGGCAAGTTCCTGGACGTTCCTACGAGCGGGGACGCAATGGAGGTCCAGCTTGGGGCCTCCTGCGTTCGGAAGGGACAGAAATGGCTCGTTCCGTTAGTCGCTTTCCCGTTCGATGAAGGGGCAAGCGAGGAGGGGTATCTGCGTCTCTTTCACTATGTCTCCCAAATCAAGCGCGCCGTCACTGAACTGGGAGGAGAGGTCGAGATGGAGGTGAATGCGTCCGGACATGAGCATCTCGCTTACGTCTTCCTTCCGATGTCCCTCGCGAAAGAGTTCGATGGGCCCGAGGCGTGGGCTCAGGCACTGCAATGGTTACTCTGCCCCTCGGATTCCCGACATAAGCTCAAGGTAGTCACCGCGACGTTTGAGATGCCTTGGCTAAGGGTCACGTGGGATGCGACTTTCGACATTTTGCGCGCAGGACGCAAACAAGCGGATTTATACTTGCGTGGAGAAATGGGCTGGGATGCAACCATGCGTCTCGCCAAGGCCTTCTTCGGGCGCCACAACTTTTGGTGGATAACCAAAGAGGACTGGGATCTCATTATTGACAAAGTCGAACTGAGACGCCTCTACCATATCAAGTAATAGCCCCGGGCGGATAGCGCACAGCGCGCGCAGAAAAGTAGGGCAATCATGAACGACGTACTTATCACGATCACCCGGCAGACAACTCAGGGCGTCCTCTCGACCTTCGAAGGGATGCGGGATGGCCTGATTGCCGAGGACGTGGCTGCAGAGCATGTTGATGCTGTAGCAGCGACACTCACCGTTGCTGTCTTCAACCGGATCGGACAGATCGGCGACAGCGCGCTGTGAGGTAAAACGGACCGGCGGGCTATGCCCGCCGGCCGACGCCCGACGAACCGCCCGCGAAGGACGGTTCCTCCGGCCTCGGCCCGGCCCTGCAGAGCCGCTCGCGCGCGACGCGTCATGCGTCACGGGAGATCTGCACGATGACGTTCCAACGCTGAACATCTCGAACACCGCCCCCTTTCGACCGACTCCGTGAGCCGGCCGGGCGGAGCAATGCGCGCACTCTCCGGCACCGCCCGGATCATGCCCGACCGGCCCCAAGGAGAACACAGTGAACAAGCAAGATCAAAGCACCGCCGACACACTCAGGTCGGCGCTCAACAAACTTGGTGTCTCGGTAAAGCAAACCCAGGTTTATGATCTCATTGCAGCGGCACGTGGCCTACGTAATCGCGAGTTGCTGAAGCAACCTTATACGGTCCCGAGTTTCGCCGACACCAAGATGCTGACCGCCGTGGCCGAACGTATGCGGCCTGACGCTGTCGAGATCATTGTTGACTGCGCCTCAGCTGTAGCGATGCCCGAACTACTGGATTGCGCGGTCGGTGAAGGGCGGAACGCGGATTCATTCGAGATCACGTTCGCCGAGATCTCGGATCCAACCTCATTCCTCCATGGCCCTCGAGCCAAGGACGCTATAGCGGTCATCGCCCGCAACATGTACCATTCCGCATACTATCCCGATCGCAGCGACAACGGGCTTAGCCTTAAGCATGGGAACGAGCTGGCAACGACCGTACTCGCCTCCCCCGGGCCCCACGATGAAACCCTGGAGGAATTCTACGGAGAACCTCGCTCCTCTTATGATGCGCTTGACGAACACGAAGATGAGATCGAGGCGGCGTTGAGCGCGCTCGAACGGCTGGCCGACGAGGTCGGCGCTGAATTCGACGAGGAGGAATGGCGGGAGCCACTTCAAGACGCGGTCCGCCAGCACCTCGAGGCTGAAGATGACAGCAGCGTCGAGGACATGATCCAGTCAGGCGATCGGGCCGAGCTTCTCTTCCTGTTCGCGCCCAGAGGCGGTTGCATGGGCGACATGATGATCACCGCGGACTACCGATCGAGCTCGGCTGAGAACGTGAATATCGATCACGCTTTGCAGTTCGCGCTTTCAAGGCTCGGATACACGATCGGCGAGTTCCGGCGCTTCTCCGGCAACAGGAAGGACGCGGCTTGTGACCTAGACGCGGATCTCAGGCCCCTTCCTAGGGCCCTTGTGACGCCGGGTGAACTGATGGAGATCCTCGATAACGGGGGTGACAGCTATTTCCACCTTGGCCTCTATGTGCAGGTGCCAATCAGCGACATCCTCGCTCTGGAGGTGAATCGACCGATCACCCTACGCAACGTGCACGTCTGCGCGCACGGTCCTATCAATGGGACGCACTTCGACGGGCCCGTCATAGATGAAATCGTCGTGCGGCCGGAGGACGGCTTGCTAACTGCGGCACGGTACTCGCCCTCCGACATGTGTGGCTACGTGAACAGCTACTTCTACGGCAATGCAAAGAACGTAGAGGCGGAGGCTGAGCCGGAAACCGACGAGGTCGCCCCCGAGAAGGAACAGTATCCTCTTCCCATGGCCGCGTAGAATCTGGTTGCATCGGCGAAGATGTGCCCTTACCATTTCCAACATGACGACAAGCGCACATCTTTGGCGAATGACCACACGGCTCTCCTGAGCCGTTCCCGCACGTGCGTTCGGAGTACGTGCCACAAAGTAATGTCGATGATCGCTCTTGTAGCTTAGTCCGGTAGAGCAGCCGCCTTGTAAGCGGAAGGTCGGGAGTTCAATTCTCTCCGGGAGCACCATCGACTCAAAGAAATGCCGGCGGTGTGGCTCAGCGGTAGAGCAGGGGAATCATAGTCTCAAGGTCGTAGGTTCAATTCCTACCACCGCCACCATTGTACACGTCCAAGACTCTGCTGCACGGGAGTATAGCTCAGCTGGAAGAGCGTCGGTCTCCAAAACCGAAGGTCCTCGGTTCGAACCCGGGTGCTCACCGCCAGCAACCGTCTTGAAAATCTGGAGGGGCATAGCTCAGCTGGAAGAGCGTCGGTCTCCAAAACCGAAGGTCCTCGGTTCGAACCCGAGTGCTCCTGCCATTAACAACCTCCGCCTATCGACGGCGGAACTTGCCATGGGACAAGACCATGAACGTGTCGGATACAGGAACCGGAATAGAGATCGACCTCGGTCCGGCAGATCCGCGACTCGAAGCTGTATACGCGGCGATCGAAGCAGCCCAAACACCGGGCAAGGAAGGTCCGTTCGGGTTATTCGACTATAGTGACTACGGGGATCCCGTCCCCCATCACGTCCGCGATTTCCGTGATCCACGCAGCGGCACGTACGGCAACTGCGTCTTCAAATCGATCAACCGAGAGGATGCATTCGGGGCTTATGAGCGCTTCACTCGCGAGCATGTAGCGATCGCCGCGGTAACGGCGACGCTACAAGCATTTGGTGTAGCAGTAGACCCGCGCGTCGACCCGCCCTTTCACTCGTCGGAAGCACGATAAGTTCTACGCGGCGCTGCACGTCCCACCGGATTCGTGGCTCGCATGCTCACCAGCGCCTGGTCGCGCCCGGTCCTGAGGTAGGTCAACGGGGAGCGGGGTGAACCCCTCCTTGAACTCCAGCAAACCGGCGCGATGATCCTCTATGCGTGCCGGCGGATCGACAATCTTCCCGCCGAGACGTTCATGGAGCTTTTTTCCGGCGTGCTTCGGCTCGCCGGCGAGCATCGCCATAAAATCGGGACCCCGGGACGCAGAAGCTGCGCACTCCGCAGAGCCCTGGGGCTCGCCAGCAGCAAGCATCATGAGCATGGCGGCAACGATCATCGGGTGTCTCCTTTGTCGCTCCTTTTAGGATGCTTTGTTCTATCCGAAAAGGGGCCGTTTGTGATGCGCTTGCCTGAACAGGATCCAGAACATGATTGACGCGACCACGAAAGCCGACGATCGCGCGGCCTCCCGCTCCGCTCAGTTGGAAGCACCTTCTCACGCGCCGGCAACACCGGGGAACGACGTACCGAACATCGAGGCTGGAAAACTGCGGGCGGAGTGGACGCCGGAAATCGAGGCCCTCCTCAAGGCCGGAGCCTGGGCAGTTTGGTCGGTTAGCGGAGGAAAGGATAGCTCGGCCGCGATGGCCGCGACGATCCCGATGCTGGATGCGATCGGTCATCCGCGTGAGCGCCGCCTAGCCCTTCACGCTGATCTCGGCAGAGCAGAGTGGCGCTCGACCCATGCCCATGCTCAGCGTGTGTGTGACCGCTTAGGTGTTCCGCTGGAGGTGGCTCGTAATCCTACTCACGATATGATCTCAAGGTGGCAGCGTCGCGGCGATCTCGGCCGCATCCGATATGCCGCGTACGAGACCATTCGCCACTTCGGTCCGTGGTCGGCATCCGGGCTCCTCTTCTGCCGAAAGGAGTTGAAGAAGGTCCCCCTTGATGACTTCAAGAAGAAGCTGGGTGCCCCTGTCGTCAGCATCATCGGATTGCGGCGGGAGGAGAGTAGCGGACGGAAGAATACCCCGGTCTGGGCCCAGGACGCCGACCTGAAGGCTAAGCTCAAGCAGGACGCGCTCATCTGGAATCCAATCGCTGCGTGGTCCACCGATGATGTGTTCGCATTCCACCGCGACCGCGACATCCCTTTGCACGAGGCTTATGGCTTTGGAAGCACCCGCCTTAGCTGTGCTTTTTGTGTTCTCGGCAGCCTGAACGACTTGAGCGTGTCAGCAGCTGCCGAGCAGAACCAGGACCTCTATCGCACCCAGGTTGCGATGGAGGCCTCCTACGGATTTTCGTTCCAGCCTACGCGATGGTTAGGAGACATCTCCCCATCCCTTCTTGGCGCTGATCTGCGCACGCGGCTGGCCGCGGCAAAGTTGCTGGCGCAGCGCCGGCGGGAGATCGAATCCGAGATACCTCCTGTCATGCGCTTCAAGCAGGGCGAGTTGCCGATCGTTCCAGACCTCAACATGGCTGAGACCATGGCCGGCATCCGCCGGGAGGTTTCCAGGCTTCATGGCATCGAGGCACGCTACCTCGATGCGGGTGCGATCATCGACAAGACGGTCGAGATCCGCAGGGCCATGATTGCAGCCAGCGAGCGAAAAATTGCGGCGGCCGCTCGAAACGCGGCGAAGAGTCAGGCGAACACATACCTGTACGCGTGATCAAAAACGCTGGTATCCGAAAAGGAACTGAGGGACAATTCCGTCATGGACGCTACCATTCACTATGCCGATGCAGCGGAGGCGGCCGTAACCCGCTCGAGAGCTCTGCGTTGGCTCCTCGATTGGGACGTGCTGGGCGAACAATCGATGTCTCGACAGTTCCATCTTACCCAGGATGCACTGGAGGCAGTCCGCGACGGAGCGCCGCTCCTGGTGACGACGGAGAGAGCAGTTCAAATCGACCGAATGGTTGCCACGCAGTCGTTGCTGTCCGATGGCTACACGCCTGCGAAGATGGCGCAGTGGTTCAAGGCTGGGATCGTCCCCCTGGACGGTCGCAGCTCCGTCGAGCTGCTGTCGAGCGACACAGACGGAACAACTGAGGTCCTGGCGGCTGCCCACACATGGATGGGATGAGGGGCGTCCCGGGATCGCGGACCGTGGAACTGACTCGTCAGACGACGGTCAGATTGATCCCGGCTGCCATTCTTCAGCCCCGTATCCGCCTGGTGGACGGCGATCGTCTGATTACCGGCCCGGCCTTCTCTCTCTCCAATATCACCGAGGAAGCAGCCTCTCCTTCCGAGCATATCAACGTGCCGGTAGAGGGCGTTATCGCTCAGCGGGTGCTCTACTCGTTCGAAGCATCTCGCCAGCAGCTCAATCGCTTCAACGCGCCCGGAGACGACGGCGTCTACTATGCGGGCACCACCCTGCCAGCCAGCATAGCCGAGATTCAGTGGCATCTCGAGAACCCGGCCGGCGCTCCGCAATTCGACCGAACCAGGGCCTATCGAGCTGTTCTTGCCGATCTGCGTGGCACATTCCTCGATCTCCGCCGAGCAGACAGCCCTGCCCTCGTGCCAGACACTGCAACATCCTACCCAGAGGGGCGCCGGATCGCGAAGTCGGCGCGGGAAGGAGGATGGGACGGTATCATTTACCCGAGTGCTCGCCACGTCGAGGGCGTCTGCCTTGCCGCCTTCGACCGGCGCTCGATATCTTCAATTCGCCTCGGGCAAATGCTCGCATTTGAACCATACGAACGGGATGGTCAGATGCGCTATGGCTACCGGAACATCATTCCTCAGCATCTAGTGCGCACGCAGGGCCGCAGCCTGACGCTTTGAACGTGGAAGACTTGCTTCATGACACAACAGACCCCCTCGTTCGTCCAGGTTGTGCCTGCTGACGCAGAAGCAGGTGCCATGATGCGCCCGGATAGCGTCATCGCATTGTTGCAGAGGTACCCAGATCTAGTGCTCCGAGAGGTCCAGCGGCTCGATCGTAGCGTCCACGGGGCGGTCTTTGGGCCGATCCAGCCGGGTAAGGACATCGATAGCTCGCTTTACAGATACGTCCTCTGGCGTATTTGGCAGCCTGGCGGACGGTACCTGGTAGCAGTCATGCTGAACCCGAGCACCGCGACCCATCTGGACGATGATCCCACCATCGATCGCATGACCAAACGAGCACACCAACTCGGTTACCACGGCTTGATCGTCGTCAACGTCTTCGCCTGGCGCGACACACTCCCCAAGGACATGAGGCAGGCAATGGATCCGGTCGGGCCAGCCAACGACGCCGCGATCGACCTGGTTATTGACGATGCGACACTCATCGTCTGCGGATGGGGCGCCAACGGCGACCACTTAGGCCGTGCAGCGGCCGTGGCAACACAACTGGAGAACCGTGGCATTCAGCTCCACTGCCTCGGGATGGTTTCGTCGGGCCATCCGGAGCATCCACTCTATCTGCCCTATTCCAGAAAGCCTGAACCTTGGTCTATTTCTTCCCTCCGGAAATGAAACGCGCCATTGAGCTGGTTCGCTATGAGCGGGACTTTCTTCCTGAGAGCATTGCCCGGCGGGTCCGCACGATCGTCAAGATCCGCAACGGCGCGCTCACGTTGGCACTTGCCCTGTGTGTTTGGCTGCCAATTGCTATCCGGACCCAGACACCGGGCCAATTCCTGTCGATGATGGTCGCGTACCTAACGCTCTGGGCGATCGCGGCCGGCCTGCTTTGGTACGTGGTGGTCCAGACGCGGTACACCGCGATGGAAGTTCTCGAGGAGGTTGCCGAACGACATCCCGATGAGGTGACGAGGCTGGCCAATCTGATGAGAGTGCCCTGGTATAAGCTGCCGTTCGGCCCATGGTACAAAGCGATGTATCTCCCGGCGTTTGTCCGGCGGCGGCTTGAGAGGATCAAAAACCGGTTCTGAAACTGGCCGGCCTTGATTCCGCAGAAGAACGAATGTAGAACATTAACCATCGCGGCCCTGCCCGGAAGGCGGTCTGGCAAAATGGGAAGGTACCCGGAAGCAACGGTCAACCTTTTATTGCCGGAGAATCGAGACTTCTGCGGCGTCCGGGTACAAATTAATCGGGAAGGTTGCTCTTGTGGCGATTTACCAAAGCATCCTATAATACAGCTTCATGGACGCCCCCTCGCAACTTGAAGCCAAGACGGGGCATGCGCCCTCGATCTTTCAGGACAATCCAGGACGCCGTAAGGACGTCATCAGGACGAACCCAACGTCTAGATTCAGACGTTGCGGCCGTAGCGACGGCTCTCGTGATTCACTCGCCCGAAAGGGCGTGAAGCGCTCCGGCATGCCGTCGGGCGCGACGCAGAATAACGATAGAAACGGGGAGAGCATGGACAAGATGCTAGATCTGGACATCGACGCGCTCCTCTTCGGAAGCGGACCGATCCCTGAGGCAGGGATCAACGACGACCTGCCGGGCCTTCTCGACCGGCAAATCGCGCGGGAGGTCGCTCAGTCGACCCGGGTAACCACGCTCCTCATCATGGGAAAACTGGCAGGGCCCAAGTGCCTTCCGAGTCACTGCGACGACCTGTGCCCGAGCTTCAAGCTCATCTCGATGCGCAAGGTCGGTGCCGTGCAGATCGCCATGTTCTCCGTTCCCGTTGAGAGCGAGATGGCGGTGCTTTTCGAGAAGATTGACAATCGTCGGGACATCCAGGCGATCGCCTATGATGCGCAAGGTCGCGCCAAGGAAGCCTACGTTCTTTGATCTGAGCGCCGGCGCCAACGTACCGTCACGACACGGACTGTAACGCCGGACGCTCCTGCGACCCCAACTCCTGCACCCCGAAGGCAACTGCTGCCGACGCCTCGGCGTACTTCTGTTCCAGGGGCAGCATCTTAGAAGAAGCAGAGCTTCCAGCCGGCGCGGCATGTCAACGTGACGTGTGACGTTGTGCTTTTCGTCCGCCCCAAGTGCTAACTGCAATCGAACGGCGCGGCCGCTGATGCAGCAGCGCCGGGGTCCCGGGGCGGGGTAATCTCAATAAACGTAAAGCCGAACATCATGGCGACCGCACTCGCTGCGAACAGAACCGTCTCGCGTGACACGTGGGATCCGCGGCTAGAGCCCTTATCAGAAGGACCCATCAGGGACATGCACCAAGAGAAAGTCGCCGGCCCTATGGGCGGGAAGACGAAAAAGAAGCCTGGGCGCACTGCCCTTCGGACCGCCGGTCAGAAGACGCTGGACATGGCGTCTCAGCTTTCCAGCATCGCAACGCCGGATGCCCGCCTTACCGTTGATATGCCGATCAAAGGCAAGGGGGAGATCCGGTTGGCCCTGACGGACGCATCCAGACGCGTAACGGTCTGGGGGCCGAATATGGACGATGCGCTTCGCCAGCTGATTGGGAAGCTTACCGACTGATAATCCCAGATAGGAAGGCCGCAGCTGACATGTCTCTCACCAAGGCACGAGGCGGGGCGTTCTCAACAGCGCGGCGCCGCTCTCGGCCTGCTGCGTTCTCTACCATCCTCTCGACGATGCCACCCGCTCCCTGGGGCCCAATGAGCATATCCAGATCGTGGTTGACGGTCCGGGAGAAGCCAGGCCGAAACCTGCTTGCCGCGCGGGCGTCTGAACCCGAGTTGTGGATAGCCAGACCCGCATCGCTATATTCGGGGTCCGTCTTGGAATAGCCCTCCTGTGGGCCGATCTGCACGCCCAACCGCGCCGCCATCTCAGGCACATGTTTCCACGTCAGACGCGCAAGAGGCGATACGTCCTCGAAACGGTCCGCCCCACCCCTATCCAGCGAGAGCGCATCACGAACCGCGCGAGCCTTCTGCAATGCTCGCTCCGCTGCCACACGCGGCGATTCAAAACCTTCGGCCTCAAGCAAGGCCAGGTCGACCGTCGCCTGCGTTCTTGCAAGCTGGTCCGAAGGAAGAGGTCCCGCTCCGAATATCCGGGTACGCTCTTCGTCAGACAAACGTCCGATGCGATCCGCGCGGCCACTCAGCTCCGCGAGATCCTCCCGCTCTTGGGTGATGATCGCGGTCTGTACAGCCTCGACCCGCTTTTCCAGATCAACCGGGATAGCGAAGTCCTTCGCCCAAACAGTCGCGAACCGACGTCGCAGAACAGGATCCGAAGCGGCTGCGACGATCTCTGCCTCATCACGCAGTGCTTCCCCGCCGCCTGGGACTGCCTTGGCGAGCTCTGACGCCGAGGGCGACGTCTGCGCCTGAGAACGACCACCAAGAAATCCCATCACGACCAATCTCCTATCCGAAAATGAATGATATCAGCGGCGGTGGTCGTCCGCCACCGTCAGAGTTCAGCGCGGTACCTTGTTTGCAGGCCAGGGGTAACAATCCTCAAGGCGAGAAAGGTCTCGAGATCCACGGTCCGGGAAGGCGGCAGCCCGTGGTCTCTGCGAAAGCGATTGAAGACCACCCGCATCGCCGGCTCCCCCAGGCCAACATCGCGAGAGGCGGTCACATACCCAAGGTGCCGCAGACGCTCCTCAGCCTCCTGGATATCAACAGGCAGGACCGCGTCGTCCGGCAGCAACGTGGCACGATCTTCGAAGGCAGTTCTCCGCTTCTGCAAGTCTTGTTCATTGAACGCGACGATCTCTGAACGGTCAGCCTCGGAGAGCACGCGGAAGGAAAGTGATGAGAGATCAGCACGATCAGGCATGTGGATGGTGAAAGCGGACGGCGACGCCCGAACCGTCTGGAGAGGAACCGCCGCGCTTGTGAGGTAATGCATCTCGTCGTCGTAAGCGTCGATGACCGCAAGAACCTTGCGGCCGTCCGCCAGATCGCGGACTTTGCCCTGGGCGCGGACCACGCCACCATTTCGTTCGTACGTGATACCTTCGAGGACCACGGCGTCGCCCACAGCTCGATCGGCGCGCGCCATCCGCGCGGCGTTCGCTGCCAATAGCTCTTCCCTGGCCCGGGCCTGCAGGGCGGGCCCTGATATCGAAATGCTATAGGGCGCGCTCCGTGGCTGAAGTTTGCCGGGCTCGCGGATTTCCGCGCGAAGGGCCGCTAGCAACTGCCATTCAGCCACGCCCATGGCTCCTAGTAGCAGGGCCGCCAAGATCCACCAAAACAGCTTCATGCAGCGGTTATAGGATGACTCATCCAAAACCGGAACAATGAGATGGGAAACCGAGTAGATGAGTAACTTCCTGATGCAGGCGATCCCCTTCCTGCGCGCCGAAGGAGATCGCCGAACAGGGGAGTTTCTCTCCGCGCTGGAGGAGGTGCTAGAACTCGGCAACCGTTATGTCTTCAAGTCCGGAGGTACAACCGCCCTGGTGGAGGTCAAGGACCTACTGATCGGGCCGAGCGGCATCGGGGCCGTGGGTACACCTCTACTGGTCCCGTTCGATCATCATCTCATGCTCTCGCTGGAAGCCCCCGACCACTTCAGAATGCCCGCACAACCGCCGACGGCGTTCCGAAGAACAGCATTCTGCTTCGTCTCAGGGCCAGACCGGGTTTTTGGCATGATTGCGCGTGACGATGACGTTGAGCCCGGGCGTCACATCCGCGAGGCGCTCACCGACGGACTAAGCACCCTCAAGAAGATGGCATCGTACTTAGGACGCAGTCCATCGGTCACCATTCATCGTCAGCTGCAGGGAGCGAAGCTGACGGAAGGGGTGATCATCGACGAGGATGGCTTCCGCTCACCCTTTGTGGACGAACGCGTGCGCTGGAATGAAGTGCGGATGTGCGAAATCGACGACCGCGTTCGACTGACGTGTCGAGACGCAATCGTCGAAGTCAGCGCCTGATCAGCGCGCCACCAGCACACGCGGCCGAACCACGGCAACCACAGTGGCGCCAGCGGCTGCACCGCTGGTGATGATGGCGGACGAACCAGGAGCGATCGCATCGATCTTCCCTCCACCCAGCGGCGAGCCCGAAAGGTCGAGCGCCATTGTCTGCCGTTCCCACGTCGGCTTGATCGTTATCGACCCCAGCTTCTCACTGCTCTGGCCGCATTGGGTGAGCGGAACCTCCAACGCCCAGCCCTGAGGGCCAGCGACCGTCTGACTGCCCAAATGCGAGACGCGCCCGAAACGCGCCAGGAAGTCAGCGACCTTCTCCGAGGCTACGTAGCCCAGGACAAAACGCTCACCGTCGACCGTTGGCTTTCGCTGCAGCACCGGCGCGATCTCATCAAGAGCCTTCCAGTCCACCGTGGAGGTCTTCTCCAGGCGATAGGTCCATACGTCAAACGCGATCACGTTGGTCGAAGGCGCCAGCCCCTTCCGGATCCGAGCCACAGAGGCAGGCGTCGCATGAAAGGTTACATCCTCCGCGCCAAGCGCCACCTCCGTCGCGCCATAGCCGCGCAGAGCATCCAGGAGTGCAAGAGTGGCATCCCGGCCCGCCGGACGCTGAAAGCGCCACGGAGCCGGGGCTACGGGCTTCGAGATGCGAAGCACTTTGCCATCGAAAGAGGGCGCGCCACCCGCGCTGTGCGCCAAGCGGGTTACGACGGATGTCAGAGAGGCGGCTTCCCCGTTCCAGGAGACGGGTGCGAGGCCGCTATCCGCCTCAACCCGGAAGCCACCCTCGGCGCCCAGTTGGCTGAGTGCTTCGGCCACCGGCATGCCGCTGACGGTCCAACCGTCCACCATCATCCGCGGGAGTGGCATCATAACCGGGGCGGGCGCCGGCCCGCCGGTCACTCCGCCACTCAGCGTGGAAGCGTTTCGGGCGAGCAGTGGGGCGTCCTCGGTCACCGCACAGCGCAGAGCCATTTCCGGCTGCGGAGCAGCGGCCGAGGTCGCTGCCAACAAGAGCAATCCCCACATTACGCGGCCCCCATTGCCTTGAGGATGCGGTCCAGCCGTTTGGAGTCACGCGCGCATAGCATCAGGCGCGACGCATCCGACCCTAGAGCGGCCGCCGTGAAATCAGAAGCGAGCGGGGCGCTGGTCACCAGCAGCACCGCAACCGTGTCCATCATCGGATTTGCAGTGAAGGCGGGGCGGAGGACCCCCCGCTTGATGCCCTCCACAAGCGGCATGCGATGCTCGCCCAAGGTGATCTCATTTGCTTCGACAATCGCGTCCGGCAGATCGATGGCGAGCATATCCTCACGGTCATTGCGACCGAGATATGCTTTGAGATCCACACTCGCCTCGAAGGGGCGCATACGATCGCTCAGGATCTCCGAGATATCCTGCTCGACACCGCCTTCCTCGTCATCAGTGTTCGACGCACCGCCGTCGGCAAGCGACGCCTCAAGTTCCCGGACCCGAGCGGCCAATCCCTCAGCGGTAAGGATAGCGGCATCGGCAGCCGCCTGCCGCTCTGCAGCGCTCCGTTCAGCCGCTGCCGCCCGCCTTGCAGCCTCTTCATTCGCCCGACGCAGTTCCTCGGCTTCTCGCTCCTGCTGCTCGAGCCGAGCCTGCAGGTCCAAAAGCTCCTGAGAAGGCGCTGGATCGCTCGGTGCAGCTTCACTCATGTGTCGGCGAACCTCATCGCGAGCTTCTTCTGCGACCACGGCCATCCTGCGCTTGTTCCATGCCTCAACCAGGCGGCGCAGTTCTTCGCCCCGAAGGCGCACTTTCTCGACAGCGCGAACGAACTCGCGTTCTTGCTCATCTGCCAGTCGCGCGTTCAGCTCATCGCCGATGGCATCCTCGGTCAGCCCGCACGCGACGGCTACCCGTGCAATGAGATCGCGGGCAATCTCACCATTGCGGACGCTGATATCTGCCTGCAGCTTCTGCCCTGGAGCGGACAGCTCGTCGACCACGTCCGGCTGCGACCCCTTCTCAGCTTCCCAGTCCTTGAGGAAAGCGATCTTCTGAGCAACATACTCGTGGTGATCTCGCGACATAATGGCGTGACCGTCGGCGATGCTCGCGATCGCTGCCATGATCTCCTCAGTGGCAAAACGACGCGGTAACACCGTGACGAACGGGCCAGTATCCGTCTGAGGAAGGCCAGCGAAAAACGCGGAGACGCGCAGGTTCCGCTCATTCTCTTCGTTCTCGCGAGCCTGGTGCTCGAGGGCCACGCGCTCACGCTCGACGCGCTCAGCTTCTTCACGCTGTGCGAGCTCTGCGGCCGCTTCCGCTTCGCGACGTTCATCAGCTTTGATCGCCGCATTACGCTGGACCATCATCGCAAAATGCTCCGCCATCTCCTTGTTGAAGACGTCCGAATCCTTCGGAGCATCAGGGGTCCACTGACCATCCACGCCCTTCTGGAAAGTGCGGGCATCCGCACGCGGCTCCTGTGCCGGCTCAGGCACGTTAACCCGCCGCGTAGGAGCGTCAACGGCGACATCCGACGGCTTCGGCGCCTTAGCGGGAGCAGGCTCCTGGGGTGCGGGCGGAGCCTGGGGGTTTGTGCCTGCAAAGCCAGCCCCACGCATCGCCGCATCGACGGTTCCTGAGAAGCGATCGAGAACGCCAGGACCCTTCGCGGGCAGAGGCAGAGCCGTCTTGAGGCGGCCGGCGCGCAGGCCGGTAAGGTTCTGCTCGAACCATGGATCGAGACGGATCGAGTTCTCAAGGATTTCACGAGCCTGCGGCGTGTCCACCCGGTCCACTAGTTCCTGCATGTCTCCGGCAGCGGCCATGAACGCGCTGAGAATACGCTGGTACTCGTGCGGACGCTCGAACATATCCTTCTGCACCAGTTCGACGCGCTTCTCGTAGAGGGTCTGGAGACGGGTCATGTCCGACGGCTTTTCACCGAGCAAGGCACGAACCTTTTCCCGCAGCGCGGTCATAACCTTTGGCGGCAGGTTCAGAAGAGAGACGATGTCATCCCCCTCGAACATCTCGATTGTGGACACCCCCTGCAGGCGATCCAGTTCACGCAGCTTCTCGATCTTCAATTTATCAGCGAGTGCGCTGTTTCCGAGGATGGATACCCGCGCGCTGGCATACGGAGTGGGATAGCGCCTCATTTCAGCTTCATTGCTTTCATTCCCGGGGATAGCGACCTCGAACGAGACGTTTTCGCCTTCGGCGGTGACAGCGCTGATCTCGTTCGGACGTTCTCCGCTCGAAGGCGCCGCTACGGCCGAGGTCCGGACCGGAGCGGGTTGAAGGATGCCCTTCTCAAAGTCTTCGGCATCGCCTTCGACATGCGCCTCGGTGGTCGACGCATGCGGTGCCGGAGCCCCCAAAGGCACGCGGCCTGAAGCAGCACCGCGGAGATGCTCCATCGCATCGACAAGCATCGCCCCTGCAGATGAAAGGCCATGATTGCTGTCGCTGTCGGCCATGTTCGAATTGCTCCCCATGATGGTTCCTTCCGCCCGAGCGTTCATCTCGGCGGGCTTCACGGCACTACGTCCGCGCGCCTGGTCTTTAAGCTTCAGGTCCTGGCTTAGAGTGATCAGAACCTCGCCGCCGTCGAGGGTCCTTAGTTCTTCATAATCCTCGTCGGTCAGACGAATCAGCTTGTTCTTGCTGATGTTCACGAAGACATCGACCTGGGCTTCGCGGGACATGACCGCAAACAGGTCAATCATCTTGCCCAGCTCCTCGCGCGCCCGGCGCCTGCGCCCACGCGATGCTTCAGGATTCACCTGAGGAGCAGAAACGATCGGAGCCGGCGCATCCACCTTCTCGGTAATGTCAGCAAGCGCCGTAGATGGGCTCATCAGGGTCGCATGCGACACACCGGGCTCATCTTCCTGCCTACTACCGGCCAGATCCATGGAGTCGGACGAATGCAGGACGACCTCGTCCTCATGTGAGACTGCACCAGCCGACTCCTCCACAGGGTTCGGTACGGCCAGAGTCCCGCCAAACATTGCGCCCAGATCGGGACCATCGGCCAATCCAGCGAGCAATTCGGCGTCCTGGCTGTCCACATGCCCAGCCAGATCCGCAACTCGCTGCGCAGCATCATCGGCATCCGGCTCGGCCTCCGACGGCTCCATTTTGGCGAGGGATACGGCTTCACTTTCTGTCTGTGCGCTTCGTGCCCGAACCCCGCCGAAAACAACGGCGCGTCGCCCGTCGAACTCACTGCGACGAGCGAGATCGTCTACTTCGGCGCGGCTAACCCCGACCTTCTCGAACTCCGAGAGGACGTCCTCCTGCCGCTGTCTTCGGACATCTTCGCTGCGCTTGAACGTCCAGAGTTCAAGCGCGTTGACGAAGGCCTTGCCCAGTGCCTTCGAAGCCAGGCGCCCAGCCGCCACCCAGACGATAGTGGCGATCACAGCTCCGCCCACCACCACCTTTGGCACTGCCTCGCCGCTCTCCCAGCCTTCGGCTGCGGCCGACCACCACGACGGGCTGAGCGGCCATACTCCGAACGCAAAACCAAACACCGCTCCGACAACCGCCCAGTAGAGGAGCGAGAAGAGGGAAAACCGGACGGCCCCGAACGACGAACCGACGAGCATGCCCAAAAGCGCGACGCCGGAAACGAAGTTGAAGGGTATGCCAAAAGTTGCCTTGGCGACGCAGAACACGGCAAGGCCAAGGAGCATCTGTGCAAATCGAATGGCTATCTCGCCGACAAGCCCGTACCCGTCCTTCTTATCACGAAACTTCGCCACACGACGGACGGACTTCCGCGCCCACCCGGCAACGCCGAGGTCAGCGTCCTCGATGGACTTGTCACGCATCTCGGCGGACACATTCGAATGCTTCATCTGCAGTGTCCTCAGGCGGCTTTGTTCTGATCATCGTTGCCCATCGGGGCTCCGTCCGGCGACTGGCTCGCCTCGAGGCCCGCGGCTTCGGTGGACGTGCTGGGGGGCAAAGCCGCGCCTCCTGCTCCAGGTGCGGCAGGTGGAGCTACCTGCCGGCCGGAGGTCCCCTTCCCCTGGTCATCCGCTACATTCGCCCCGGTTGCACCCGGCTGCTCCTTCGGCTGAGGCTCAGGATCACCGTCTTCGCCGTCCGCACCGAGCAGGAGAGCCTGGATGAGGGCAGCCCGCTGGTCCGCGTCACCTTTCGCTGCAGCCCTGATGCCCTTCTGGATGACCTGATCAAGCTTGGCGTTCTCAGCGGCGCGAGAACGTTGAACCTGTTTGAGCTTCTCGCGGTTTTCCAGAAGCGTCCGTTCCGCACGCTCGATCGCAGCGAGCACCTTGCCCTCTTCCTTGACGAGCTCCGCGACTTTCGCGTGCTGGTCCGCGAGTTCCTTCTTCGAGAAGCCCTTCTTAGCGCTCATGACGATAGCTCACCTGACGTGGATAAACGGTTTACGGATGGGTTATAGGATGACGCGTCAAAGAGCGCCACCTCACCCAAAACCAATTCTGAACAGGAGAACGCAGAAGTGCTCAGCAGCCCTCTCGAATTCGACGACGAAGACGAACTCTCCTATGCCCGAGGCCTGCCACCTTCTGTATGCCTAACCTTTGATCCCGACCGATGGGAGGGGCTCGAATGGGCGCGCCGAAAAGGTCATTGGGCCTGTAACCAGCGCCCGCCTGAGATCGAAGGAGCATGGTTCGTCGACCTGGGCGACGCCTGTTCGCTGCTGGGAATGAAAGGGGCACAGTACCTGCATAGTGACCGCCACATGCTAAGCGACTTCCCCGATCAGCACGGACACTGCTGGAACGCAGTCGTGGACGTTGACGGCGATCAGATGCTCCTCGTACGGGAAACCGAAGACGCCTACCGCCACCATCGACTGGAAGTCGGCGCTCTTATATACTTCAATGCCTACCAGACGCACCTCGTCTCACGTAGCGACCCCCAGGATCGCTGCGTCATCGTGCAAGTTGGCGGCATCGGCCCTGACGAGCCCGAACGCGCTCTCGAAGCAATGGGGAAGGCGCTTGAGCAAGCATGCGCCGGACGTGTCCGGAGAGCCGCTGCCTAAAGCGCCAAAGAGAGCAACGTCCCGCGGCCCGGCCGGTGCGCGTCGACCAAGCGGGGCGGGGCAGAGTCGAAGTATTGTATCAAGGAAAAGCAGATGTCCTATAAGCCAGTCGCGCAGCGCAAGAAGAGCAGCAGCGCGGTGTTCACGATCCTCCACGTCGATCACCGGCATCAGAAGAATGGTGTGAAGAGCGCGACTCTCCGGTGCACGACAAGCGTCGACGGCACCGAGATGCCTTTCAATGTTTTCGTCAACGGCGGAAACTTCGAAGCGATGGTTCCACACATGTACACCGGGCGAAGCCTGATGCTCGAAGGCGTGTACTCTCAGAGCAATACTTTCGTGTGCAAGAAAGTGCTCGAAGACGTCACTCAGCAGCTAAGGGCGGCGTGACCTTGCCCTTGGATCAGTTGTGGAGACCGTAATGTCGATCGACCAAGCACATGGCGAGATTGAGCAGGCTGCACGCCTCCTCGACGCTCACCCCGACTATCGAGTGTTGCGCCGCCTGACAGAGCGCCCGCTGCTCACCCGGATGCCGTTGGGCGCCAAGAAAGCGGTCGTGCTCGACGTTGAAGCAACTGGGATCGACATCTCCAAGGACGAGATCCTCGAACTTGGAATGGTGTCCTTTGCATACTCTCCCGAAGGTGAGATTCTAGGTGTGCTGGGTGTCTGCTCGTGGTTCAACGAGCCGAGCTCCCCGATCACGGCCGAAATTACAAAGCTGACGGGGATCACAGACGAGATGGTGCGGGGCGCTACGATCGACCCCGCGGAGGTAGAGGAATTCGCCGGCGACGCTGATCTCATCATCGCGCATAACGCTGCGTACGACCGACCCATGGTAGAGCGGTTCTGGCCGATCTTCGTGTCGAAGTGCTGGGCCTGCACCATGACTGAGATCGACTGGAAATCCGAAGGGTTCGAGGGGATGAAGCTCGGTCTTCTTCTGATGCAGTCGGGCCTATTCCACACCGGTCACAGGGCGACCTCCGACTGCCACGCAGCGATCGAGCTCCTGGCGCGGCCTCTGCCCGGTTCCGGGCGCAGCGGCATGTCCCTCCTCCTTGAACGCGCTCGCCGCACCCAGATCAGGATCAGCGCGGTCGGCGCGCCGTTCGAAGCCAAGGACCTCCTGAAACAGCGAGGATACCGTTGGACGGGTCAAGAACGCGAGCCGCAGAAGGCTTGGCAAATGGATGTCCTGCGGGAGGAGGCAGAAGCCGAGCTGACGTTCCTCCGGAACGAGGTCTATCGCGGCAGGCGAGATCCACTATGCTCCCGGGTCAGCGCCTTCTCACGATACTCGACCCGGGTTGAAGCGACAAACGTAGCGACGGAGATCTGAAATCTGGTAGCATCCGTTTACGGATGAAATGGGGCCGACCGGCAGCTGCCACGGCTCAAGGAGAACACATGAAGGTTGCTAGCGATCTCGATCACGTTCTGTGCGACCTCGTTGGCCAGGCGCGCGTCGTCCTGGCAGACGACTTGGGGGTGCCGGCTGAGGAGATCGTGCAAACCTTCGTCTATCACAACGCTCTCTCGCACCCCGATCCTGCGGTTAACGCGCGGATACGCATAGATCACGCATTTTGGGAGCGTGACGAGGTAATGCGTGACGCGCTGCCGATGCCTGGCGCAATCGAGGCCGCCTGGAGGCTCTATGATGCAGGGCTCCTGAAGGCGTACGTCACACGCCGCGGCCCCAGCACTGCTCGAGCAACGCTCGAGTGGCTGCGCCGCGACTTTCCGCCTGTTCCGGCCCACTTTGTCGGAACGAGCGACCCGAAGACCTCCTATGCCGCGTGTAAAACAGCGGCGTGCGTTAGAAGTGGTGCGACGGTCCTCATCGACGACAGCTACAACGAAGTCGAAAGGGTAGTCGACGCCGGGTTGTCAGCCATCCTGCTTGACGCGCCGGTCGGCAGAGACGCCCGCCGCCTGTTTTCGGCGACCCGCCCGGACATATTGTGCCTACCCTCTGTGACCGAGGCAGTTGATCACATTCTGGCAATGCAAGATGCCGCCGGACAGTAAGAAGTGCCGGACGCTGGGAACCAAGCGCGCCTCATAATTACACGAAAAATTTCCTTCGAAAGGGACACAGAAATGAAGATCAATATCGATCGCTCGGTGCTGCTACGCGCGCTGACCCACGCAAACTCGGTCGTCGAAAAGCGGACCACCATCCCGATCCTATCCAACGTGATGCTGCACGCCGATAGCGGCCGACTGACCTTGACCGCTACGGACCTGGACATCCAGATAACCGAGCACGTCGTTGCGGAGGTTGAACAGGCAGGGTCGACCACGGTCGCTTCCGGCACCCTGACCGACATCGTTCGCAAGCTGCCTGACGGGTCGCGCGTGCAGATCGCCGTCGAGGGATCTCAGTTGATCATCACCGCCGGCCGGTCCCGCTTCAAGCTGAACGTACTCCCGGTCGATGACTTCCCAGTCATCGCATCCGGGGATCTTCCTGACCAGATCGATATCACCGCAAGCCAATTGTCGGAGATGATCGACGATACGCGCTTCGCGATGTCGGGCGACGAGACCCGCTACTACCTCAACGGCATCTACTTCCACGTAGAGGACAAGATGCTGAAGGCGGTAGCAACCGATGGTCACCGCCTGGCACTGTCGGCGGTGGCCTACGAAGGGCAGAACGTGAACGGCATCATCGTTCCGCGCAAAACGGTCGCCGAAGTCCGCAAGCTGCTGAGCGAAGTGGATGGGGTTCTGCAGGTCCACCTGTCAAACGCCAAAATCCGCTTCGACCTGGGCGAGGTCACTCTCACCTCGAAGCTCGTTGACGGGACGTTTCCCGACTACACCCGGGTCATCCCGAAGAGCAACGACAAGGTGATGCTGACGGACGTGTCCTCACTGAAGGTGGCCGCGGAGCGCGTGTCGATCGTCTCAAGCGACAAGACCCGCGCCCTCACCATGAACGTTCGCCACACTGCCGTCGAGTTGAGCGTGGTCAGCCCGGAAAACGGCACTGCTACTGACGAAATCTCGGCAGAATGCCAAAACGAACTCCGGATCGGCTTCAACGCTCGTTACCTGCAGGACATCCTGAGCCAGGTCTCCACGGATCAAGTGGAGTTCCACTTCGGAGATGAGTCGTCGCCAGTCCTCATCAAGCAGAAGGAAGCGGCCAACGATGACCGTGAGAAGACTTTTATTCTTATGCCAATGCGCGTGTAGCTGGCGGTCATAGTTGTGAAGTGTAAGGTTGGGCGGCTTAGCTTCAGGTTTGTTTAAACCTCAACTGTCCGCTCACCTTCTGTAGCCTGATATCCATTGCTGGAGCCTTCGCTGCTCCCAGTGCTTTTCAGGATATCCACTCTTCATCGGACCACGGCTCATTCGAAAGACGCGCAGCAAAGGCGTCCCGTAGCTCATCCTCGGTTTGCCACTCCGCATCCTCATCCATACCCTCGATGATCGACTTTACGATCCGAGGGCGCCTGGTGACGCTTGGCGAAGAGCGCCAGGCCAAATCCGCAAAGAAGCTCGCCACGAACCTCGGAGCTACGGCGGGGTCCTGCCATACGTCGAACATCGGGGCGAACGTCATCAGCCGGGCATGCCGCCGCTGGAACGCGGGATCGGACAAGCTTTGCGTGCGGGACGTGATGTAGCGGGCGAAGGCGGCGTCGCGATCGCGGACCGGCCTGATCTCGATCCCAAGGTCGCTCAGATACTGATCCATCGATTCCACGTAGGCACGAAAGGCATCGAACGCGCGCGCTCTCCCTCCCTCTGCCACCAGCGCCTCACCGATCGCGGCCAGACGAGCGCACCGGCTGTCCTCTCGCTGCCTCACCGCAGCCTCAGCCTCTTCTTTGTAGACGCGCGGCATCCACATGCCGAAGAGCGTGTCCATGCCCAAGGACCGAAAGCGGGTTCGCGTCTCCGCGCTGTCGCCATCTACGTCGTCCTCCACTGGCAGAGCGAGCGCGCTACGGAGCCCGAATCCGAAGCCCTCTGTCTTTGGGCTTGCGTGCTGAACCCCACTGCCCTCGCCGAGGCGAGCGTCAATCCGCCTCCGATCTTCTGGCGAGAGCCGGTAGGCGTCGAACGTAAACAGCCGCTGCGCTGGCGGACGGTGACAAAGGAACCCATCCAGAAGAAACTCCCGAATGGTCGTCGCCGGCGCGGGTTTTGGCACGACCCCCTCGACAGACTGCGCACAAGCGAAGACGGCTTCTATATAGCTCGAGAGCCCCGGGTGCCGCCCTGCTATTCTCACCATCAGTTCGTGCCGGGCGCTGCCGGGATTAGCCGACCCAACAAACCACGACGGGCGGGTAGTTCGCAGGAACCGAAACAGCTTGGTGTGAAAATGAACAGGGGAGCGCCCCACCACCGCCACTTCTATGTCACGGTAGCCGAGGCGATGCAGTCGCTCACGCACATCCTGCATGTCCCGGAAGATCTGCGGGAGAGTCACCGTGGCATCGGAGCCTACTGCGATCCGCACCTTGCAGGCCCGGCGGCGGCGAGCTGGCAGGTTCCTAAAGAGCCCTACTAGCCATTCCCTCTGATAGTAGCCGCCGAGCACGGTGATCTCCGTCGCATCGGCCGCTGCGTCAAAAAGCGCTTCGTCGAGGTCGATCACGGTTACCCCGTCAGCTTCGAGCCCGACTGCGTCGGCACGTCCAAGATAGATTTGGTCAGCTGCCACTCTCACGCTCTCCCCCTGAGCAGCGACATTGAATGCATCCAGCGCGATGTAAAGTGGTTAAGCCTCGGCACCCAGCCATCAATACAGATGGCCCGGATCTCGTCGCGTGGTGTCGCGGTGTGCCGAGATACCTATACGCCCTGGATCTCTGCAAAACGACATATCTGATCGGCTGTTTGCAATGCACGGCCTGCCATACACCGAAGGAGTTCCTATGATCTGCAAGACCACTCGACCTCAGCGATTGGCGATCCTTCGCCTCTTCAAGCGCAACCCGGACGGATCGCCGAACTATCGTCACTTCCGCCGCCGCGTAACCCGATCGCTCGACTGGATCGGCCTGACCATCGGCGGGATCTATTACGGCATCGAAGAGGACGGCTACGTTCACACATGACAGTGACGACGCGCCCATTCCATCCTACAATGCCGTCTATGGCATCCTCGACCTCATCCCCACTCAAGACCGCCCTGAGCGTGGTCATCATGGTCGCTATCATGGCCGCAGCCTTCCACGGGCTGTCCAAGGTTCTCAGCGAGGTGTCCTTCGACGAGATCCGCGCGGCTATGTCCCGCGTCGGGTGGGGAAGGATCGCGATTGCCACATGTTTCGGGATTGCGAGCTATCTGGTGCTCACCGGATACGACGTAATTGCACTCAAGACCATTGGTCGTCCCCTGCCTTGGAGGCAGGCCGCCAAGGCATCCTTCGTCAGCTACAACCTCAGCCACAATCTCGGGTTTGCCGTTCTGACCGGTGCGGTCGCACGGTTCCGTATCTATAGCGCCGCCGGCTTGAATGTAGCCGATATCGCCAAGATCACGGTGCTCACCGGCGTTTCATTCTGGGTTGGGGTCCTGCTGATGCTCGGACTCTGCCTGGTCTTTATCCCCGATGTAGCATCGCTGGCCGGCTACAGCATCGGCCACGGAGCGCAGGCAGCAATCGGGATCGCGATCGTCAGCCTGAATGCGTTGTATCTCGCGATACTCTCGCGTGGCGTGAAGGAGCTGGGCTTTCGCCGGTGGCGCGTTCCTCTCCCAACTGCGCGGAGGGGTGTTGCTCAATGCGGCCTCTCCGTTCTTGACCTCTTCTTTGCCGCCTCGGTTTTGGCCGTCCTCATGCCGGGGGTGGACATCTCGCTCTATCCGCAAGTGCTCGTCGCGTATGTCGCGGCATTCGTCACCGTGATGATCACTCACACGCCAGGGGGCGCAGGCGTTCTTGAGTTTGTGGTGGTGATGCTCATACCGGGGGTGGATAAGGCTGAGGTAATTGCCGCCCTCATCCTCTTCCGGTTGGTCTACCACATCGGGCCATTCTTGCTCGCCGTTGGCCTTCTTGTTGCACATGAGACCACCCATCGTCGCTCGAAGGGGGCCGGGAAACAGGGCCTTCCGCAAACGGCTGAACCGCAGGTCGCCGGCTAAGCACGCGACTTCGGCATCCTCCAGCCGCGCGTACGAGGCCGGCCGCCGATCTCCACCTCTTCCAGAGACAAGAGAGCTGCGGCCGCCATTTAGATCGGCCCATGGAGCGCCCTCGTCGCCAACGCTCCATGGGGCTGTGTTATGGTGCGGCAAACGCCTCGTGCGCGCCAATCCAAGGCACGGACCGGAGGATCAGTAAAAAACGTGCCTGCCGATCGAGGCCACTCGACGCATGTTCCATCCTGGCCTCACCGCCACCGAATGGAAGTGCGTGATAGCGGTCGACACCGTGCCGATGCCGTCCAGAGCGTTCCGCGCGATTTCCTTGGCTCGCTGCCAGATCGGATCCGCCGCCGACGGCACGCCCCACCGGTGGGCATTGGTGAACTGGTGAGGCTGTCGGATGACGCCGCACGGGGTTGAGGCGAAGCCGCGGCGCTTGGTACGGTTGATCACGACGTCTGCCACGGCTCGTTGCCCCTTGAGTGGCTCGCCCTTCGATTCATAGTAAACGGCTTGTGCGACGCAGGTCTGCTGGGCATCGTCGTGCTTGGGTTTGGCACTGGTGCTCGCCTGGAACTGGCGAGGTGCCTCACTTCCCACGAAAGGCACGGCCGGGGGAGCTACGCGATCGACATCGATCCGCTCTGCGGCAGAGCTCGTGCCAGAGGTGTCCTGGTCATCAGCGGGCGGTATCGCGCGGGAAGTCGCTGCAAAATCCATCGCTAGAGCCGGAGTAGACACCGCCATAAGGGCCGCTGCCGCCGTGAGGAAACGCATAGGTAGCTCATCTGCTGTTGACGATGCAGCATTCTGAAGCCCATACCATCCTATAAGCAACACTTTCATCCTAAAAGTGAGGCAAGCCGTTGCTCGGGGGAGACAGCCCGAGTCAGATGCGAGGATACATCCTGGGCGTATGGTTCGCCTTTCCGACCGCTCGTTCACGGAAACCTAGATGATGAAGACGATCTTCCGACTTCCCCAATTCCTGCTGGAAGCGGTATCAGCGCCCTTGCTAAACAACGTCGCGCTTTCCGATCCCAGTCAGATCCTCGATAACGGTACCGACGTCTACATGAAGAGGTGGTACATTGAGCGATCGACGGACGATGGAAATGTCTACCTCCACCACACGCTGAGGTCGGACTATGATCCGCAGCATCATGACCATCCCTGGGACAACCTAAGCATCTGGCTCAAGGGAACCGGATACGAGGAGGTTGTAACTTCCACCGGCAAAACCGAGGTGCTCGAGCGCCTTCCAGGGACAGTGGTCTTCCGAACGGCAGAGCAACGGCATCGTATCCTGGTCGAAGAGCCGACCTGGACCCTATTCCTCACCGGCCCCAAAATCCGGGAGTGGGGCTTCCTCGACGACGGGCGCTGGATCCACAATCAAGAATTCTTCAAGATGCGAGGGTACTCATGAGCGCTAACCCCCAGGAACAGGCATATCTCGATCTTCTGACGGAGGTCGTGCAAACGGGGTACGAGCAGACCGATCGCACTGGCGTCGGCACGCGGCAGAGATTCCGCCGCACCTTGCGCTTCGATCTCTCTGACGGATCCGTGCCAATCTTCACGACGAAGTTCGTCTCCTGGAAGACCGCATTTCGCGAGATGCTGTGGTTCCTTTCAGGGTCTCCCAGCATAGAGCCGCTGTTGCGCCAGAAGGTTCGGATCTGGACTGAGTGGCCTCACGCAAAATACGTGAAGGCCACAGGTGACAACATCGACCTGAGAGAATTCGAGCAAAGAATCCTGAACGACCCCGAATTCTCGGCGCGCTGGGCGGATTCCGGCCGAGCCTATGGCGTCCAGTGGCGTAGCTGGCGCCAGTATCAGCCGGCTCCGGATGCTGGCGACGGCCTCTGGCGCGAAGTGCCAGGAGGTATCGATCAGGTTAGGTCGGTGCTCGACACCATTCGCAACAACCCGTCATCGCGTCGCATCATTCTCGAGGGTTGGAATGTTTCCGAACTTGACGACATGATGCTCCCACCTTGCCACAAGACCTATCAGTTCGAGGTGGAGGGCGACCGCCTAAGTCTAGCTGTTGGCCTTAGATCGTGGGATCTCTGGTTGGGCGGCCCATTCAATTGCGCGCAGGCCGCGATGTTGCTCAGGCTGGTCGCAATGCATACGGGACTTAAGCCAGGCGAACTGGTCATGGACGCAGTTTGCGCGCACGTCTATCTCAACCACCTTGACCAGGTCGCGCTGCAGACATCGCGCACGCCAACGGCATTCCCGAAACTCGATATCAAACCTCGGGACGACTTTTTCGCCCATGAAATCGATGATTTCGTCGTGACCGGTTATGAGCACCAAGGTGAGATCAAGGGTGCTGTCGCAGTATGAACCCTCGGATCACCCTCGTACTTGCCCACGATGATGCCGGCGCCATCGGCGCCGGCAACGGCCTTCCCTGGCCTCGCATCCCGGAAGATATGAAGCACTTCCGGGACGTCACTCGAGGCCGGTCGGTGATCATGGGGCGCCGCACCGTCGAGACTCTTGGGAAGCCATTACCGTGGCGCAACAATATCGTGCTAACCCGCGACCCTGCCTGGCACATGGACAACGTGACGGTCGTGCATGATATCCAAACAGCGGTGAAAGCCGGGGGAACGAATGAATTGATGGTGATCGGTGGTGCCGATGTCTATCGGCAGTTCCTGCCTCTGGCGAGCCGGATCCTCCTTACCAGGGTTGGAGGGACCTACCCCGCAGATGTCTTCTGGAAGCCCGACCTGACGGATTGGACCGAGACGGCGCGCGCTGAAGTCGTCCAGGACGGTGCGGTCGCTTGCACGTTTCTTACCTACGAACGCCGCGCGTAACTTTTTGCCGTAATCGTGCGCCACATGTTGGACAAAATCAGCCATCAATCCTAAAATGTTCATCTATGACCGGACTGACAAACCTCGGACCATTTCCCGGCCTGTTGCACGATGAGTGCGGGGGTTTCACCGTCCCCGCTCGGTCGGCGCAACTTCAGAAACTCCGCTAAAGGGAATCAAGTTGCGCGACGGTTATGAGATCGAGACCCAGGCGGTCGACATGCTCGCATTCGCGATTTGTCACCATGTTCGCGAGGAGGAATGCGAGCTGACCATGCGTCAGACCGCCGTACTGCTCACAGTGCGAAACAAGCCCGATGCGGTTTGCTCTATCGCACAGTCGCTGAAGGTCAGCGATGCCGCTGCCTCTCGTGCCATCGACGCACTTCAGAAGCATGGCCTCGTTCGAAGGGCGCGCCTTCCTGAGAGCCGCAATCGAGTGACCGTGAGCATCACCCCAAAGGGACAGGCGCTGGTAGGGCGCCTTCTACAGGGGGTCCCGGATCTCGCCATAATGGCGTGAGGCAAAAGGCCTCCGTCCTAAATCAAAAAACCCACGCCAGAGGAGGCTCCGATGATAAACGTCGGGCCTCGGTACGGCGTACGTGCGTACCTAAAGGATCTTCGAGAGAAGACGGAGAGGCTCGCCGGGCCGATTTCTAGCGGTTGGTTTGACCGCGCCTGCGCTGCCACGCGACGTTCCATGAACGCTGCCACGATCAAAGGCGTGGTAGCCGATCACCAGAGCCTGGTCGAAGAGCATGGTGGGTTCGGTTTCATCGAGACCTGGACGTCTGTCTTGGGCAAGCCAGCCTGCCACTCCACCGGCTACGTACCGATCGCTGCCAGGATCAGAAATTATCCAGTCGACGGGAGCCCCTCATATGATGAGGACGTCGTCATCGTTCGCCGCCTCGACTTGGAGGTGTCCCAGAACAAGCTGACGTACAGCATGGCAACAGCCCACCTGGCCATCACACGGCACACGCTGGAGCGTCTCTACGCCAGGGCCGATTGCCACCACACAACCTTCGCGCACACCGTGGAGGACGAGCTGCTGAGGACCTTGTGTGGTCTCGCCATCGCAGTGGCTGCGGAAGTAGGACACATCCAGCCCTCGGTTCCGGCTGACTACCACCACCATGCGATTCCGTTCGGGTCGGGTCTCATGATCCTCGATGGACGCCTGTTCACGGACTGGAACTCATACGGGGCGCAGCGCATGCCGTTAGCCCAGCATACGGTTCTGAAGGGCGGCAAGACGATCGCGCGGCGACCGCTGCTCAGCCGCTTCAACTCCATGACGATCGCGCATCCTGAACTGAAACCAGAGACCGTGTGGGCCTCGCGCGTATTCACAAGCCGCACCTACGTCGATCGTGATGATATGGGACGGATCAAGATGGAGTACTGCGAGAGGTTCAACCGTCTGCTCGACGATTATGACTTCCAGCCGCTCCTACAGGCATATTTTCGCCCCCGCCCGCATGAGAACCATGAGCCGATCGAAATTGATTTACCGGAGCCGGCACTCGAGATGCTGGCAGACCTGGAGACGGCTGGGCGCGGCGTCTTCAACGTCGATCGAGCACTGCCGGTCTGTTCTGTCTGGAAACAGGGTGGAGATATACGAGAGCACCCGAAAAATGGAAATGCTCTAGAGGCTCGAGACAATACCCGGCCTATGTCCACTCAGGAAATGACTGTTGTGGCAGTCGCACACCTCGGAAGTGGTACCCGGGCCTACGCCCGCGGAAAGGCAACCATCCCTGACAGCGCAGCGACAAGAGAGATCAGCTTTATGGTCCAAGGATGCCATTACGTCCGTCTCGTCGACCTCCTGCAGCCAGGGAAACGCCTACAGGTCCCGGTCCGATGGACCGGGCCATCCTCTCTCACGATCGTCGGCCCGACCTCCCCCGCGCTCGATACCCGGTGAACCCGAGCCCCATAAGCAAGGAGACCTCTATGACCAGCATGCGCGACGAGGTCGCCTTCTTCGAGAACCTTACCATCAAGGAGGTGGGGCAAGCCTTCAGCAAGGTTCGGCCCGATCTCGATTTTGAGGTCCTTCCCAGCATGTTCGACGCCGGCGTCGTGGTGCGCCACCCTCCCGGTCAAGGGCCAACTCTGGAGGACGCTGATCGCATCGCCGATATCCTCCGTAGCGGCCGCCCGCTTCAGCCAGACAAGGCAGACTGGCACGTAACCGGATTTGCGCCTTACTGCGACGCACTGGACCCGTCCGTTGTGTATGGCACATGGTTCGGGCTCGTTCGTGCCTTCCTGCCGCCGCCCGCGACGCTGGCACGGATCGCAAACGCTTCCCTCGCCGGCGCGACATGGGCCAAGGCCAGCCCCCCGTCTTCGCTCGGCTGGTCAGAACCGCTAGAGCAGCACCCGGGACCCTCGCTCGCCGGATACGAGATATTTGAACATGAAGCAGCTTGACGGGGAATGGTGGCACGGCAGCACAGAACCGCTGACAGAGGTAAAGCCGTTCCTGCATGTCGGTACGATCGAGCAGGCGAGCATGCGCGGAGGGAGAGGCTGTCACCTAGTCCGCGTCGGCGTCGCGGCCGGGAAAGTAGCCCGACGGCGCGACACCGGATCCTGGCGGCTCCAGGATCTGCAGCACCTACGTTCACGCGGCACGGGTATCATCGTGTACCTCAACAGGTACGAAGGCATCCCGATTGAAGAGTTCGAAGCTGCTCGGGCGGCTTGTCGCGATATCGATGCGCTGTCCGACGCGAGGTTCCGCAAACTGCTACCATCGGCGCGAGACAGTCTGATCATCCTGGATGAGGCGCTCGCCACAATCCTGGCATAATCAATCTGTCGGGCTCGTTCCGGCTGGGAAACCGAGAGGGGCAGCCTTGAACTAAATCAGTTTGCGATCCGCGTTAGCTCCAACGGAGAGCCTCCCGACGGGTGGAACAACATCACTCCGTCTTCCCGAAGCTTCGCGCTCCAGGTGGAGATCTTGCTCAAGCCACTTGGCTTGGAGTCGACGACCGACCCTGCGATGCCGTCCTTGGTGTTGCCTATCTTGCCGGCCGCCCGAGCAAACACGGCCTCGCCGGAGCTCTTCGGATCCTTCCCCCAGAGCGTCAGCATGAAGCTCTTATCGAACGCGATCTCGAGCTGCACGATCTGTTCTGGCGCATCCTGAAGAACGCCCGGAGCAGACCTCCACACACCAGAGATCTTGCGCGTCGCCAACACCTCGGCTGAAGGCTTGACGCCCTGAGGCAGGTCGGCGGTAACCGACTGTCCTTTCTCGGAAACCGTTTCCGTCTTCTTCTCAGCTTCGGTCGCTCCGCCACAGGCAGAGACGAGGATCACGAGCGGCAGCAAGGCGACGATGCGCATAATGTCATCCAGAAACGTTGTCCTGTCACTTTGATAGCAGGGATTTCTCCATACGTGAATACCATCCTATAACGAACAGGACGGCCCACTGGCCCCGTCCCCTGCAGAAAGAATGCAATGAGCAATATGGCAGACGCCGGCGCCGTACGAGCGCCGCAGCTCAACATGTTTGGCGCCCTCCCAAACCGGTCTCCGGTGCTGGCAGCCTGGGGCTGCGGAGTCGACTCGACGAGCTACCTTATCGAGATGATCGAGGGCGGCCGGCACGTCGAAAAGGGGGCTGAGATCATCGACCACGTCCTTTTCGCAGACACGGGCTCGGAGAAGCCGACGACCTATCTCTACCTCGAGCTATTCGGGCGGTGGTTGGAAGACCGCGGAGTACCGCTAACGGTGGTCCGCTACCAGCCGCAGCGCTACAAAAACTATCCGCCGTACCGCACTCTGGACGAGAACTGCTTCACCAACGGCACCCTCCCGAGCATCGCATTCGGCTTCAGCTCGTGCAGCCAGAAGTGGAAGATTGCTCCGCAGAACAAGTGGACGGAATCCTGGAAGCCGGCGCTCGACATCTGGGAGGCCGGTGGCAAGGTGACGAAGCTCATCGGCTACGACTGCTCCCCCGCCGACATGCGGCGCTATGCCGAGCGAGAAGGATACACCGACGATCGCTACCACTACCGCTATCCCTTGCGCGAGTGGGGATGGAAGCGTGCTGATTGTGAGGAACGCATCCGCCAGGCTGGCCTGCCGGTTCCGCCAAAGAGCGCATGCTGGATGTGCACGGCCACCAAGCCTCACGAGCTCCACAACTCAGGTGACTATCCTCCCTCGCTGCTGCGCAGGATCGTACTCATGGAGGCTCGTGCAGCCCCGCGCCTGCGCACGACCGAGGGCTTATGGCGCAAGGCCGTAAAGGGCACCAACGGCGCCACGCCGAAACCGGGCTCGATGACCCAGTACATCCGCGAACAGAAGCTACTGCCCACCTCAGAGATCGACCACATCATCAATTCGGCGCCCGAGGCTCTGATGGCATGGCAGGACTGGGCATCCGGCGTCCCGCTCGAAGAGCGCTCCGACATGAAGGAATGGCTGGCCTTCTTCGACCTGACATCCGGAGACCAGCTGGAGACCGCGGGGCGGCGGTTCTATCAGGACCTGGACGTGGGGCATCGTCGCGCCGACGATTGCGTCGACATCAATAATATCGACGGCGAAGAACAGCTCTCCCTGATCCCGTCGGCAGATATGTTCGAGCATGGAGCGTGTCATGCGCTTTGAAAGCGAACTCCCGGCTCAATGCATCATCTTTGACCGCGAGACGCTCCAGGCCCCGTTCTATCTCAGTCTCGAGACAGAAGACGGGTGCAAGCACATCGAACTGGCACACGGAACCGGGTTCGCGATGAGCCTCCCCGCAGCAGTCGCCGTATGCGTACGCGACGGGTACAATCCGACGCACTATTACGAGTACGGGCAAGGAATCCATCCTATCCCCCGGGCCATCCCGCGTGAGCCTGCCCCGGCCGCAGCAAACAACGCCGCATGACCAGGCAAGCCGTCAACCTGTCGCTGATCGGCACAACGCGTGATCGTGCTCTCGACGGCCTGCGTGGCATCGCCGCGCTTATGGTCTTCTTCAGCCATGTCGCGATGATGACCTGGTTCCCCCGCGAAGGGGGAGCGGCGCCCAACGATCTCGAGTACGCGATGTGGCATCTGGGAGCTCCGGCGGTCGATCTGTTCTTCGTCCTATCCGGATACGTCCTCGCCGCCAGCCTCGAGGGAGTGAAGATCGATGGCGCGACGATCGGCTCATTTCTAGCTCGAAGGTGGGTACGCCTCATGCCGGTGGCGTGGGTCGGTGTCGCCCTGGGCTTAGCTGTTCGGACGCTCATTGTGCCGATGCAGCAGGATCCGCTCGTCGGCATGATCAACATGGATCAGCCGCTTCGTTGGCAGGATTGGGTCGGCTTCATCACCTTCACGTTTCCAATGCCGGACACCGACCGGTTCAATGTGCCCCTGTGGACACTTGTGATGGAGATGTACGCCTCGTTTTTGATCCCGGTCACGGTGGCAGGCGTCCGGAAAAAGGGAAGGCTGTTCCTACTCCCTGCTTTCACCAGCTGGATTATCCTCTGGTACGTGTCGGGGCGCCTTGAATTCATGACCCTGCCACTCTTCGTGCTTGGCGTGGCTGTCAGAGTCTATGCGGCTGACCTGCCTCGGAAATCCCTCAAGGTTGCGCTTATGATCGGCCTTCTACTGGTGTTCAGCCGGTATCTGCTTGACGTGCTTCATGTCTGGCAGCGGTATGTCTCCGGCGTCGGCGCCGCCTTACTCATCCTGGCGGTGCGCGGAGGCGCAGCACGCGCTTTCCTAACCTGTGCTCCTGTGGGGTGGCTAGGGAAGATCAGCTATCCTTTTTACGCGGTTCACTTCCCCTTGGTAGTCGCAAGTTCGATCCTTTTATCCGCAAAAGGGGTCGGGAGCACTTTAGCAGCGATGATGGCGCTTCCCGTCGCGCTTGCCGTGGCGGAGGTCGTGCATCGAACCATAGAACAGCTTTCGATCCGAACATCGAGGCGGATGGCGTGGAAGGGTAAAAGCCTCGCGGGCCAGCGGCTTCCGAAGCGGCTCCGCCCTCTCGAGCATTTTCACGAAGAGCGTTGAGACGCCTCAAACCGACCTCCCAGGGCACCGGTCGGCGACCGTCACCAGTCGCTATCGGGGCAGCCCGCAGGCGCACGAACGCCGGCTCGCCACCGAATTCCTGAGCCCCCCGAACACCTCAACCTCGCCACCGGAGATCCCTGTGACCGTTCACCTAGAAGATATCGTACCAGGCGCCCGTCTCGTAACGGGTCGCCGCCTGTCGGGGATCTGTGCTTCTTTGGCAGACGTAAGTCAGTTCAACGTGGTCATCGTCGAAGAGGACACCGACGGCCTCTTCTTCCTGAACCCCGTAGGGACCAAGCGGCGCATCGAACGCAGCGGCGACAGCTATTCATCGCGGCGCCTTGTTTTGCCGTCCGAGGTAATCTGGACGCGCCCTGTGCCTAAAGCGTCTGATGAGGAGCTTCGCCGTCTCGCAATGGCCACGGTTGGGATCCGTTCGAAAGGTGTTCGCGACAAACCCTGGCTACTGCATGTTCAATCAGTCTCGGACGATTGCATTTACGCTCTCCCTGTGCTGCCGAGTAAGGACGAGCGCGGCAAGGGCAGCATCTACTCGTGCGACGAGGCAACTCCTGACTATACGGTTGGCAATGCTGCCATCTGGTCGCACCTGGTGCGGCTCGCTCGCCCCGAAGAGGATTTTACTCGAGCCGGCACGTTGATCGTCGTATGGCCCGGTAAAGCTTCGATCGTCGACGGCCTGCCGGTCCACAAGGCTCGCCATGTCGTCGAAATCCTTGCTTGCACCGTCGAGCATCTTGGTTCCTGGTTGCCGCCCAGCCTTTCTCCGGGAAGTTACCACAGTGGCCCCTTCCAGGACCTGTACGAGATCGTGCAGGAAGAAGAACGAGCAGCGTTGCGCACGCAGCCGAACGAGGCCCTCGTCTTCGGATACAAGGACGGCGATCATCGTGGCGCCATCCTCCTCGGTACCAGCGGGCTTACCTTCCACGATTGCGATGACACATTGGTGAATTTGTTGGGCATGGACGACCCTGACCTTGGCCTTTGGATCGCTCAAGACGCCAAGTGGACGGGAAGTGGCGAAGACGTCGAGATCGAAGCCGACTTCCGCCCAGCAACTGCCGAAGACGTCGCCCGTTTCGGTTGGACCGCCGAAACGCTCCGAGGCGAAATCGCCGGCCACTTCGATGTCCCCGTCGAGGAAATTCCGGCAGACGTCTGTGAGCAAGGAATGCTGCAAGCAGTGGAAGTCGCCGCTTGCGACGCGTGGGAGGCAGCGATCCGAGCTGATTGGCAGGCTGTCTCCAACCGTCTCCTTTCACACCTCCCACGTATTTCTCACGTCATGCGATTCCCGATGGAAGACTTCCTGGCAATGGCGCGATCCCGCCTGTTGGCAGCCAACGGCATCGAACTTGAGAGTAGCGCCGAAGCGATCACCGTTCGCTTTCCGGAAGCGTCGATCTCGATCGCCCACGATGGCGCGATCACGATAGCGCTGCCCGAGGGCGCCACTACGTACGCGGCCAAAAGCGCGGTGGATCGAAAGTACATCTTCACGCCGTTGGTCGAGTGGCTAGCCAACCGTCCGACGCCTCGAGATCGTCTGCGTCCTCAGGCTCCCCGTGAATTGGTCCTCGGCCGTGAATTGGTCCTCGGAGAGGAGGTCCGGTGATCGCTCGTTCGGCTTAGTCGCGACATACCGACCTGTAGCCCGGCGCCGGCGCCGGCCAATTAGATGAACTAGGAGGACGCCTTGGGCCGTCTCGTACCTGCTTTTATGTTCTTCCTCTGCGCTGGAGGCCTGACTGAGAGCCAGACCACAACCCGTGTACATCGGCCACCTGCGGTAAAAGCTGAGCAAGGATCCCCGGCGCGGCAGCTTGAAATCGTCGAGGGCAGAGTTTCACCGGATAAGATGGCGATCTTGGCCGATCCGGAGATGGTAGCGCTGTTTGCGCGCAACGGCGTGTTGGTGAAGACGGCGCCGGGCCCAGGGCGTGACATGATCCGAGTTCCGGCATCGGAGGCCGGTCACGCGTTTTCGTGGCTCGAAGACGATGCCACCGCGGCTCTGGTATCGGGCATCCAGCCGACGAGTTTGGCGATCCAGCCAACGTCAGCGCCAACGCCGTTATACACCTCCCCGGTCATCCTGGCTTGGGGGCCGGCTGCCGACGCACTCTCACGCGCGGGCATCGTGCAGGGGACCGGCAGGTGGCGCACACTCGACGCAACGACGCTCATGGAGAGCGCGGCCGCTTCCAAGCGCTGGTCGGAGGTTGTGCCTGAGGACGGGTGGACATCAGCTCGCCCTCTGCAGATCCGAGCGGCCGATCTAAGGCGGTCGGGCACTACGACCATGTTTCTTGCTGTCGCAGCTCTGGCGGCTAACGGCGGACGGGACATCCTCTCAAGCGTCCAAGCCAATCTGATCGCAGATCAGATCGCTCCGCTCTTTCAGCTGGGCCGGCAACCGGTCACAAGCCAAGAGGCAATCAACGAGTTCGTGTCTTTCGGCATCTCAAGGACGCCGCTCCTCCTTGTGGGCGAGGCGGATGCAATCCAGCTCCTCAACCGAGTTGATGCTCCGGCAGACCTGGTGGTCCTCTATCCTCGCGAAACGGTAGTAACGCCGCAGACGTTCGTGCCCCACACACCCATGGGGCGGCGTGTTGGCAAGATCCTAGACGGCGCGGAAGCACGTAAGATAGCTCTCCGACATGGCTTCAGGGTCGCTGGTAGCGACAAGGTTCCCGGAAGATGGGCCGACGGTGCCGAACGACCCCCTTCCCACTTCCAGACGATCCTCGAGATGCCCGAAGGACGTATCATCGAGACGATGATCGCACGGATTGCGGCGAAAAACAGGGCACGTGAGACCGCGGTGCAGCCGCCAGCAATGCGTTGGAAGTCCAGTACTGCTCCGCCGGCGATCATTTTGGATCCGAACGGCGACCTGCCGCCGGTACGACCAGTCATCGACCCGCAGAAGGATGCGCGGCGACAGCAGATAGAGGTGCAGAACTACCTGAGGCGCCTGGAGGGATATCGAACACGGCAGGCTGCCAGTGCAGCAGGGAACAACGGACAATGACCATCATGGGCTTAAGCACTAGGAAGACCGGCACGCCCTCGGGGAGGCGATTTGGGCTCGACAGCGTAATCCGTAACGCGGACCTATGGCTTATCGGCGCCACGGGTGCCCTCGCGAGCATGGGTCTGGGCCATACGCTTCTCTCCATTGTGAGCAAATCGGGCGTGCTGAACACATCCCACCCCGTCGTCGTTGCGGGATTGCTTTGCGGCATGGGGTGGTCGGGTTACCGCATAGTGCGCCCGAACAGGACGGGCTCAAGCGTTCCACCTCCTGCGCCACCCCTCCCGGAACTGGACCATCTTCGGTCACTGGCTGAATCCCTGAGGAGCGTCAGTGACGTAAACACGACGGAAAGGATGAACCACATCATCTCGAGCCTGGAGGAAATCTACCCCCGCCTAGCGAAGAACCACGACCCAGCGGCCGAAACGGTCAGGCGCGCGGTCACCGACTACATTCCAACCACTATTCGCACGTACCTCGCCCTCCCCCAGAGCGTACGCACCTCCCGGAAGCTAGCGAACGGACGTACTCCGAACGAGCAGATCGCTCACGATCTCCGTAAGCTCGAGCGGGAGCTGGTTGCGCAACAAGACGAACTAATCCGCGGCGACATCGCTGCGCTGGAAGCGCACGGATTGTTCCTCGAGCATCGCTTCAATCGCAGCGATCCATTCGCCGCCAGCTAAAGGGGTTTCGTATGACTACCAGGCTCAAGGCCTACGTCGTGATGGAGACGGACGAATGGACCGGAGGCGTCGTGTTCGCGCGGCGTCCGGACCAGGCCCGTCGCCTCGCGCGCGATCGCTACTTCGGTGGCGAAGACTACGAGACTACCTGCCGTCGTGCAGCTTGGGCTGACAGGTATGTGGGAGGTGAAGTTCCGGCCAGCGATATGATCGACAACGGCTGGCACTTCGAGTGTAGCGGCTGCGGCCGGAGGATCGACGCTGACATGGCGGACCGCCACTTCGAAAGCGATGAGTGTGTCGCAAGCGATCGGTACAAGAATTGGACGACCGGCGACGTCATCGGCACCCAGGACGGTGCGGTGTACTGTACCGCTCGCTGTCAGGAGGATGACCGCCTCGAGAAGGAGACGCGCGCTCGGATGCGGGCTCGCGCGGTCGCGATGTTCACCCGCATCCTCCTGAAACGCTTACCCGATGCCGAACCAGTCGATCGGGATGATAGCTATAGGGCCCGGGCGGGTGCCGAGTTTATCGATCAGCACGGCATATCTCTCCTCAGCGCCGTCCGAGTTCCCTTTCATTATCCCGGAGCGCGGTTTGGCTATGCGGCCCTCGAATACACTCCGCGCGGGCGCCCCCGGCACCGCCAACTCTCCTACACATGCCCGACGGGCGATCTGGACGCCTTCAACGCGTACCTAGCGAGCCACGACAAGAAAGCGCCAACAGATGCAGCCTGACCACCTTCCTGTCCGCATCATCGAGGTCCCGGCTACACCAAAGGAGCTCGAACTAGCGGCACGGCTTCGACAAGAGTACGAAGAGAGCATGCGCAGCATGGCACGCTGGGGATTGGGTCTCGGCGGCTTCGGGGCGGCTTGGGGCGGCGCTTGGGGGTACCAGCTCTTTACGGGCCTTGCGACGTCCATCCAGCCCCTAGTCTTTGCCGTCACGCCTGGCGTCTTTGGAGCCGTTATTCTTACGCTGAGGGTGTTCAAGCGGAAGGAAACCGTAGCCACGTCACACCGCGTCGAGGTCCTCGCGCACGAGGCGCTGCCCGTCGCAAAGCAGTTGATTGCGGCTTTGGAGACCCTGCACGACGCTGTCGCCGACGAGACCGAAGAAGGCCGTCGCAAGCTCATGGAAGCTAGCTTGAGGGCCGCGCCGTTGATTGAGGAACTGAACGGCGCTCCGCTGCGCGGGATTCCCGACAGTGTCGTACTAAATTGGGTTGGAAGCCCCATCCGTACAGCACGTGGCCTCCAGGACTCTCTGGAGTGGCTAATAGGCGCTCTGTCTGGCAGAATTGAGCCGCCTCCCACGCCGAACCAGTTAGTCAGCAGGATCGGCTCGCTCATGTGGCCTTGGCGAACCGTGCTCCAAGACCGCGGGATACACGTAGACGTCATTTCGAATTCGCCAAAGAGGCTCTCTCGCCGTCGAACCCCCGACCTTATCGCTAGCGGTGACCTGCTCTCAGCGATGGCGCAGAGGCTTGATGATCAAACCGTCCTGGAACGAGTGCGGTCCCTTGTCGCCAGCTTCGAAGCCGCCGACACGCGTCACTTCGACGAGATGACTATCTTTCAGACGCGCGCCCTTGTCGATCGCCATCTCCCCGATCTCGCGCGCCGCTTCGTCACCGCCTTCGACACCTCATCGGAAAGCACGCGCCCCGATACTGTCAGTATGGCGCAATCCTCCCTAGAGCTGGTCGAGAACTCGCTTACGTCGACGATGGCCCGTCACGCCGCCAGCGCGCAGAACGATCTGGACACTCAGAGGCGTTTCCTTGAAGCGCGCCTCGGAGATCCGTGGGAAGAAGCAGCCCAGTAGACCATTGGCGCGGTTTGGCGGACGGGGTGGGAGTCGAACCCACGGAACCTTTCGGTTCGCCACGTTAGCAATGTGGTGGTTTCGGCCTCTCACCCACCCGTCCATAACCAAACCCGGCTCCCGGCTCGCGACATGTGCGCGAACATAGGCGTCGGCAAATGCTGGCGGAGCGGAGAGGATTCGAACCTCCGGTAGACTTTTGCCTACGTCTGCTTTCCAAGCAGGTGCCTTAAACCACTCGGCCACCGCTCCGCATATCGGCGTCGAAGTCGCCGTAACCTGAAACTGGCGGAAAGTCAGGGATTCGAACCCTGGGTAGACTTGCGCCTACGTCGCACTTCGAATGCGGTGCCTTAAACCACTCGGCCAACTTTCCGTGTACTTGGCGGAGCCGCTGGGATTCGAACCCAGGCTGCGTCTCGCGACGCAGAGCCGGGTTCAGGCCGGCCGTCTTAAACCACTCGACCACAGCTCCGCTAAGCACATGATCAAAAGATCATGGCACGGCAAGAGCAATCAGACCTCCGGCGCCACAGTCTTTCGATCAAATATCGCAATCCTTCTCCAATTATGCTGCTTCCCTTCGACGTCACGCAGCAAATCTTCGAGGTTCACTCTCCACTTGGCAATCAACCTCCCGCTTTTCGGCCCCGAAGAGCCAGGAGAGAATAAAGCCAGTCCGCCGCGGCCTCGAGGCGGAGGCGGCCGCCGCCCGATCTCGGGCAGCTTGTGCTCGCCTCAGAACAAGTGCAGCCTGAAGGCTTACAGGACGATCCGACATCAACAATACACCTCCTACGGCAGCGCCGTTTCCTGTCGCGATACTGCGATCGCAAAAAACTGGTGCTGCTGGAGGGGTTCGAACCCCCGGCCACCTCGCTACGAGTGAGGTGCGCTTCCATCTAAGCTACAGCAGCACGTGGATCGGGGAGGTTTCAGCTCGATGGCGCGGAGCATTCCGCCCCTTTCATCTTCGCTTCGTCCTCCCCTCTCGGATCGGACGCAATGACGCGCCCAACCCTAAAAGGTTGAGTTACTAGACGTCTTCGAAGATGAGCTCGTGAACATGGGCGAATCATGTACCGGTACGAAACCCTGGTCAAGACTTATTTATCGCGTGCGGTCTACGATCCTCAGATCTATCCTGCCGCAAGCCGAGGCGAGGTTGGCATCTCGGCCAGTCCCATCCTATAACCTTCCTTCCGGTTCTCCTTAGATCGGAGCAGTCCAAACTTCGGGCGGCCCCCTGAGAGTTGGCGCCGCCCGTTTCTTTCATCCGAAAACTGGACCCCGGCCTTGGTGAGGTGGTACGTTCAAGCCGATGTTTCGTGAGGAGACGATCGGTGACGCCAGCGGTAAATTTGTGCAGAGATGCTGCTTGCCTGGATTCCCGGGCTCAAATCCTTCTTAGCCCTACCGTGCTCATTCTCGATATGGAAGACGAAGAAGAGGCTCGCATATGGGACGAAATCGCAGGCTTCCCGAAGCCCACCGAGTGACCTCCGGGCATCTCAGTCCCGCTTGCTGATCGCGGGTGCGAGTTCTACGCTCAGCAAACTTCCTTGTGTGGATTACACGATCGACAAACCGCTTTGTGTGCGTCTGACGATCGACAAGCTCGCCCTCCGGGTGACCGTCTGGCTTCGTGGGCCTTCTTGCTGATCGCGAAAGCCACTCCCACGATCAGCAATTCGCCTTGTGTTTAATCCACGATCGACAAACCAGTTTGTGTGGATCTGACGATCGACAAACATCCCGGTGTGCGAGCCGTTCCGCGCTCTTCCCTCCGTCCGACAGCTAACGCGTCTTGACCACAAGGCGCCCTAGCAAGCCCCGGATCCGCTGGTAGTGACGCTCCCGCAGAACGTTCACCGCAAACACTGAAGGGGAAATTCGATGCGCTCAACAGAAACTCCGACGGCCTTGGAGATGGTCGGGAAGCGGGTCAAAGTATGGTATGATCGCGGAGCCCGGGCGCTGCTGATCGAGGATCATACCTCCCATCGCGTGCGAGACATTTATGGCGTCTGTCTGGAAGATGTCGAGTTCGAAGTAGAAGCAACTCCCCGTGGCGGCTCCCGGTGCTACGCGAAGGGCATCCTACTCGCAGACCCCAACACCTGCGAAAGCACAAAACTGAAAACGGAAATCCGTCGGGAGGCCGGCGGCGGCCTCGATTTCTACTGGTCCCGCGACAAGCGCTGGCCCGTAGCCGGTGCCCGCAGAGCATTGATCGCACCGCCACATGGCGGCTTTGCTACCTGCAGCGTGATTGATCCTCGCTGAGTGAAATCTGAAAACCACAAAGGAAAATAGAATGCAGCGTCCTGAAGAAGGCGACCTGATCGAGATGCGGTTCATGGGAGCCGACGTCGAGATCCGTGTGCAGAAGGTCTGCGACGACCAGCCCCGCGCCAATGAAGGCATCTTCTCGATCGAGGACCAGTACGGGGAGCGGCACGAAGTCGAGTTCGATGGCTCCTGGGCCACGACCGTCCACGCACTTTGACCTGCCGTTCCGGGGAGACACTATATGCGAGATTCCCTCGTCACCGCCATCCGTGAAACCGTAGACGTACCACCGCACATCCGCGCAGCTGCGGCTGCCTGTGCCGCTGACCTCCTGCACGGGCCCCGGTTTGCCGTACTCCCGGCATCCGGCGACTGGAAGAGCTTCACCGAAGATCACTGGAGTGCGCTCCCTGAGGATCTCGAGGGCGATACAACCGGGGTTTACGCGGGCCCGGTCGGAGACATGTTGCGCGAGTTCATCCAGGAACTTCCCTCCACTCTCTACGCGGACGTGGATCAGGAGTTCGTGTCGACGGAAGAACCCCGCGGCGAAGAGATCGACGGTGAATGGTTCGAACCCGACCCGGCGATCGAGATCGGCAGCCGCCAAATCGTACAGGCGCTGTTCGGCGAAACGATCTCCAAGGAATTTCACTAAAACCTTTCGGAGCGTCCAGAAATCTGGAACGTTCAACCTCCGGGCAGGACGACACCCGTCACGCCAGTGAGGAGTTCAGGACATGGACGGCGCTTTGGCCACCCGGATACGCGATCGCTCTGAGCGTCCTGCTTCCTCGTTTGAAAGCCTTCCGACAACCACCTTGGCCCAGATCGTCGAACAAGGCGTCGATTGTGTAAAGATCAGCATCGACGGCACGATCCGCCACATCACCACCCGTGCAGCAGATGCCCTCGAGCTCTCCGACCCACATGGGGCTACAGGAACCCCCTGGGCTGACTTGTGGCCGGACGAAAGCCGCCCGATCGTCGAAGCCGCGCGCATACGTTCGTCAGTTGGCGAGACCGTCTCCTTCCAGGTCAAACGCGCGGGGGAGTCAGGGCACACGCGTTGGTTCGAGGGGACGATGTTTCCAGTTCATGGGGCCGACGGTCTCGTACGGGGCCTCGTCGCCGTCCTTCATGACGTGACGTCCAACGAGCTCGTGCGACATGCGCTCGATACGAAGACAGCTGAAATGCGCCACCGGTTGCGCAACACCTACTCCATGATCTCAAGCTTGATCACCAACTTCTCCCGCGGCACACCCGACCGGGCAAAGTTCGCGGAGCAGATGGTAGAGCGCCTGTCGGCGCTTGGCGCCGCACAATCCCTCCTCGTGACCACCAGCCGCACTGCATGTCGAATCAGGGATCTGATGCCCGCGCTGGTGGGCGCGTTCGACACGGCTAATTGCCCCGTCACAATTGACGACCTTTCTGACGCTGAACTGGACCAAGCCATGGCAGACGCGATTGCGCTGGTACTCGGGGAGCTGGCGGTCAACTCAGACAAGCACGGCGCGCTTGGCAGCAACGGATCTATCGAGGTTGACGTCCGCCGCCACCCTCATCTCCTTGAGATACTGTGGAAAGAGCGTGGAGATCGGCTGGTCGAAGCACGCTCACGCCCGGGCGGCCAAGGCCTGCGGCTTATGGACCGGGTTGCCAGATCTATGCGAGGTGAGTTCTCCATCGACTGGAAAGCGAACGGTCTGGACGCCAAGCTGACGATCCCGCTTTCCACCTGACAGAGGGCGCGACACCCCAGCCGCAATCCGAGTTCCGGTGGAAGGCCTGACCAAGCGTCGGAAGTCCGCGCCTTGTCTTTAGTCGATGCTGTCTTGGGGGCACGCCTCATTTGCGTGAGTTGGTCTCGCCCGGAGTCTCGGTCTGCTCGCAGGTGACGGTGCAGAGACCAGCAGTGCGTCGGCCAGCCGATCGCTTCCATCAAATCGTGCCCGTGCCAGGCGCCCCATCATCTACCCACCGGAGACGCCAATGCAGTACGTATCAGTTCCAACTTCAGCCGGCCCAATGCTCATCTCCGTCCCCAACAAGATCCAGGACGGGGACGGGTTCTACATCAGCTACAACGACCACGACCATGCGATCTACGGATCTGACACAACCGCGCTCGTTGTCGGCCAAATGGACCGCTTCTACATTCTCACGGGAGATCATCGGGCTGCTTACGACCAGCTGATCGAGCAGGGACTGGAAGCCTGTCTGACCTACTATCAGGCAAACCCGGCACTCGTTCACAAATACAGCGACCCCCTGAAAACCGATTGAAGGCCGCCAGGCCGTCAGCTGCAACCTCTACCGCGAGTGCGGCACCGACGGCGACGTTCCGTTGAAACGAGGAAGCGTCCGGCACACCCGTGCTCCCTAAGTCTTGCCATCGTTCTCCAGGACGCCGGCCGTCGCGCCCTGCAGAGGGCACACACGTATCCTTCCGCAATATACACGAGGTCTATGATGCCCCTGACCGCTGAACAGTGGGACGAAATCAGTTCCGCAACCAATAAGCTTCGTAGCCTGGGCTGCGCCGTCTGCATCTTCACGCAGGATGACGTGGAGGCAGCCGCCGAGGGCGAAGACATCTACGTGTTGCCCGATCACGCGGCCAAGTGGTTGAGCGACAATCGTACGGGCCTGGAGGACGGCATGGCGACCTACGGTAACGGATACATCAGCGACAACCTCGCTCTGGAAGCCCGCTAAAGGCTTCCCTCCCCGTCTGCCCGGCCCTCCCGCTCGGAGTTCCACATGGCCCCGGCAACCACGGCATCCTTCCTTCCCGCCGCCGATCGCGCTGAGCCGCGTCGTCACCGTTTTCCTCCTGAACGGTTGCTCCGTTGCCGACCGTAGATCCTCTGTAGGAGCCACAGAATGGGCAATGTCGATTTCTCGTCGCTACGATCAAAGCGACTCCCCACGCGCAAGGAGCGCGGCCTCTACAGGCAGTGGGTCGGTTACCTGCAGAGCAGCAGCCTCACCAGCGACGAGATCCACACGCGGGCATCGCAGTTCGCAGAGCAGCATAAACCTGTACCAAACGACTGACACAGCACCGAACGGCGACAAAATGACTTACGACTATGACGAATACTGCGCACGTTTCGACACCACGTGCGTAATAGGGATTCGTGACCTTCTGCAGCAAGCGCTGGTAGATTGGCGCGACGGGCATATCTGCGACGAGCAGTTCGATGACCTGGTGAAGAGAGCGGCGAACGCACTAAGCGAGCTGGCGTCGCATGTTCTGCCGGTCGAGACGTCCAAACCCTGACGCGAAGCCCGAACCTCTGGACCCCGAGCATTCGACGCGCGAGAACGCGCACGACGAGCCCTGCATTCAATTCGCGTAGACGGGAAGCCGCCACCCTTTCGGCGCAGAAAGCATTATAAGGGCCAAGCGCCTCGCGCGGCCTGCGGACAAAGCAAGGAAGACATCATGACCCGCACGACCACCCTGAGCCCGCCAACCGAAACCTTCTCGTTGACGCCGCCAGCGCCAGTTCCCGCTGTCTCCCTCGACAAAACGGCTGGCCTGGTGCCTGTGGACGACAGCAAGAAGAGCGAGCTCGAACGGAAGGTCGCCGAATTCGTTGACCGTCTTGTCGCCACGCCGACGAACAGCCCTGACTTCGGCAAACAGACGGATTCCATCGCCAACATGGGGCAGAAGCAGGTCGTCGAGGCAGCGTCCGCGTCCAACCGGTTCCTCGAGCGCCCGATCAAGGCAATGGACAGCGAGGGCGGTGTCGGCGCGGACCTGGTGAAGCTCCGTAACGTCGTGGAAGGGCTCGACCCGGGGAAGCGCGGCAACCTGCTGTCACCACGGCGCATTCTGGGGATTATCCCGTTCGGTTCGAAGCTGCAGGCTTACTTCGACGAATACACGCCGGCACAGAAGCATATTTCGGCGATCCTGCAGAGCATGATGACCGGGAAGGACAACTTGCTCAAAGACAACGCGGCCATCGATGGTGAGCGAAGCCGGCTATGGAACGTGATGGGCCAGCTCGAGCAGATGATCTACCTGGCCAAGGCACTCGACAAGAAGCTCGAGGATACGGCCGCCAATCTCGACGCCACCGACCCCACGAAAGCCAAGGCTATCCGGGAGACCGCATTGTTTCAGGTCCGGCAGCGGACCACTGATCTGCTGACCCAGATGGCAGTCTCGGTTCAGGGATACCTGGCGCTCGACCTGGTGAAGAAGAACAACATCGAGCTGATCAAGGGCGTTGACCGCGCATCGACCACGACCGTGGCGGCACTACGCACCGCGGTCACCGTCGCGCAGGCACTTACCAACCAGAAGCTTGTGATGGAACAGATCGGCGCGCTCAATTCGACGACCGCGAACGTCATCGAGTCGACGGGTCGTCTACTTGTCGATAATACGGCAAAGATCCACGAGCAGGCCACCAATCCCGCGGTCCCGCTGGAAACCCTCAAGAGGGCTTTCGAGAACATCTACGCGACGATGGACGCGGTCGACGCCTACAAGCTCAAGGCCCTCGACAGCATGAAGCAGACCGTCGACGTGCTCTCCGGCGAAGTGGAGAAATCTCAGGCCTATATCGCGCGCGCCCAGGGCGCCGATCAGAACGCCGGATCACCCCTGCAGCTGTCGTAACGTGGTGAGGGCAGGAGGCGATCTCCCGCCCCTCCGCACACCATCCTGCAAGCTCGTGCTTTCGCGGCGACTCCATCCTATAATAGGGATCTGCAGAGCCTTACGAGAAAGGGATTGGTGTGCGGTGCTCGGCCGCTCAATCCGCTGCTGAAGGGGTAGGACACGCCAATCGCCGCTGAGATCGACAACATGCTCGTGATCTTGCAAACCATCCGGAGGCAGGCGCTGCATGGCGCCTGCCGGCGTCTCTCGAAGCGGGCGGCTGGCATCACTAAGAGATATCGGGAAAAGAGATGAAGAGACTGTCTGCCCGGAGGGCGCCCCCGGCAAACTCCGTCCCGCAGGGAGGGCACCCGACAAGGCCGCCACATCGCCACGGAACGAGAAGCGCCGCTCGTCGCCGCAAACGTCAGGCCATCATCGCAAATGCCGTAGCGTTCAGCGCAGTGCCTGCCGCGATTTTCGTCACGCCCTATTTCTTAATCATCAGCATCGCATTCGCTGCTCTGGCCTTTATCATACTCCGGACGCGCGTTGATTGGCATCTACCCCATCGAACTCCCGAAGAGAGGCCGCTCATGATCCAGGATCTGCTGAAGGGACTATTTGGCCCGCAAGTCGCACCTGTATTGCCACCCCAGGGTGAACAGACAGCGACGCATCCGGCGATCTCCGCCTCTCCTCCGCCGCCGCCCGCTCCCCCTGCCCCGAAAGCGAGCGAGCATCCGAAGCTGCCGACTGTCGCCCTGCCGGTTGTCGAAGCGATCGAGGCCAAGATCCAGCGCATTCTGACGACCGTGGGCCCGACCAGCATCGGCGATACGACCGAGAAGGAAGTTATCGACCTTCGGGACGTTCATCTCCCGGCCCTGATCGCCAGCTACATCGACATTCCTGCTGACCACCGGGCCCAGATCTTCAAGGAGAAGGGCAAGTCGGCAAGCTACGTTCTCCGGGATAGTCTCGAGATCATCGCAAGCCGTCTCGATGCCACAATCGCCGATCTCGCCAGGCGCGAGATCTCGTCGTTCGATGATGTGAACCGGTTCATCACGGACCGCTATGGAAGTAAGGTAGATCCCTTCGCATGATGGCTGCAAGCAAGCACCTAGGTATCACCCTTGCTCTGTCGATTTCGCTGACGGCGTGCACCGATAAGAAGCCGGCCAACCAGAACCGTGTGAATGATGTCGCTGCCGTTCACGTCAAGACGGGCTGCGATCGCTTCTATTACGGCGGCCGCGAGCCGGTGGTCGTCAAGGCATCCCTTGCCAAGAACATGAAGCGTCTCTGCTACCGGGCCTTCTCAGTCGGCTACTCGCCCATCTCACGAACCGCGATGTGGTCTGCTGAGATGATCGACGCCACGACCGTTCGCTTCGCGCGGAAGCTTGAGCGTCGTGACGAGTTCTACCCTGAGCCGCGGCTGGCCGCCAAGGACGCACCTAAGGGCGCGAGTTCTCCCCGCGCCGAGCTCGCGGATTATCGTGGATCGGGGTACGACCGGGGCCATCTCGCACCATCTGGGAACATGCCTACGCGGGCGGCGCAAGCCGAAAGCTTCTCGCTGGCCAACATCATTCCACAGGCTCCGAAGCTCAATCGCGGATCCTGGAGCGATCTGGAGAGCGACCTCCGCGACCAGGCCTTCGACGTGAAGCGTATCTTCATTGTCACAGGACCCGTGTTCAACGGACGCAACGTAGCCGTGATCAACAATCGGATCATGATCCCCAGCCACGTCTGGAAGGCGATCATGATCCCCGAGAAAGGCGCAACCGTCTACATCGCAAGCAACACCGATTATCCGGTGTGGAAGACCATGTCGGTCTCCGAGTTCACGCGCTTCTCCGGCATAAACCCCTTCCCTGGGCTCGATGCCAAGCTGGCGGATGCCAACATGGCCACGGGCGAGAAGCCCGGCAAGAAGGGAGCGAAGTCCTCCCGCGGCTCCCAGCAGACACAGGTAACCACCCCGCCGTGGGACAAGCGCAATTGCAACGCGCCTTGGCGACCGACGGAGAATCCGCATTACGGACACTGTCACGCCATCGAAAACAGCGAAGCCAAGTACGGTCTTGTGCCGGGTACGGTAGGCTCGAACGGTGGTCGTAAGGTCACGACGTCCGGAACCGCCGCCACATCACCGGCGTCTCCGGGAGCTGGCTCGTGGTCGGCGACCCCTCAAGTGGACCCCGCAGCCCGCTTCCGCGCACGCAATCAAGATCGCGCCCGAGACGGAGAGAAACGATGAGCAAGGAATTCCGGCCGTTCGCTGATGGGGCAGATAGCATTGGCATCGGGGACCTGACGATCGAAGATGCCGGCGATTCCGTCGCACTTTACGGCTCCCTTACGATCGAAGCCACGCATGAGGGACTGGTCTTGGCCGAACGCTTGGCTCGGATCACCGCGGATATGGTGACCAGGTTGCGCGAAATGGACCTTCCCGACGCTCTACCGTCCCCCAACGTCACGTCGCGTAGCAACCCGTTCGACGAATAAGGCAGTGGTCCGGAGAGGCGCAAGGAACGGCGCCGCCCGTGAGAGCCCGGAATACCTCGTGGCAGCGTTGCCCGCGGCCGCAGACAGCGCAGCCGCACAATCGCGGTGGACCCAGGCTGGCAACACACGCTCAACTAGCGAGACATAGAGTTCGGCCTAGCGGTCTCCCTCACCCAAAAGCGCGTACGAAGGCCGAGCTAACATCATGCTGTGCGGTGAGACTTGAGCCGCACGATATTGTCGCTTCGGCAAGCTTCCTCGATTGCCGAAGCCAGACCGGAGGCAGAGAACGGCTTGCCCAGGCGGAGCACGCTGGGATCGCCCTCCATCTGCGTATAGCCCGTGACCAAAAGCGTCTTCATGCCGGGCATGTCCCGCTTCACCCGCGCGATCAGATCCAGACCCGTCATCCCCGGCATCAGATGGTCGGTCACCAATACGTCGAAATCGTCACTCTTCGTAAGCGTCTGCAGAGCTTCCGACGCATCCTCAGCTCCCACCACAGAGTGACCAACCGCCTCCAACATCGTCAACATACTGTGCCGCACTAGAGGCTCATCATCGACAACCAAGATCCGAAGGGGACGCGCAATCGAGATTGGAGCCGGTGATGAAGCTACCGGAACCGCAGTGGCATCTGCGTCCACCCGCGGGAGCCAGATCGATGCCACGGTCCCGCGACCCGGCTGGCTCTTCAGGATAAGGCGGCCACCAGCTTGTACAGCCATGCCATTTACCATGGACAGCCCCAGCCCCGTCCCCTTCCCGACAGCTTTCGTGGTGTAGAACGGCTCTACCGCCTTCTGCATGGTGGCCTGATCCATCCCGTGTCCTCTGTCTCTTACAGAGACCACCACATAGTTTCCGGGCTGCAAGCCTAGATCAGTAACCGAAGCGATGGCGCCATGCCTGATGCAGATCTCGAGCGGACCGCCCTCAGCCATCGCGTCCTTGGCGTTGACGCAAAGGTTGAGCAAAGCGTTCTCGAAGGCGTTGGGCTCAACCTTCACCACGCCGCCACCATGTTCAGCCGTGATCGTGACCTCAAACAGAGGGCCGAGAGCCCGCGACACAAGATCCTCCATCCCCGTGACCAGGCTGACCACGTCAACAACCTGTGGCTCGAGGTGCTGCTTGCGCGCAAAGCTGAGTAGGCGGCTCACCAGTGTGGTCGCGCGATCCGCCGATTGGCGCACGCTTGCCAGCATCCGCTGGGACTTGGGGTCATTTGCATGCAGCCTCGCCAGCATGTCGACGTTCCCGACGATCGGCGTCAGCATGTTGTTGAAGTCATGCGCAATCCCACCGGTCAGCTGCCCCACTGCCTCCATTTTTTGCATCTGCTGAAGTTGCTGCTCTGCACTGCGGAGCTTCTCTTCGTTGAGCCTCGCCTCCGTGATATCCCGCGCGACCCCGTATATTCTCCTGCCTTCGGGCTCAGAGACCAAGGTACAGTCCAGCCAGACTGTCCGGCCGTCGCGCGTTTCGACGCGCACAACCAGGTTGCTAACTGCACCGCCCGATTCGAGATCAGGCACACGGGAAAGCGCGCGCTCGCGGTCATCGGACACTACCAGGTCAAGCCACTGCCGCCCTAGCAACTCCTTCTCACTGTAGCCTGTGATAACCTCCCAAGCAGGGTTCACCGAAACGAGGGACCCGTCATAGCGGGCGATGCACATCAGGTCCTTAGACCTGGTGAACATGCTCTCCCGCTCCCGGCGTTTCTCGTCGACGTCTGCGGTGAGCATGCGGTTCAGAATCTCCAACTGCTCGGACATCTGACGGTGCTCGGTGACGTCGAGATCCATACCAATGAGCCGCAGCCCGGCGTCCCCGCGGACCACGTGCGCGCGGGATGAGATCCACCGCTGCTCACCGCCGGCGACCTCGATCCGGAAGTCTTGCCGAATGCTCTTTCCGACCCTCAAACCGGCTTCGCCGAAAAATGAAGCGCCATCCACACCATCCATGTGGATCAGTCCGCTCCATTCCTCGACGGTCATCTTCTTTCTGGCGTGACATCCGTAGAGCGAGTACATCTCCGGGCTCCAAACGAGCGCTTTGCTGGTAAGATCGAACTCCCAGGTTCCCGCTCCCGTGGCCTCATGAGCGATACGCATCCGCTCCTCGCTTGACCGGATCTCGTCGTCCAAACGCTTTGCCAGCTGCCCCTCGCGTAGCTCCGCCTTCGTGAGAAGCAGGTGCCAGCCCGCCGCGCCGGCGATGATCACCAGAGACGCGCCGAACAGGGCCACGACGTAAACGGAAATGTCGGAAAGCTGGTCAACCTTCGCCTCCTGCGTCTGACGGCGCGCGAGCGAGGCCCGCTCCGCATCGACGATTGCGGCGAAGATGCTCTTGGCTTTCGTGATCGCCTGGTCGCTATTGGTCGACGAACTCAGCTTCAAAGCGTCGGTGCGTTGGCCGCGCTCAACGAGCATTCGTGCCCGCTCGGTCCGCACAGAGAGGTCCAAGATAATCGGGTAGAGATCTCTTACGCGCCGGATTTGCTTCCGGTCGTCCTGCACACTGCGCTCGAGCTCCCACAGCGCCTCCTGCATCGCGCCGAAGTCATACCCCCTCAACGAGGCGGGGTCGCCAGTCATCACAAAGCCGCGCATGATGCGTTGGCGATCGAGCATCTTTGATTGCGCATTATCGGATGCGATGATGACCTCGAGCGATTTTGCGCGCCAGTTGTCTAGCGCGTCGCGGCTACTCGCGAGGCGAACCTCGCTCCACATGATCGCCATTCCGAGGAGGACGAGACCGAACATGACGACCGCGCCCGCCGCCCACACAAAGCGGCTCTGGCTGCGGATAGAGTGATTGGTCGACACGACGATAGCTCCAGTGTGACGCCCCCTGTCAGCCGGGGGTGCCTATAAATTCGCCTCGGAGGAGGCTGTGGGGCCGGGGCCGCGAAGTCCGAACAGACTTATAGCCCCTGTGCTCCGGTACCGTTATAGGATGAATGTGCCCTTCCGCCCACGTGGGGGCCTTCTGTTTCAAAGTTAGGATGAGTGCAAGCCGTGGGGAGAATAAAATGCGAGTGCTTCCGCGCGCGCAGCCCCGACCCCACAAGGAGAGCGAAAATGGAACGCGTTACGCTTCATCACCCCGGGATACCCGGTGGAACCTGCACTTTGAGCGCGACCCACGTCCGGTTGGTTATCGCCGAAATGGAAAGAGGCTCCGGATTCGGCAGCGATCTCGGCTTCGCGGTACGGGCGGCGGCTTTCCGAAGCGCTTGCATCGCAGTACGCGACCGCCACGGCTGCCTCGGGGCTAGCAGCGCGCTCGGCCGAGCCGCCCGGCTATGTGCCAAGATCGAGGATGAGAAGGCACACACTCCATGGCTCCGTCTGTCATGCGAAAGCCGCGAGTTGATGCTGGAACTGCTGCGCTCACAGGCGACCTCAACCACAACCTAGCCCTGACCGCATTACAGGTACGGCACTGATGATAGACGAGGAAAAACTATGGGAATGCTCAAGGCTCGTAGTCGGGGGGACGCATCCCGGCAGCGGATGAACATCGCCGATGAAGCGAACAGCATTCTCATGACGGACCCCTTCCTCATGACCTTCCTCCACCAGCTCAAGCACTACCGGACGCTGGAGAAGGACAAACATATCATCGCCTGTACGGATGGCGAGGTGGTCGAGTACGGCCCCAAGTACGAGAGCCTCGATCTCCCGGAACGGACGTATATCTGCCTGCACGAATTGGGCCATGGTATCTATCTGCACTCCGCTCGCGCGATGCTATGGATGATGCGGCACGGCTATCTGTTCCCGGCCCTTTGGAACTACGCCGCTGATGTCGTCATCAATGAGGGCATCGAAGCGAACCCGATGATGCGGACAGGCCTGTTCCAGGCTCCCAAGCTTTTCCCGCCCTGCCGAATGAGAACCACGATCCATGACACGATCGCTGAGGTGGTGGAGACGACTGGAGAGGCGCCGCCTTCCGACTACTGCCCTTCCATCTACCACGACCTAAGGGTTGAGGTGCTGTACGAATGGCTGGTCTGGGCTCTTTTTGCGATGCGGCGCTACCGAAACCAGCACCCGATGACCGGCCAGCCGCAGGGGGGAAGTGCATGCACGTCGCAAGGACCGGAAAGTGGTCGCGCCGGTCCGAAGAAGGGTCACGGCGAAGAGGGCCATGGCGATAGTCGGCCGGTCCCTGAGACGGCCGTCGAGCAGATGGAAAAGGACGACGCCTGGGATCTGCGCGAGCACGTCGAGGACGTTCGCCGAATGATCAAGGAAGGTCACTCGTCCGAACAGATCGTGAAGGCGATCGAAGACGAGATCGAGCAAGCTCGAGGTCGTGTCCAAGCCGTCGTGCAAGGCATAAAGGCCGCGGGCACGGGGCACGGGTCAATGCTCATGAACTTGTCAGCCGATTTGCCGGCTCCAGCAGTCCCCTGGTTCCGGATCATCCGCGATGTCATTGACGGAGCGCTCGGGACGCAGCTGCGCGAGAGCTACACTCGCCCTGGCAACGTGACGCTGTGTGCAATCGCCATGGGCAACCGGAACCTCCCTGTGTCGCACGGAACATCGATCTACAGCCCCCGGCCTCGCATCCTCGTCGGGCTCGACGTCTCAGGCTCGATGACACGCGAGCTTGAGCGCTGTTGCGCTGAGATCTGGTCAATGGCCCAGATGAAGAATGCCGAGATCGACCTGGTGACCTGGGACGACGGGATCCAGGAAAAAATCACGATCCGGGACCGCAGCGACTTCGACCTCGTGCTGCAGCACGGACTGCGCGGAGGGGGAGGCACAACTCTCATGGAAGAACTCTTCGCCTATGCTGAGCAGCAAAGCCACCAAGCAGTAGTCTTGATGACGGATGGCTATGTCAGCGTTGCACTGCCCGAAAAGCCGCGGATCCCGGTCATCTGGGCGATCACTCCGGGGGGGGGCACCGCCGGGCTGGAAGAATACGGGACCATCGTGGTGATGGCTCGCGAACCCGGAATCGCCCTGGACGAAGCCGCTCTTGCAATGGCCGCGTAAGGCATACGACCCGAACCTTAGGAAAAGCAGACATGACCTCCAACAACAGCGCGCTGGCCGAGCAGATCAACTGCGAGACTCCGGAACTGAGCCCTAGCCAAATGAAGAGGGTTCTTCGACGTTACCGCAACGCCGGAAAGTCCATCTACATCGAGGCGGAACCGGGCGTCGGCAAATCGTTCATCGTCGGGGAGATCGCGAAGGAATTCGGCTATCTCATGGTCGATCGGCGAGCATCCGGATGGGCGCCCGATACCGCGGCTGGCACGCTGATGCAGGACGTAGAGACTCGAAGCACGATCTGGTACCCACCGGAATGGCTCCAGATTAAGAGCGATGAGGCCAAGCTCTACTTTTTTGACGAATTCTCCGCGGCGCACGATATGGTGCGAAAGCCGCTGTTCGGGTTCTTCCTTGAGCGCCGTCTCAACGAGATTAAGGTAGGCGAGGACGACCTTCTGGTCGCTGCCGGCAACATCGGCAGTTATGGCACCATCGTTCAGCACATGGACAACGCGACCCGCGGCCGTTTCATGAACTTTCGATTGGTCGCGTCCCTTGATCAGTGGATCCCGGATTTCGCTGCGATCTACAACGTTCACCCGGCGGTGGTCGCCTATCTGAAGCACAACGTTGGTCACTTCTGCATGACCGAATATGCGCTCAAGCATAACTTGATCGCGTACGGTAATCCGCGCAACTGGACGAGCTTCTCCGATCTGATCTGGGAGGTTCTCCGCCAGACCGGCGGCAAGATGACGACGGAAGCTCGAGAAGAGCTCCTCTGGGGAGGCAGCAGCATTGTCGGTACCGCCCTGGCTGTCGGCTGTCTGGCAATCTACGACCAGGTGGAAAGTGGGCACACTCTCCTCGATCTCCTCGAAGCTACGCCAGCAAAACGTGCGGGCATGTGGCCGGAGAGCACCGGGCAAATGCACGCGTTGCTGTTCTCGATGATGTCCTGGCCCAAGACCATCGAGCAGGCGCGACAGGTACTCGATCTTGCGCGTGAGTTCCCTCAGAACTCGTTGCTGCCGTTCCAGGACATGACGTCGCCGCTGCGCGAGGTCCTGCTACAGAAGCTTCGGATGAGCGGCGTCAGCAGCGAAGAAATCACCCGCAACTTCGGCGACGACGCGGCCAGCGGCCTCGAACCGCTAATCCGGAGCGGTCGCCCCCTCATCAACCTGAGAAACGCGGCCTGAAGGTAGGACTATGTCGGCATTCAATAACCGGAACCGGTCTCGGGAACCCATGATCCTCGTTCCCTTGACCCTTCCCGAAGCGGAGATGGCGGTGGAGGCTCTGCGCTACGTGGGCCAGGAGGTCTTCGAAGACAATCCGGGCGAACGCGTCCCTGTGTGATGCGTCAAAGGCCGTGGCTGACGCGATCGCCAGCTCCAAAACGCCATAAGGACCGCCGATCCGTGATGGCGTGGTCGGCATCTCCGGGCGTCGAGAGTGGTTCGAACGGAGGATGCCGAGAGCATAGTAGCTGTAGAGCGAGAAAAAGAAGGACCGACGAAGTCTTTCAAGACCTCCTCTGCCGGGACCATCGACGAAGGCTGATAAGCCTGCTTAAATCAAACGGAAGACGAGGCTAAGGCAGCCTCGCAAGTGCTGAAAGAAGATTCCCATGGCCGAAAGAGCCACCCTCCCCCGTCCCCCATACGTCTCGAGCCCGCTCGTATCCACGATCAACCGCGTGACGTGTCAATGGCGCGAAAACGCGACGCACGCGTTCTTGGGACTCGCGGAAATCGGCGGAGATTACACGGCCTGGGGCATTAACGTTGAGGGTGACTATTACGCTGCGGTTCACCTGTTTCTGTACGATGTACCGTGGGGAGACGACCCATACGACACCGAGGAAGTCTCAACCACCAACCCTTGGGTTCTGATGTTTCTCGGTTCGGGCGACCGATCTTTCTACCGCCGGTACGAGACCGAAGAGGAGGCCATCGCCCGCTTCGAGGAGCTGGATGGCATCCGCTTCGATGATCCCGGCACCTACCGCTACGCATCCTAATCATTCCGTCCCATCAACCTTTACTCCCAGGGGAAAGTACATGGCGTCACAACGTCCCAACGCCGACACGTATGTTGTCGAAGGACGAGGCGAATTCCCCGTCGACATGCTGCGTAAGGATTGCGCGGAGCCAGCGACGGACGAGGACCGTGCAAAGATCGACGCGACTTTTGAGTCTGGGCTGCTTCCCCGCGAGCTTCGCCGCGTCATGCTTCAGACGCGGGAGCCCTGGACTGCAGACGAACGCTGGGAATCGTTCGGCTGGCGCGTCGTCCAGCCGCTACGCCCCTGGGGCGAACGTGTCGGTTACCGCGACGGCGAGACAACCGAGGAGCGGTTTACGCCGAACTCGCCGCGCCTGGTCACGATCCAGATCCTCTGTGCAGACCTGCCCGTTGCCAACGAGGTGCAATCTGCCGTGCGCACCGCCCTGGAAGGGCGGGACGATGCTTCCGTCGAACACATTCTCATCCAGGCGGCCCCGGACGAGATGCTTCAGGAAGCCCTGATCGCATAACAGCGAGGTTGTGACGCACAGACGGAAGCCGCGACACACAGCGGGTCCCACGGAGTGCATCTGCCTCGGGCGCGCCAGCGCTCCCAGCCGCCTCACACGACGTTAACAGGGACAGCCAATGCAACTCACCAAGGGCGGAAACGCGCCGCTGAAAGATCGTAGCGTCAACCTGCGCCTCTCATTCGATAAGCAGCCGGCTGGCGCCGACATCGATGTTTCCGCCTACCTGCTGCGCGCGGACGGAAAGGTTCGAGGTGACGCGGACATGGTGTTTTTCAACCAGCCTTCTGCGGTCGGTATCCAGCTTCAGAACGGCAACGCGTTCTCGATCGGGACGCAGGAACTTCCCTCCGACGTCGAGAAGATCGCTATCTGCGTGGTCGTAGACGGGCGGCCTGCCTCGGCACTCGGTGCAATCCAGATGTCCACGTCGGACGGCATCAGCTTCCGGCATGATGTGAGCGATGCTCCGGAGGCTGCCATCATCCTGGCTGAAGTCTACCGTCGCAACGGCGAGTGGAAGATCCGTGCTGTCGGGCAGGGATTCACGGGGGGCATGGCGCCACTCGCACGTTCGTTCGGCATCGACGTCAATGAGGAACCAGTTGTGCAGGCCCCGCCGCCACCGGCCCCTGTCAGCCTCAAGAAGGTCACCCTCAAGAAGGAGGGCAAGGTCAGCCTGAAGAAGGGGGGAGGAGAAATCCGGGCCCGCCTGATCTGGGAAGGCCGCTATGACGGCGACGGAGATCTCGATTTCTACTGCTTCTACGTCATGAAGGACGGCCGCCGCGGCAAGGTCTATTGGAACAACCACGGCAGTCGCGATCGCGCCCCCTTCATCACCCTCTCCGGTGACTCACAGGCCGCCGGGATGGAAGAGATCGTTCTCCACCGCCCGGAAGAGATCCGCTTCGCGCTGCTCGCGGCTTACAGCGCTCTCAGCAACGGGACCGGGTCATTCCAAAGCTATCGTCCGAAAGTCGTCCTGACAGACCACGCTGGCAACGAAGTCACCATTCCTCTGCTGAACCCCAATGAATTTTCATACTGGGTCGCGATCAGCCACATCGCGGTAGCGGACGAGATCTCGATCAGTCACGTCGAGACGTACGGCGTCTCCGGCGCAATGTTCAGCAGCAATCCGCCGGGGACCGACGCAGAAGCAGCACCTCGCCTTCACCCAGACGGCAGGTTCGACGTCAGCCTCGGCGAGGTCGAATTCAAGGATTAGTCGATGGAGCTCTCCCCTGGAGCGAACCTGCCGCTCACCGCCGACGTCCAGGTTCTGGAATTCCGGATGGATCGACACCCGCCCATCATGGACGTTGATCTGTCAGCCTACGTTCTAGGGGCCGACGGCAAGGTCTCGGGTGACGCCGATATCGTCTTCTATGGGCAACCTCTCTACGGGCACGATGTCGTTACCCTTGATGTCACCACCTCCACTTTCCGGGTCGACCTCGCGAGGCTTTCTCCGCAAGTCCAGCGCATCGTCTTCTGTGCCGTTGTCGACGGCGGTAGCGCCGAACTGCTCAACGCGATCACGGTCACGACAAAGGAAGGCGTGTCCTATCGCCACTCCACGAGAAACGAGACGCTTCCTGCCCTGATCCTGTGCGAGATCTATCGTCGTGCCGACAGCTGGAAAATTCGCGCTGTTGGCCAGGGCTTTGCTGGCGGGATGGAGCCCCTAGCGCGCTCCTACGGCGTAGATGTTGAGCCATCGACGCCGGAACCATCCCCCGGCCTGGTCGACCTTCGCAAGAACCGATTGGTCGATCTTCAAAAGCGTGACGCGAACCTCGCCGCGGTCGCAGAGACTGCGCGCGTTAGCTTGTCCAAGCGTGGTCTTAGCGGTCTCACCGCGAAGATCTGCCTCGCCACCGACATCTCGGCCTCCATGCGAGACCGCTACCTTCGGGGTTCGGTCGACGCTCTGGTGACGCGGTGTCTGGGCCTCGCCCTCAACATCGACGATGATGGCGCGATCGACACCTGCGCCTTCGGCGCCAATGCTCACTGGCTTGGCGAGGAGACCACAGACACGTACCGCACCTTCACCTCGCGCCTGATGAAGCGGACCGGCCTCGAACCGAATACGTACTACGGCAAGATGATGCGGATGATCCGGGACCATTACCGCTCCCAACCGGATTTCGGCCGCGTCCCGGTCTACGTCATGTTCCTGACCGACGGTGGAACGAACGACCCGCGACTTACCGAGACGCAGATCGTCGAGGCCTCGCGAGAGGGCATCTTTTGGCAGTTTATGGCTGTCGGAGAGCTTCCCCGTGGCCTCAAGCGCGGACGCTCGACGTTACCAAAAGGCTTCGACTTTCTGGCCATGCTGGACACGATGCCGGGGCGTCTCGTCGACAACGCGAACTTCTTCGCTGTCGAGGAGCCAGACGCGCTTTCAGACGCCGACCTCTACGACCTCATGATGGCGGAATACCCCGAGTGGCTGGAAAAAGCCAAAGCAGCAGGAGTGCTCAGATGATCAAGAACCGTCCGCTCACCCCAGGGCTGTTAGCATCCATCGCGCTACGGTCGAACCACGCGATGTTCATGCCAGCAGGGACCGAAGGCCGAATGATCGGCATAGTCCCGTGGCAGACACGTATCCCTGAAGGGCTGCAACGAGCACGCGACATCTACATCGAGGCCGTGAATGGGCGTCTGCAAGACGTCCAGCTTCTGGAAGAGGTGGAAGGTCGCGGCTTTCACACTTCTCAGAATGAGGGACATTATGTCTCCTTGCTCGAGAATTTCCCTGGGATGCGCGAACTGGCTGAAGCGCTTGTCGAGAGCTCGCGCCAGATCTGAGCTAAAGCCTTCGGGAGAGCAACATGTCACTACCCCCACATGTCGTCGGCTTAGCCGGCGGCACATGGGCCGTCGTCGTGCCTGATTGGCATACCTATCACAGCCTCTTGGGGCTTTACTGCGGCACAGATTCCCGGAACGAGGGACTGCCCCGGGAATGTGACCTCTACATCCTGTGTCACGATGCACAGCGCGCAGCGGAAGTGCACACAACCGTGCTTCGATATCCTTACGTAACGGCCAAAGAGATAACCGTTGCCCGAGCGCCCACGTATCGTGAAGCCGTACAGCCTTTGGTGAGCGCTGGCCACGCCGTCGTATTCGACACTTTCGGGCCAGACTGCGACGATGCTCGCCTGAAGCGCCTTCATCCTGCCCCCGAAGGCCCTGCGGTCAACTTTCAGTGGAACGCTAAGGACAAGTGCTACCGGATGAGTCGCCTTACCGCGACGAAGGATGGCTCAACTTCCTTGAGGCGCATCGTTCTCCGGGACGGCCCCGACTGGGAAGAGCAAGTCGAAAAAGGATACCGGCGCTTCGCGAAGCTGCCGGCCCCGAAGTCACCCACTCTCACCTGTCTGCCGCACGTAGCTCAGATCCTGTCGCGGCTGGACTGGCACGGTGCCTGTCGGCTCGAGCGCTGGCGCTCTGCGGTTGAACGCGCCGGGATTGAAGCACACCATACCATCCCGCCCCTCGTAATCGCCGCAGCGACCATCGCGACCCCACGCGATCTCTTGTGGCTCGAACTGAAGGCGGTACGTAGCACCAATCAGATCTCTGCAAGGTGCGTATATTACGGTGACACTTCGATCGTCGACCGAACGCTGACCCTGACGGTCAAACTTCCCGAGACCGTCCTCGCGGGAGTCGTCGGGCTTCAAGCCTCGAAGCTATGGGGCGAGCCGGATCTCGATCACTTGATCATCCGTCACCACGGCAAAGACGGCAGCTTCACCCTCGTTCCGGATGTCGACGTGAAACCGCTCCCTTCGCCCGTGCCGCCGAAAGATGATGAGCAAGTCTCATTGGAGATGCTCAAGGCTCTCGAGGCTCCGGCGGATCTGCGGATCGAAGGCGTGGTGTTCAGCCTCTTGGCGCAGGTTGCCCCCTCTGCTCGACTGCACCTCTTCAGGACGCTGCTGAGCAAAGACGCCTGCAAGGTTGATATATCCCCCTGGCTCCCGCTCAGCTTGGGTCCCGTGATCATCGCACGCGAGCAGCTCCTGATCCACCACTTCTCGAGCGGATATCATTCCCCGACCAAGGGGATCCACTGTAGTCAGGACATCGGAGAGGCAAAATAGTGCAGTTCCATCTTTCTGAGCGCATCCCGGTCGCGGCCGCGATCGCTGCAAGTGCTCGTGCACGTTCAGTACCTCAGTTGTGCGCAGCACTACGCGCCTTCGACGCGCATCCGGCCGCTGTCGAATGCGTGGCGGCGCTGCCAAAGCGTACCCGCACGGTGAACCCACTGATGATCCTGGCCGAGCGGCCTGAACCGGAAGATCTGGTTACCGGACACCCCTTTTCGGGGCCGAATGGCCAGCCAATGCTTCGGGCCATGAAGATGGCCGGCTTGCAGTTATCGGACTTCCACATCTCTCATGCGGTGCACTGGACCCCCTTCGACGGCAAGACGCCAAATGCCACCCTGGTTTCGACCAGTCGGCCCTTTCTGTTTCGCGAGATCGCGCTGGTGAAACCGCGAGCAATCCTGGCGCTAGGCCGGATCGCGATCGACGCGCTGATCGGCCTGCGCGAGCCCATCACGCCCTACGTGGGCACGACGATGACGTGGACACAGGGACGCCTGAACATCCCGGTCCAGCTCAGCTGGAACCCCGCCTACTGTCTCCATGTATCCACCGCGCAGGCGGACCTCGAGCGCGGACTCACAGACTTCGTCACACGGTTCGGCGAGACGCGCTACTTTCGAGAGGCAGCATGAACAACCACCTTCCTGAGAACCGCAGTGAGCCGCGGCGAAGCATTCTCTTCGCCATAACTGTCGAAATCGGTGGTCGGCGGATCCCCGGGCGGGTCCGTGACCATTCCGTTCTGGGATGCCGCCTCAAGCTAAGCGAGCCGCTCCGGAAAAGCGACATCGCCGTTCAGTTGCTGCGCGGCGAGCACGCGATGGCTGGCGACATTGTGTGGCAGCAGGGCACGTCGGTCGGGATACGGTTCAGCGCCCCGCCTCCGGAGGGCATGTTCACCAAACAATAGCAGCATCGGCCTGCCGATCCGCGCGAAAGCGCACGACGCCGCGCCGGCCGTCAGACACCCGCAACCCACACTTGGAAAGCTCCTGCCATGTCTAGCTACGCGACCAACATTGCCATCGGCGGGCATCTTCCCGCAAACCGCCTGCATGGCCTTCTTAATGCTGCTGCGGCCTGTGGCGTCGCACTCGACTGGAACGGCGATCGGCTGAACGTGGATGCCCGCGGACTTGCCGCCTTGCGCGAGGCGATCATTGAGGCGGCGACGAGCAATGAGCCGCTCCGCCTCTACAATGATTCCGCTAAATGGGGCAAACTGCCGCCGCTCGAAACTTTCTGTCAGGAGCATGATCTGGTCTTCCGCCGCGAACATGATCCCGATGCCGGCGAGATCGGGATCGTAGTCTGGTGGCAGCCCAGCATGCCCGCCCCCTCCGAGTGCCAGGCCGACGGCGATGGAAAGCCCTTTGTGTACGTCGACGTACTGGCTGACCTTCTCGACGCAGCGAACACCCCGCAAACCGCCGTCGACCAGCTTCGAGCCTTCCTGAGCCAAGCCACTCCAATCGACATCGGTTGCCTGCGGTTGGAGGGTGTCTGACGTGCGCCGCCTATCAGACATCCCGATAATCGAAGTCGATAATTTCTACGCGGTGGTCGTCCGCCAGTGGCGCTCGCTAATCAATGAAACCACCGTCCGGTGGATCGGGAAGCCGCTCCGCCCGCATTGTGAGGACTTGTGGATACTCACGACCAGTTCTGAAGATGCGACGATCCTTGCCCGGCTTGTGCAGCGCGATCTCCAGCCGGAAGATCGCACCGAAGCCCGGAGGCGGTATGTTACCACGAAGCGCATGCCGACATTCGCGCCTGTTCTCGGATCTGTACCAGAGGACGTCGCCTGCTATCTGAGCGGCACCTCCCGAGTGAACGATCACGCAATCCTGCAGCGTCTTCACCCGGCCGCTCCCCGCGTCAACGAACGGATCTCCTGGGACAAAGGAACCTATCGTCTCCAGTCCGAACATGGGTGGTTTTGGCGGGAGCTCCCATCCGACCCGCGCACCTTCGCCCAATCCCTTAGCGACGCTCGCGAAGAGCTCGTTCGCGAGGTAGGTCTCGGCTACGACACCGCCGTCGCATACCCCAATGCATCGCCGGTGCTCGCTAACCTCCTGCAACGCCTTACCCGTCCAGCTGCAGAAGCAGTCAGCCACTGGATGCGAGGGCTTGGAAAAGAGCGGGTTTCAAGCTTCGTCCTACCCGAGCTGGCGTTCACAACCGGCCTACCTATCGCCCGCCTCGAGCTTTCTTCCCCCGCGGACAACATGCGGGCCTCCTTTGTCCTGTGCGTTAAAGGACTGGAGCTCACCGACATGGAGCTCTCCGGCCTCGAAATTCCCGATTCGATGGGCGTGGCCCTTAACGCCCTCGCTCAGAAGGGGACCTTGCGGCTGTCCCAGATTGTCGATCTACCGGGTGCAGAGGACATACCCGTACTGTCTCTCACCGCCCGAGGGTCAACCTGGACCGCTCACCTAGACCCAGTTTCGGTACCTATCTCTCCCCCCATGTCGGACATTCCCTTTGACGCTGCCGAGGGAATTCGCCGGATCGAAGACGAGGGTTATCAAGTTGCTGGCGACGCAGCTTCCGTTTTGTCCGCAATGGGCAAGGAGCGCGCTGCCTTCATCCTTTACTGCGTCGACGCCGCCGGCTCTCCATCTTTCGATATCTCTCCCTGGACCCATCAGGGCGCGAAGGTAGATGTCTACCTTTGGAACCGCGCCTTCTCCTTGCGCAGTTCCCAGCTTGCCTCACCGCTAAGCTTCCTGGCCTCACTCGCTTGAGTCCTTCAGGTTGTCTGACGGCAACCAGCGCTCCACCTCAATCTGCCGGAGATAAAGCGTGACCCCTACAAACTGCCTCTCGAACTATGCACGCGCGGTGACAGAACGCGGGGCGGACAACGCGTCGAACGAAGTGGCGAGGCTCGAAGACATTGTCCGGGAGACCCTCGCCGCGCTCGCAGACGCCGCGCCGGCACGCGCACCACTGGAGGCTGCGTCAGCAAGTTCGCGGTGTGCAAAATCGCTCGGCGAGCGGCTGGACTTGCTGAGCAGCGGGATCGTACACGCACAACGGCTGGTGAGCCCGGAAAGCCGCGCGTCAGCAATTCTATTCCTGGACACCGATAAACGTAAGCGCTGCTCGTCGTACGGGGCTTACCGTCGGGATTGGGACACATACCTCAGGAAGTGCATGAGCGAGCGATGACCCGAAACTCGGCGGAGCCGTGATCGGAGATCGAGATCGGAGGGGAAAAGAGTGAGCGAGTTAACTTACGCCGAGGCTGCCGATATAAGTAGGACCCTTGATGACGAGCGGCTCGCGATCGAGCGAAGCGAGAAGAGGCTGCTTGTCCTCAAAAAGCAGATTCCCGTGGCCACGCCGACCTTGCTCGAAAAGCATAGCCACGAGCTAGCATTCCTCTTTGAGACCACAAAGGCAGCCTGCTGGGCTTCCCCTGCCATCGCGGCTAATCTGCGCGGCTACGCTGCGGCAAGTCCGGACAATCCAGAGTTCAAATCGCTCATCAACGAGCTTTCCCACAAAGCCTGGCATACCGGTTCAAAGGCGAGACGCCTCCGCCGGCGTGTGTTCGACCTCCAGACGGTCCTGATCCAGGCAGCAAAGACCCTACAGAAACAAAGGCTGGATCAGCGGATACTGCGTCTGGTTGCCGGCGGAAACCGGGCAATGACGGTCAGCGAACTTCATGATGCCGTGGAAAAGGATCATGAGGACGTCGCCTCGGCAATCACAACCTTACGGTTTGCTCTTGGCTCGCGCGCCGTCTTCATCGTTCGAGAAGGTAACACCCGACAGGACGTTCAAGATGCTCTTAAAGCAATGGCGCGGAGAGGGCACGTCCGCCGCCTTGGCCTACCGTTCGCGCGGGCGCGATGGAAATTCCGGCCTCACGCGCGTCAGATCTGTTCGCGCCCCTAGCGTTAGCGGATCGCGGATGCCCCGGCTCGAAGGCCAGCATAGACACTCAGGACGTCACCAGAAGATTGACGAGAGACCCTAAAGGGGTCAGGTTCATTGCATGGTCAATTGCGACATGCGGCTCGTTACTCTCGGTTTGCGGATAACCACGCCCGGGCGCTTCATCGACAAGCTCCACAGCATGACCGGCATGCTCGGCGATGACGTGGGCCGAGCAGTCGCGGCCGCTCTCCGCGCCATGCGCCACAGAGGACCAGAAGAAGAAAGTACCTGCGCCGGTGGCGCTGCATATTGAAGATGAATATGGGTCGGTAGTGATACCGAAGGGAAAATAGGAAGTCCCAAAGGAAGAAACCATGTTCATTTTCAACGCTTTTGCTCTTCTCGTCGTCTACGCTTTCTTCGTGCCGTTAAGGCTCATCTCCCGACTGAGCGAGAGGCTCCTTGAGGCTCCGCGCGACAGCGGCTGGGACAGCAGCTTCGGCGATCAGCTTCGCCTCTCGTTCGCGCATGGCGCGGCGCTGCGCCAGGCACAGCTGTACACCGCATACCCCACTCCTGCGTACCGCGTGATGCAGCTGCTCCGTCTCCTGGGCGTGCGCTGAGGGGCCTGATCCGCCAAACAGTGGATCAGATCGAGGACGAACAAACATCATGAATGGCGCGGACAACTCCTGAGCTACGGACCTGAGACATCGCGACGACGCCGATGCCGGTCCGGCCTACGGACTGCCGAACATCATGAAATTGGACGAGACGCCTGTTCTTCTTCCTTCAGGCGAAGAGTCCTCCTGCCGCGGGCGACCCAACGTACCCCAGCGGAAAATCTAGGAACGCACGGGACGCGTTCCTCCCTTCGAGTATCTTGGAGATCAATCACGTGACCTGGACGCCGGACCGTAAGCAAACCGTGACCGAGATGTGGACGAACGGCAAGACGTCCGGGCAAATCGCAGACGTGCTAGGCGATGTCTCCCGCAGCGCCGTCATGGGGATGGTGAACCGGCTTGGTCTCTTGGGCAGCAAGGCCCGGACGGCCCTTAAGAACGCCGCGCGCGAGGGTGGCCGCGGAGCGAAGTCTGCTTCCCCGAACCGGGAGGCGGAATGCGCCGAAAGTCTCAGCGATCGTATGAACGACCACGCGTCAGAGGACTACGTCGACGTCGAGGCCCCGGCGGGCATGCCAAACGGCCGCACCACGCTATCCTTGGTTGAGGAGATGATGGGTCAGAAGTATGACCCTTCTGCTAAAGGACATCGAACGACAGTCGTTGCAATCGCGGCAATGTTGGGAGACGGAGCCGTCCTGCATACGCTGCCCCATGGCTTCCCCGCCGACTTTGCTTGCGCAACGATGAGACGATTCGCGCTCCACGGCATTCTCGCCGGAGGCGAACCACCCCAACACTGGTTGGACCCGGAGCTCGGCGATCTAAGCTTTCTGATCGACATGCTTTTTGTTGAAGGCGTACTCACCCGCCCCAGCATGCCCGCAAAGTGCCCGGCGCCCACCACCTGATGCTCTTTGGAGCGCCCGGTGGTGGGGCATCGTCGCCTGAGCTTAGGGATTAGGGGCGAAAACCTTGATCATGATCCCAGTGGAAATAAGCGACAGCAGCAGGATCGCGCCGCAAACGAGTTTTGGAGAAAGGCTGCCGAAACGCGTCTCACCGCCGCGGTCGGTCACAGAACGAGCGACGGGGTGCCTTCTGTAAATGCTCTCCGCGATGAAATGGCCAACGGCTGCATTGAAAAGCAGGACGAAGCAGCTGAAGGTAGCGAACGACATGTCACCGGTGGTCATCCTGGCGACCACCTCGGCTATCACGCAAGCGATCAACGTCAGGATGAAAAAGAGATAGAGGAACCTGACTGCCGTTTTGTGCTCGCGGACGGCAAACGTCATTCTTTCTTCAACCACCAATTTATCTCCTGGTTCGGGCTCATTCGCGCCAGCATCGACACGGGACTGGCGGTTAGGACCCTAGCTGTTTTAGGATGGCATACACTTGCGAGTGTTACAATAGCGCGGGGGCCATTAACGGGGAACGGCCTCGCAACCTTGGCAGAATGGCTCGACGCTATCGAGATACGCACTGCGGAAGAGATCGAAGCACTCGGTAGTATCTCGGCGAACGTCGCCGTCGCGCGGAGCTTCCTGCAGATCTACCCCAAGATGTGAGACGCTTCCTAAGCCCGGACGCCCACGAAAACAAATCCTCGAGAGGAACCAAGATGATCTACACCTTTCGAGCGCTCAGTGAGGAGACCGAGATCTACGCCGCTGACGACGACGATGCCGCTCCGATCGTGGTCGTTCGGTTCCTGGAGGGTGAGACGGTCGAGACCCACGTAGAGCGGGTCCATACGATCATAAATGCGCTGAACGCCGCAGCCTCTGTGACTGAAGCCGGCCAGGCCGCGCCTGGCGTACGCACCGACAAGGACGCAGATGAAGGCGTGATCCACGGTGATCCCACTGCCGTGAAGTCTGCCCTGATCGTGCAACGTGACGATCTGGGCTACATCACTCTTCACGAGCGGAACGAGGAAGGCCACGCCGGCGACCTTGTCGCGAGCGTGTGGCGCGACGACTGGCTGCCTTCGCTGCAGGCCGCCCAGCCACCGGGTGAGAACTGATCTACCTTCTCAGAGCAAGCTTCTCGCCCGGCTTGGCGAAAGCCTGGTTCGTGATATGGTATGCCTGCGCTTGAGGACGCAGACATGGCGATGCATGACTTCAATGCTCTCACCGAGCACTGGCACACGATAGAAGATCTTGGCCTCATCGCCGAGCGCGGATCCTCCGGAGTATTCGCCAATGTGCGCCACGTCATCTATCACTCCCCCAACGGCCTGGACTTCGGTACCGACTGCGTGAAGTCCTCCGATCTTGCTCTGTCGGCCCTTTGCGCGCTCATACCTGCGCCGAACCCGGTGGATGAGGCCCTGCTCGAACGGCTCGATGCTGAAGCGTATGGCATTGCCGAGACCCACGATCACTTGTGGTCGGTCCGGACCCCGAAGATGGAGCGCATCTCGCGCCTGGCGTGGCGCCTCCACCAGCCGTTCAAGATGACCTTTATCCTCTCGATGAAGGGCAAATCCGGATATGTTCCCGTCGACATCATGCGAGAATGGATCGAGGTGCACTCTCGTGCGCTCATCGAGCGGTGCTCAAGAGACCACTGACTGTCCTGCTTCGCTGAACAATCTCGCCCTTGGGAACACGATAACTGGTTGGGAAAATCGCATGAAGCACATCATCCTTATGCTCGCAGGGCTTTTGGCGGCGACGCCGGCGACCGCTCAGGAGGCGGGCAGCCTGACGCTGGTCATCACTCCGATGCCGGGGCAACTCGAAGCCCTCGACAGCGCAACTCTTGCGGCCCAGGTCCGCTCTATGCTCGACCAGGGCGCGCTGTCCGGGACGCGTGTTCCACTGATCCTCGACGGAAAGCCCCATGAACAGACCGTCCGCCTCGGAGGCGAGCCAGCCGTCTACGTCGACCGTGGCGTTAGTCTGACGGCTATCCCGGGTGTCCAACGTGAAATCCGCCTGTCCTATGGCCCTGCGCAAAGTGGAGGTATCGGCGTCCATGCCGAGATCGTTGATTCCATGCTGACCATGGATTCTGGCGGTTACATGACGCGCGAGAAAGGACCGACCAGTGAGGTCACCGGTGTCGTTCCGGCCGACGGGCGCCCTCAGGCCATCATCAAGAAATCACAGGCTCTTCCAGGCAGCATCGTACTGCCCGACTCCTACATCATTCTGGTCGAACCCTGAGTGGGCGCTACTTTCGTCGCCACTGAGATCCTCGTGATCGTGGATCGGCGACAGCCTTGGCGCCCCCGCACACAGACTTCTGATCGCCCGGAAGGTACGCTTTGACCTCGCGTGAGAGGCGCAGGCCTGCTTCCCCCCAAGCCGCGAAGAGATTTTGACTGGGAACCGGATCGGGGGTCATCCTAAAATGACATGCGTCTTGCGATCCGTATAGCCACCGAGGGAGTCCCATCCTATAACCATTACGATCTCAAACAGGGGTGCAGAATGACGATTTACAGGAAGGGCGATCAAGTCGCCATCAGGGGCCGGGTTCAGAGTGTGGAAGGTGACTTCCTCATGATCGCGCTCGAAGGCGCTCTGGATTCATCTATCCCCGCCATGGTGTCCAAGACCGGAACATCGCTCGTCCGTTCGTCGATCCACGACGGTGACGAAGTCGCAGGCGGCTACCGTGTGCACTCCTCGATTCCGAACACCCCACTGGTTCTTCTTCAGCGGATCAACGGAGATCCGGCAGATCCGGAAAGCTTCTCGACCGCGGTGCGCGACAGCCTGACCTTGGTGAGCATGGCGGGTTCCCAGGCTGTCCTCGCTCCGACCACCACCGCCCTCGTACCCCCCGCTGAAGCTGCTATTCCTGCTCGCGGTCCGGCTACTGCTTCAGGCGAACCCCAAGCTCCGGCCGTCGTGGCAGTCCCCGAGGTCGGCTCGGCGCCCGCGCCGATGTCCGCAACCGTCCCCGCCACGTGCGAAGACCCGGTCGTGGCGACGACGATCGCTCTCGAAGCTCTCGCCGACAAGTTCGCGGGAGACACCAAGGCAGGAAGCCGCGAGTCCGCGCCTGTCGAAGCCCCGAAGTCCGCGCCGACGCCTACTCCAGAGACGAGCCCCTCCCTTCGCTTCAGCAGCATTGCAGGTGATGCTCTGCGATCGGCCGGCGGCCTTAGCATCGCCGATCTCGGCGTCGTGCGCGAAGAGTCGAACCCGCTCAAGGCGGACCTCGATGAACTGCTGCTCAAGGAGCCGCTCGAAGACGAGACCCTCTAAGAGCGTTCGTTCTATAAAATGCAAGGGCCGCTCCGCACCACGGGCGGTCCTCATTCTAAAGGCGGATACCACGGTTCTCTGCCCTTCACCGAGGCGTGCTGGCCTGTACATCGCGGACGCCCGCCTCGAACCACGTGCTTATGAAAAATGGAGAAGGCCGAGTGGCCCGCAAAACACCCCCGCTGACCGGTACGGACCTCTATCGGCGTATCGGGGAGATGCTGGAAGCGGGTGGCCTGGAGCCAACCACAGTCCATTACGACTTGCTCCGTCGCCATCTGTCGGGGGAGGATCCCGAACTTAGTCGCAAGGTCGAGGAAGCGATCTCGCGTCATGGTGCTATCACACCGGGTGCCCTGAAGGAGATCCCGTATAGGGAAGGTGACCCGCATAGCCTTACGACGCTCGCCCAAAACGCAGCTCGGCAGATCCGGCAAATCATCGACCTGACGGCCCGCTCGGGCCAAAACGCATCGGAGTACGGTGCCGTCCTTAGAGGTGCTGATCTCCGCGAGGACCCAGCATCGGTAGTAGCCACCCTCGTGTCTGCCACCAAGACGATGATCCGCAAGAGCGACGATCTCGAGCACCAGATCCAGACGGCCTACAATGAGGCGCAATCGCTGCGGAAGGCGCTGGCCGAGGCCCGCGAGCATGCCGACAGAGATCCGTTAACCGGTCTCGCCAATCGACGCGCTCTTGATGCCGCCTTGAAGCAGGCGGTCGACAACTCCAACGTCAACAAGGCCGACCTAGCCGTCGCGCTCGTCGACATCGACCACTTCAAACGCATCAACGATCAGCATGGGCACGATGTCGGTGACCGTGTGATCAAGTATGTCGCCGGAACTCTCCGGTCTACCCAGGGGTCGCCGTTCGTCGGCCGCTACGGCGGTGAGGAATTCGTCCTCATCTTCCGCGGGGTGGACAGCGGCGAGGCATCTCGGCGCCTTGATGCCGTCCGGGAGAAGATCGGCCGCACGCTGCTCAGAGTCGAAGGCACAGGCGCGACCCTGGGCCGCATATCTTTCTCCGCGGGTATATCCGGTCCGCCTCTACGCACCACCTCCGCCTCTATGATGAAGAGCGCGGACCGGGCACTTTACCGGGCGAAGCAGCAGGGGCGGAATCAAATCCAGATCGCCGGCGCGGCTGAGTAGGCCACATCCGATCCGCCGCTCTCGGTCGTGTGATCGTCTACTAAGCTGAGCCCGACGCCGCAGGACCGCCAGGCCAACGACCTGCACTCACATCAGAACCAGCGCGACGCTCATGCCACTTTCCCAGTGTCAGCTAAGCGCTTGCCGGTAATTAGATGCACGCGGACGATGCTGCAGCAGTCCATTTCTATTAAACCGCAGCTATAATGCGCCCGGAAGGGTAGAACTTCTTCACTCTCGTCGATCATACGCGCTGACGTTCTTAATCAGGAGAAATTATGAGCATCACTCTGGCGAAAACCGAAAATGATACCGATGCGGCTTCCGTTCCGCTCGCGCGGCCTTGGCCGCGGTACTGGGCAAGAAGTCTCGATCTTGCGGTTTGGTCCACGATCGCCGGGATCGTGGTAGCATTCGCATTTCCGGACTTCGCCGCCCAGCCTGCATTCGAAGGTAAGGGAGGGACGGCGCTCTTCGGCCTGGTCATGACGCCTATCGCACTTCTTTTTGAAGCCGTGGTGTTAGCCGCCTTCGGCAACACGCCAGGGAAGGCGCTTGCCGGCATCAAGGTTCGGGTCTCGAACGATCGACAGATCCCCTTTGCAGTAGCGCTCAGGCGAAACCTCCAGCTCTACGTCTACGGGCTCGCCTTCGGCATACCGATCTTCGTCGTCATTGCCGCCCTGGTAAACTATCGTAAGGTCGATAGTGGAAGCCTCGTATCGTGGGATTCGGCGAACGACACGCGCGTCATCAATGTGAGCTCGAACTTAGGGCGCACTTTCATCGTTGCTGTCATCGCACTGGCGATGCATTTCGGCGCTGTCGCTTTGACTTCGCTCGAGGATTCGGGGGCAGGATACTCGACTGCTGAAAGCACAGAGTACGACACATCGTTCGATGCTCCGTCCGAAGACCAGGCATCCGAACAGTATTAATCGCGGAGCAGCTGATCGGTCGACGCGAAGACTGCGACCAAGACCTCGTCGTCGAGAAGACCGACCTCCCCGTGGCGCTCGCCTGCCCCGCGCGACAACACGCGAGAAGCGGAGCGCCCGGGTGCCACGCTGCCTCGAAGTGCCGCGGTGATGTCGAAATCAATGCCCACCCCATTCGCGACTTCATCGCGCCGCTCGCAGGGTGCGCCGACCATCTCAGTGAAGATCAGGAAGCCCCTCGACCAGGGTTCCCGCAATCTCTTCCGGACGTCCGTCTATAGAGCCACTCCTGTCCCAGCGTGTCCCCTTCCACCAAGTCCATGGCCTGGCGAGCGAGGTTGAGCCATCGACGGAGAGGAAGACCCCCGCCGCCGGACCGATGAGATTCTCCCTGGGAATCATGCCAGCCCCCGTCTCTTCAACGGTGAATCGACTGTCCATGCTGTTATCCCGATTGTCGCCCAGCACGAAATAGTGGCCCACCGGGACCAGAAACTCCTCAGTGTTGTCCGATCGCGCGGTAGCGAAATCCAGCACCACGTAAGACCTCCCGTTCGGCAGGGTCTCCCGGCGGCGGAGGTAGTGACAGGCGGGGCGACCATCAGGCATTCGGTCTCTCAAATCGATAATGCCAGGAACGACGAGGCAGGATGTATATGGCGTGATCGGGATCAACAGATCTTTCAGCCGCTCCGACGGTAGCACCTGCCCGTTAAGCCACACCCTACCATCGCGCATCTGAACGCGATCGCCGGGTAGCCCGATCAAGCGCTTAACGAAGGTGATAGACGGGTCACCTGTCCCGGCGAACAGCAGAACTTCACCGCGTTCCGGATCTCTTCCGCCTATTCGGCCGGCCTTGGGTAACAGCCCCCACCCCGCCGAGTAGTGACTATATCCGTAAGTCCATTTAGTGACGTAGATGTAGTCGCCCACCAAAAGATTGGGCAACATCGATTCTGACGGAATTACGAATGGCGCCACGATGAAGCTTCGCACTAGTGCCGCGACAAGGGCGCAGATAATCACAAGGCGAATGTTCGCAATCGTTGCTGACCGCCAGACCGGCGGTGCATCGATTCTGCTGATTCCGGTCGTTGAGGACATTGTACAGTTTCTAGGATGTCGCTGGCTTCCCGTAAACATCATAAGTGCCGGAGAACGGAATGCCCGATCTGAAAATGGGCCGCGTCAGGAAAAAAAGGCCCGACAAACCGTGTGTTGTTCGTAATAAAATTACCGGGCATTGGCTGGTCGACCCGTACGGCCCAGAATGGTCAAGGGATCGAGGCGGGGCCTTTCTGTACCCGTCGCGGGCGACCGCTCACGCAGCCATGCGTGCGATCGGTGGAGCGATACCCTTCTCTATCAAGGCTGCCACTGCGTCAGAACGATGATCCCCGTTCATCAACGAGGACGTGCACGATTACCTCGTTCGCTCCACTGATGATCGTGCCCGGCTGACGCCTTTGATTGCGCGATCCTCTTGGACTTCCGCCACGCGAGGGTTCGACCACACGGTAGAAAGGAAAGATAGATGACAAGCGCTCTACACCCCGCCGACCCCACCTATCTCGGGGTCATGCTCTCGCATGTCCGGTTCGAAGTTCAGCATGGACGTGAACCTACAGAGGACGAGCGGCTAATCCTCGTCCAGGAAAGGCTAGGATGCTCTCGTGAAGAGGCCGAGGGTGTCGTGGCTGCAGTGGACAGGACGCTCGAGCTCGAAAAATTGGTACGCACGACGCTCGCCGATGTTCTTCCAGACATCATGGGAGGGGTGCTCGGCGACTTCCAGCGCCGAACCTGACCCGCTCTCTCCTGCGGAGATCTCGATTCATCGAGATCGCACCGTGAATTATGCCGTGTCCGGATTATCGGGATCAACCCCGCTGTCGAGGCCAGCAGATCTACTTCCCCCTAGGACAGCGAACAATGCACGCACCGACCAACGTTACCGCCAAGCCCTTTCCCTACTCGCATTGCCATCACTGCGGCGCAGCCTACCCTGATGCTGAGTGGCCGCGGAAATGCGCAACCTGTGGTGACCTTCGCTGGCACAACCCTACGCCGATCGGGGTGCTGCTTCAGACCGTCACCGACGGTGAGCGGATCGGGATACTCACCCCCGTCCGCGGGCACGGTCCGCAGCTCGGCTGCATTGGGCTTACCGGCGGCTTCGAAGAGGCCACGGATGACGGAGTCGACGACGCTGCGATGCGTGAGTATCGCGAAGAGATTCATCGGGATAATGACGTCCGCCGAAGCGACCTCGACCTGATCTGCTCGCGCGGCTCTGGTCCGATGTACCCACCGGGTAAGCGCCAGTCGTTGACGTTCTCGGTCAATCCGGTTCCGGTGCATGTCAACGAGTTCAAGGGCTGGGTTCCCGACGCAGAGACCCTCAGTATCGATATCTCCTGGGGACCCCGAGTCCTCGCTTTCCCCACCCACACGCTGGCGCTAGCTGTCTATTTTCGGAAGTACCAGGGTGTTGAAGCCCCCGCTCAGTACTTCGACCAGCCCCTCACCGGCGACCTCGTACACGTCGAGGGAGCCATCTTTCCGGTGTACAACGTCGTCTACGAGCAGCCCCTTCTTGATCTGGGGTATTGGCGCGTCCAGCTTGAGCAAGACGGCGCCCACGTCACGATCGCTCGCGATGGTGAGAAATGGGTGACCCATGAGGATGTGCAAGGCAGCGCAGGATCCACCCGCTTTTAGCCGCTCACGACCAATGGTCGAACCCGCAGGAAACCAACCACCATGATGGCAGCAAATCAAGCTCAGAGCGGCGCTCTCTTGATGGCAGGGCAGATCGCAGGCGTGCATCTCGCTCCCGACAGTGTCGGTCAGCACCAGATCGGCATCGACCCGCTTTTGCGTCGCCTGGGCGCCCCCGAACCGGACTCTCATGGCCTTCGGACGTTCGATGAGCACCTCATCCCCTCCCTTGGGAGCTTCGAGCGCACGGAATTGACGCACGAGGAAAAGCTCTACCTCGATGCTGGCTCCAAGGCGAAAAAGCTACGCAGCACCAGCACCGCGCTTTGCGTGGGAGGCAACCTTGAGCACGCGGTCGAGGAATGCCGACGCTATAGCCCTTTGAGCCTGATCACCGGCGCCTGGGACGATGCGAGTTTCGCGATCCGGGGCTACGGCGATGAAGGACGCCGGATTATCGACCTCGTACAGGAGGGGCTCGCAACAGGCGATCTGGCCATCTGGATCTCTGGCAGTATTGACCTTGGCTACGGCCACCTCTGCCTTGCACGACGATCGCTTGTGCCGACTGCCCTAGTCGAGGCGTTCAACTCGGAAATTGAAGATCGCAGGCGCCTCCTCGCGGCAGCAGACGCGACCGGGATCGCGGATAAGCTGCAGTCGATTGGCCGAATGAGCGTCCTCGGCCGCGGGAGACCGTACCACGCCCTTTCTCCCGCCTGGATCGATCATGAGAGGGCGAAGCACAGCGTCCACCCGGTCAAGTTCTTCCTCAACCCATCTCAGCAGAACCTCAACAACTTCGGCTGGTTCACGGTCGAGGAACTTGAGCAGTGGATTGAAGGTCGCGGCCCGGTTCCGAAGATGCAGCAAAGGGAAAAAGAGTGACGCTTGAGCGTCATACCCATAGCAACCCTGCCGACTAACCGACCCTGCCGACTAACCGACGCGCTATTTCGTCGACGGGAAGCCCATGACGCCGCAGCCGTCCTGAGCATATTCGACGGCATTCACTCCCCCGACCGGATCGTGACCCATTCCGCCGTCGAGCGCGGTCTCGCCGGCGGCCATCGATCACGCGTCTGCACAATCCTCCTGCCCTGAGAGAGTAGTCCAATGTCCAGCAACGAATGGGAAAGCGGCACGATTTCCATCCCCCGCACCGAATGGGCAGCCCTCAAGGCTACCCTGCGCGAAGCTCACAACGCAGAGCAGCGCCGGCGCCTCGCGGTCGCGGTCCAGCTCCAGGAGGGGCTTATCAAGGCGGCAGCCGGGCAGCGGAACGTCGACTGGAGGCTGCTCGCCGAAAAGGTTCTCGACGATCTTCGGATCCATGACTCCGACCGCTGGGTCATAACCTGGGCCGTGTTCGAGCCGAACCGTCAGAAAGCACGAGCCGCAAATGGCGGCCAGTATGTCGATCCGATGAGCCTGAAGGGCAGCGCCGGCCGTCCGCCAAAGCCGACGAAGGCCATGTTCCCCGAAGCCAACGGCAAGACCATGATGTTCGAGATCAGCAACGGCACCATCACCCTGGATGATAAGGCGCGCACCATCCACTGGTACGTGACGGAAGGCAATCACGCCGTTGAACGTGCCCGCTCTCACCCGGTAGCTAAGGCCCTGTTCCTGGCGCTCGCCCGGATGAAGTGGGACACGAAATGCGGCGGTGAGATCGTTGGCAACGATGAATACAATCAGGAAGACCGGGATGCCGGCGGCGGTTCGAATTACGTCACGGCCCGCTACGGGCGCGCCGAAGCCGACTGGAAGAAGTCCCTTGAGTTGATGTCCCTCCCCTCCCGAGGGACGCGCCTGCAAATCGTCAACAATTTCTATGGCAGCCCACAGGGGTTTCCGCGCCGCTGAGCCAGCAGATGGCGCGATCGACGGCTTCAGGACGCGCGGGAGCGCACCCTCCTTACGCGCCGGTGCGTCCGAACATGATGGATGAAACCCACCCCGAGTTGACCCCCAGCGCCTTGATCACGATTATGCCAGCCGGTGCTGACTAGCTGTTGCCTCAGAAAGGGAGGATGATCCGGTTTGACCGCTCACAGATGAAGAGGGCCACGCCCCTTCCATCCTGAAAGTGCTATCCATTTTCGCCGAATGATGGCACGAGGCGATCTCATCGCACCACCAAGACGTTACCGCCTAGTGACAGGAGCCCCGATGTCTACTCTCGCCCTGAAGCAGGACGCTGCGCGCAACGGGCCCGAAGCATTCCACATCGTCATACGGGGGCATGATCTGTCTGGCACGGACTACCAACCCCTGCTGCGGGTCGAGCGGTGCCTCGCTGTAGCTCTTGGGAGGAGCGGTGTGGTGATCCGAGGCAAGGACACCTCCATTGCTCGCGGCCGGCCCGGCATCGTCATCGACACGGGCCCGATCGGGGAGGGGTACATTGCGCAAGTCCGAGCAGATGTGTCCGACCCCACGACCGTAATGGCCACGTTCCTGGCTGAAGAAGGACTCGTCAGCGAGTTACTCGGCGACCAGATTTCCGTTCCGTTAGACTGGGTCGGAGCCCCTCCCTCCATCTGAGCAGCGCTTCAGGAGGGTTTGATCCTGGACGAAAAAGATGACCCCGCCGACGAACTGGGCTTTGCAGAAGCCTCAGCAGCAGATCGACCCAGCTCTCTTTGACCGCGTGAACACTGACGGTCACCTCATCAACCAGCGAAAATACAACAGCTTCAGAGCCCATATCCTGACTGGAAGCGCAGGCGCGCGGATCTGGAGCCGCACCTGGTCGATCGAGAACACCTCGCGTGGCCGCCCGATCTGCATCCGGACTTCGGCCTAGCCGCCTAGGCGCCTCTGCTCACATGGGCGGCGCCGGCCAGCGCTTCAGCCGCGCTCACCGGCGTTCGCCGCTATCGCATGGATGCCCGCCGTGAGCATTGCAGGCTGACCTCCCCACCCCAGTCGCACCCCCATCCACCAGGAAAACAGCATGAGCACTATGACGCAGAATGCCGCGAACACCGCAGATCTCCTGAACCAGGCCGCTCTCGCGGCCGTGAAAGCCCAGATCGCGGCTAACCCCCGCGCCGACGAGGTTCGTTGGAGCCTCTGCAACGAAGCCGCGCAGCGGCTTGGGCTAAAGACGGCGAGCGACGACAATCTCGAGAAGCTTGAGGAGGCCGTGGGATCGTATTGGGGGGCGCATAAGCGTAATCCCGCCCCTGTGGGGGGATGCCGCCCCTATGCGAAGGATGGCAGCAACGGAATCCCCGGCTGGTTCGCAGTCTGTGACCATCGCGGCCACTATGGAAGCTTCCAGCTCGAGCTGCGGTCCGATGCCGACGTCTACTGCTATTGGCGCACCCAGGATCTCCCAGAAGGTCAGGGCAGCTTCTGTCCGGCGCTCATTCAGGAGGACGGGAGCACAACCTGCGACATCTGAGATCCACGGCAAAGGCTTCAAAGGCGGTCTGTAAGACCGCCATGCGCCTTGCAAACTCGAGGGCCTCTCGGGCCCCTTTTTTATCGTCGGCAATGAAAACGGGCATGCGAAGCTGGAAAACAGGACCAGTCCCGAGATGCGTCAGTCGCCGTCGAGTGCACCCAGTCTCTCCGCCACGATGCACCTGGCCCGATAGAAAATGGGGGCCGTCCTTTCGGACGACCCCCGCACCCGTATAACGTCCGACGATCTCACTGGCACTGAAGCGAGCATTGGCCGTTGAGCGTCCCCCGGTTGATCGGGGTGAACCTGGCGCTGCCAGAAAGGCACTGGGCGGCGGCCTGAGTGCCAGTGCAGCTTGCCTC